>JAILPK010000039.1 GCA_024699495.1 Bacteroidaceae bacterium | reverse complement strand
CGAAGAAGTGAAGAAGGATATCGGAGGTTCGCTCTTTAGCAAATATGGGAAAATCATTGTCATTGCGTCTCTTGTAGCCATATTTATATTTGGAGCGCTATTCGGGAAGTATATCATCATAGCCGCAATCATCGGTGCCGCACTGTACTTTGCCTATCTCCACCTATCAACCTGGTTCTTCGACAGATAATTATTATTGAACTCAAGAAACAGATAATAGATTAGACATACAAAAGAAACGTTATGTTCGTATTGTAACTGATATTAGACACAATGAATGATATTCAAAATATATGAGATACGCGGTCAACGAGTCATGCTAGACTTTGATTTGGCTGAAGCCTATGGCGTGAACACTTCCCAACTAAAACGCCAAGTTCGACGTAATATAGAACGCTTTGAAGGAGAGGATTTTATGTTTGTGGTTACACGCGAAGAACTTTCAAGATGCCAAATTGGCACCTTGAATATAAAACAAGGGCAGAATATAAAATATCTCCCATTTGCTTTCACCGAACTTGGAGTAGCAATGTTAAGTAGTGTGCTTCGTTCTCCTGTAGCTATAAGCATTAATCGTAAGATCATGCGTGCCTTTGTTGCCATGCGAACTATGCTCTTATCATCAGAGTTACCAGCAAAATTACAAGAATTGGCAGAGAACGTTAAAGCTTTACGCGAAGAAGTGAATGACATTCTAACCGACCAAAATGACATTAACGAAGGTACACAAGCTCAACTTGACGCCATAAATGTAGTTCTGGCTCAGCTTCAAGCAGATTACAAAAAGCCCCGGCGTCCAATAATTGGATTCAACATACCCAATGATAACAAATAGTAATCATTAACCCTGAACCATTAACTATTGGTTCAATTGATAGTTGATAATTCAGCCTTTCAGCCTTATCGTTGAGAGGCTTTTTTTTGCCTGAAAGTGAAAAAAGAAGATAATTTTGGCGCGCGTATTAAAATAATATGTAGTCACCCCTTAAAAAGCCACTTCTGTTAGGAAAAAGCCACGACCAGTCACCATAGCAAGTCTGCAATCCCCGTCCACCCGTCCCGACATATGCCATCTAAGCCACTCCCAAATGAGGCGCAAGAGAGCGTTCATGCCCCTCTTGAAGTTAAATGCAGCTGCTGCGAGCATGACATTGACTGAGTCTCCGAAGAGCCCCTTGTAGTAATTACGTCCCAACCGATGGTCTGCCTTGCAATGCCCGATGACAGGCTCTATTCCCGCTCGCTTTCGGAAAAATGCGTGCTTCTTTGATTTCGTGTATGCCGAATCCGTCGCCTTTGGCACGTCTGGAATCATAATCTTTGTCTCACCTGTCTTTTCCTGCCCGCGGTAGCCTCTGTCGCCAGCCAGGATACGGACCTTCCTGCCGTATATCCTGTCAACCTGTGCCATAGCCTTGTCTATTGTGTGGCCGTCGTACTCGTTGCGGAAGGACAGCGCTCCAATGATAAGCCCATTCCAGAGACGAACCAGAGATACCTTGTTGCCGAACTCGTACTTCTTGTGCTCCTTACCCTTGCTGATGCATAAACTTATTATTGGAATACTTAATTCTCTGGATTATATATATTTAACTATATCTTAAGGGCTGGCTACATAGCTGCAGACAAGCAGCCACGGCGGGCTACTCTGGACATACTATGTAATTTCATAGGATACAACGACTGGGATGATTTTTGCTGCAAGAGGAAAAAAAATAGAATGCGGAGAGACTGAATCAGCAGATGAAGACAAAGAAAATGCAGCTGAAAACAATAGCGAAGAGGCAAAGAAAAAGACAAAGAGACAACTTAGCCAAAAAACCAAGATAATAACTGGCATAATATTTATACTCGGACTTGTAAATGTCATTATATTTATCCCAGGAAATCCTCGAGAAAATCCTCAGCAGACGTTACTGACTAAAGAATCTACACACAGGCAAGACATGGGGTAGGGTAGAAGCGGGTGTAAGCACAGGCTGAATAAGAGATTTCAGAAGAAGCTTACAGCATAAATCACCAATAGATACCGCAAAGATTTACCTATCAGTATGGCGAGGGCCGAAAGCCATGGATTGGCACGCATATAGCCCAGCGTCACAGCTATTATGCTGCCGATAATCGGCAAAAAGCATAATACACCAATCCAAGCACCATAGTGCTGCATCCAAGCCTGCGCCTCATGTACTTTCTCCGCCTTCAGATGCAGATAGCGCTCAATCCATTCCAACCGTCCAAAAGTACCAATCCAATAGTTGAACAAAGAGCCAAGTGTGTTGCCAAGGGTTCCAGCAAGAAAAAGATACATCGGATTGAGACCAGCCACCTGAAGCGCTGCCATAACGGCCTCGCTGCTGAAGGGAAACACGCTGCCGGCAATAAAGGCAGCTATAAACAACCCTATATATCCCCAGCTCTCTAATAATTCTATAAAATTCATTCTCTCTCTGTTTTTTGGCGGTTGTCTGCTTGCCTTAGGACGTTGGAAGTCAGAGCTTGGCGTTTGTATTACTATTTACTTTACATATAATTATATACTCTGTTCCTCAACCTTTGGAAAAACTGCCATAGTATGCTTGCCTGGATATGATAAAGGCGGCAGTTGAATGCCCAATCAGACGGTTGGCTATATACTGTCCGGAGCATTAAGATATCTTGAAGGAATAAGCATTATAGAGACTATTTTAAGCCTCTGTGGATTAGAATTCCTTAGTCTGTAGTCTTATGATTCACTCCATAGCCGAAGAGAGCAAAATCTCCACGCAGAGGATCATCAGGAAATATTTCTGCAAGTGCTTTCGTGAGACATATAGCAGACGACATTGACGCAGTGCGGCTCTTGAGCAGTCCTAATCTTACCGACTGGCTGAGCACATGCGTATCAAGAGGCATAATCAAAGTGCGGCGGTCAATAAAATCTGCCCACAGGCCCAAATCCACAGGAGAATCGCTGCGCACCATCCACCTCATGAACATACAGACGCGCTTGCAAGCCGACTGCGTATCCTTTGGTATTACCACGCTTATCCCGTGACCTGCAAAAAAGCTGCAGATAGCGCTAATCGCCTCAAGACAGTCAGCAGTGTTTCTCTCTCTGAGATAAGCGCCGAGGGTGCCATTTGCCTGAAGCAGGATTCTGTAGGCTGTGAGAAAACGGTTCATTGTATCACATGAATAGAGGCGGTAAAAGCAGCTTTTGTCACCTGCTTGAAACATCCGTTCGTAGCTGCCATTCCGCACCCAAGTGTCAACCCTTCCGTCCGTATTCTCGAGAATCTGTTGCACTCGCGCCATAAACTGGCTTCGGTTTCCATAGCTCAAAACGGAAGCAATAAATGCCATAGCCTCCTGATTCTCCGCTCCGTCCACCTGGTGCATGAACCATGACGGGTCGCCAACGAGAAATTCAGTCGACTCATATTGAGCCGAGTAGCGAATAAGCATCTGCTCCAACGTTTCTTTTTCCATATTTTTATCGGCAGGAGTATTTTGTGGCTGCAAATGTACAGATATTAATTGTAACGGCACAAAAAAAGAGTAGTTTTGTCCAAAAGAGGTAATTTTGTGGAAAAAAAACTACATTTTGTTGAATTTTATTTGTTGTATCGGACTTTATATATAATTTTGCGGTGTGAACCTAATTACTAACTTATTAAAATTGTTTCACTTATGAAAAAGTATTTATGGTTGTGCCTCATGGCACTCGCATGCTTACCGTTCATAGCTTGTGGCGGTAATGACGAAGATGAAACAGGGGTTGAAACTGAAGAACAAGTATATACTGAACCTGAAATCACAGACACGGGAAACAAGTTGGTGCTCACATATTCAACAAGTGCCTACAATCTGACTACTTCAACCAAATGGACCTGCGAATTCGAGAATGCCCTTTGCACCAGTTCAATTGTTGAAGTAACCTATCCTTCCGAAGCCATAGCACGGGAATCATACCAGAATACGGTTGAAGATCTGGACGACGATGAACCTAATATTTACTCGATAAACGGCCGGGTAGTCACTGCCAACACAACAGAAGACTACAAAGGGACTCCCAAAGCCAGCATCAAAGCAGCTATGGAAATCCTGAAACAGAGATATAGCAAGTAGGGATAAGGGGGGGCGCCAAGCTGTCCGGCAGAATTGACATTCTTCTCTCTGTAATCTGGACAGGGGCTTCTTACTTCCCTAATCATTTATGCAAATGAAGGCGAATAATATCGCAGATGTGCAACCGTTACAGCAATTACCACAGCCGGGAACGAAGAGGTAACACATCTGCTTATATTTAGCTGAACAGCAAAACACATCGGGGACAAGTGAAATACATCTGTATGTATAAACACTTGTCCCGATGTGTTGTTTCTGTTTTTAAGGACTTTCTGTAGCTAAGAGAAGAGCGGAGTAGGGTAGAGGTGAGAACAGCAACAGAAGGCCTTTCATTTGTGGGCTGATTATAGTATTAAGCACAATTCAGCAGAAGGAGGAAGGCCCAAATAAGGAAACAGAGTACAAACCACGCATTTGTTAGCCATGTGTGGGTGAAAGTGAAGAAGTGGGCTATTGTGGGAGCGCTAACCAAGACGAGCAGCGGAAAGAGTGTGGCCCACGAGGCAGGAGCAAGAAACATCCACAGAGTAAGAGTGGCCTGCAGCAGCAAAAGGGTATAAAACTCCATTCTGACGCTGATTTTATCGTCGTAACTGTTGCGGATATAATGTACAAAGGCGATGAAGCCCATCAGCAGGATGAAGAGTGAGGAGGACAACTGCAGAATGTGCGCATGAATCCAATCCTTATGGGCTGCTGCGAGCTGACCTAAATCCATGCCGCATGCTTCATACTCGCGGCCAAGACCAATCCAAACATCTGCCAGAGGCGACCCGCCCCCGGCCCAAGCTTTAACCGGCTCTGTAATTGGAGCCGCCAACAAATGAAGATGGGAGGATAGGGTAGGGAGCTGAAAATCGAAATTAATTAACTTCCCGCTGGCCAAGGGGCTTATCTCCCACACAGCCCAGAAAATATATGGCAGGAGACATCCCAGCAGCAACGCACAAAAGGAGCGCAGGGTCATAGTCCTGAGGAATATCATCTGGCTCCATAATATCAGAGGTAGCAGGAGGAACGCCGGCGGCCAGGCGAGAGAGGCTAAGGAGAGATACAACCCCACCCGAAATGTGTATCCAACGGGTTCCAGTTTTTCTCCGGTAAGAAAGAGAGAATAAATGGTTAAAGCCAGGAAGAGGACTGCTATAACTGCGGGGCTGAGTGAGTGGAAAGGCGGGACTATGGCCACAAGCATGAGCCACACGGCCGGAATCATGTGTGAACGGATGCGTAGCAACCCGCATTTGGCATCTGCCTCCAGATTCAGATAAGACACAAGCAGGACGCTGCCCAGGGCTAAGCCTCCCGACAATGTCCACCCGTAGCAAGTCCATGCCAGCAGCGTCAGCGTAAGCACCACCGGCAATGTGAGCATGCTCTCCGATATCCTGTTCTGAAGGCGTCGGGTCATAAATCCTTGCCTATGTCACGGCGGAAATATTTTCCTTCGAAATCGATTTTTGCCGCTGCAGCAAAACTGCGTTCGGCAGCCTCCTCGCGCGTTTTACCATAGGAGGAGACTGCAATGACACGTCCTCCGGCAGTAACTAAGCGCCCAGAGGGCTCAACAGCCGTTCCAGCATGGAATACCACGGCGTCCGGTTCCTGAATACTGATGACTTTTCCCTTCTCGTAATGACCGGGATAGCCTCCGCTGACGAGCATCACGCAGACAGCGGCGCGCGGGTCTGTCTCCAGACGGCGTTCGGCAAGATTGCCGCAGGCCACACCCTCGAGCAGATCAACCAGATCGCTTTTTATGCGCAGCATCACCGTCTCTGTCTCCGGATCTCCCATACGGCAGTTGTATTCAATCACCTTCGGCTCACCACTAACATTGATGAGTCCGAGGAATATGAAACCCTTATATGTAAGTCCTTCCGAACTCAGCCCCTGGATAGTTGGGCGAATGATACGCTCCTCCACCTTCTGCATCCACACTTCGTCGGCAAAAGGCACGGGGGAGACGCTCCCCATACCGCCGGTGTTCAGGCCTGTGTCGCCTTCGCCAATCCTCTTGTAGTCTTTAGCCTCAGGGAGAATCTTATAATCCTTGCCGTCGGTGAGCACGAACACCGAACACTCTATACCGCTCAGGAACTCCTCTACCACGACTCTTGCCGATGCCTGACCAAACATGCCGCCAAGCATCTCGCGAAGTTCCTGTTTAGCCTCATCTAAGGTGGGCAATATCAGCACTCCCTTGCCGGCGCAAAGGCCGTCGGCCTTAAGCACGTAGGGCGGCTTCAGAGTCTCAAGAAAAGCGACTCCCTCCTCCACCTGCGTGCCGTCGAATGTGCGGTAAGCGGCAGTTGGTATTCCGTGGCGCTGCATAAATCCCTTGGCAAAATCCTTGGAGCCTTCGAGCTGTGCCCCAGCCTTCGAGGGGCCAATCACGGGGATGTTGCATAGTTTCTCATCGGCTTGGAAGAAGTCGTAAATGCCCTTCACGAGGGGATCTTCAGGTCCAACGACAACCATATTCACCCCGCTGTCGATTACAAACTGACGTATGGCCTCAAAATCGTCAGCCTTCATGGATACATTTACGGCCTTGCAATGTCCGTTGGATACACTTTCTGTGCCGCCATTTCCGGGAGCCACAAACAGGTGTGTAACACGTTCTGACTGTGATATTTTCCAAGCGAGAGCGTGTTCACGTCCGCCGCTGCCAAGTAAAAGGATTTTCATATTCTTATTATTATTTAAGTCGATTGAATCTTTATTTCTATGCAGATGCGTAAATTCCGAACGGGGCATAATCTCCGACAGAGGCGCCATCACGAAGTCGCGCTCATGCATGAGAGGGTGGGGTATGGTAAGCTCCGGAGTGGAGATATGCATGTCGTCGTAAAGCAGGATATCTATGTCTATAATGCGGTCGGCATAGACACCAAGGCGGGTCTTGGCCTCGCGCCCCATATCTCGCTCTATCTGCTGAGTGACTGTGAGCAGCTGCGGCGGCGTGAGGTCTGTGGCAATGCATACGGCTGCATTCAGGAATTTATTGTCTGACTCATATCCCCATGGCTCCGTCTCTATAAACGAGGACTTGGCCACAAGAGTCCCTGCCCTCTGCTGCAACAGCTCTACGGCGTGCTGCAAAGCGTTCCTTCGGTTACCCAGATTGCTTCCGAGACTGAGATAGACTTTATGGGCCATAAATTCGGGAAGAAGGAAGAGTGGGATGTTAGTCCTTCATGATAAGCATGGCATCCCCGTATGTTCCGAAGCGGTAGCGCGAGTCTCTGAGGGCCTCTTTGTACGCCTTCATGACCAAATCATATCCGCCGAAGGCGCATGTGAGCATCAGCAGAGTGGAGTAGGGCATGTAGAAGTTTGCCACCATACAGTCGGCAATTCCGAAATCATAGGGAGGATAGATGAACTTATTCGTCCATCCGTCGAATTCCTGTAAATGTCCGTCTGCGCCGAGAGCTGTTTCCAGCGTGCGTTGCACTGTTGTTCCGACAGCACAGATGTGGTGACCTGAGTCCTTGGCATTGTTGATTGTGCGGCAAGCGCTGGAGCCTACATGCATCTCTTCGCTCTCCATCTTATGCTTTGACAAGTCCTCAACGTCAATCTCACGGAAATTGCCAAGTCCGCAATGCAATGTAATGAAAGCCATGTCTATGCCCTTTATCTCAAGGCGCTTCATCAGATGTCTGGAGAAATGCAGACCTGTGATAGGAGCGGTCACTGCTCCCTCGTTTGTGGCAAACACAGTCTGGAAGTCCTCCATATCCTCGGGGGTAGCCTTGCGGGAAATGATACTCCTGGGCAGCGGAGCCTCTCCGAGGGCATACAGAGACTCCTTGAACTCCTCGTGGGGGCCGTCATAGAGGAATCGCAGGGTACGTCCGCGGCTCGTGGTGTTGTCAATTACCTCAGCAACCATACTTTCGTCCTCGCCGAAATAGAGTTTGTTGCCGATGCGAATCTTGCGTGCCGGCTCAACCAGGACGTCCCAGAGGCGCAAGTCTGCATTTAACTCCCTCAGCAGAAACACCTCTATCTTGGCACCTGTCTTTTCCTTGTTGCCCTCAAGACGTGCTGGAAATACCTTGGTGTCATTGAACACAAAAACATCCTTTTCATCGAAGAAATCTAGGATATCATAGAAGTGTTCCCGATGTTCTATTATACCACTTTTGGTATGCAAAACCATCAGACGGCACTCGTCACGATAGGGAGCAGGATATTGTGCTATCCTGTCCTCAGTAAGTTTGAATTTGAATTGGGATAGTTTCATATATGTATGGAGATGTGATGTTATTCTTTTGACTGATTGGAAAGCGAGCCGATAAATGTCTCTGGGTCGAGGCATTCCTCCACCCGCACGTCGCCGACGCGTGTGCGACGCAGGGCTGTGAGATGTCCTCCGCTGCCGAGAGCGAGGCCGATATCGCGTGCGAGGGCCCGAATATAAGTGCCTTTGGAGCAAACCACACGTATGGTCACGGAGAGTAGCGGAGTGCCGTCGGGCGCCGGCTGAGCAGGCTGAGGCCCTTGCAGCAGCTCTATATCATCCACGACGAGGATTTTGGGCTTTAATTCCACGTTCTCACCCTGTCTGGCCAGTTTGTAAGCGCGCTTCCCGTTTACCTTGCATGCCGAGAAGGCCGGTGGCACCTGCTCTATCCGGCCGAGAAACTGTCGGAGTGTATCCTCCACGAGTTCTCGTGTGATATGCGCAGTTGGGTAGGTGGCGTCGATGGGGTGCTCCAAATCGAACGAGGGAGTTGTGGCTCCCAAGGCTATGGTGGCCACATATTCCTTGGTTTCAGCCTGAAGCAGATCAATCTTCTTAGTCGCTTTGCCCGTGCAAACTACCATAACGCCAGTGGCCAGGGGGTCCAATGTACCGGTGTGGCCCACTTTCAGGCGCTTCACTCCGAGCTTGCGGCAGAGAGCCCATCGCACCCGGCCGACCAGATCGAACGAAGTCCATCCGTAGGGCTTGTCAAACGACAATATGCGCCCAGCTTCCCACTGTTCCAGTTCTGTCATATTAAATTAGTGAAGATATTATGCAGAGAGTGCCTACTATAGCGCAGTAGATGCCGAAATAAACCAGTTTGCCGCGGCGGACTATGCCTATCATCCATTTGCATGCCAGACAACCGCTGACGAAAGCAGCAACAAAACCGACGAGCAAGGCGGAAACAGATATGTCGCCCAAGGCAGCCTCAGCACCTCCTTTTACCATCTTCAGAACGTCAAGGAGAGCCTCGCCAAGGATGGGAGGGATAACCATGATGAAGCTGAACTGCGCAAGATGCTCTTTCTTATTGCCAAGCAGAAGACCGGTGGCAATGGTGCTGCCGCTACGGCTCAGACCGGGCAATACAGCGCATGCCTGTGCCAGACCGATGATGAAGGCATCCTTGTATGAGATGTTTTCCTTCTGACGCGGATGGGCATAATAGCTGAATATAAGCAGAAGAGCGGTGAGCAGGAGGCAGCACCCAACGATGAGCAGTCCGGCCCCGAATATCTCTTCCACATAGTCTTTGAAAAAGACACCTACTATCCCCACGGGAATCATGGAGACCACGATGGCAAGGAAATACTGCTGCTCGGCATTTAGGCTGCCGTTCCAGCGGAAGAGGCCCTTGAATATCCATGCTATTTCGTGCCAGAGGATTACCAGGGTGGAAAGCACCGTGGCAACATGCACAGCAATGGTGAAGGTGAGATTCTCTTCACCATCTATGCCAAACAGCGCGGAAGCGATGGTGAGATGTCCGCTGCTGGAGACGGGCAGATACTCCGTAAGCCCTTGTAGCAAGCCCATAAGTAAAGCCTGAATCTCATTCATTGCCGTTGTCCCTTTCTTTTGGTCTGTACATTATGCCGCCTATGATGGATATAAAACCAACAAAGCACACGGCTGGTGCTACTTTTATGCGCATGCTGCTGAATATATCAGCATTGAATTCGGTCTCTGTGGAGCCGCTCCCGCTCATCAGTATAAAACCGATGATTATTATCGCCATCCCTGCTGCGAGCAAAAGGAAATTGACGCGGTTAAAAGCAAATTCTGTTTTCTTCATAATTATCTCTTTAGTTTATTTCTTTATAATGTTGTCCTTTATAGTGTTGTCCTGTGCGATATGGCCTGCATTCTGACTTTTGTTGCCATCTCCGCAGAGTTGACTTATGCTGCACAATATCATCTCTTATAGGTGCCTCAGTCTGGTAAGTAAGCGCTATGCCTCACTTATACATCTCATCCTCACGCATTCTGAGGAAATGAGCCACACTCATAGTAGTGCATACAGAGGTCAGAAGAAGACCAAACGCAATCACTGTGGCGAGCATGATGATAATAGTCGTCTGGGTTACCACATCGGCTATGGCAGGATCTTGCTTTATGGCATACCAGACACCTCCTGCGAGCAGAAGGTCGGCTATTGTGGCCGATGTAATCCCAATAGCAAGCGAATGGCGCAGGAACGGCCACTCGATAAAACTCCATGAGGCGCCTACGAGACGCATGGTGTGAATCTGGAACCGGCGCGCATATACATTCAGACGCACAGTATTGTTGATAAGCACAATGCTGATGATAAGCAGCAGGGCGGCAAGCACAATCAGCACTATAGTGGCTTTCTGAAGGTTAGAGTTCAGACGCTCCACCAAATCACGCTGATAGATTACGTCGCTCACCTCCCACCGTTTCTTCAATTCGCGGGTGATATTCACCAGGCTGTCAGTATTAGCATATTCAGATTCAAGATTCAACTCTATGGAAGCGGTGTAGGGGTTCTCGCCTCCGAGAAACTCCGACGGGTCGTTGCCCATCACCTGAATCTCCTCGCGCAGAGCCTGTTCCTTGGTGATGAGAGTGAGCCGGCTCACGTATGGCTGTTGCGAGAGCATATTCTTGAACCCGTCTGTCTGAAGCGAGTCCAGATCGTCATCGAGCAGAAGCGTAACGGTAAGATTCTCACGCACGTTACGTGAGAGCTGCATGGCTGTTAGGCCGAAAAGTACCACGAGTCCCAGCAGCACCAATACCAGAGTTATGCTGATGCCGCTGGCTATGGTGCCTCCCTGAATTCCGCCTTTTTTCCTTTTCTTGGATGTATGTGATGTTCCCATATTCTGCTAAAAATAATAATTCAATGCTTTCTTTGCCCTAATGCTCTATGGTTGCCCTATAGCTCTTTAGTGTTGTATTAGTGCAGCTTCTATATATCTATATTATTATAATTCTATGGCTGTTCCCTGCAGCGTGGCGCTCGAACTGCCGGTTATCTCTACCATCGCACGCTGGCCTACTCGATAATGCCCGCGGTCTATTATCACTACCTTATTCTGCTCTGTGCGCCCGAACAACTGTTCGCGGCTGCGCTTGCTTGTGCCTTCGATAAGAATCTCATATCTCTTGCCTATGCATCTGTGATTGCTCATAGCCGAGAGCTCGTTCTGCAGAGCAATGAGTTCGTTGAGACGGCGTACTTTGACCTCCTCTGGTATATCATCGGGCAGATGACGCGAGGCATAGGTTCCAGGGCGCTCGGAATATTTGAACATAAAGGCAGAGTCGTATGCCACCTCACGCATCAGCGAGAGCGACTGCTGGTGGTCTTCCTCTGTCTCGGAGCAATAGCCGGCAAAAATATCGGTGCTAATGGCACAGTCGGGCACTATGCGGCGAATGGCCTCCACTCTCTCCAAATACCACTCGCGTGTGTATTTGCGGTTCATCAGCTTAAGAATGCGGTTGCTTCCGCTCTGAACCGGCAGATGAATATGGCGGCATACGTTTGGCTCCTCTGCGATAACACGCAGTGTGTCGTCGCTCATATCCTTCGGATGGCTTGTGGTGAAGCGCACTCTCATATCAGGCACTTCCTGAGCAACTATTCTGAGCAGGGCTGGGAAGCGCACCGGCTCCGATGCCCCAGGGGTGAGGAAATCGTATGAATTCACGTTCTGCCCCAAGAGAGTAACCTCTTTATATCCTTTCTCCCGCAGGTCACGCACTTCGCGCAATATGCTTTCTACATCTCTGCTCCTCTCGCGTCCGCGTGTGTAAGGCACTATGCAATAGTGACAGAAGTTGTTGCATCCGCGTGTGATACTCACAAAACCGCCTATCCTGCTCCCATGCAGACGTTGTGGCACAATATCCTTATATGTCTCTGTCGTAGATAACTCCACGTTGATGGCTTTGTGGCCTGCCTCTACCTGAGAAATAAGGTCCGGCAGAGTAAGATAGGCATCCGGACCACATACTATATCAGCGTGGTGTTTTTCCAGTAGCTCTTCTTTCACGCGTTCGGCCATGCATCCGAGCACTCCAATGATGAGCTTGCGGCCGTGTCTGCGCAGACTGTTCAGAGCTTCGAGCCTTGAGATAATCTTCTGTTCTGCATTGTCTCGCACAGAACAGGTATTAAGGAAAACGGCATCTGCCGAGTCTATGGATTCACACAGTTCGTAACCGGCCATATTCATTATGGAGGCCACAACCTCACTGTCTGCCACATTCATTTGGCAGCCATAGGTTTCTATAAAAAGCTGTTTTGTCATTGTGGCCGCAAAAGTACAACATCGGAAGGGGGGTTGTCAAGTATATTACCGTTAAAAAAACAAAAAAAGGATACCTCTTCATCACGAAGAAGCATCCCACGGCTATGAACAAATCTTTTGGAATCTTTTCAGAATAACTTTAGAAAACACACACTTCAGATGAAGTGTTTCTTCTTTTGCTTTTCCTGAACCCGCATCCCTGCGAATCCGTTATGCTTTGTTATTCTGCAATCATTTACCTAATAAAACTAACTAACCTAAAAGATAACCGCAAAGCGGTTAAAATGAATGAAAACCTTTAAAACTAACCTAATACCATGAAAAACCGTATTGAGTAAAAATGCCTCTCGGCATCGATTGATCGCTTGTCTTTGTCTTTTGACGCTGCAAAGGTAAGGACTTCCTAACAAACCGCAATAGAAATTTATCTCCGTAAAAAGAAAAATCCCCGCTTTCTTGACGTATGTCAATAAGCAGGGAATTCTGTATAATACAATTGATTACTTGTTTAGCTGATCATAGAAATACTGGCGTGCGCCGACAAGCATTTCGAGACCGCGAGGAATGATATCATCATAGTCGGGATTCTTGTCGATGAGCACTTCGAAGAAGAGCCATGCATTGTTGTTAATCATTGTTCCCTTGACAACCTTGCGTCCCTTGCACACCTCATTGCAGGCCAGAAGGGCATCAATCAGTTTGTCGTCACTTGCCTCATAGATGAACGGAAGGGCAATCTGGAGGTAGTTTTCATCTGATGTATTATCGAAGATGATAAAGTTGAGCATCTGATATTTGATGCGGATATCACCATCTTCATCCAGTTCCGGACGGAATCCCTGACCACGCAGGTAGTCCATAATTTCTTCTTTTCTTGACATAATTAATTTCTTTAAAGGGTTAGAAAAAAGGGTATTTTAGTTGTAATTGGTTTATTCTTATCCGGTCCTATCAACTATTAACAATTAATGTATCATTCATTCTTAATGTAGGAATACATGCTATGTACCCCATACATCTCCTTCTTGTTATACTGGCGGCCCAAAAAGTGTTAATTCAGGAAACCAAAGAACAACCTCTGGATTATCCTGGCTTATGTGAAACCGATATGCGGACGCTCGGTGTGGTTAATTCCTTCCATCTTTTCGCGCAGACGCTCATAGCTCTTCAGCACCTCGTCACTCACGGAGGGTTTCATGCATGAGATGCAGCGTTCCAGAATCTCCTGACTTATGGGCGTGTCAGACAAGGCCGCCGTGATGGCTGCATCGTTGACCAGATATGATATATCACTGGCCACATAGTGCTCTGTCAAATCTGCCAGACGGTCATAGTCTATATCCAGACACGGGCGGCCATCAAGATTCACTCTGAACATCTCTCTGCGTGCCACTTTGTCGGGAGCAGGGACATAGATGAGCTGGTCAATACGTCCTGTGCGTAGCACAGCCGGGTCTATCTTATCTGGACGGTTAGACGTGCATACGATGAATATGCCGCGCTTGGAGCAGTTGTTCAGTTGGGAGAGAAACTCATTTACCTCGCTGCTCAAGCTTTGGTTGTCAACACCGCTTCGGTTGGGGACAAAGGCATCAAACTCGTCGAAACAGATTACTGTAGGTGGTTGCTCCTCTGCCTTCTTAAACAAGTCGGCCACCTTGCCCTGGGTGCCGTGAATATATGGGCTAGCCACGTCGGAGGCCTTCACATCGATGAAGCGGAAGCCGCTCTCTTCAGCAAATTTCTCTGCAAAGAATGTTTTGCCGCACCCCGGAGGACCGTAAAGCAGCATGCCATTGGGTGGAGTCAGTTTGTAGCGCTCAGCCAATTCGCGGTTTTTCAACACGAAGATTATCTTCTTCCTCACCACATCCTTCAGCTCTTCCATTCCAGCCACGTCTTTGAAGCCGTTGCCTTTTCGAACCTCAGCCTCTACGCTTACTGTCATATCGGAACTCTCTGTTGCTTTCTTCTGCTCGGTCGGTTCGGGACGTAAACTTGCTATCGGGTCTTCCTTCGGCAACGGCTGTCCGTTGACAACGGCTTTCAATACAGACAGTTTCTTGCGTGTCTCTTCAGACTGAGTCATGAGGATATCAAGAATCAAACTCTTCACCTCGTCGGGCATCTCGCTGTCAGCCTTCTCAAAGTTGAGACGCACCAGCTGGCGCTTAACCTTGAGAGTTCTGCCGATTTCCGGGTCAGACATGTCTGCGTATGGGAAGAACCACGGGGTTTCACCGGTCGTTATAGTGTAAATGGTGGCAGCCAGGGCATATACATCGCTCTTTTCGCTGAAATTACCTTCGAAAGTCTCCATCGCCCTATAAAACGGACTGAGGTCTGCAGTATGGATCTTTGCGCCTGCTTTTGCCACATGTCCCAAGTCAATGATTCGCGCATCGGCATTTTCATCGCTGCTACTCATCATTATATTTGATGGATTTATATCATTGTGAATCAGATCCAACGCATTCAAGTCCTCGATGCCACCGATGATGTCATTGATTACCTTCTTGGCTTTGGCCCATGTCAGTGGTTTAGATGCTACCATATCGGACAGCATTTGTCCGGAAAAATAATCTGTAAGCAAATAATGCCACCTCTTATTTTCTATTTCAAGAGATCCGTCAGAGACCTTTTTTACGATATGGCTGCTCTGCAGTTTTCCGCAAATTTCTATCTCCATTGGCTTGCCCTCGGCATTGACCTGCTCAGCAGGGAACTTATCTGTATTGAACAGTTTCATGAAGAGCGATTTGCCCTCCTTGTCCTGGACACGATAAGTCTCGCACAAATCACTTTGTTTGAGAGTCATCACCACCTTAAAATCTTCAAATTCAAATCCTTCAGTCAGATGTGCCATTATAATTTTTGGCCTTTTATCTTAAGGCAACTATTTAAAATAATTGAAGTAAATATTTTAATGATTAAGGCAAAGGTAAGAGATTTTCAAATACCACTTATTTAATAGCTCAACCTAATTGCATTTTTTAACTATTTTTATAAATTAAGCACTCAATCAAAATGGAAAAACAAACCCAAGCAACCAAAAGGACCTTTTTAAAATAAGTTTTAGCCTGCGTCCAACTGACGTTATCCAACTGACGTTATTTACCTTCCTACTACCCCCCACACCCCGTCCCTTCCCCAAGGGATGTTAGTTTGCGCGATGGGGGTTGGCGTAGGAGGGTGAGGCTGCTTCAGCAAACGGAACAGACGGAGCACGAAGCCCCCCCTGGGATGGGGGGGATATAGATGAGAGGTTGGCTGGCGCGGTGTGGAGCGAAAGTGTTATGTTGGCGTTAGCCGAAAGGTAACCAGAGTCCGATATGTAGCCAAAGCCGGCCAGGAATACCTCGTCAGCTAGTCTCTACATAAATTAATAACTTAAAGCTAAAAACTTAAGAACTTAAGGACTAAAAAACTCACAAACTTAAAATCTTCGAAGGCTGGCGACAGGATCCATTATTGATGGCAGTGCCTGATGCTGTCCTGGGCGCATGCTCCCCCGTGCTTGCAGCAATGCTGGTCGGGGATAGTGTCTAAACCGGCTTGAATAATGAGTGCGGAATCCAAGGTTGGTGCCGAACGAACCACAGTGGCGTGGCTGTCTTCGTATTTCCCAACAACAAGATGCTCTTCCTCACCCTCTGTGGCCTGCTTAATCAGATAGGCCATATATTTCTTGGTGGTTGACTTTATGCTGCTTTTTTTATTGTCTGAGATGTATTTTAGTGCAGTGCCTGTGAAAGCGCCGTTGATGGTAAACTGACGGTTGGTGGATGGAGCGAGCACAACAATCTTGCTTCCTTTTGGCAGGAAGAGCAGATTGCGGTCGGTCAGTTTCTGTCCTTTGGTGAGCGCAATGCGTTTTGTGCCCTCTTGGATGCTTACATTGCCGGTTATACTTGACACGATGAGGTCTTCAGCACTGATTTTTCCGCAGAATGGCAGACTCATAACTATAGTTAGGACTAAAGTCTTTAATACTGTATTATGGTTGTAAAAATTCTGTTTCATATTTTTTGAGTTTTAGGGTTTATGTTATTTGTGTCCTTCTATTTCATCGGCATAGACAGAGCGTTTGAGCCAAGGCCAATGGTAGCGTTCATATAGTAGGATGAGGGTTAGTTTGTACAGATCACGCGACTCGAGGAGAAGCGCAATACCCATCATGGCCCAGGCGGTGTTGATATATACATTATATGTGAAGAAGAGCCAGAAGCAGATTCCGACCAGGATGATCAGAATGAAGAAGGTTATTATGGCGGTGGTCACTTCTGATTCATATAGGAAATGTGCGATGTGACTGTGTCTGCGTTTAAACTGCTGAAGCACAAAATGCTGGCATAGCTGTCCGAGCCAGATGATAATGAGGGTAAAGAGCAGAGTCTGCCACCCGGAAAAGAGTTTCACATCGCGATGTTCCACCATGGTCTGAATCGTGTATGCAAGCACCTCTAGACCGGCCATTTTTCCGATAGGTGTGAAGTGCATATCCTGTCCGTCGTGTGTGGCTCCGAGCATTACGATGCGTCCGCGAATGAGTTCGGGATGTAGCCAGATACTGTCCGGCTGTAGCACAGGGAAGATGGTTGCTGTAAAGTTGATGTTCTGGTCGGTGAGGCGGTCGTAGATTGTGGTGTCTCCCAGGAATGTGGTTGCAACGGTGGCCGGAAGGGAATGCTGAATCTGATGTTCCGCCATGCGACTAATGCCGAACGAGCGCACAGTGCCGCCGTTGGTGTCTCTGATGACATTAGTATATCCCTCGTTGACATCTACATAATCGGCGAAAACAGAGTGGATTGTGCTCTCAAACTGCGCCTCCTCCTCATTCCAGTCAGCCATCTTGTAAGCCCATACCATAGGCGATGAAGCTCCGCAGATAGCTTCTATGATACGCTCCGTCCCGGCGGTGTCGCCGCGCCAACCCTCGAATACGATATCCACGCCCATTAATGCCGGCTCGTATTTCTGTATGGAATCCACTATATCGGCCAGACGTGAGCGGTCATAGACATCAGTCATATCAACCAAGGTGATGAGGTCGCTGCTGTCCCGCTCTCCGCTGGTGCTGCTGATATCATAGAACACATCCGTCATGGAAAAGTTCTCCACGGCGCGCTCCAGAGGGTTGAGGAACGAGATATTCACGGCCAGCGTCACCACGAGCCACATCAGGAAGATGGCATAAATGACGACTAAGAAATGGTCTAAGGCAAAAAACTCACGCAGGAAGCGTCTCATGTCGTGTTTTTATTTCTTGGCAATAGCTATAACGACTCTGTTCTTGTCATTCTCAGCAAATGGCTGCTCTGCGGCTCCCTTGGTTTCCACCGAAATACGTCCGGCATCAATGCCTGCCTCGCGCAGCAACTCTGCCACACGCTCAACGCGCATATTTGCTACGCGGATGTTGATTTGAGGTGTTCCCGTTCCGGCATCAGCATATCCGGTGAGAGATACCTTCACATCAGGCACTTGCTGCATGAAGGCAGCCAGGAGTTCGATCTTGGCCGTTTCGGAGCTCTTGGGCTGAGTGCTGTTCAGGTCGAAGAATATCTCCTGACGCATCTCCGGATTGGCGATAGCAGCCGTGGAAGCAGCCTGAACAGACTGCGTAGGGCGAATAGCTGCGGCAGGCACAGACTCGGGCTTTGGCTCCGGCTCTTCGGCCACAGGTGCTGCAGGCACGATGACAAAGTCATCAGCAGCGGCAGAGACTTTCCGGTATCCGAACTTGAACATAAGACCCAGTTGTGCCGTGAGCTGGATATCATCTCTCTTATCCACCTTGCTGTTGTAACGGTCGTCAAGAAAATTTGCTGCTACTTCGAGATTCAGACTGACATGCTTGCCCAGATTCCAGTCGAGCATAGTGCCGACGCGTATATTATGGCTCCAGTGGTTATCCTGCCATGCGCCATCGGGTGTGAGCGTGCTGGCCCAGATGTCATTGTTCTGCCAGGCGTAGTTGGCACCTCCGCCTCCGATGAGATAGAGATTCAAAGCATACGTGTTGTATTTTCCGAACAGAGTGCAGAGATTAAGCATGATGTCCAGATCCCCGGTGACATAGCGGTAGTCGTATTTGAAATTGGGCTTTATCCCGCCGCGGTTCCATATCCCGTTGGCATGCAGTCGCAATCCGACGACGGGAGTTGCCATGACACCGATGGAGAATGACGCCGTTGGTGTTATCAGGTCTATGGCGTCAAAATCGGTGAATGTGGTTTGTCCTCCGCCCTGCAGTCCGATAAAGACATAGGGGGCAGGTTTGTATGATTTCTGCGTTTCTGATTGAGCCGCAGCATTGGCGGTCAGAAGGGTCATAAACGCGAAGGCTAGAAAATTTTTCATCTGTCTCATAATCTCAAATGGGGATTTTTGGAGTCTTTGTATTTGGCCACAAAAGTAGCGTTTTCCCTTCGGTAGTCAAAAGAAATCTTGATTTTTTTGGGTTTTACGTCCTTTTTGTGTTAAATATTACATTGTTTATATTACAATTCACTATTTTTTTGTACTTTTGGGCACCTAAAATGCATTTTCAATGGTAACAATTAAGAAAGTAGAGACACGAAAAGACTTAAAAAGCTTCATCTGTTTCAATGAACAGCTATATCGTGGCAACGAGTATGCTGTGCCGGATTTCCTTGAAGATATGCTTGACACCTTCGACCGCAAGAAGAATGCGGCCTTCGAATTCTGTGAGGGGGAGCTATTCCTGGCTTATAAAGACGGCAAACTGGCAGGCCGCGTGGCCGCAATCATAAACCACAAGGCAAACAAGACCTGGGGCAACCGCAACTCCCGATTCGGATGGATAGATTTCATCGATGATCCAGAGGTGTCGGAGGCTCTGATAAAAACTGCCGAACAGTGGGGACGCGAGCGCGGAATGAACAAAATAGTAGGTCCGCTGGGCTTCACCGACATGGACCCGGAAGGAATGCTGATAGACGGCTTCGACCAGCTCAGCACTATGAGCACAATCTATAACTATCCCTACTATCAGGCACACATGGAACGTCTGGGCTACGGCAAGGAGACCGACTGGGTAGAGCGCAAGGTCATCATCCCGCATGCCGGCCACGAGGCAGACTCGCAGAAATATCTGCGTGTGGCCAAGATGAGCCGCGAACGCTATCATCTGCATGTGCGCAACTTCAAGAACCACAAAGAGATAATAAATGCCGACGGCGGAAAATATATCCTCAAAGTGTTCGACGTGGTGAACAAAGCATACGCCAATCTCTACGGCTATTCGGAGATGAATGAGCGCCAGATAATGCAGTATGCAAACACCTATCTCCAATACCTCGATATGCGTCTTTTATGCGTTGTTGAGAACGAGGAAAACGAGCCGGTAGCCATGGGCGTCGGCATCGGCAGTCTCTCGCGTGCCCTGCAGAAAGCCCATGGGAAGCTGCTGCCGTTTGGATGGTTCCATCTGATGAAATCCATTTATTTCAAGCATGAGCCCGTTCTTGACCTGCTTCTCGTAGGTGTTCTGCCTGAATACCAAAACAAAGGCGTCAACGCCATTATATTCGAGAAGATCATGCCCGTAGCCGTAGATATGGGCTTCATTTGGGCCGAGACACACCCGCAGCTGGAAGACAACGAAAAGAGCCAGGCCCAATGGTCGCACCTGGAATGCTATATACACAAGCGCCGCCGCTGCTGGGGGAAAGAGCTGTGATTATATAAATTCAAGATTTTACTACTGAGAAATGGCAGAAGAAGAAGAAGTTATTCAGCAGCAACAGGTGAATTATGACGAGGAGAATATCCGTCACCTGTCCGACATGGAGCATGTGCGGACGCGCCCAGGTATGTATATTGGTAAACTGGGCGACGGCTCCCACTCCGAGGACGGCATCTACGTGTTGCTGAAAGAGGTGATTGACAATAGCATAGATGAGTTCAAGATGAATTCGGGCAAGCGGATAGAAGTGACCATCGACGAGCACCTGCGTGTCACAATCCGCGACTACGGACGCGGCATCCCCCTCGGCAAAATCATTGAAGCCGTATCTATGCTCAACACGGGCGGAAAGTATGATTCCAAAGCATTCAAGAAAAGCGTAGGCCTCAACGGCGTAGGCCTCAAAGCCGTGAATGCGTTAAGCCTGCATTTCACAGCACAGAGTTTCCGCGACGGCGAATCACGCTGCGTCAAGTTTGAGGAAGGAATACTCAAGACTGATACTGGCACCAAAGAGAGCGGAGCTGCAACCATAGTTCCTGAGGATTTCCCGGAAGGTGAAGAGAATGGCACGCTGATTGCCTTCGAGCCAGACAGTAAACTCTTCAAAGGATACCGTTTCCAGGATGAGTTTGTGGAGGCAATGCTGCGCAACTACACATACCTGAACACCGGACTCACCATAATGCTCAACGGCCATCGGATTATCAGCCGCAACGGGCTTGTGGATCTGCTCACCGACAACATGACGACACAGCCCCTCTACCCAATAATTCATCTTCGGGGCGAAGACATAGAAATAGCATTCACACATACCAACGGACAATACGGCGAGGAATATCACTCGTTTGTCAACGGACAGCATACCACTCAGGGAGGAACACACCAGAGCGCATTCAAGAAATACATCGCAGAGACCATAAAGGACTTCAGCGGTAAGAACTTCGATTACGGGGATATCCGCAACGGCATAGTAGCCGCCATAAGCATCAATATCCAGGAGCCGCTCTTCGAGAGCCAGACAAAGATAAAACTCGGTTCGACATCCACAGAGCCCAACGGCGGAGGAGTGAGCATTGACAAGTTTATCGGCGATTTCGTCAAGGAGCAGGTGGATAACTATCTGCGCCGCACACCTGACGTGGCCGAAGTGATTCTGCAGAAAATAAGCGAGAGCGAGAAGGAACGCAAGGCGATGGCCGGAGTGGCCAAACTGGCACGCGAACGCAGCAAGAAAGCTAATCTGCACAACCGCAAACTACGCGACTGCCGCATCCATTTCAACGACTCCAGAGGCGACAGGCAAGAAGACAGTTGTATCTTCATCACCGAGGGCGACTCCGCAAGCGGAAGCATCACCAAAAGCAGGGACGTCAACACGCAGGCAGTGTTCTCACTGCGAGGCAAACCACTCAACTGCTTCGGACTGACGAAGAAGGTGGTATATGAGAATGAAGAGTTCAATCTGCTTCAGGCCGCACTGAACATAGAGGACGGACTGGACGGACTGAGATACAACAAAGTAATCGTGGCCACAGATGCTGATGTTGACGGAATGCACATCCGGCTGCTCATGATTACCTTTTTCCTGCAGTTCTTCCCCGAACTCATCAAGAAAGGGCACGTATATATCCTGCAGACACCGCTCTTCCGCGTGCGCAACCGCCGCAAGAAACTCAGCCGCGAACGCCTGAAAGCACTCGGCGAGGAAGACACTCGCGGCGATTTCATCACCCGTTACTGTTACTCTGAAGATGAGCGCCTGGAATATATCGAGACTCTTGGACCCGACCCGGAAATAACCCGGTTCAAAGGCCTCGGAGAGATTTCGCCCGATGAGTTTAGCGAATTCATCGGCCCGGATATTCGGCTCGAGCAGGTCAGTCTGCACAAATCCGACCAGGTGGCCGAACTCCTCGAATACTATATGGGTAAGAATACCCCTTCGCGTCAGGAGTTCATTATCAACAACCTCGTAATTGAGGAGGACCGCACAGAAGAGGAAGAGGAGGAAAAAGAATACAAAGAATTAGAAGCATGAACACCATACTCTTCCCCGGCTCCTTTGACCCATTTACTCTCGGGCATGCCTCGCTCGTGGAACGCGGACTGCGCCTCTTTGACCATATCGTGATAGCTGTGGGTATAAACGAGGCAAAAAAAGGATGGATTCCTGCCGAGGAACGCATTGCAGCCCTACGCCGCCTCTATGCCGGTGAGCCTCGGGTCACGATAGCCTCATACAGCGGGCTAACCGTAGATTTTGCAACCCAGATCGGCACCAAATGCATATTGCGCGGCGTGCGCACCGTGGCTGACTACCAATATGAAATGAATATGGCCGATATAAACCATCGCCTCTCGGCCCTCGAGACCATAGTGCTTTTCAGCGAACCGCAGCATGCAGCAATCAGTTCGTCAGTAGTGCGCGAACTGGCCAGTTTCGGCAGAGACATTCAGGAATTTCTCCCTGAGGGCCTGAAATATAACTTTTAGCTGGCTAATATTTAGCTTACCAATAACGATTATATGAATAAACGACATCATAGTTCTGATTTCTTAGGTTTTGCCCTGGTTGTCGCAGCAACTATATTCTTCAGTCTTCCTGTTTCGGCGCAGATGCTGAAAGAAGACAACCGCGAGCAGGCTGTCCGCAAGCTCGTGCAGAGCACTGTAATGATAAACGCACTCTATGTTGACACCGTAAACATGGACCGGCAGGTGGAAGACGCCATCGTTGGGATGCTTTCCAAACTGGACCCCCACTCGTCTTATACTAACGCGAAAGACACCAAGAAACTGAACGAGCCCCTGCGCGGAAATTTCGACGGAATCGGAGTGCAGTTTAACATGCTTGAGGACACACTTGTAGTGATTCAGCCCGTGTCTGGAGGACCTTCCGAGAAGGTCGGAATTATAGCTGGAGACCGTATTGTATCAGTCAATGACACCGCCATAGCCGGCGTCAAGATGAGCCGCGAGGACATCATGGGGCGTCTGCGCGGCCCTAAGGGCACAAAGGTCAGACTCGGAATCATCAGGCGCGGAGTGAAAGGAGTTCACGAATTCCTCGTCACGCGTGACAAAATTCCGGTGAAGACTCTTGATGCCGCTTATATAGTGGAACCGGGCATCGGCCTCATCAGATTCAGCTCGTTTGGTGCCACGACCAAAGATGAGGTATCCGAGGCTATTACGCAACTGGTGAAGCAGGGGATGAAGTCTCTCATTCTTGACCTTCAGGGCAACGGCGGCGGGTACCTCGGCGCTGCAGCCGATATAGCCAGCATGTTCCTTCCAAAGGGGGATATGATTGTCTATACCCGCGGACGCGGCGGCATGCAGCTGCAAGAGTTCCGTGCTTCCGGCAACGGACAGTTTGAGGATGGAGACCTTGTGGTCCTCGTTGACGAATATACAGCCTCTGCAGCAGAAATTGTAAGCGGTTCGATTCAAGACCAGGACAGAGGCACCATCGTGGGGCGCCGCACCTTCGGCAAGGGACTCGTGCAGAGGCCTATCAACCTCGAAGACGGCTCTATGATACGCATTACTGTGGCCCGATATTATACTCCTTCTGGGCGCTGCATACAGAAACCATACGAGAAGGGTGACGCCAAATCCTATGCGCGCGATGTCATAGAGCGCTTCAACCACGGCGAACTGACCTCTGCAGACAGCATCCATTTCCCTGACTCTCTGCGATATAGCACTCTGCGCAAGAACCGCACTGTATATGGCGGTGGAGGCATAATGCCAGATCAGTTTGTGCCTCTCGACACAACGCGCTACACACGAATGCACCGAGAACTCGCTGCAAAATCATATATCGTTGAGACCAGCCTTCACTATCTTGACAAAAACCGGAAGAAACTGCAGAAATCATACAAGACCTTCGACAACTTCCTGAAGTCTTTCTCCTTCCCCGAGGACGTCATTGACGAGATGCTGGCTTCTGCAATGAAGAAAGACAGCATAAAAGCCCGCAACGAAGAAGAACGGGCAAAGACGCTGCCTGCAATCCGACAGCAGCTGAAAGCACTGGTAGCCCGCGACCTGTGGGACATGAGCGAATATTACCAGATAATGTATGCAACAGACCCTGTTGTCAACCGAGGTCTGGCCATCCTACGCGAGAAGATGGGGAAAGGAAAAGAAAAAGAAATAATAAACAGTTCGAAATAACATGGCACTAATGAGAAATCTGACATCCATATTTCTCTTATGCCTTAGCCTTTCAGTCTGTTCGCAGACTTTTACTGCCGAGACTCTGCCAGATTCTGTCTTCGGTAGGATGCAGGGACTTTCGTGGCCAGAGGGCTGCACAATGAAAAGAGGGGATTTGCGCTATCTGCGTCTCTCGCATATCGATGAAAACGGGAAGGAACACATAGGTGAAATGGTCTGCAACAGACAGATTGCCCAATCTCTGCTGAGAGTGTTCCGAAAACTCTATGAGGCCCGCTACCCTATACATAGCATCCGCCTTATTGATGACTTCGGGGCTGATGATGAAGCGTCTATGACTGCCAACAACACATCATGCTTTTGCTTCCGCACAGTAGCCGGCAGCAACAAACTGAGCAGCCACTCACGCGGTTTGGCAATAGACATAAACCCTCTTTACAACCCTCATGTACGCACAAAAAAGAATAATAAAGATGAGAAGACCTCACAGGTCGTTATAGTAAGCCCGAAGGCAGCTGCGCCTTATGCCAATCGAAACCGCAGCTTTCAGATGAAGATCGACCGCAACGACTTGGCTTATAAGCTACTTCGCGAAGAAGGATTCAAATGGGGCGGACTGTGGAAATCATCCAAAGACTACCAGCATTTCGAGAAATAAACATATATTATGTAACTAATCCGGGAGAAAAGATGTCGGTGACCAACTTCTTTAAAAAAGCCTTTTACCTCTATTATGACGGTTTTAGGCAAATGACCCTCGGGCGGACCTTGTGGCTTATCATAGCGATAAAACTGTTCATCATCTTCGTTGTGCTGAAAGTGTTCTTCTTCCCCAATTTCATCTCCAACCACGCAGACAAAGGCGAAGAGGCTGACTTCGTGGCAAAAGAAATTACGGGACGCACTCCTCAATAAACCCTTCTCCGGACAAATAATTATACGGCTGTCTGAACTTACAAGGCTATCTGAAAATATACGGCTATAAATAAAACGAGACTATCTGAACAAATACTTTTTAACGGCTGTCTGAAAATATACGACTGACTGAACATTATAAATTAATTTAAAACTAACGACATGACACTCTTAACTGTTGACCCGCAGGCCATAGATTGGGCTCGAGCACAATTTGCACTCACGGCCATATATCATTGGCTTTTTGTGCCACTCACAATAGGCCTTGCTCTCATTATGGGCATTATGGAGACCTGCTATTACCGCACCGGAAAAGACTTCTGGCGCATTGCGACCCGCTTTTGGCAACGTATGTTTGGCATCAATTTTGCCATGGGTGTTGCCACAGGTATTATCCTCGAGTTCGAGTTCGGAACCAACTGGTCAAACTATTCCTGGTTTGTCGGTGATATATTCGGCGCGCCCCTCGCCATCGAAGGTATTATAGCGTTCTTTCTGGAATCTACGTTCGTGGCAGTAATGTATTTCGGATGGGAAAAGGTAAGCCGCGGGTTCCACTTGGCTTCGACATGGCTCACAGGTCTCGGAGCAACAATCTCCGCCTGGTGGATTCTGGTGGCCAACGCGTGGATGCAGCATCCTGTAGGCTGCGAGTTCAACCCAGACACCATGCGCAATGAGATGTATTCTTTCTTCGACGTCGCCCTGTCACCCTACGCCGTTGACAAATTCTGCCACACAGTGACATCAGCATGGATTATCGGAGCTGTTTTCGTGGTTGGAGTCTCTGCCTGGTATCTGCTGAAGAACCGCGAGGCCGAGCGTGAGCTTGCTTTGCAGAGTATGAAAATCGGAGCTATTGTCGGCCTGATATCATCTGTGGCAGCTGCCGTAACCGGAGACGAGAGCGCTTACAGGGTGGCAGATGTGCAACCTATGAAACTCGCAGCCATGGAGGCTCTCTACAATGGTGGGGAAGATCAGAGTCTGACAGCTTTGGCATGGGTGAATCCCTTCCAGCAACCGGATTATAAGAACGAGGCTGAAGCCCCCATGCGACTGGCCATCCCCAACGGACTGAGCATTCTGGCAACCCGCACCCTCCACGGCTATGTCCCTGGCGTCAACGATATTCTGAAGGGATATACACGCCAGGACGGCACTGTAGAACCGTCGGCTCAGGAGAAGATGGAGCGCGGACGCATCGCCATCGCGGCGCTGAA
The DNA here is from genome assembly GCA_024699495.1 of Bacteroidaceae bacterium. Taxonomy (GTDB): domain Bacteria; phylum Bacteroidota; class Bacteroidia; order Bacteroidales; family Bacteroidaceae; genus Physcousia. Next base: position 15,225 of record JAILPK010000039.1, on the reverse strand, counting down.
AGAATACCGTGAGAGCAACGGCAAGGATAAAGAGCAGCAGTTGGCCAAACTGAAAGATAACATTCAATATATGGGCTACGGATTTATCAAAGACGAGTCCGAACTGGTTCCATATATTCCCGTCAACTTCTGGGCTTTTAGGATTATGGTCGGCTTCGGCACTCTCTTCATCCTCGTCTTCGCATTCATGATATTCCTTAACTGGAAGAAGAAGACCGCCTCCCAGCCTATAAACGACGGCGGACAGCCTTTCGGTCCTTATCCCAAATGGCTATTGTGGCTGAGTATTATTCTTATCCCATGCGCTTACATCGCCAGCGAGAGTGGTTGGCTCGTTGCTGAATTCGGCCGTCAGCCCTGGACTATTCAGGACATGCTGCCCGTAAGCGCCTCCGTCAGCGACATCGGTTCGGGAGCTGTTGCAACAACATTCTTCCTGTTCCTGACCCTGTTCACAGCCTTGCTTATAGTGGAAATTAATATTATGCTCAAACAAATCAAGAGAGGATTAGCGCTATGACTTACCTGTTTCTTCAACAATATTGGTGGCTGTTAGTCAGCCTATTGGGAGCCCTGCTTGTTTTCATGATGTTTGTCCAGGGCGGAAATTCACTCATCTTCACCCTCGGCGCCACTGACGACGAGCGCAAGATGCTGATTAACTCTACGGGCCGCAAGTGGGAGCTTACATTCACCACTTTGGTCACCTTCGGCGGAGCCGCCTTTGCCGCCTTCCCGCTCTTCTACAGCACCAGCTTCGGCGGGGCCTACTGGCTTTGGATGCTCATCCTGGTCACCTTCGTTGTGCAAGCTGTGAGCTACGAGTTTCAGAACAAGCAGGGCAATCTGCTCGGGGCACGCCCCTTCCAGTTCTGCCTTCAGCTTAACGGCATCCTCGGCCCGCTGCTTATCGGCGGGGCAGTGGCCACCTTCTTCGAGGGATCTAACTTCTTAGTTCAGAAAGCCAATCTCCTTTCCCTCACCGACGACGCTGGGGGAGGACTGATAATATCCTCATGGGCCAATGCCAGCCATGGGCTTGACGCGCTGCTCTGCCCATGGGTGCTGATTCTCGGCTTTGCGTTAGTATTCCTTACCCGCATTCTCGGTATCCTCTTCTTCATAAACAACATCGAGGACGAGAATATACGCACGCGCGGCGCCGAACGGCTCATCGGACAGACAATTCCCTTCCTCATCCTGTTCGTGGCTTACATTTGCCACGTATTGCTCAAAGATGGGTATTCTTACGACCCGGCTACAGGCGTGATAGTTGTGGAACCAATGAAATATCTTCATAACCTCATTGACATGTGGCCGTTGGCTGTAATCCTGGTTATTGGCGTCTTCCTGGTCCTCTACGGTATTATCCGCACAATACGTTCCAATACTTACATCGGAGGCATCTGGCCAACGGGCATTGGAACGGTGGTGACAGTGTTAGTTCTGCTCCTGCTGGCCGGATGGAACAACACAGCATTCTATCCTAGCACCGCCGACCTGCAGTCGTCTCTCACTATCATAAATGCAAGCAGCAGCGAATTCACCCTCCGCACTATGTTCTATGTATCCCTGCTTATTCCGTTAGTTCTGGCCTACATAGCATATGCCTGGCGATCTATGGACCGCAAGAAAATTACGCAGCAGGAGATTAAGGAATCACATCACACATATTAAAACATAATACGTTCGTTTGAAAAAAGGCAAACTGCCTTTTTCAAACGAATGACCACTAATTATTTCAAACTAATTAGCTGTCTGGCAGGGGGGGCGTAGTGACGTAAGGACAACAACCTTATAATCAATTATTATATAGCTGCGTCTCTTACATCCCTCTCTCTGCCCAGTCGCCTCTATCCAGATTACGATAGCCGATGGCTTCGGCGATGTGTGTTGACTCAACCTTCTCTGAGCCGGCGAGGTCGGCAATGGTTCGGGCCACCTTCAGTATGCGGCTGTAGGCGCGGGCGGATAGTTTCAGTCGTTCCATCGCCATGCGCAGCATATCCATTGATTCAGCATCTGGCTCGGCAAACTGATGCAGCATCTTCTCAGTCATCTGGGCATTGCAGTGAATACGTGAACCATCTGTCCCTGCTCCCGAAGCAAAAGAACTGAAACGCTCTTCCTGAATTTTACGTGCTTTAATTATTCGCTCGCGGATGACAGCTGATGACTCACCTGGCTGCATTTTAGACAATTCAGAAAAAGAGACTGGCAAAATTTCGCACTGTATGTCAATGCGATCCATAAGCGGACCGCTAATCTTATTGAGATATCTGTGGATCTGGCCTGGAGTACATTCACACCGCTTTGTCGGATGAGTATAATATCCGCATGGACAAGGATTCATCGAAGCCACGAACATGAAATTACATGGATATACAATGCTGTATTTTGCGCGAGAAACAGTTATCTGGCGGTCTTCAAGAGGTTGTCGGAGCACTTCAAGCGAGGCCCGCGAAAACTCAGGCAATTCGTCAAGAAACAAAACTCCGTTGTGCGCAAGACTTATTTCTCCGGGCATTGGGTTGGCTCCACCTCCGACCAAGGCGACTTGGGACACAGTGTGATGAGGAGCCTGGAAGGGTCGTTCTGTAATTAGTCCAGTGCCACCTTTGAGCCTTCCAGCCACAGAATGTATTTGGGTCGTTTCGAGGCTTTCAGCCAATGATAGCGGTGGTAAAATTGTAGGCAATCTCTTTGCCAGCATGCTCTTTCCGGCTCCCGGCGGTCCAATGAGAATCAGATTATGGCTTCCGGCAGCTGCCACTTCGAAAGCGCGCTTCACATTTTCCTGCCCTCTGACATCTGCGAAGTCGATGTCATAATGGTTCTGATGGGCGAAGAACTCAGCCCTCGTATCAATAACTGTCGGCTGAAGCTGGTCATCCGAATTTACTCCGTTGAGGAAATTTATCACCTGCTGCAGATTTCTTGCTCCATATACTTTGAGGCGGTTCACTACTGCTGCCTCATGGACATTTTGCTCAGGGATGATAAGTCCGTCATAACCCAATTCGCGTGCTTTTATAGCTATAGGCAGAGCGCCGCGTATAGATTGTAGGCTCCCGTCTAAACTCAGTTCGGCCACAACCATATATTTCTCCAGCGAGACATGGCTGATGAGAGAATTGGCTGCAAGTATTCCCAGGGCTATCGGGAGGTCAAATCCTGTGCCTTCCTTCCTTACGTCAGCCGGGGCAAGATTGATGGTGATGCGCTGGTTTGGGAGTCTTATGCCGGTATTGGCAATTGCCGCATCTATGCGGCTGTGGCTTTCGCGAACGCTGTTGTCAGGCAATCCAACTATAGTCATGCTATTAACAGTCTCCTTTGTCGAAGGAACAGTGTGCACTTCAATAACAACAGGTATTGCCTTAATACCATCAACTGCAGCGCTATTGAGTTTTGTTAGCATGAAAGAGAAAAAGTTTTATTGCCAGTCGGGAACAGTTTTTCCTGTAGAATAAATATTTGCGAGGTTTATTCTATAGCGCAATGTGCTATAAGCCGGAATAGTGGTCGTAGCAGTTGCCCCATAGCCCAAGTCTGCAGGCACATATACAATCCAGTCGTCTCCTACCACCATATATTGAACTGCGGTCGAGATGCCTGTGACCATACTGCCTACCGCATACTTCGCAGGCAACGCTTTTGTGGGGTCAAACTGGCCGTAATATGTCTGTGCAAAAACAGTATTTATAGTATTTCCGTATTCATCAACTGTAGGCATAATTGTGGCGCGGAAATTCACTCGTATAGAATCTGTAAAGGCGGGACTTACGTGCCCAGTGCCCCTGTTAAGGATAAATACGCAGATGCTGTCGCTGATGTTGCCCGACTGCCGGTCTTGGTCCATGGTCAGCGTTTTGAACATACGCCATTGGCAATGGTCTTCCCATGTAGCCCCATATTGTTCCTTTGCCATGCTGATGGCTGTTCGGGCCGAATCAGCAACCATTGCAAACCACTCCTCATTGCGCGTCTGCCAGTCATGATAAGGGTCATAGGCCTCTGAATCCTTGGAGCATGAGGAAAACACCATCAAGCATATTATCCATCCCAAGGCTCCGCCCACGAGGTATCTGCATTTACTGTTCATTATTATTTCTTGCTTTTTTTACAAACGGTGATATCCAGATAGGATATTGTGTCTTTCAAATATTTCAAAAAGGGGGACTATTCAATGCAGACACCCCAATAGCGAGTATTGAGGAGTCTGCGATGAATAATAATCAGATTAACTTTTTGAGCAGACTGGTTATGCTAACCTTGTCCTCGATGATGCTCTGCAAATCTGCGATGGGCACTCGAGTCTGTTGCATAGTGTCACGGTCGCGCAGGGTAACACAATTATCCACAAGAGTGTCGTGGTCAATGGTCACACAATATGGACATCCTATAGCATCCATGCGGCGATAGCGCTTGCCTATAGTGTCTTTCTCCTCGTATTTGCAGTTGAAATGGAAACGCAACTGACGAACTATTTCCTCTGCTTTCTCGGGCAGACCATCCTTTTTCACAAGCGGCAATACAGCCAGTTTTATGGGAGCGAGAGCAGCAGGCAGACGCAGCACCACGCGTGTTTCGCCGTTTTCAAGTTTCTCTTCGCAATATGAGTGGCACATTACGCTGAGGAACATGCGGTCCACACCTATAGATGTCTCTATTACAAACGGTGTGTAGCTCTCGTTGGTCTCAGGATCGAAATATTCAATCTTCTTGCCGGAATATTTAGCATGCTGAGAGAGGTCAAAATTTGTTCGGCTGTGAACGCCCTCGACCTCCTTAAATCCGAATGGCATGCGGAATTCTATGTCCGTAGCTGCATTTGCATAGTGGGCCAGTTTGTCATGATCGTGGAAACGGTAGTTCTCTGCTCCGAATCCCAAAGCCTGATGCCATGCCATGCGCGTTTTTTTCCATTGTGCGAACCAATCGAGTTCTGTTCCCGGCTTCACAAAGAACTGCATCTCCATTTGTTCGAACTCACGCATGCGGAAAATGAACTGGCGGGCTACAATTTCATTGCGGAAAGCCTTACCTATCTGGGCTATTCCGAACGGAATTTTCATGCGACCTGTCTTCTGCACATTCAGATAATTCACAAATATACCCTGAGCTGTCTCCGGACGCAGATATATTGTAGATGCTCCCTCGGCTGTCGAACCGACCTCAGTTTTGAACATCAGGTTAAATTGGCGCACATCTGTCCAGTTGCGTGTTCCACTTATCGGACAAACAATACCTTCGTCAAGAATGATTTGTTTCAGTTCGTCCAGATCATTGTCATTCATGGCTTTCGCATAGCGCTCATGCAGAGCGTCGCGCTTCTGTGCATGTTCAATGACGCGAGGGTTCGTGGTAACAAACTGCTGTTCGTCAAAGGCATCGCCAAAGCGTTTTTTTGCTTTTGCCACCTCCTTGGCAATTTTATCTTCGTATTTGGCAATCTGCTCCTCTATGAGAACATCGGCGCGATATCTTTTCTTCGAGTCGCGGTTGTCTATGAGAGGATCATTAAATGCATCAACGTGTCCGCTGGCTTTCCATGTTGTCGGGTGCATAAATATGGCAGCATCTATGCCAACTATATTCTCATGTAGCAGCACCATGCTTTGCCACCAATATTGCTTTATGTTGTTTTTTAATTCAACACCATTCTGTCCATAATCATAAACAGCTCCCAGTCCGTCATAAATGTCGCTGGATGGGAAAACAAAGCCATATTCTTTGCAGTGTGAAATAATTTTTTTGAAAACGTCTTCTTGTTGAGCCATAATCTGAATGCAGTCTTGACTGCAGTTTTTTGTTTAAAGTTTGATGTTTGTTTATATTCGGGCACAAAGGTATGCAAAAAGTGCGAAAAAGAGGCTATAAGAAGCAAAAACTTTGTTTTTTACCATAATTTTATCTCAAGTTGACAAGTTAGTTTTTAAGTTCTTGAGTTAATTCGGACAAGACCCGCGCTTACTGCTTACCGCTTACCGCTTACAGTATGGGCTGGCGCGTTGGGGCCAATGGCCCAGATTACATAGTGGCCCCAAAAGCCCTAGAAAAACCTAGGAAAGCCTAGGAAAGCCTAGAATAGCCTAGAAACCCTAGAAAGCCTAGGAAAACCTAGAATAGCCTAGGAAAACTTAGGAAAACCTAGAAAAAACTAGGAAACCCTAGAAACCCTAGAACCCCCCCGGCCGCTCCACCTCGTCAACTCACTTACCCCAAGCCTCTCCAATAATCTTTTTTACCTGTTCAGCGATTTCGTCGTAAGAGAGGGTGCTTTCGGGAATAAAAGGAGAAAGGAATTCAACCGAAATCTTATGTGGCGAAATAAAACTTTTGGAGCGTGGCAGCGCCTCAAATGCCCCCTTAATGCATACTGGAACAATAGGCACTTGCAGTTCGCTGCTTAATATGGCAAATGTTTTCTTAAAGTCAGTAAGTTTTCCGTTGCGAGTGCGTGAGCCTTCCGGGAAAATAATTATATTCTTTCCCTGCTTAATTACCTCAGCCAGTTTGAGAATGGAATCGCGCAAATTGCTGCGTTCCATGAGGATTATATTACTATGGTTTGCAAATGCTTTTCTCAATGCTCCCTGGACATGGTCTTCTGTGGCATAGAAATAGCTTTTTCTTATTACCTCTATTGGCATTCCGCAAGAAACCAGCGGACCATCAAGGAAACTCTGATGATTTGGAGCTATAATAACAGGTCCATTAGCGCATATATTCTCTATTCCTTTTATTTCAAGGCGATTATATATTTTGAAGAAGAGATACGAGAGCTTTGCAAACATTGGCAATACAAAGTTGCCTTTCGGAAGTTTCAGATCAGATGTGCTGGAATGCAGAAACTCATGCCAGTCCTCATCTTTCACTTCCATGCGTGTCTTGCTCCTTACCAGATGTTCGGCCATCTCTCTAATGCTCTTGAATTTAGGCATGTCAGACGCGTTGATGTCTGTGCCGAATGTCTGTTCGATAAATCCCTGCAGTGCGACCATATCCAGAGAGTCGAAAGCCAAATCTGTCTCTATATGATCATCCGGATGGAGCTGAATTTTTTTCTCATCCTCTATATATTTCTTTAGAATCTGATATTCTTCAAATGTCGGCTCCTCCTCTTTTTTCTCCTCTTTTTTTATTATCGGTGCTCCTTCTGTAAGCAGATCTTTCAGTTTGAAGCGCTGCAGTTTCTCCATCTTAGTGCGAGGCAGATCTCCCCTATAAACCATAAGACTCATCAGCTTCTTATAGTTTGTTACGGTGAGATTATATGGTTCCAGAACCTCACGCTTCAATATTTCTTCCACCTCTTCATCAGTAAGTTTTTTTGACCACTCATCCTGGGGAACAATAATTGCCCGCAACATATCTCCATCCTGGACTACGGCTGCTTCCTTCACTCGGTCTGAATATTTTTCCAACTTATATTCTATCTCGTTAGGCTGCACATTTTTACCGTTGGATAGCACAATAATTTCCTTGCTGCGACCGGTAAGATACAAACGCCCTTTGTCATCAAAATGTCCCAAATCACCGGTATGTAAGAAACCATTTTTGTCGATTACGGCAGCCGTCTCCTCCGGACGGTTATAATACCCCTGCATAATATTCGGGCCCTTAGCGCATACCTCTCCGTTTACAATCTTACAATCCATGGCTGGCAAGGGGATGCCAACACATTTGGGAACCAAATCGCCAGGTCGGGTAAAGGCTATCATCGGAGCTGCTTCCGTCATTCCATAACCTTCAAGCAGTTCCTGACCCAGAGTCTGCAGCCCTAATGCTATCTCCCGGTCGAGAGCAGCGCCTCCGCTTACCATATATTTTATATGTCCGCCCATTTTCTTATGCACTGCCTGGAACACAAAGCGGGAGAAAGCCACGTTATTTACCCAGGCACACAAGTTGAAGAGCCCTCTTGTGATGGGGCTGGCATCAATTTTCTTCTTTATACCTGCATACAGAGTCTGCCACAGCCTCGGAACGCCCACCATTATAGCTATCTTTCCGCGCTGCAAAGTCTCCATAATATCCGGTCCTGACATTGTGGGGCAGATAGCCACACCTCCACCCACATACAGAGGCATTACGATTGTGCCAACCAGCGGCAGCACATGATGCAACGGCAGGAGAATCAGTGTGCGCCTCTCTTTGGTAAACACAGGCACTTCTTCCGACACTGCCTTTACATTTACCATTATATTGAGAAACGAGAGCATCACTCCCTTTGGGGAGCCGGTGGTTCCAGAGGTATATATTATCAGGGCTGTGTCTTCATCATTATATTTTATTTCTGCTTTCGCCTCATTTGCCTCTGCCGTTTCATAGTCATCTATCAGATGCACATCTATCTCTGTGCCCGTTTCCTTCATGGCCCCGCGCACTACCTGCAGTTTATCTCTGGTAGTCCAAACGCAAATAGGCTTGCAGTCATTTACGATATACGCCAAATCGCTTACTGTGGATGAAGCATCTACAGGGACAGCTATTCCCCTATTGGCCCACACAGAATAGAAGGCATAAATCCATCCTTCGCGGTTTTCAGCGAAGATAAGGGTTCTTTCACCCGCTTTTTTTGGAGTATAATGGCTGAAAAGGGATATTCGCTGCAGAAGTTCTGAAAAAGTAACGTTGCGCTCGCCAGCGATAATAGCAATGCTGTCAGAATCCTTAATCATAACAGTAAAAATTGTTTTTCAATGCAAAGGTAAATGAATAATTTATAAAAAACTAATTATTCATCAGAAAATCATAATAATAGCTTTTTAATACCAAAAAAATTATTGTAAAAAGTGCATTTCTATTTCGTCTATTATATCGAAAAGGTCTTGGGCTTTTTCTGCTCTGAGCATTCGTATTCTCGTTGGGCGGAAGTCGGGGATTCCTTTAAACAGAGGACTTGCTGCCAGATGCCTGCGCACATGCAATATGCCGCTATATTCCCCTAACCTGTCAACCGAAGTCTGTATCTGCTCTTTCAGAATACCTATTTTCCAAGATGTGGTGAGTTTCTCTTCCGGATGTATAATCTCGCGGAAAATCCAAGGTTGCCCAAAAGTGGCTCTTCCTATCATCACAGCATCCACGCCATAGCGGTTAAAAGCCTCATCAGCCTTCTCTGCCGACGTTATATCCCCATTCCCTATTATCGGAATGCGCATCCGCGGATTATTCTTTACCTCACCGATAAGAGTCCAGTCAGCATCACCTGTGTACATCTGACTGCGTGTCCGCCCGTGAATTGTAAGAGCCGAGATGCCGCAATCCTGCAGCTGCTCTGCCAATGTATATATTATCTGATGGTCTTTGTCCCAACCCAGTCTGGTTTTCACTGATACTGGAACCTGCGAACCGACAGCATCAACAACAGCCCTTGTTATTTCCAACAGCTTAGGCACATTCTGCAACATACCTGCCCCTGCACCCTTTCCCGCAACCCTCTTCACCGGACAGCCGAAATTCAAGTCCAACACATCCGGGTGCGCTTTTTCTACCACTATCCTTGCCGCCTCGGCCACATTTTCCGGTTCTTTTCCATAAATCTGAATTGCCACAGGGCGCTCCTCTTCGCATACTTTCAGCTTTTCAAGACTCTTATTCACAAAACGGATAAGAGCATCGGCCGCTACAAACTCGCTATAGACCATGGCGGCTCCCATTTTTCTGCACAAGAGCCGGAAGCCTATATCCGTGACGTCTTCCATCGGCGCGAGAAGCAGCGGACGTGCACCCAAATCAACATTTCCTATTTTCATCCCTTTGTAAAAATATCTTGCATAAAAATAACTGTTAGCTCCCTGTCGCCTGTATTTATTTCATCTGCCTTCTTATCCGCTCTTTCTTCTCCACAATCTTCCCAAAAACATATATTTTTCGGGTTTAAAATATTTATTGTGTGAAAAGCCTAAGGCAGATAAATATCCGGATAATATTTCTTACGCTATTTCCCGAGTTTGGCACTTATTTCCAACATCTTGTTTATTGGCCTTACAGCGCGCTTGGCAATTTCAGGGTCAACCTCTATCTCTGGCCATTCATACTTCAGACAATTGTAGAGTTTGGATAGAGTGATGAGTTTCATATAGTTGCATTCGTTGCAAGCACAGGTGCTGTCATCAGGTGGAGCAGGAATAAATGTCTTCTGAGGACATGCTTTCTGCATCTCATGCAATATGCCGCTTTCTGTGGCAACAATAAAAGTTTCACTCGCATCTGAAACGGCATATTTGAGCAGAGCCGCCGTGCTTCCTACCTTGTCTGCCAGCTTCACCACTGCTCCCTTACATTCAGGATGAACCAATATCTTTGCATCCGGATATTGAGCCTTGATAGATAATATTTTCTCAACAGAAAAACGCTCATGGACATGGCAAGCGCCATCCCAAAGCAACATGTTGCGTCCGGTTAAGCTGTTAATATAAGAACCGAGATTGCGGTCAGGACCGAATATTATTGGCTCATCCTGCGGAAAACTCTCCACTATCTCCCTTGCGTTGCTGCTGGTAACAACCACATCTGTCACTGCTTTTGTGGCCGCAGTAGTATTAACATAGGAAATCACTGTATGACCGGGATGGGCATCTACAAACTTCCTGAATTCATCTGCCGGACAACTCTCTGCCAAAGAACACGAGGCATTAAGGTCGGGAACCAATATCTTCTTTTCCGGACACAGGATTTTGTTTGTCTCACCCATGAAATGCACTCCGCACATCACTATAATATCAGCCTGTGTGCGCGCTGCCTGCTGGGCCAACGCCAGACTGTCACCTATAAAATCAGCCACTTCCTGGACCTCTCCTTCGGTATAATAATGTGCCATAATAACTGCATTCTTCGCTTCAGCCATTCGGCGTATCTCTTTTTTCAGGTCTGTGCCTTCAGCTATAGATTCTGAGACATAACCAGCCTTTATCCATTCGTTTTTAACCATCATATTATTAATTGTTAATATCTTTTTTTGAAAAAAAATCCCACTTATGATAATATTAGCCTGTTGATAATGTTGAAAACTTTGCAAATGTACGGATTTTCAGTCGAATATGATGTCAATAACTGTTGATTTTCTTGTTGAAAACTAATTTTTATATAATAATAACTTCTTCTCATTATGTTCTTACTTCGTTTTTAGCGTCTTTTTGTTGATTATTCATATATTTATTGTTGTTTTCTTCACATAGTTATTAACAATTTATTTATCTTTGCGCCACAAATACGGGAAAATGAAGAATTTTTGGAGCAGCGAGCGCAGAGCCAAGCTTGCTTGAGCTCTGCCGAGTCGCGAAAAAAATCGAGGTGAAGCCTCAATGAAGAATCGGCCGGCCTCTAAGCGGGTCGACCGGAGAAAAGAGACCCGCGGCCGTTCCCGTCTTAAACTCTTTGACCCGCTGCCGTTCCCGGCCTTTTTGAGGCCGGTCCAGCAAACCTCCACTTGTCAACTAAACATATTTTATGAGGAAACTTAAGGTAACAGAAATGGGAAGAATCAGCGTCGATGAATTCCGCTCGGCAGCTAAGATGCCGTTGGTGGTTGTTCTCGACTCTATCCGCTCATTATATAATGTGGGGAGCATATTCCGCACTTGTGACGCTTTCCGTGTTGAAGGCATCTGCATTTGCGGAATTACAGCCACTCCTCCACATCCTGAAATACATAAGACAGCTCTTGGTGCTGAAGACAGCGTGAGTTGGTGGTATGAATCTGATCCTCTTGCTGCTGTCAGCAAACTCCGCACTGAGGGTTACGAAATTCTGGCTGTTGAGCAGTGTGAAGGCAGCACTATGCTGAATGATTTTTCTCCTCTGCCCGACCATAAATATGCTGTTGTCCTCGGCAACGAAGTGAAGGGTGTGCAGCAGAGCGTGGTTGACGTGTGCGACGGCTGTTTGGAGATTCCTCAGTTTGGCACCAAGCACTCTCTGAATGTGAGTGTTGCGGGAGGTATTGTAGTGTGGCATTTCAACGGAAAACTGAGAAAATAACACCTTTACGATAAGAAATAATTTTCCAACCAAATAATAAAACATTAATATGAATTTATCAGGAAGAAGAGAAAGCAGCAACGTTGATGACCGTCGCAGATTCAGCGGCGGCAAAGCAGGTGGCATTGGTATCATAGGTATAATTATTGCCGTTGTGATTGCCTATTTGACTAACGGCGGAGATCTGTTCAGAGCGGTGATGCAGAGCGGAGCCTTGGATAATTTGGGCAGTCAGGGAGTAGTCAGCGAACGTGAGCTTACTGCTGAAGAAGAAGAACTGGCTCATTTCTCCAAGCAGGTGCTGGCATCCACCGAGGATGTGTGGACACATGTATTCCAGAGTATGGGGCGCACATATGTAGCGCCACGCATGGTTCTGTACACTGGAGCTGTTCAAACCGGTTGCGGCCAGGGTTCGGCCAGCGTCGGTCCGTTTTATTGTTCAGCTGATCAGGCTCTGTATATAGACCTCTCGTTCTTTTCTAACATGAAGTCATCGCTCGGGGCCGATGGAGATTTCGCCTATGCTTATGTAATAGCTCACGAGGTGGGCCATCATGTTCAATATCTGCTTGGCACTCTGGATGAATGCCACAACAAGATGGCAAGACTTAACCAGACAGACGCCAACAAGATAAGTGTGCGTCTGGAGTTGCAGGCTGATTTCTATGCTGGAGTCTGGGGTTATTATGAGAATGATATGTATAGAAGCCTTGAAGACGGCGATCTGCAGGAGGCAATCCAATGTGCTGAGGTAATTGGTGACAACTATTTGCAGGAGAAGGCCCAGGGCTACAGTCAGCCGGAGACATTCACCCATGGAACCAGCGCCCAGCGTATGCAATGGCTGAAGATGGGCCTTACTACAGGCGATATGAGCCGCGGAGAAATAAGTATTTAACGAGTTGACGAGTGGAGTTTTGCCGGACCGTCCTCAAAAAGGACGGGAACGGCCGCGGGTTCAAGAGTTAAAGAGGGCACGGCGGCGGGTCTCTTTTCTCCGGTCGGCCCGCTTAGAGGCCGGCCGATTCTTCATTGAGTCTTCACCTCGATTCTGTTCACGCTCGGCCATCAGAAAGCAAGCTTGGCTCTGCGCTCGCTGTTCCAAATTGAGTCTTCGCCTCGATTTTTGTCGCGACTCGGCATAGCTCAAGCAAGCTTGGCTCTGCGCTCGCTGCTCCAAATTGAGTCTTCACCTCGATTTTTGTCGCGACTCGTCATAGCTCAAGCAAGCTTGGCTCTGCGCTCGCTGCTCCAAAAATTCTTCATTCTTAATTCTTAATTTAATATGTATTTGTATTCTCTTGAGTTGATGGCCCCAGTGGGCTCACGCGACAGCCTCATTGCGGCTTTGCAGGGTGGGGCAGACAGCATTTATTTCGGCATAGGCAAACTAAATATGCGGGCCCATTCGGCTTCCGCTTTCACAATAGATGATCTGCGGGAGATAGCTGATACTTGCCGCGAGCATAACGTAAAGAGTTACCTTACGGTTAATACTATCATCTATGGGGAGGACATCCCTCTCATGCGTGAAATTCTCGACGCCGCACGCCAGGCCGAAATCAGCGCTGTTATTGCCAGCGATATTGCGGTGATGACCTATGCCCGTTCCATCGGTCTTGAGGTGCATCTCAGCACTCAGTTGAATATATCCAACGTTGAGGCTCTTCGCTTTTATGCTCAGTTTGCTGATGTGGTTGTGCTTGCGCGCGAGCTAAACCTGGACCAGGTAAGAGAAATTCACGAGGCCGTAATCCGCGATAATATATGCGGCCCGTCGGGTCGTCAGATTCGTATTGAGATGTTTTGCCATGGAGCCCTCTGCATGGCTGTCTCCGGCAAGTGTTACCTCTCTCTTATGAACACCGGCCGCTCTGCCAATCGCGGTGAATGTATGCAGATCTGCCGACGTGCTTATACAGTAAGAGACAAGGAGACGGACACCGAACTGGAAATAGACCGCCAGTATATAATGTCTCCGAAGGATTTAAAGACAATCCGTTTCTTGGATAAGATGGTGAAGGCTGGCGTGCGAGTATTCAAAATCGAGGGGCGTGCGCGGGGGCCCGAATATGTTCGCACTGTCGTCGAGTGTTACAAAGAGGCCCTCAATATGCTCTCGGCCCAGCCGATGGCTGATTTTCAGTCGGAAGAAGTCCGCTCCCGTCTTGAAGAACTGGACAACCGCCTCTCCCGAGTTTTCAACCGGGGCTTTTGGGATGGCTATTACCAGGGGCAGCTGCTCGGAGAGTGGGCTGAAGGCTATGGCTCACAAGCCACCGAGCGAAAGGTTTATATAGGCAAGGGTAGGAAATATTTCTCACGTCTCGGTCTTGGAGAATTTCATATAGAAGCAGGCGAACTGCATGTAGGCGACCACTTTTTAGTTACTGGTCCGACCACAGGCGCCATTTATGGTGTTGTAGAGGAAATGCACGACGACTCTAATCTCTCTGTTCCCATCGCCCGCAAAGGTTCCAACGTCTCATTCCGTGTCGATGGCAAGATACGCTCTTCAGACAAACTCTTCCGCATCGATCCTGCAGAGTAGGCGCCGATCCGCCCAACCATGAACCATGAACCATAAACCGCGGCTCCGGCGCCCCATCGCCTCTACTAACCTATAGCGGCAGCGAATAACCTACTAATCCCTTTCTCCGCCGCTCCGCGGCTTTTATATTAGTGATGAGAGATTCGCGCCTGAGGCCGCTCCGCGCCAGCCTCACATCTTCCATCTTCCATCGGCCATCTTCCATCGGCCGGCCGGCCCTGCGGCCGCTAACTACTCTAAACTCTAAACTCTCAACTATTGCGGCCCGCGGCCGCCCCATCGCGCCAGCCTCACATCTTCCATCTTCCATCTTCCATCGGCCGGCCCTGCGCCAGCCCAAACTCTCGAACCTTTCGAACCCTTCGAACCGCGGCCCGCTGGCCGCTCACTACTCTAAACTCTAAACTATAAACTATTGCGCCTCTTCGCGGCTTCATCGCGCCAGCCTCACATCTTCCATCTTCCATCTTCCATCGGTCGGCCCGCTGGCCCTTGGCCTTCGGCCAGAGCCGCATGCGGCTCCAGCCTTAGACGCGGCTTGCCGCCTACCCTTCGGCTCCGCTTTCGGCTTCTGGAGCGGGCTTGTGCCCGATTTCGGCATAGATAGCCTCCTTCTTGGTCTCGAGGGCTTCGCCCTGAGAGCTTTTTGGAGCAACCATCACGAAGGTGGCCTGGGCCAT
>JAILPK010000016.1 GCA_024699495.1 Bacteroidaceae bacterium | reverse complement strand
GGTTGTTATTACAGCGCATCTGCGCTGCCGAAAGGTTGAGGAACCGCCGTATGCGGAACCGCTTGTACGGTGGTGTGAGAGGACAAGTGAACACGAAAAGAGGTGAACACCTCTGATTAGTGTTCACCTCCTACTCGATTAGCAATCAGAGTGACGGTTACTTCAGTGTGCCGGCGTTGGCAGCCTGAATCATAGCCTCGCTGGCATACAGGTAGATTTCTACGCGGCGGTTCTGCTGGCGTCCGGTCTCGCTGTCATTGGAAGCAACAGGAGAAGCCTCGCCCAGACCTTCGCAACTCTTAATCTGAGTGGTGCTCACACCGAGAGAAGTGAGGAAAGAACTTACGGAATTTGCACGCTGCTGAGAGAGAGCCATGTTTTTCTGAGCGCTCTGCTCTGCAGTGCTGTTCTTCCATCCTGCGTTGTCAGTGAAGCCTTTGATAGCCACGTCGGCATCGGTGTAAACCTTCAGTACGTCATTGGCGAAGTTAGTCAGAGAATTCTTGGCTGAAGAGCTCAGAGAAGAGCCGCCAGTGCCGAAAAGAATGCCTCCGTCGAAGGTGACCTTCACAGCCTGCAGACCGTTGGCGTCGGTGACAGTCTCTACCTGAGCGTTCTGCACCTGAGCGGCAGCAGCCTTGGCCTTATCCATCTTGCGGCCGATGAGTACGCCTGCACCAGCTCCTACTGCACCGCCGATGGCAGCGCCGATGGCAGCGCCCTTGCCCTTGCCAACCAGAGCGCCCAGACCGGCTCCGAGGCCAGCACCAGCACCAGTTCCGATCAATGCGCCTCCGGCTGTGTTGCTCATTCCGCAGCCGCTTAATAACATTGCAGCACAGAGGCCGCAAACATAATACTTGATTCCTTTCATAATGATTTTGATTTAGTAGTTATAGGTTCTTAAATTTTTACTTCTATAGTATTTTTGATTCTTAATTCGCCGCAAATGTACACTTTTTATTTTATTCCACGATACAAAATAAGCTTTTTTATATCATCAATTGACGAATAATTACTAACTTTGCGGCCAAATTAAAACTATTGAACATTTATTAGCATGGCAAAAGAATTAAAGAACCTCACAAAAAGAAGTGAAAATTATTCACAGTGGTATAACGAGCTCGTTGTCAAAGCCGACTTGGCAGAGCAGAGCGACGTGCGCGGATGCATGGTAATCAAGCCCTATGGTTATGCAATATGGGAGAAGATGCAGCACGTGCTTGACAACATGTTCAAAGAGACCGGCGTGCAGAATGCCTATTTCCCCCTGCTCATCCCAAAGAGCTTCCTCTCCAAGGAGGCCGAGCATGTGGAGGGCTTTGCCAAAGAGTGTGCCGTGGTCACTCATTATCGTCTGAAAACCAACGAGACACACGACGGCGTTGTAGTAGATCCTGCAGCTAAACTCGAAGAAGAACTGATCATTCGTCCCACCTCGGAAACTATAATCTGGAACACCTATAAGAATTGGATTCACTCCTATCGCGACTTGCCCGTGCTGTGCAATCAGTGGTGTAATGTGATGCGTTGGGAGATGCGTACGCGTCTCTTCCTCCGCACTTCCGAATTCCTCTGGCAGGAGGGACATACCGCCCACGCCACCCGCGAGGAGGCCGAGGACCGCGCAAAACAGATGCTTAAGGTATATGCCGAATTTGCTGAGAAATACATGGCCATGCCGGTGATTCAGGGCGTCAAGAGCGAGACTGAGCGTTTCGCCGGTGCTTTGGACACTTATACCATCGAAGCCATGATGCAAGACGGCAAGGCCCTGCAGAGCGGAACCAGTCATTTCCTTGGCCAGAACTTCGGAAAGGCTTTCGATGTGCAGTTTGTCAACGAGCAGAACGAGTTGGAGTACGCCTGGGCCACCTCCTGGGGCGTAAGTACCCGTCTGATGGGCGCCCTCATCATGACCCACTCCGACGACAACGGACTGGTGCTCCCGCCTGCGTTGGCTCCCACACAGGTCGTGCTCATCCCCATCTACAAGACACCCGAGCAGCTGTCTGAAGTCACAGCGCGCCTGGATGCCATCGCAGCCGAACTGAAGGCTATGGGCATCAGCGTGAAGGTGGATGCCAACGATCAGAAACGCCCCGGATTCAAGTTCGCTGAATATGAGTTGCGCGGAGTCCCCGTTCGTCTTGTGATGGGCGCCCGCGACATGGAAAACGGCACAATCGAGCTCATGCGCCGCGACACATTGGAAAAGGAGACAGTGAGTGT
Source organism: Bacteroidaceae bacterium (assembly GCA_024699495.1). GTDB lineage: Bacteria > Bacteroidota > Bacteroidia > Bacteroidales > Bacteroidaceae > Physcousia. The sequence continues at coordinate 33,217 of JAILPK010000016.1, read as the reverse complement.
CGATGGCATCGCAGCCGAGGTGAAGCGCATCCTCGACGACATGCAGACTTCCATCTTCGAGAAGGCACGCAAATACCGTGATGCCCATATCTACGAATGTGACGACTACGAGGAATTCAAGAGCCGTATCAAAGACGGAGGATTCTTCCTCTGCCACTGGGACGGGACGGCCGAGACCGAAGCGCGAATCAAAGAAGAGACACAGGCTACCATTCGCTGTGTTCCCTACGCTTTTGAGCAGACCCCGGGCGTCGATATGGTCAGTGGCAAACCGTCAGTGGCCAGAGTCCTGATTGCGAGAGCTTATTAATCGTCAGCAGCAGTGCGAGCCGATGAAAATCGGCAGCATCAGCGAGAACAGTTGAAATATTACTTACAGCTGAAGAATTAGGATTTATAGCGAGAGCTTATATAGATGGTCTGGCGCTGGCTTCCCACACTCTTTTCCGCAGAGGCAATCCCCTGCGCGATGATTACCTTCGTCGCTTTGCTGATGTTCCTTCAGCAGGGGGTGTCGTGGGCATACAGCACCCTGCTCTGTGCGCTTCTGAATCTCCCCTGGGTCCTCAAGTCGTTTGTTAGGTCCAAGATATCGAATTTCGGACATTTCGCTCTGATAATCAAGACGGTGGAGTTCTATATATTCCTCTTCCTTGTCGGGCTTGCATTCTGCTTCGTCAACGTACGCACATACGTCAATCACATCTTCATCTGCCTCTTCGTCCTGAGCTGCCTATGCGCATGGCATGAACTTGCGGCGCGGATGTATTATGAGCGGACGCTCTTTCCCCGTGAGCAGCGGTTGTATAATGCGCCGAAGATATTCTTCTCCCAGTCGTCGATGATTATCACCTACGGCGTCATGCTGATGGCAGTCGGCACCCTCGAGGTGTTCTTCCGTTACCGCTCCGATTCTATTTCAGACTCCTGGGGCATAGCCGTCTATGCGCTGGCGGGAATCTATCTGCTCATCTTCATCTATAATCTCTGGGCAATCCGTCCGCCCTCATTCCAGCAGAAGAGCCACGACGGGCCGATTGCAGAGTCCGTCAGACGCGAAGTGCGGGTTATAGAACGCATTCGGCAGAAGCCCCACTGGAAAGCCGCCCTGCTCCTCCTGTTTATTCTTCTGCTGCCCCAAGCCCTGCTCTTCCACACACGAGTGCTGTTTCTCATCGCACCCACCACAGACAGCGGTCTCGGCCTCACTCTGATTCAGGTCGGTTTCGCCCAAGGCACCATAGGCGTGATGGCTTTCTCGGCCGCCCTCGCTGCCGGACATCATCTGCTCATCCGCCGCGGCCCGCGCCGCACCTACTGGCCTTTTGCCCTCTCCCTCGGCATATCCCCCCTGGTTTATCTCCTCATGTCCTTATATCCGCCTACTGACCTGTTCTGGGTCTGCGTAGCCACATTCGTAGCACAGGGCTGCTTCGGCTTCGGTCTGAATATATGCATGCTGTTCGTGAGGTATATATCGGGAGAGCGCTACCGCAACACCGTCAACTACCTGTATATCCCGCTTGTATCGTTTCTTATGCTCCTCCCTACAGCCGCCTCCGGATGGCTCGCCGAACAGAGCATGATCTGGGCCGGCAACAGCGCATGTTCGGGCTTCCTCCTCTACTTCCTCATCGACTCTGCCACCGTGCCCCTGGCATGGATTGCCTCAGCCGTCATATATTTTAAATGCAACAGCTGGCTTTTGCCTGTGCGTAAGTAGCCACCTCTTATATGCCGTCAGTCTCTTCTGACAATATATATTAATTTAATGTAGAGAACACATACTCCGATATCCCTATGAAACCATATTCCTGGGTCCCCTCTCTTTATATCGCCGAATCCCTGCCTTACGTCGCAGTGATGGTAATAGCCACCACGATGTACAAACGGCTTGGACTGAGCAACACCGAACTGGCATTCTACACCTCATGGCTCTATCTGCCGTGGGTGATAAAACCGCTCTGGAGCCCGTTCATAGCCGCCCACAAGTCCGAGCGTTGGTGGATTCTGATAATGGAACTCCTGGTCGGGGCCGGTTTCGCAGGCATCGCGCTCACCTTGAATCTGAGTTTCTGGCTGCAAGGCACGCTGGCCTTCTTTTGGCTGCTCGCCTTCGCAAGCGCCACCCACGACATCGCAGCCGACGGCATATACATTGTTGGACTCTCCACCCACGACCAAAGCCTTTACGTAGGAATCCGCTCCACCTTCTACCGCATTGGGACCATCCTCGGCCAGGGGGGCCTGGTGATGCTCGCCGGCTTACTGGAAAGACATCTCTCCATATCTGCCGCATGGAGCGTCACCTTCCTCGTTCTCGCTGGCGTCATCATCCTCCTCGCCCTCTGGCATACATTCTCCTTACCCCGCATCGAGAACAGTTCTTTATCCGCACCTGACGGCTGTGGAGACACCGGCGGAAGGCCGTTACCCGCTGCAGAAGCCGCCACCTTCCGTTCGTTATTTGCAGATTTCGGGGAGACAATCCGCATATTTTTCACCAAACCCCATATTCTTCCCGCCCTCCTGTTCATGCTCTTCTTCCGCTTCCCAGAGGGGCAGCTGGTAAAAATTGCAAATCCCTTTATGCTTGACGACGTAAGCAACGGCGGACTGGGTCTGGCCACGGAGACCGTTGGCTTCATCTACGGCACCATCGGCATCATCGGCCTCACTCTCGGCGGTCTGCTCGGCGGATGGTGCGTAAGCCGCCACGGACTAAAGAAATGGTTTTGGCCAATGGTTCTGAGCATATCCTTGCCTGATTTGGTATATGTGTGGTTCAGTTCTGGAGACGTCCCCTCATTCTTGTCTATCAACATAGGCGTCTTCATCGAACAGTTCGGCTATGGCTTCGGCTTCACCGCATACATGCTTTTTCTTGTGGCATTCTCCCAGGGAGCGAGAAGCACTGCGGTATTTGCAATCTGCACAGCGTTTCAGGCCCTTGGCATGATGCTCCCCGGAATGATTGCCGGACAACTGTCCGACACCCTCGGCTATTACAACTTCTTCTGGTGGGTAGTAGCCTGCTGCTGCGTCACCGTCGCCGTCTCCGCCCTCATCCACATAGACCCGGAATACGGGAAGAAAGAATAGATGCCGCGGCCTGTGGCCACTGACAAGTTCTTAAGTATTTAAGTAGTTTTACATGTCCTCACCCCCCACTCTCCAAAGGGCGAGGGGTGTGAATAGATGCTTCGCGCTACCAACAGTAAATGGTGAACTGTAAATGCAGCTCCGCGGCCCACATATTCCGCATTACATATAACATCGGCGCAGTCCACTTGTCAACTTGTTTACTCGTCAATTAGTCTCAACTCCAAAACTTACAAACTTAAGAACTAATTCACATTAATTATTATTGCAGTCCAGTAAAAACTCAGAATGCAATAAAATCCTGCCCCAAAAGCCTGTAAAACTAGGTTTCGGGGTATTCTTTTTGCAAAATATAGCCCATGTTAAAGGCGTTAACAATGTGAGAAACCCCAATATTTATTGATGAAAGACATTTATCGTTTCGAAAGCAGATGACACACAATCGCACTTCTCCTGTTTGACAACTGCAAGTTTGACTAATCACAGATGTATTTCCGGCATATCCAGGTCCCACTTAGAACTACTTACAACTCCACTTTTAACGACTCTCAACTCCACTTTTAACGACTCTCAACTCTTCATGGACCAGCATTAATTTAATCTGAGACGGCCGTCACCTGAATCTGAGACGGCCGTCACCTGAATCTGAGACAGCCGTCACCTGAATCTGAGACGGCCGTCTCAGATTAAATATGCCTCGACTTTGTGTCACTTCACTCTCGTTCAATGAGGTTGTGAAAGCCGTTCGAAATAGAGTTGTATAAGCATTCATGTGTTTAGCAAAATGCAAGAATTAACGATCATGTGACATGTGGTTTACTGGACACTAATAATTAATTATTATGAAAAATGCTTGTTTTTACAGCTTATTATATATCTTTGTGCTCGATTTAGGTCATAGCACATAGCACATTGGCCATTTTGATTCAAAAAAAAGAATTTAATTATAATTATTATTGAGCATCAACGATGAGCAGGAAAAAGATATTTTCGCTTTTGGCACTCGTGTTGACGGTGTTAGTCCTTGTGGGCGCCTTCATGTTTATAAATAACAGAAAGAGTAATGCTTATCTTCAGGTCTTGCCCGAGAATGCGAAGGCAGTGGCAATATTTGATTTCACGACATTGCTGAGGAATGCACAATTAGATGCAAAAGATATAAAGACTTTGCTGAACCTGCATTCTGAAGACGAAGTTTCTCACTTAGGTGTTGACTGGACGCGCCCGTTCGTTGGCTTCCTGTCTGCCGGCGACTGCTTCGGTTTGGCCGCCTGCGTGAGCAATGATGCCGAACTGGCCGCGACATGCCGCCAATGGGAAGAGCGGGGCGAATGCGGCAAAATAATGTCGCAGCGTGGCTATTCATGGGTAGTGGTAAGAGGGAAGTGGCTAATGGCATTCAACACGAAGAAAGCTCTGCTGATGGGCCCGTGTGAGGGCGATGTGAAGAATGAGCTGATGGGAGAGATGTACTCTTACTTAGAGCAGAGCAGTGATGAGAGCGGTTTGGCTTCCCCCCTATATCAGGCTGTGAATGGCGACAAGGCACCTATGAATATTGCTGCAAACACCAGGGTCATTCCATCTCTGGGAAGCGAGAGCGTAAGGGGACGCTTGGGAGTCAGAGACGCCAACGACCTGATAATGAAAATAAATATGAATTTTTCTGCAGAGCAGATTGCTTTGCGTGTCGGCCTGAAGGCTAATACGGAGAAGGTGGAGGAAGCACTGGAGGATATGGGCGATGGATTCGATGAGATCAACGGCTCGTTAGTTCCTCTTGCCGGTCGAGGCACTATAGGCTGGGTTTGTGCCAATCTCGAAGGCGACGAAGTGTTGGATTTCATGCATTCTATACCATATATGCGTTCAGCGCTGGTGATGATGAATCTTGCTGTTGATGCAGACATGATAATCAGAGCCATTGATGGAGACGTGGCTATCGGATGGAACAGCTCAGACGGTAGCGCGCATAAAGGCATTCCCCCGTTTTGTCTCTCAGCGGAGCTGAAGAATATGGATTTTCTGCAGCACTCAGACTATTGGATAGAGTCGGCCCAGAAGCGCGGAGGGGTAAGCATATTTGCCGAGAGCCCTTCGGATTTTTGCATGTCAATGGGTGGTAGTCAAGTTTGGTTGGGCGCGAAAGACAACATAATGTATCTGACCAACGACTCGGCTTTGCGAAGCGCCGACGGAAACAGCTGGCTTGCGAATCGGAAAAATGAAATAAAGGGAAAACGGATTTATATGACGGCCGATGTTCCCAAAGCGATGAAGGCTTTGGGACTTGAAAATTCGTCAATAGCGCAGCAGCTTTCTCTGTTCCAGTCTGTTACGCTGAAAGCGGAAGGAATAGACGACTGGGAATTATATGCCACCTCGGGCAAGAATCAGAATTTAGTGAGGGAACTGCTATTTAATACTTTGAAGAATTGAATACAATAACTCTTAAGAATGTACTGCCTCGCGTGTTCTCGGGCAGGGAGAATGAACTGACATCAGAAATATGGCTCCGCGATGTAGAGTTTCAGCGCGGGAAAAAATATCTTATAGAAGCGGCAAGCGGAACGGGGAAATCCTCACTTCTCGCCTTCCTCATCGGATACAGGCATGATTACGATGGCACAATCTGTTTTGACGGAAGGGATATAAGCACGCTCTCCACAGCAGAATGGGTAGAGTTGCGTCAGCGTTCACTTGCCCTCCTGTTTCAGGAACTGCGGCTGTTCCCGGAGTTGACTGCCTGGGAGAATGTTGAGGTGAAGAACAGTCTGACCGGATTCAAGGACATGAATTCTGTGAGCCGATGGTTTGAGGCTTTTGGTATTGCAGACAAAAAGGATGTGAAGATAGGGAAGATGAGTTTCGGTCAGCAGCAGCGGGTAGCGATGATCAGAGCATTGGCGCAGCCGTTTGATTTCCTTCTGGCAGACGAACCAATCAGTCATCTTGACGAGTCAAACTCACGAGTGATGGCAGAGATAATGCAAGAGGAGGCACGTGCCCAGGGTGCCGGCATCATAGTCACCAGCATAGGCAAGCACATGGAGATGGATTACGACTTCAGAATTAAAATGTAAGTCTCAATAGTTTGCTGAATCTCGTTTATCTGCAGGCAACATAATTCCATTTGTTGTTCATCCGCAGGAAATATGTAAAAAAAGAGAGCCTTACATCCCAGATGTTTCAATAATCTTCACTTATCCGGTAAGCCCCTACCACGCATGCTTGCCGATGATTCCGAAGGAACATAAATATAAAGAGAATGATTTGGAAATTACTACGTCAGCATATTAGCGTAAGTCAATTTGTCGGTTTCTTTACTGCCAATCTGGTTGGTATGCTGATAGTGCTGATAAGCATTCAGTTTTATCGCGACGTCATACCTGTATTTACCGAAGATGACGGCTTAATAAGCAGAACATATCTGATTCTGTCCAAGAAAATCACCGCTGTATCATCGCTGATGGGGGAGGCGAACACCTTCAGTGAGAATGATATTGAAGATATCCGGGCACAGCGTTTTACCCGTAAGGTAGGGGTATTCACCGCCTCGCAGTATAAGGTCTATGCCTCGTTGGGAGTGGGCGGACTGTCCTTTGGAACAGATATGTTCTTCGAGAGCGTCCCTTCAGATTTCGTTGATACCGACGCCTCCAGTTGGCATTTCAACCCCTCGGGGCGTGAGGTTCCGATAATTCTGCCGCGCTCATATCTGGCGATATATAATTTCGGGTTTGCACAGAGCCAGTCGCTGCCGCGGCTGACAGAAGGCGTCGTGGGGATGATACCGATGGATATTCGGCTGAGCGGGAACGGGCAGGAAGAGCGTCTGAAGGGACGTGTGATCGGCTTCTCGTCACGGCTGAACACCATTCTTGTGCCCGAAGACTTCATGGAGTGGAGCAATAGCCGTCTGGCCCCAGATTCAGACACGGCTCCGACGCGTCTCATCATTGAGGTCACAAACCCAACAGACCACGATATTGCCAGATATATCGGCGAGCGGGGATATGAGATGGAGAACGACCAGCTGGAAGCCGGCAGACTGACTTATTTCCTGAAGATAGTTACGGGAATTGTTCTCGCCATCGGCTTGCTCATCAGTATTCTCTCATTCTATATCCTTATGCTCAGCGTGTATCTGTTGTTGCAGAAGAACACCACCAAACTGGAGAATCTGCTGCTGATAGGTTACTCGCCGGCGCGTGTGAGCCGCCCATATCAGCTTCTTACTGTCGCTATGAACCTGCTTGTGCTTGTTATTGCAATCGCGCTGCTGCTGTGGATTCGTTCGCAGTATATGAATCTGCTCTGGTCTATGTTCCCGCAGATACAGGAGGCATCGCTTTTCACCTCAGTCATGAGTGGGTGCGCCATCTTCACATTGGTTTCCATATTCAACATCATCGCAATCCGCCGTAGGGTTAACGCCATCTGGAGACATAAAGAATAAAGCATTTCCATAATTAATATATGCAACAACTCATTCAACTATATAATTCTTACGTCGGAGGTGAACCCAAAGACGTCGCTATGATAAATGCGGCCGGGTCGAACCGTCAATATGTTCGGTTTACTGACAAGGATGGACATTCTCTGATAGGGGTCATCGGGACATCATGCGAAGAGAATGATGCCTTTGTCTATCTCTCGGAACATTTCCGCTCCAAAGGCATTCGGGTGCCAGAGGTGTTTGCCGTGAGCAGGGATCGCCTGCGCTATCTTCAGGAAGACTTTGGAACACGCTCTCTGTTTGATGCAATACGGAACGGCCGCGAACTTGGCGGCATATATGATGAAGAGGAGAAAGAACTGCTGTTGAAGACAATAAAAGAGTTGCCCAAGATTCAGGTGGCTGGAGCCGAGGGGCTGGATTTCTCGCGCTGTTACCCTCAGCAGGAAATGGATGGCACAAATGTGTCTTTCGACTTGAATTATTTCAAATACTGTTTTCTTAAACCATCAGGAATAGATTTTCATGAGCTGCGTCTCGAAGAAGCCTTCAGGGAATTCTCCCACCAACTTTCAGACTCGTCGGCCACGACCTTTCTGTATCGCGATTTCCAGGCTCGGAACGTTATGCTCTTGGGTGACAACACGCCAGCTTTCATAGATTTCCAGGGAGGAAGAAGAGGGCCTTTGGAATATGACGTGGCAAGTTTTGCATGGCAGGCTTCAGCATGTTATTCAGATGCATTGAGGCAGGAGCTTGTGGATACTTACATCGCAGCCCTCAGGAATTATGCCGATGTTGACGAAGGCATGTTCCGCAAACGCTTGCGACTGTTTGTCCTGTTCCGCAACCTGCAGGTGCTCGGGGCCTACGGATACCGAGGATATTTTGAACGCAAACAGCATTTCATAAACAGCATTGCTCCCGCCCTGGCCAATCTGCGTAAGCTGCTTGAAGATGGCAACGAACTGAATATCCCCTCTTATCTAAGAGAGGTGCTTGCCTTACTCGCAGACAGCAAAAAAGAAGAATGCAAATCAGACAAGCAGATTCCTGAACCTGCGCCTGCGGCGCTGAAAGATGCGGGTAAGGTCGAAACAACAGCCCGGAAAGAAGCTCCAAGGCTTCATGTCCGCATCTTTTCTTTTTCGTTTAAACGAGGCATACCTGAGGATGAGAGCGGAAACGGAGGCGGATATGTCTTTGACTGTCGCAGTACGCATAACCCCGGGCGTTATGAGCCGTATAAGAATCTGACCGGACTGGATGAACCTGTAATCCGATTTCTCGAGGACGACGGCGAAATAATCACTTTCCTGAAAAGCGTTTATCGGCTCGCAGACAGCCATGTGGAGCGCTATATTCAACGGGGATTCACCGACCTGATGTTCTCTTTCGGATGTACAGGAGGGCAACACCGCAGTGTCTATTCTGCTCAACATCTGGCAGAACATCTGCATGCCAAATATGGCATAAGGATTACCTTGATACATCGTGAGCAGAAGATAACACAAACCTTTTTACCTGAATAGTTTTGCTACAGTTCTTAGTCTTTTCTGCCTTGGCCATATACATTCTGGTTCTAATCCTTTTTGTATGGATGGCCAAGTCGAAAGGTGACAATAATGCTTTCTTCAGAGCCGGGAGGCGCTCTCCGTGGCTTCTTGTAGCCTTTGGCATGATCGGAGCCAGCATCAGCGGAGTGAGTCTGGTCAGCGTTCCGGGCTGGGTGGCCTCCAACGGGATGACATATATCCAGATGTGCATCGGTTTTTTTGCCGGATATATAGCTATTGCCTTCATTCTGCTGCCGCTATATTATCGTCTCAGACTCACCAGCATATACAGCTATCTGGCCCAGCGCTTCGGCCGAAGGAGTCATGTTACAGGGGCCGTATTCTTCCTGCTGAGCAAGCTGACCGGGGCTGCGGCTCGTCTTTATCTTGCTTGTGTTGTTTTACACGAAATGGCAATAGGCCCGCTGGGATTGCCGTTTTGGCTGACAGTCTTGGCTGTTCTCGGTGCCATCTTTCTCTATACTCGTCGCGGCGGAATAGAGAATATTGTCCGTACGGATGCCCTGCAGACATTCTGTATGCTTGCAGCAACTGTTTGCGTGATATGGGCAGTGGCAGACAAGATGAATTTGACTCTGCCGGGCGTAGCAGATACTATTGCCGGGAGTCCGATGGGAGAGATGTTCTGTTGGGATGTTGCCAGCACACAATTCTTCTGGCGGCAATTCATTAACGGAGCTTTTATCACAATCGTTATGAGTGGGCTTGACCAGGATATGATGCAGAAAAACCTCACCTGCAAATCATTGACTGATGCTCAGAAAGACATGTGTCTCTATGGAGTCTGTTTTATTCCTGTGAATTTTCTCTTTCTTGCTCTCGGTGTATTACTCTATACCTTTGCTGCACAAGAGGGAATCGCGACTCCGGACTCTGGCGACCGTCTGCTTCCGATGCTGGTAGGCAGCGGCGCTCTCGGAGAGATGGTTGTGTTCCCCTTTACAATTGGCATCGCAGCAGCAGCCCTCTCGAGTGCCGACAGCGCAATGACCTCTCTAACCACCAGTATCTGTGTTGATTTGCTTCAGCTGGAGGAAAAGGGTGTGAGTAATGCCGAAGCCGTAAAGACTCGTTACAGAGTACACACTATGGTAGCCCTCACCTTTGCGCTATGCATAGCTGTTTTTCATTTTGCCGGAAGCGGAACCGTAATTGATACTATTTACAGGATGGCCGGATATACTTATGGCCCTCTGCTTGGCTTGTTTTCTTTCGGCCTGTTTACTGGCAGGAAGGCCTCGGACAGTGCTGTTCCGTTTATCGCTGTGCTCTCACCTTTGATTTGTGCATTGCTGGATTATCTCGCCCCTCTGCTTTGGAATTATCATTTCAGCTATGAGCTGTTGCTGCTAAACGCATCGCTCACCTTCCTCGGGCTGTTTATATTTTCAGAACCCAAAGAAGGTGAGCGACATTCAGAAAGCCGGCAACCGTCAGCTGCTGACTAAATCAGATACTGTGAGGAAATGCTCTCGTTGCTTTGCACGCGGCGTATGGTCTCAGCAATCAGGTCTGCAATGCTAATCTGATGAACCTTGGAACTTTTTGAGAAGTCATATGGAATGGAGTCGGTGAATACCATCTCCTCAAGAGCTGAAGCATTTATGCGTTCAGAGGCCGGACCGCTCATCACACAGTGTGACGCGATGGCGCGCACGCTCTTCGCTCCATTTTCCATCATTATATTTGCTGCCATCGTAATTGTTCCCGCCGTATCAACCATGTCGTCAACAATTACAACGTTGGCACCATCTACTTCGCCGATAATTTGCATTGAGGACACTTGGTTGGCGCGTTCACGAGTCTTGTTACACAGAACGAGAGGACATTGCAGATACTTGGAATAAGTGCTCGCACGTTTGCTGGAACCCATGTCAGGAGCGGCAATTACTATATTCTCCAGATTGAGGCTCTGGACATAGGGGAGTAGGACGCTGGAGGCGTATAGGTGATCCACAGGGCAATCGAAGAATCCCTGTTCTTGGTCTGCGTGCAAGTCCATCGTAATGATTCGGTCGATGCCTGCTACAGTAAGCATATCAGCGACAAGTTTGGCACCAATAGCCACACGCGGACGGTCCTTGCGGTCCTGACGTGCCCATCCGAAATAGGGTATAACGGCATTTATAGTTCGTGCGGAAGCGCGCTTGGCAGCGTCAATCATCAGAAGCAGTTCCATGAGATTGTCTGCGTTTGGGAAGGTGCTCTGCACAATGAAAATGTCGCGTCCGCGTATGCTTTCTTCATAGCTGACGCCAAATTCTCCATCGCTGAACTTGGTAAAATTGATTTTACCCATCGGAACGCCAAGGCTGGCACAAATCTTTTCGGTCAGATAACGGGTGGCCGAGCCGGAAAAGACGAGGAAGTTATTCATTTATTTGGGGATTGAGTGACAATCTTTAATTAATGGTTTCTATAATTGAGGAAGATTATGATTTGTCAAAATCATTATTTCGGCAGTGGAGAGATGTCTGTTACTGAGCGGCTTTGCGGAGTTTGCGGAAGTGACCTATCACCTCTTTATAATCAAGGCCGGAATGGATGTTGAACCGGTGCCACAGGTCGCCCAGGATGACAGCGCCTCCGAAACCATAGTCTTTAAGCTTCGGTAACGTATCGGCATTGATGCCTCCGGCAGCCATGACCTTGCGGTCAATCAGTCCCTGGCGCGTAGCTTCATAGAGCTGTTTGTCAGTGTATGCAGCCTTGCGCTCCGGTTTTGAAATACTGTCAAATACAGGTGAAAGGAACACATAGTCCATCCCCTCACGCTGTTTTTGCAAATCCTCTATAGAATGAATGGAACGGCTCAGCTGACCGCGGTAGTTACTGGGTGGGGTAGGGTGTTCCTCACTAAGATGAATGCCCCTCAGACCGAACTCCTCTTTCAGATAGAAGTTGTCATGAACAGTAATGCGTGAATGCCATTCTTCCGGAATAAGTGTAAGCAGGCGTTCAGAATAAATTGGTTCTGCTCCAGACTTTCGCATATGAAAGCCATCCAACCCCTCTTCGAACAGAGTGGTGATGATTTTGTCTTCTTCTACAAAGAAGTCAGGCGTAGAAAGGAGGTATAATTTCATAACTGAATATGGGTTTTATTTAAGCATAGTCTGCACAGCTGTTTCGAGTTGTGCGTCACGCCCCCGAATGACATCCGCAGGGTCGTTGTATATGAGAATGTCAGGCTCGAGCTGGGTGTTTTCCAGTTCTCCGCCTTGGGCATCAACGCGAACTACCATCGGGATGCCAAAGACATAATTGTCGATGGTTTCCCACCACACAGAGGTCATTGTCCCTGGAACAGGGGCTCCAATGAGCTTACCTACCTTATTCTCGCGATAAACCCATGGCGTTCCGTGTGCATTTGAGTAGTTGTCTTCTCCGATAAGCATACATGAAGGTTTGGTCCAGCGATTATATGGATCTGTTCCGACATATTGTCCACGTGGCATTTCTTTGAAATTCTCATGCCCGGAAAGGAGCACAAGAACATCATTGTGGAGCGAGCCGCCACCGTTATGACGCGTGTCGATGATAGCAGCTTCGCGGTTGCGGTTGCGGTCGTTGAGCAGGTTTCGGTACAGATGACGGAAGCTGGGTGAGTTCATAGCTTCGATATGCACATAAGCCAGACGCCCCTTGGAGAGGCTGTCCACGTATGCTTCCAGACGGCGGCGCCAACGCTCATACATAAGTGTGCTTGTTTCGCCATTGGGGCGGATTACGACGTCGTGCTTGCCGCTCTTGCCTCCGCTGATGGTCAGGCGGGTATATCGGCCTTGTTTGCCTTCGAGCAAAGAGTTGTAATCCAGATTGGCTTTAATTTGCTGGCCGTCAATATGAGTGATGATATCCCCCGCCTTGACATTTCCCTTGATATCGAGAGGAGTACCTTCGATGACCTCAGCAATTTTAATTCCGTCGCCCTCGAAATCATCATCAATCAAGATGCCGAGGTCAGCTGTTCTGAGGGCAGAGTTGGAAGGACGGTAGCGGCACCCAGTGTGGCTGACGTTGACTTCGCCAAGCATTTCAGATGCCAGTTCGCTGAAATCATATCCGTTGTTGATATGCGGTAGGAAGCGTCTGTAGCGCTCGTGAATTGCATCCCAGTCGGCTCCGTTCATATTCGGGTCGAAGACTTTTTCTTTCATCTGGCGCCACATGTGTTCAAGCAAGTATGCCCGATAGTCCGCCGGACGACGTGTCGCATACGCTTCGAAGTTGATTGTATTCAAACTGCCGTCGCTTAGTTTCAGTTTCTTTATCTGACCGCCTTGTATGAGATAGGCATTTTCCGCATCTTTAGTCAGGTCAAAACCGCCGCTCACCCCTTTGGCTTTCAGCGTTGTGCTCTGCTTCTCCAGATCCACTTCCCAAAGGGCCACTCCAGCCTGATATGCGGCTACATAATAGAGTTTTGTGGCCTCTTTGTTCAGAACGGCATCACCCATTCTGCTGCTTCCGGTGGTCAGACGCACAGTGCGCTGCTCGAGATTCGTGAGGTCGAAATTCACTTTCATTGCCTCAATGCTATCTTTGCGGGCCTGCTCTATGCTGTCCTTCTTTATTTGTTCAGGCTTCTTCTTGCCTGCTTTTTCTTTTGCTTTCTTCTTTTCTTCGTCTTTCTTTTTCTTTTCCTCGTCGCGGCGCTGCTTGTCAAGCTCCCGCTCTTCCTTGTTCAGACTGAAGTGCTCAAATGCCTCGCGTTCCAGGAAACAAATATATTCGTCTCCTTCTGCTCCCCACGAGCCATGGCTGCGATATCCGTCGCGGTCGGATGTGAAAATGAATGCTTTGCCGCCAAGTACCCATCTGGCGTTGCCCTCGTTGTATCCGCTATTGGTGAGATTGACAATCTCTCCCTTGCCGTTTGCTGGAACAAGTGCAATATCGGTGTGGTTCCATCCGCCGGTGCCAATGTATTCAGACAGCAGCCATTTGGAATCAGGGCTCCACGAAAAACTCTGGTCTCCATCGCTATATGAATACTGCCACTTGCCTGGCATCACGGTCGTGAGCGCCTTGGATTTCAAGTCTAACACACATATTTCCGTCCGGTTGCGCAGGAATGCCACTTTCTTTCCATCAGGACTTACAACCGGCTGGAAGCATGTGGTTCGCCCGTCGGTAAGGCGTTCTTCCTTTAATTCGGTGCTGTAAATAAACTGTTTTTCATCTTTGCTGACTATAGACGTCTGATAGATACTCCAAGTTCCGTCGCGCTCGCTGTCATAGATTACAGATCGCCCGTCCACTCCGAAGCAGACCTCACGCTCACGCTCAGGGGTTGATGTGATCTGGCGTGTTGTCTTATAGTCGAGCGAGGTCACATAGACATCGCCATTCATAATGAAGGCTATTTCTTTGCCTTTGGGGGAATGGCTTATGGCAGAAACACTGGATGAAGAGAGCCATTTCTGCACCTCACGCTCATCAATATCGCCAACGAGGGTTATGTTGAGTTTCGACGGTTTGCCCCCCGGCTTAAGGGTATATAACTCACCGTTCTGCGAAAAACACAATGTTCCTGAATTTGAAGCGCTGAGATAGCGAACCGGATCATTCTTGAATGTGGTAAGCTGCTTTGGGGTTCCGCCGCTGACGGGTACACTCCACACGTTAAACGTGCCGTCCTGCTGACTCAGCCAGAATAATGTCTGGCCGACACATACAGGGTTACGGTCATCGCATGCTGTCTTGGTTACTTGGCTGAAACTGCCTACGTGGTCGCCTTTCTTTCCCGGAACCCACTGCCAGATGTCGCGTGCCACGCTTGAAGTCATGTGCTTGCGCCATGTGTCTTCATATCCTTTGATCATATCGAAATACAAGACACCACCATCTCCGACGCATATATTTCCGGCTGCTATATCCCCAACTCTGCGGGGTCGTTGTCCTTCTTTAGCAAGCACCCTGTACAGCTGAGGGAATGTAGCGTCTGGAAACTGCAGGCTTTCCGGTCTCGGCCATCCAGCTGCAGAAAACAACACTTCATCGGCAGAAAGCCATCCCATCGGTGTTTCAGTACCCGAGTGGGTAGTCAGACGGGTAAGACCTTCGCCCTGAGCGCTCATCACCCAAATGTCCCGGCTCCCCTCACGATCGCTCTGAAAAGCGATTTTTTTACCGTCTGGTGACCAACAAGGGAGTCCGTCAAAGGATTTGTTTGAAGTGAGCTGACGTGCCTGTCCTCCAGCGGTTGCCACCGTGTATATGTCACCTTTATATGCAAAAGCAACTGTGTTGCCGTCGGGTGAAATTGCTGACTGACGCAACCATAGTGGAGTAATTGCGTGAACACTTATGGCGGAACTAATTGCCATCAACAGTGAAAGAATAATTCTCATAGTGTTATTGATGTGTTTGTTGTTTCGTCGATAGATTGGTTTGAAGTATGGTTTTATATTCTTTATCCCAAACGGATTATCTTAAATCTTACAGTTTCTCACATTCTGACAGCCACAAAGCTGCGGATGCGTCTGAAGGCATGCGCCAGTCGCCGCGCGGACTTAGGGATACGCTGCCCACTTTGGGGCCGTCGGGTAAACAGGAACGCTTAAATTGTTGCGAGAAGAAACGGCGATAGAATGTTGTCAGCCAGTGCTTTAACTCTTCTACTGTATATTTGTTTCTAAATGCGGCCTGAGCCAAATAGAATATTTTGCTCGGTCGGAAGCCCCATCTCATTACATAATATATAAAGAAGTCATGCAATTCGTATGGGCCAACCAAATCCTCGGTCTTCTGCTGAATCTCTCCATCTGGAGTTGCCGGAATCAGTTCGGGGCTGATGGGTGTATCCACGACATCCATAAGGATATCTGTTGCCATTCCTTTTTTTGCCAGCCATGTTACGAGATGCCGGACAAGAGTCTTGGGAACGCCGGTATTCACCGAATACATGCTCATGTGGTCCCCGTTGTATGTGCACCATCCGAGCGCGAGTTCTGATAGGTCGCCTGTGCCGATAACCAGTCCGCCGGTCTGGTTGGCTACATCCATGAGAATTTGAGTCCGTTCGCGGGCTTGGCTGTTTTCATACGTCACGTCGTGAACAGCAATATCATGGTCTATATCCTCGAAATGCTGTTCCACACTTTTGGCAATCGATATCTCCCTAACGGTGATGCCAAGAGTCTTCATCAGCTTTAGCGCGTTGTTATATGTTCGTCCGGTTGTGCCGAATCCCGGCATAGTAATTCCTATGATTCCGTTGCGGTCGAATCCCAGCAGGTCAAAAGCGCGGCATGTAACAAGCAGTGCAAGGGTAGAGTCCAGTCCGCCGCTGACTCCAATCACTGCAGTCTTGCAATTGGTGTGAACGAGTCGTTTAGCCAGGCCTTCAGTCTGAATACCGAGTATTTCCTCACATCTTTCATCGAGCATAGCTCCTTCGGGCACAAAGGGGTGCGGTTGAATCTTGCGGGTAAGTTTGAAATCGCGCGGAACGAACAATTCTGTTTCTATAATATCGAATGTCTTATTATATTCACGTTGGCATTCAATTGCAGCAGTAGCGGAGAAGGTGGTGTTTATACGCCGCTCGGTGCGCAGACGCTCAACATCAATTTCGCTTTCCACCAAGCAAGAATCTATCGAGTGGGATGCTCCTTCGGCAATGAGGATGCCATTCTCCCAAATCATAGTCTTTCCGCTGAATACCACATCCTGAGTGCTTTCTCCGAATCCGCATGAAGAATACACATATCCGCAGATGCAGTTGGAACTCTGTTGGCTGAGAAGATTTTTGAGATAAGTGCGCTTGCCTACGAGTTCATTGTCTGCGCTCAGGTTGAATATGATGTCAGCCCCGGCCAATGCCAGTCTGGAAGATGGCGATATGGGCGCCCACAAATCTTCGCATATTTCAATTCCGAATTTGCAGGTCGGAGTGTTGAACATCATGTGGGTGCTTAGTTTCAGTTGCTGACCGCACAGCAGCACAGTGGTCTTGTCGGGGATATCAGCAGCGCTCGTAAACCAGCGTCTTTCCTGGAATTCCTTGTAGTTGGGCAGATAGACCTTGGGGACAATACCGAGGATTTTTCCGCGTTGTACAACTACTGCACAGTTGAGTAATGTGCCGCGGAAGGGAACGGGGAGTCCCACGATGGAAATAATATCCAGCGAACGGGTGAAATTCATCAGTGCCATCAGCGCCATCTCAGCCTCGTCAAGAAGGATTTGCTGAGTGAAGAGGTCGGCGCAGGTGTAACCCGTTATGCACAATTCGGGGAAACAGATTATCTCCACCGCATGTCCTTCTGCCTGAATAACGAGGCTTTCTATCTGTTCGACATTATATTTTGTGTCTGCTACCCGTAGCGCGGGTACAGCAGATGCTACTTTAACAAATCCGTTGTTCATATTATTTAGATTTGATATGTTTCCGATAATCAGCTAAAATCGATTCGTAATTTACTGTCTTATCTATTTCAGACGCTTTGTTTATATATTCTATAGCTTCCTCATAGCGTTCCTGGGCAGCTAATATAGATGCATGCTGTTCGTAGATATACAGTTGGTCAGGACTTTTGCCGTCAGCAATCCGCTCAGCCTCGATGATTGTGGTTTCAGCTTCTTCCAGCTGCTCCATATCCAAGAGACACAATGCTTTTTCTGTAAGGACAAATTCGTCCGACGGATTGATTTCCAATGCATTGTTGATAAATTGCAATGCAGTCTCATAATTTCCCAAATGTATAAATGCAGTGCCTTTCAGCACCAGCGAACGCACACAGTTGCTGTCTAATGCAAGAGCATATTCAACATCATTCAATGCTTCGTTATACATCTGCAGTTCTATGTGAGCTTCAGCCGCCCAATTCCACGTCTCGGCTTTGAACGGGTTAGAATCAAGCATCTTATTTATATATTTCAGCGCTTCCTCAAATTTTGCCATTCCGAGAAGACAGTCGGCAGTCAGTTCCCAGGTATTATACCAGTCAGGCGCATAATTATGGAGCTGATGAGCCAGAACGTATGCTTCTTTAAAGCATGAATAATCTATGAAAATATATGCTGCATCATAGATATAATATTCATAATCATCATCGTAGAGTTCTGCCCGTCCTTCAAGATATGAAAGTGCATTTTCAGGCTGATTTTCCTGAACGAGCAACTCAGCCCAGAGATATGTTACTTCTCTGTGGTTCTGGTCGGGAATGGCCATACAGATCATACGTGCCTTGTCTATGTCCCCATCCAGCAGATATAGACGGGCTTCGAAAATCTGCGGAGAGACTGCTTCAGGATACAGATTAAGAGCATAGCTTATGCAACGTTTGGCTGCGGCGCTGTCACGCTGCATAAGAGAATAATATTCTGCAATATCCGTTAGTTCTTCAGCATCAAGGGTTATCGAATCATCCCCGTTAAGTAGAGCTTCATATTCCCTTAGAATCTTTTTGAATTGCGGACTTTCGAAATGCTTTTTCTCTTCTTCTTCTTTCAATCTTTTACTCTGTAAAAAGTTAAAAAAACAGTTGCTTTATTTCTTGAATGAATCCTTCAGTCCAACAGTTTTGTTGAATACCAGATGGTCCGGAGTGGAGTCAGTATCAATGTTGAAATAGCCTATGCGCTGGAACTGCAGATAAGTCAGGTTCGGCAACGTCTGCACATATTTCTCTATATAGCAATTCTTCAGGATATGCAGAGAGTCTGGATTCATCATCTGTTTCATGGCTTCTACGGCCTCCAGACCGCTGTCTTGCAGACGGGCGAGTTCATCGCGCGGATTCTCCACATTCCAAAGACGCTCGTACATTCTTACTTCAGCCGGCAGGCAATGGCCACAACTTACCCAATGCAATGTCTTGCCTTTGATCTTGCGGTCGGCTCCGGGCTGTCCGCTTCGGGTCTCCGGGTCATACGTGCAGTAGATGGTTGTTACGTTGCCTTCTGCGTCCTCGTCGAACGGATGCTCTTCATCACATTTGATAATATATGCATTCTTCAGCCGCACTTCCTTTCCGGGAGCCAGACGCATGAATTTCTTTTCTGCCACCTTCTGGAAGTCATCGCGCTCAATCCACAGCTCGCGGCTGAATTCGATGATATGTGTCCCTTCCTCTTCGTGTTCCGGGTTGTTTACGGCCGTCATCTCTTCCACCTTTCCCTCGGGGTAGTTGGTGATTACAAGACGCACCGGATTTACTACTGCCGATACGCGGGTTGCGCGGCCATTGAGGTCTTCGCGAACGGCAGACTCCATGAGTGCAAATTCATTCAGAGCGTCGTATGTGGTGTAGCCAATCTTTCCCATAAAGTTAATGATGCTTTCAGGAGAATAGCCGCGACGGCGGAAGGCGCATATAGTCGGCATTCGGGGATCGTCCCATCCGCTTACTAACCCGTTCTTTACCAATGCCAGCAGGTTGCGCTTTGACATGAGCGTATAGGAGAGATTCAGCTTGTTGAATTCAGTCTGGCGCGGACGGTTGTCTTCGATATTCTCTGTCTCACCCTTGAATTCCTTGATCCAGGTTACGAACAAATCGTACAAGGGCCTGTGTTCTACGAACTCAAGTGTACATAGCGAGTGGGTTACCCCCTCGAGATAGTCACACTGGCCGTGGGTGAAGTCATACATTGGATATGCGTTCCATCGGTTGCCTGTGCGGATATGAGGGATATTCATTATGCGATAGATGAGCGGGTCACGGAACAGCATATTCGGGTGTGCCATGTCAATCTTGGCCCTCAAGACCATAGATCCGGGCTGAGCCTTGCCGCTGTTCATGAATTCGAAGAGGCGCAGATTCTCTTCTGTCGGACGGTCGCGATATGGACTGTTTGTGCCAGCCTGAGTAGTTGTGCCTTTCTGCTGTGCAATCAGTTCGGAGCTCTGCTCATCCACATACGCGCGGCCTTGTTTTATAAGCCACACAGCGAAATCCCATAATTCCTGGAAGTAATCGCTGGCATAATATACATTGGCCCACTTGAAGCCGAGCCATTGTATGTCGTGCTCAATGCTCTGGATATATTCAGTCTCCTCTTTTGTCGGATTGGTGTCGTCAAAACGCAGGTTACATTCTCCTCCGTATTGTTTGGCAATGCCGAAGTCCAGTGCAATCGCCTTTGCGTGGCCTATGTGAAGATAACCATTGGGTTCAGGTGGAAAACGGGTTTGCACCCGCCCTCCGTTATGTCCTTCCTGAAGGTCGTATTCCACTTTTTGCTCAATGAAATTGAGGCTCCGTTTCTCCGCTGTAGTTATATCCTCTTTAGTCGTCATCTATACTAATGAATATTATGTATTTATAAAGAAAATTAGGAGGCCGACGGTATGAGATACGTAGGCCTCCTGTTTATTTATAGTTGCATTGCGACTTATTTAACACTAATTTTCCGGCCTTTTATTACATAGATGCCAGGCTGCATAGTTTTGATTTTGTCAGCGCTGACACGCTTTGATACGAGTGTGCCGGCTACGCTGTAAACGTCAACCAGTTCGCCCTGGGTAGTAACATTCTCGATTTTTGTTACGTCTGAGGCTGCGATGTGGTTGGTTGTGAGAAGAGTTTTGTTGCCCGAAGAGAGGCTGATATAGCAACGGGTAGCATAGAAGCCGTTGGTGGCGATGTCTGCACAGGTGAAGGCAGCTTCTGCATTGTCGCGTACGAGGATTCCATAGAGTCCGTTGCCTTCTGTCTGTTCTTTGACACCACTCATTCTCACTACAGTTCCCGTCTTCTGGTCTGTAAACTGCAGCGTAGTGTAATTGCCGTTAATCAGGGCATTCTTGGCAATGCGTTTGCTCATCGTCTTTCCTGTGTAGTGTAGAATGTACGGGTTGCCTGCCTGAATACCGTTTTCTTTGCAGTCCTGGAAGTTGAGTCTGATACAGTCGCCATTGCTCTCAACGCCGACCAGCTGTTCCAGACGGCAGTCTGAGCCAAAGATTTCGTTTATCTCCTGTTCACTCAAATCAAACGGAAATGCGATGGTGTTCCATCCCGTGCAAATCAGACGTGACGTAGTTACAGCACATTCCTGTCCGTCATAGTTCTTGAGGTCTGAGCCCTTATAGGTGCTTAGTGCGAGGCGCGGCTGTGCGGCAGCACCCACTGAAGCCAAAAACATGGCTACAAAAAGATAAAAGTGCTTCATAATGTGTAACTTTTAGAGTGATTATGAATATTGGTTGATTGCTAATCTACTTTTCTTGGCTGCAAATATAGCTATAATAAATGGAGCTGGCAACGAAATAAGAATTTTTTTTGCCTTTTTCCATAATTATTATATAATTATTTGGCGAGAGTAAAGCCGACCTGCATTCCTTCATAGTTGCCGAGCAGGCTTGAAATCGTACTTTTTCCGAGCAACTTCGTGATTGTGGTTGCTCCGCTCAGCACCATGTCAGCGTCAAACATCAGATAGATGTTGCTGCCGCTTTTTCCCACAGAGGCAGTAAAGTTGGCCATACCGAACATTCCGGTCATCTTGATTGTCTTCTTATCTGCGTCGAAGGTGTATTTGCCGCTGTATAAGGTCTTGGTTCTGCTTCCCAGGGAGTAGGTGCCGTCTTCGTTGAAGGTGAAGGTACTTGAACCGGCTGTAATACCTACCTTGGCCAGATAGCCGCTGAGTTTCTGCTCTACGGTCGCAGCTGCCACTGTTCCACCGGCCTTGGCCAGAAGATTTTCACTTTCGAAAGCCACCTTCGGTTCCTTGTAATTCCAGGTTCCATAGAGGTCTTTCTGCTGCAGGGAGGTTGAAAAGAGGCTGCTGAGGATATTGCCTACGGCGCCTGAGCCTGAGCCGAGGAGACCGCCAAGTATTCCACCTGCCGACGAACTGGAGGCCGTGGATGTAGAGGTAGATGTTGTTGATGTTGTGCTTGTACTTGCAGGTACGCATGCGGTTAAACTGAACACAGTCACTACAATAGCAGTGTTGAGAAATAGTTTTTTCATGTTCTTTTGTTTAAGAAATCAGTATATGTTATTTTTGTTTGTTTTTTTGGCTTCGCGAGAGCTTCAGTCTCTGATGCAGATAATTCTGATTTGGAGATGTATGTCTCTGATGCAGATATATTTCTCTGATGTTTGAATGTCTGTATGTTTATAATGTATGTTGTTTCTTGTTATTCTCAGTAGCTAATGTATTAGCCCTGTTTTGCTAAATGTCAGATTTATTTATCGCCCTGTTTTTCAAAGAGATTCCTGAATACTTTGGGGCATGGCGTCTCAAATTCCATGGGCTCGCCTGTGCGCGGGTGGAAGAAATGCAGACGATATGCATGAAGGCAGAGCCGGCCCACGGGCCCCATGCCTTTCCCATATTTGAAATCGCCGGTGACGGGGTGGCCTATATCTTGCATGTGAACACGAATCTGATTCTTGCGGCCTGTCTCCAGCTTTAATTCTATCAGACTGAAGCGAGGTGACTTCTTCAGCACCCGATAGTGGGTTACTGCGTACTTACCCCCATTATCCTCCGGACTGGAATAAGTAACATAGGCTTTGTTGTCCTTGAGCCACGACTTCACAGTTCCTCCTTCCTGTTCCATTTCCCCATCCACCACGGCCAGATATCGGCGGTCATATACGATGTTGTGCCAGTCGGCCTCAAGCATCTGTGCGATTTCTATGCTCTTGGCATATATCATCAGGCCGGAAGTCTCGCGGTCCAGACGGTGAACAGTGTGTGCCCTGCACTTGAAATGCCGCTTCTCAAAATATTCATCCAAGACCTTCTTTACAGAATATTGTTTGGCTGAAGAGGGCATGCTGAGTATGCCTTCTTTCTTCTCTACGACAACCAGATCCTTGTCTTCATAGACGATGCGAACGTATTGGTTTTTAAGCGTCGTCGAACGCTTGTGTCTTGAAATCTGTACAATATCCCCGGGCTTCAGAGGCTCGTCATGCCGTGTCGTCGCCTTGCGGTTAACCATCACACCGTTGCCGGCCAGTATGTCCTTGGCTTTGTTGCGTGAGACACCTTTCATGGCAGACAGTATGAAGTCGAGAAGAGTGGTCTGCTCTTCCACGTTAAGCTCTATGTATTTGCTTGCTGCGTATTCTTCGTTGGTGAGATGTTTCATTCGTGGTGGTATGGTTCGTTGTTTAAAATAGTCATTGCCCTGTAAATCTGTTCGGCAAAGAACAGGCGTATCATCTGATGGGAGAAAGTCATCTGAGAGAGCGATATCTCATCATTTGCCAAGGCATGTACCGAGGGGTCAAAACCGTAGGGGCCGCCGATGACAAAGACTATTCTGCGGCCGCCGGCAGCCATCCTCTTCTGCAGCCATTGGGCGAACTCCACCGAGCGGCGTTCTTTGCCGTGTTCATCCAGAAGCACTACATAATCTCCTGCTTGCAGCGCTCCCTTGATCATATCTGCTTCGAGTGCTTTTTGCTGCGCTGCAGAAAGAGCCTTGGTATTCTTCAGCTCCGGCAGCGTCTCAATAGCGAAGGGCACATAGTGTGCCGTCCGGCTGATATAGTCGTCGATGAGCGTTATGAGATGTTTGTCGGTGGTCTTCCCGACTGTTAAAAGTATTATCTTCAACTCTTTATTTCAGTAATGAAGGCGCTACCGCGTCACCCAGTTCTACAGCTTTTTCCAAAAATTTCATGGCATCATTCTCTCTGTGCGTTGCTCTCAGAATTAGTCCGAGGATGCGATGTGCGTCAGCAAATTCAGGGTCTATTTCTATTGCCTTTCTTGCCGCTACAGCCGCCTCATCCATTTGATTCAGACGGTAATGCACGGCCGCCAGTTCGGCTTGGTACAGAGCTTCTCCAGGAGCCATCTGCACAGCTCGCTCGATGTCGTTGAGAGCCTGTTGGAACATGCGGCATTTCATTTCGCACTGCTCGCGCTGGTAATAGAAATTCGCATTCACATTGTTGTATTGCAGATGCTCGTATTCACTCAGGTCAGCCACGGCTTCGCGATATCGTTTGAGGCTTATCAGAGTGTTTGCCCTCATGAGGAGTGGGGTAGAGGCCGCTTGTATATATGGTTTTGAATACATCGCCACGGCGCTGTCCTGCATAGCAAGAACCCCGAGCGTATCGCCTTTCATCGAGAGACATTGGGCTGCATAGAGGAACTGTTCAGGCGAGCGCAGGTTTGTTGAGCATGCAGCTAAGAACTTTTCTGCGGCTTTGGAGTATTCCTTCCTGCTGTATAGAATATGTGCCTGCAACACGATATATGACGGCAGAGGATTGATTCTATATGCTTCCTCCGCTTCGGCAAAGGCGCGTTCGAGCGACCAGTTTTCCGGAAGCGAATCTCCCGATTGAGCCTGCTTGTATATTGATTGGGCAGTGGAGGCATGGATTTCTTCCAGCTTACTCTTGGCCTTGTCCAATCCTGCTGTCCAAGCGGCATCAGCTCCCGAGTAGTCTTTCTTCTCCGAGAGAGCCTCGGCTTTCATTATATATCCATCGGTAGCCGAGGGGAAGCGTTGGATGAAGTCTTCCACATAAGCCATATACATGCTGGTATCGCGCTTGCCGATGAGATAGATGAAACTGCTGGCTTGCGACGCATCGTCGGGCAGGGCGTTCTGAATAAGAACACTGCGGTAATCGTTGGAGGTGGCCGAGAGAGCTGTGATTTTTATGTCGCTGACGAATGCGATATCAACTACATAGCATTTGTCGCTGCCTGCCTGAATGCCGTTTTGGAGGAGGCCGAGCACTTCGCCGTCTTCATTCATTACCGGGCATGAAATCTGCTTTTCGGTTGCAGCGACGCCCAGCGTATAGAAATAATATTTTTCGTTGAAGACATCTGCGCTCGTTACCGGTGCGGCTTTTGCCGTCTCCGACTTATTCCCGAGATAAGGCATTATGAATACTGACTGATCTTTGGCGGCCGGGGCCGAGGCTGGCTTCAGCCCGTTTGGCTTGATGCTTCCGACCTGCAGTTTCACCACGTCATACAGTGAGTTTGCGCCTGTCAGACGGTCAACAGGATATTCCTTGCCCTTCTCATCTATGACAACAGCCCTGACAGCATCTTTGAACGATGAATAGTCAGACACTACTGTTCCGTCATCCCCCACCTGAAATCCGTTGGTGGAATGGAGCAGTCTGCCCTGGGCGTCGTAGGTAAGCACATTTACCTGTGCTTTGCGTGCTTTCTTCATCCATTTCTGAGCCAAAGCGTGGCTGGGGATGAATGTCATCGCACCTAATAATAATATTAATGTATAAATGTTTCTCATGTTACTGTTTCAACAATGCTTCTGCATTCTTAATGGCAGCATCGGTAATTTCAGAACCGCTGAGCATGTGGGCGATTTCTGTGATGCGTTCTTTTTTGGCGAGCTCTTTGATATGGCTGTTTGTGCTCTGTTCGTCGTCTTCCTTGTAAACGCGGAAATGGTATTCGCCGCGGGCTGCAATCTGTGGCAGGTGAGTGATGCTTATCACCTGCCGTCCGCCGTCGCCCATCTCTTTCATCATCAGCGCCATCCTTTCGGCGATTTGGCCGCTGACGCCGGTGTCTATTTCATCGAAGATAATCGTGGGCAGACTGACCACGCCGCTTATCAGAGCTTTTAGTGAGAGCATAACCCTGGCAATCTCACCGCCCGAGGCTATCTGCCGAATCGGCTGCAGCGTTCCGTTTTTGTTTGCGCTGAAAAGAAATTCTACGTGGTCCAGCCCCTTGGCCGTGAGCCCGTCGCGGCGGGTGATATCCACATGGAACTTCACGTTTGGCATCCCGAGCGGGATAAGACGCTGCTGCATCTCCTCTTCCAGGAGTTTGGCTGCCTTTTTCCTCGCCTCGCTCAGTCCTTCAGCCTTCTTGAAGAGTTCCTTCTCGGCTTCTTCACATTTCTTGCGCAGGGAATCCAGTTGCTCATCGCTGTGATCCAGCAGAGCAATTCGCGAGCGGAATTCGTCAGCCAGAGCAATCAGTTCCTCTTCGCTGTTGACGTGATGTTTCTGGTATAGAGTATAGAGCTGGCTCAGATTCTCATTCACTGCCTCGAGCCTCTCCGGGTCAAACACTACATCTTCTGCTCCGGAAGAGATTTCATTGGCTATATCCTTCAGCTCGATGGCACAACTGTCCATACGCTCATACAGCGCATTAGCCTCCGCCCACATATCAGACAAGCCGGACAGCTCTCTCATCACCTCGCGAAGAGACTGCAGAATGCCGCTGCTGTCGTCGCCCCCGTTGAAGAGCATATCTGCTGTATAGAGGCCCTGTTTTATGTCTTCGGCATGTTCCAGCGTCTGGGCTTCCTGCTCCCATTCTTCCTGCTGTCCTTCTTCCAGTCCGGCTTCTTCCAGCTGGGAGAGTTGGAAGCGGAGATAGTCTTCATCTTTCTTCTCGCGTTCGATATTCTCCTCAAGCTCAGCTATTTGCTGGCATAGTTCTCGATATTTTGTATAATCAGAAGTATATTCTGCAAGAGCTTTGTCGTTGGCGGCGAGGATATCGACGACCTGCATCTGAAAGTCTTCAGTGGAGAGGAGCAGATTCTGGTGCTGCGAATGGATATCCAGCAACTGAGAGCCCAACTCGCGCAGCATGGTCAGCTGTGCTGGCGTGTCGTTGATGAATGCCCTGGTCTTACCGGCAGCGGTCAGTTCGCGTCTGATAATGCATGCATCGCCGTCAAAATCCAGGTCATGCTCCTCAAAGAATTTGTCCAGACCATATCCGGCCAGAGAGAATTCTGCCTCAATTACACATCTGCTCTCACCGTTGCGGATAGCTTTAGCGTCAGCCCTCTGTCCGAGCAGCAGACCTATAGCGCCGAGCAGAATGCTCTTTCCGGCTCCCGTCTCTCCGGTGATTACGGTGAATCCGCGATGGAGTTCTATATGCAACTGGCTGATCAGAGCATAGTTTTGTATGTTCAGACGTTTAAGCATTTATTGTTTCAGCTTCTCCCAGGCTGTGCTTTGTGATGGATTGATTTTAAATAGGATGTCATAGATGTGTTCGCGTTCCTGTGTGGTGCCTTGCCCCTGGAAGATACTTACCAGCTCATCCTTTTTATATTCGGTGAAGAGCTGCGGCAACATGCTGAGCGACTTGTCCTGATGGGCAGTCTGGAGCAGGTCGATGCTTTCGGTTATTGCAGCGCGTCCGCGTTCGGTGCTCTCGGCCATTACATCCAGTCCCTCGCGATAGTATTTGTATTGCATCTGGCGGAATTTCTCCATTGCGCCGTCGAGATAGTCATTGACAATGGCATATCTGTTCTTGCTGTCGGAGAAAGCCTTCCAGCCGGAGAATCCGAGCCCTTCGGCGTCAATGCATATCTGCTGGGCCAGACGCAGGATATCTGTTCCTCCCATGGGTGAAAAAGAATCCATATCAAGGCCGATGATGAGATAAGCCCAATAGGCAATCATTGCCGTCAGGTTGTTGTCCACCTGGTCTGGGCGCCACTCGAGCTGGTCGAATTCAGAGAATGTGAAACTGAAGTCCTTGTCATTCATGCTCAGCACCGTAGTTGTATATCCCGAGTTGTAAACAGGTCTTACGGCCGAGACAATCAGAGAAGCCGTGAATGCGTTGTCGGACTCATTCCATTTTGTGACATTTATGTTGAATGAGCATTGGATGCGTTCTGACTCGCGGTATTGCAAGTTGGTCCAGGCGCGTTCGTTGAGCAGCTGCGTAATCTTGTCCTTGAGCGCATCGAACACGCTGGTCTTGGTATTGGAAACCTGTGAGTGGTTCACCATCACGTTGGCATTCAGTTCCTGAGCCTGAGCCGGCTGAGCATTGAAGAAGCCGGATGCTATCCAGAGAGTCAGAGTCAGAAGCCAGGTGGCCAGATGTGAGCGGCTGAAGAGTTTTATCAGCTGGGCTACGATGTCCGAAGCCACCTCCTCCTTGCTTTTCAGAGGATAGGTAATCTCTTCTTCGGGCGTAAGGATAGTCACCTTGTTAGTGTCATGGCGGAAGCCGGCGCCCGGGTCGTTGAGCGAGTTCAGCACGATGAAGTCCATATTCTTGCGGCGCATCTTTTCCCTGGCGTGATCCAGCTCGTCGGTGGTCTCCAGGGCAAAGCCGACCAGTCGCTGGTCGTCGCGTTTCATCTCTCCCAGACTGCGGGCTATGTCCTTGGTCGGGCGCAGACGGAGCACGAGTCCGTCGCCTTCGCGTTTTATTTTTTCCGAGGCCACGCTGTCGGGGGTGAAGTCGGCTACGGCAGCACATAATATGGCTGCATCGCTCCCGGCGAAGGAGCCGGTGGCCGCTTCCCACATCTCCCGGGCACACTCAACATCATTGATGCTGATGTTTTCGTTGCCGGCAATCTCCGAACGGACATGTCCGTCAACTGGTCCCAGCACCATCGTTACCTTTGCGCCCTGACGGGCACACTCTTTGGCCAGGGCAATGCCCATCTTTCCGGAAGAGTAATTCCCGATGAAGCGTACGGGGTCAATCTTCTCGTATGTCGGCCCCGCCGTGATGAGGATATTCCTGCCTTCGAGCGGAGCGGGGTGGGAGAGGCCATCCTGCCTTTCCGGGGACTCACTCTGATATTCCGAAGACCCACTCTGAGAATCCGAAGACTCACACTCTCTGCATATTATCTCGGCAATCTTCTCAGGCTCTTCCATACGTCCCTTGCCTTCAAGATGACTGGCCAGAAAACCGCTGCCGGGTTCTATGACACGCACACCGCGCTCTCTAAGCAGACGCAGATTGTCCTGAGTGGACGGATGCGCCCACATGTCCAGATCCATAGCCGGAGCCACATATACCGGGGCTTTCATGGAGAGGTAGGTGGTTACGAGCATGTTGTCTGCTATGCCGTGGGCCATCTTGCCAATCGTAGAAGCAGTGGCAGGGGCTATCACCATCACGTCGGCCCAAAGCCCGAGAGCCACGTGGCTGTGCCATGTGCCGTCGCGCTGGGCGAAGAAATCGCTGATTACAGGCTTGGACGTAAGGGCAGAGAGCGTTATCGGGGTGATGAATTCCTTGCCGGCAGGGGTTATTACTACTTGCACCTCGTGCCCCCGTTTTACGAGGGCACGAATGAGAGTGCAGGCTTTATAAGCCGCAATGCTTCCGGTGATTCCGAGAACAATATGCATTAATTATGGTTTAATCGTTGAGCATCATAGGCATCAGCAGCATCAGCAAGTCCTCGTCAGCCTTTTGTTCCAAGGGCACTATGAGGCCGGCACGACCGGGGTCTGCCAGTTCGAAGAGCACCTCTGCGCTTTCCAGATTATTCAGGATATCGAGCAGCAAAGTGCCTTTGAAGCCGATGCTGAGACTCGGCCCGTCGTATTCGCAGATCAGATGTTCCTCAGCGCTGGTGCTGTAATCCACATCCTGACCGCTGACAGTAAGCTGGTTGGTGGTAAGGGCCAGTTTCACCAGGGCGCTGCTCTGGTTACAGAACACGAGCACGCGCTTCAATGTTGACACGAGGGCTGCCCGGTCAACTGTAGTCTTATATGGGTTGTTCTGAGGAATAACGCTGTTGTAGTTCGGGTAGCGGCCGTCAATCAGGCGGCAGGTGAGAGTAAAATCAGCCGACTGAACGATGGCGAGCTTGTCGCTGAAAGAAAGCGTCACTTCGCCGTCGCCCTTGCCGAGCAGTGAGCGCAGTATGGTCGCGGGTTTCTTGGGCAGGATGAAGCCTACCTGCTGCTCGCTCTTTATGGCTGTGTTCTTGCAGCGCACCAGTTTGCGGCCGTCGGTGCCTACAAATACGAGGTAATCAGGGGTGAAGTCAAAATAGATACCAGTCATCACCGGACGGATCTCATCGTCGGCTGTTGCAAACAGGGTGTGGTTGATGCCGCTAAGCAGCTGCCCCTGCTGGATTTTGAACTGGTTCGAATCGCCTTCTATGGCGTGAGTAGCCGGGTATTGGTCGGCGTGCTCCCCTACAATGTTGAAAGTACCATTCTGATACTCACCCTGAATCTCCATCGTATCAAGGTTCACAGTAAGGGTTATCGGCTGGTCTGATATCTCCTTCAGAGAGTCTTGGATGGTCTTGGCCTTAATGCAGAAACGGGCATTCATCTCGCTTTCAATCAGTTCGACATGCGTCACCAGAGTGGTTTCGCTGTCGCTGGCTGTGATTGTCATGTTCTGTCCGTCGATGTCAAACAGGTAGCAGTCCAGGATGGGGTAGGAGTTCTTGCTGTTGAGAACGCGTTGGATGGAGGTGAGACGGCTGAAGAGGGCCGCACTTGCAACTTTGAATTTCATCTATACCTTATTTATTAATGTTTTGTCTAAAAATCGAGCAAAAGTAGTAACTTTCGCTTAAACTAACAAAAAAAACATGTGAAATTTGGTAAAAGGAAGGGAAAATGCTACTTTTGCAGTCGATTTCAGTCTTTAATAACATTTTAAACCCCATAAAATCATTATGACAATCAACGGAAAAATCACTCATGTATTGCCTGAACGCAGTGGCGTGAGCCAGCGTAGCGGTAGCGAATGGCGTTGCGGTTCGTATGTCATCGAGACTCTTGAGCAATACCCCAAAAAATGTAATTTCGAGGTGTTCGGAACTGACAGAATTCAGCAGTTTAATATCCAGGTGGGCCAGCTCCTGAGCGTGGATTTTGACATCGACGCACACGAATACAACGGCCGCTGGTTCAACTCCCTGCGTGCCTGGCGTGTAAGTCCATACGACCCCTCTGCCGCTCAGACACCGAATGCATCCGGAGAATTTACACCTGCTGCACAGCCAGCTCAGCCTGCTCAGGCTGCCGCAAGCGCTGCGCCTGCGCCTGCTCCCCAGCAACCGGCCGCTCCAAGCGAAGACGTATTCAGCGAAAGCACCGACGACCTCCCATTCTGATTTTCTGTTGGGATAACAGACCGCTTAAACCAAACCTGCAGACGTTCCTTACGGCTGGCGGGAGTTTAAACGGCTACAGGTGTCGCTTGCATTATAAACCGGAATGTTTACTTAGCAAATGGTTTGCAAGTAAAACTACTTGGTTTCACTATTCTTATATCAGCCCTTTGCAAATCTCTTTTTTTTCCTGTCTCAAGGCATAATTTCACTTGATTTGCAGGGGGCTATTCTTTTGCTCAGACTTCTTCGCGCCAGCTTGTCAAGCCCCGCGCCAACCGACCATTAACCTTTAGCCATTAGCCTTAAGCTATTAGCCTTTAGCTTTCTTCGCGCAGCCTACCATTAGCCTTTAGCTTTCTTCGCACAGCCATCCATTAGCTTTCTTCGCGCAGCCTACCATTAGCCTTTAGCTTTCTTCGCGCAGCCATCCATTAGCTTTCTTCGCGCAGCCTACCATTAGCCATTAGCCTTTTGCCATTAACCGCCGCTCCGCTTTCCATCGCGCCAGCCCAACCCTTAATCATGAACCCTTAACCATGAACCGCCGCAGGCTCTGCGGCTCATCGCGCCAGCTTCACATCTTCCATATTCCATATTCATATTACATCGGAATGCCTTTAACCGTCGCTCCATCGCGCCAGCCCAAACCCTTGAACCCCTCGAACCTTTTGAACCATTCGAACCGCGGCCTCCGGCCGCATGTCCTCACATCTTCCATCTTCAATCGGAATGCCTTTAACCGTCGCTCCGCGACTACCCCCACTCCCTTAATGTTAGAATGTTAGAATGTTAGTTTGTTAGATTTCTTTGTAAGTGCTTGATTTACAAGGGTTTGAAAAATCCATAAAAGCAAGCGTGGCCTTCTGAGTGCAAAAAACACCCGAAAAAACACGCTTTTTTGGCTCAAAAACGGAGCATTTTGAGCAGTTTACAAGCAATTCATGACCAATACATGGATAATTCATTAAAAACTTATAAACTTAGAAAGCTATCGGCTTAACTACTTAACTCTTTCAACTCTAAACTATCGCGGGCTTTGCCCGCTAACTACTATAAACTCCAAACTCTAAACTCTAAACTAGAGCCTCCGGCTCCATCTTCCATCTTCCATCGGAATGCCTTTAACCGTCGCTTCGCGACTACACCACTCCCTTAATGTTAGAATGTTAGAATGTTAGTTTGTTAGATTTCTTTGTAAGTACTTGATTTACAAGGGTTTGAAAAATCCATAAAAGCAAGTGTGGCCTTTTGAGTGCAAAAAACACCCGAAAAAACACGCTTTTTTAATGCAAAAACCAAGCTTTTTGAGCTAATACCACGCTTTTTTATGCTAAAACGTGGTTAGTTTAGTAGTTTTAGTAGCTTATTCGCTTCGCTATAGGTTAGTAGAGCGGCCGTGCTGACGGGTTTAAGAGTTCAAGAGTTTAAGAGTTCAAGAGTCAACGAGTCAACGAGTCTACAAGTCAACAAGTTTTTGACCTATAGCTCAATTTGCAGGATGGAACATCTCTCCAAGTCCGATAAACACAGGTGTTTTGGACGATTTAAACGTTTCCGAGCCCAAATTGAGGGTTGAAATTGCTCAATAGCTCTTTTTGCAGGGTATAACACACCTCTAAACCCTATATGTACTAACTTTGCGGGCATTTGAAAAGCTTTCGCCCTGACCATACTTTTGCTCTATCATACTATTCTCTATCATACCTGTGCTAGGACCCTTATAGTTTTCTCCACATACCTATATATTTCCTCATAGCTATATAACTTCTGCCCACAACCGTTTAAGGCTTTTGAAGAAGTCCGCTCCGTTCGTCTTCAAGAATTGAAAACGGGCGAAAACGGACATTGAAGATTCACCTTTGAGGTCAATCGCTATATTGTTTTGCAAAATAAAGACGGGAGATGATTCAAAAAGATGACCAACCGCAGGGTTGGCGACGCCCGGGTGCCTGCTTTCTGTAGCAGTCGCTGACGATGACGATCTCGGACATAGACAGAAGGGTCGCGGTCTATTCCTCTACCGTGCCGGCATCCGGGATTGGTTGAAGCGGATTGTGCTTACTGATTTGTCTTTTTCGTCAAAGGGCAGTCAAGATGTGTTATTTCTATGTTGATCACTTCTTCGCCAGATGTTTTGCGGGCCTCACGGGGGAGATATATGGGTGCGTCGGGCTGTAGCGGGAGGATGCGCAACTCCAGTTCCTGACAGTCTTGGGGAAGTCGCCATAATCCATAAAAGAACGGACGGCCATAGTAAAAGTTATCGGCCACAAG
>JAILPK010000077.1 GCA_024699495.1 Bacteroidaceae bacterium | reverse complement strand
TTACCCTTCGCCTCCGCCTTCGCTTTCGGCTTCTGGAGCGGGCTTGTGCCCGATTTCGGCATAGATAGCCTCCTTCTTGGTCTCGAGGGCTTCGCCCTGAGAGCTTTTTGGAGCAACCATCACGAAGGTGGCCTGGGCCATAGCGCTGGTCAGCTGGTCGCCGGCCTTGAAGCGGGCTTTCATGCCCTTGATGCTCTGAGCCACGTCCTCCAGATACTGGGTGGGGGTGGTTTTCAGGGTCGGGAAGAGCTTGCCCAGGGTGCCGAGTTCCACGCGGTGGCCCTCGCAGAGGTGGCGCATGGAGATATCGACCAGGGCGTCGATTACGGCCTTCACGTCAGGACGGGTGACGGTGGTGGCGGTGGCGATTTCGGCGGCCAGCATGTCGATGGAGTATTCCTCCTTCTCGACGATGTGGGCGGTCACTTTCTTCACTCCGGTTCGGATGTTGGTGGTGATGTGCGGAGCATACTGCACAGGAAGTTTGGTTTTGTAAGCCATAGCAATAATTTCGATTTAGTTAAAAAAATAAAGTTAAGATCACATGGAATTGGCCATTTCCGTTTGCAAAGTTACAACATGCAGAAGCGTTTGTCAAGAGTTTCTTAGGTTATTTTAATTGAAAATTTTGGGGGTGTGCCTAAATGCCTAATAATCATCCAAATATAAGTTTCTTTAATTTTTACTTTAACATTTATTAAGACATTTTGAGGTTTGAAATATACCTCTAAAGTGCGGCCTGGCACTTTTTCAATAATCTCTATTCTTAGCATCGTAATTCTCTTGCTGAGAGATTTTTCATTAGGAAAATAGTAAGTTGCCAGTTCTTCCAACGTCATCGGTCGGACGGAGAACGGTGGCAGGTCGTTAATGTTCACAACTTTAATGTTCATGATTGTTAATGTTTAAGTAGCGGGCAAGGCCCGCAGGGTTAAGGTTAAGGTTAAGGTTAAGGTTATTGGTTAGGGTTGGCGTTTAAGTCTTTCAACTCTAAACTATAGCGGCCTGCTGGCCGCTCACTACTCTAAACTCTAAACTCTAAACTCTAAACTCGGCCATCTTCCATCGGCCGGCTCCGCGGCCGCTTCGCGCCAGCTTCACATATTCCATATTCCATATTCCATATTACATAGTAGAGCCGCCGCGCTGGCCGCTTATACACCTTGATGCATTTGTGAATACACCTCGATGCATTTGCAAATGCACCTTGATGTATTTGGTTGCGTCACTTTCTCACTTACCCAGCCTCTAAGCGTCGGAGGGCTTCTGCCGCATTGTTGCGGCGTGTCTGCCAGTCGGTGAAAGTCTGAAGGTCCTCGGAGGAGAGCATGTGGGCATCAATACGCTTCTGGATGATGGCGGTGATTCCGTCCGCATTTACTGCAGCCAGGTCAACGCCCTCCTCCTTCACCATCGTGATGAAGAGATGCGGGACGCTCTCCATCTGATTCCTCAGCCTTTCGCGCTCACGCTCCACCCTAAGCACACTCTCCTGCTCCCGCATACGCCTCTGCTGCTGCTGCTTCTCCGCTGAGATTTCCTGCGCCACAGAGCCGCCCCGGCCATATCTGCCTCTGATCATCTGACGGTTAAGATACCACTCATGCAGATAAATCTTTATCTCGAACTTCGGGTCAGACTCGTAATCCATCTTGCCGGTCTCCCTGTTGTATTTCACCCAGTGGGCGTAGAAGCTCTGCACCACCTCGGCCCCATAGCGCTCGACATAAGGCTGAAGCTGCTCCCAAAACGCTCTGCGCTTCCGGTCGAGAATCTGCTCCAGCTCAGCGCCCTCTGCCGCAGTGCTCGCGCGCGCGCCCTGCTGCCTTTGCTGACCTTCGGCAGCGTAACCGCCGTCTGAATTCGCAGTGCTCGCGCGCGCGCAAGGCTGCTCTTCAGGGGTTTCGCTCTGACCTTCAACTATCGGACCTTCAAATTCAGAGCCTCGCGCACGCGCATATTTTTCTCTCTCTATTTTTTCAGGCTTTTCTTTCTTTTTATCTTTTCTTTCTTCTAAAAGGGGAGTCTGAGGGGGAAACTCTTCTTCTTTTCTTTTTCTTTCTTTTCCATCTGGCGGGTTATCTGGCGGGTTATCTGGCATAGTTCCTAAATGTGATTCATTTATAAGAAGAAATTCTATCTCAAAATAATGGGTATTATTAATTCTTTTGTCTTTGAATTTTATCAGGCCTTTTTGCTCTAATAACCTCATAGAACTATGAATATTTCTAGTATGTTCACACATCCTCCCAGCTAATTCAGTGGTGCTGACATTTAGTTTGACGCCGCCGTCAACGGCCTCCCCGATGCCGCAGTTAACGGCATCGAGAAGGTAGAAATATAGTGAGAAGGCTATCGACTTAGATTTCGAGCCTAAACTGAACGTGAGGCGGAAGGCACGCTTCAACATCATCATTTGCGAGGACAAGGACAACATGGCTGTAAAGAATTTATCAAGTTTGAATATGTCTGTTTCATTTGGATTCCATATTGAATATTTAGGTGGTCAGGTTACATATTCTTTTCAAAATCGTTTTGGTCAACTGGCTGCTGAATGCCTCTAACCTCTTCATCGTTGGATAGGAGGCTGCCTTATAGCATAATTCTGAATACATTTGTAGCATAATGTTTTCTTTTTAAATTAATGAATAAAGAATATCACAAGCGCTTAGATGTTCTCGGAGACAAAGTTATACAAAAAAATAAAGTGGCTCCAAATTCTGAAACCACTTTTTTTAAGAATACAAGTATTGTACAAGTATTGCACAAGTATTGCACAAGTATTGCACAAGTATTGTACAAGTCGAAAAAAATCGATGCTAAAAAACTACATTTTTAGGCTTAAATTACCTGCTGATTCCACAAAGTTTCACTTTCCTGAAAAACACCTGCTTTTTATAACACAATTGGATGCAGAATTGCCTCCCCAAAAAACAAAAAAAAGCCTCACTCCCCGTCCCCCTCTCCCGTGGGCGAGGGGGAAGCGGCCCACGGTTCGAGAGTTCAAGGAGTTTAAGAGTTAAAGGAGTTTAAGAGTTAAAGAAGTTTAAGAGTTTGGGTTGGCGCGCTGGGTCTATAGGGCTACTGGGTCTATAGGGCCTCTAAGGCCACTATGTCTTCTGAGCCACTGGCTCCAACGGGCCAGCCTCAGCGCTCCGCGATGGAGCTGCGAGGCGGCGCTTACTGCTTACCGAAGCCGCGGGGCGGCCACTGAGAACACAGAGTAGCCCGTGAACACAGAGTTGTTTGGGCGCGAGGGGGGATGCAGTCCTATGAGTCCTATGATTCCTTTGAGTCCAAGAATCTATCTGATCAAGTTGCTCGAGCAGATATTTAGTCCGTCGAGGAGGTGGACGTAAGAATCTATGGCATTACGGATTTCCTCAATGCAGATAAATTCGTCGGCTGTGTGGCTGCGCGATGACTGACCGGGGCCCATCTTCATCGAAAGGAAAGGCATCAGAGCCTGGTCGCTCAGGGTGGGACTGCCGAAGGGTTTCTTGCCTAATGCTATTGCCCGCTGCACCAGAGGGTGGCTGGTGTCAATCCGGCTTGAGTTGAGACGGAAAGAGCGTTCTTTAATCTCAAGTGTGCAACCTGTGGCAGCCACGATGGGGCGTACGGAGTCGGAAATAAATTCGAATACTTCGCGGTTGGAATATAGTTCGTTGGTCCGGACATCTATGGTAAATCTGCATTGGTCAGGCACAACATTATGCTGTGTGCCAGCGTTGACAATGGTCACGGATGTCTTCACCGCCCCGAGCAGAGGCGACACCTTGGGGAAGCGGAATGTGCGAAACCACTCTATTGCAGGCAGTGCGCCGTAGATGGCGTTCAGACCCTCTTCGCGGGCTGCATGTCCGGCGCGGCCGCGGACCACGGCATCCAAGACCATAAGTCCCTTCTCAGCCACTGCTGGTTCCATCCCCGTGGGTTCGCCTACCAGAGCCACGTCTATGTGGGGCAGCAGAGGCAGTGCGCGCTCTGCTCCGTTGGCTCCGCTCACCTCTTCCTCAGCGGAGGCCAGAAAGACGAGATTATATGATTGTGGGCGTCGGGAAAGGATGCGAAAGGTCTGAATCAGAGAAACCAGCGAGGCTCCGTCGTCGTTAGTCCCGATTCCGAAGAGTTTGCCTTCGGGGGTCAGTTCGGGAAGATAGGGGTCGCGGGTCCACCCGGCAACAGGTCGGACGGTGTCAATATGGGCGTTAAGCAGCAGAGTCGGCCGCAAGGGGTCATAGCCATCGGCTACGCACCACAGGTTGTTGGCTTCGCGCTGCGGGCGGAGCCCCTTGCCGTCAAGAAACGACATGAGGAAATCAGCCGCGGCCGTCTCCTCGCGGCTCTGACGGGGGATAGCCACCAGTTTTTTCAAAAGTTCAACAGCTTCTTTCATTCCAGTAGGGTCGGATGTTATAAATCAGATGTCTTTCAATTATGGGTGCAAATATATGTCTTTTTGCGGGTTGAAAAAAATAAAGTAGGCAATTATTGGGTGTTTTCGTTGAAAAAGATTAATTTTGCCCCGTCAATCAATAAAGGAACATCATGCTAAATAATTCTCCTCTCACACGAATTGTGCATGAACAGGCCAAAGTTTATGGCGAGCGAACCGCTATGATGTATCCCGCAGAGCCGGGGCAGCCCTGGAATACAATCTCTTGGCGTGAATTCTCTGAACGCGTGACATTAGTCTCCAACGCGCTGTTGGCCTGCGGCATAGGGATTCAGGAAAAGCTGGCTGTGTTCTCGCAGAATATGCCCGAATGTCTTATCACCGACTTCGGGGCCTATGGCATACGCGCTGTGACAATCCCCTATTATGCCACCAGCAGCGCTGCTCAGGTGCAGTTTATGACCAATGATGCAGGTGTGCGTATTATCTTCGTAGGAGAGCAGTATCAGTATGACACTATGTTCAGCGTGATGCGCATGTGCCCCACGGTGGAGAGAATCATCATCTTCAGCCGGGAAGTGGTTAAGGACGGGCGCGACAACATATCTGTATATTTCGATGAATTCCTCGCCTCGGGCCAGGGAAATAAATTTGCCGGGGAGATAACGAAGCGCCAGGAGGGACTGGACGATGATGAGCTATGCAATATCCTCTATACGTCCGGGACTACAGGGCAGTCGAAAGGTGTGTTGCTCACCTACAGGATGTATCATGCGGCCTTCCCGGCCCACGATGTGCTTACGACCCTGTCGGACAAGGACATCATCATGAATTTCCTGCCTTTCACACATGTGTTTGAGCGCGGATGGACATATCTGTGTATCAGCCACGGATGCACACTGGCGGTGAATCTGCGTCCGCAGGATGTGCAGCGCTCCCTGCGCGAAGTGCATCCCACATGCATGGCCGCAGTGCCCCGGTTCTGGGAAAAGGTATATTCCGGTGTGCAGGATAAGATTGCCTCGTCGAGCCCTGTGCAGCGCCGTCTGATGGAAGATGCCATAGCCGTTGGGCGGAAATATAATGTGGAGTATAAGATGCGGGGGCTGGTTCCCCCTCTGCCAATTCGTCTGAAATACAAATTCTACGAGAATACCGTAATCGCTCTGCTGAAGAAGACGCTCGGACTGGAGAATGCCAATTTCTTCCCCACGGCGGGCGCGGCCATCGCCCCGGAGGTGGAGGCGTTTGTGCATTCCACAGGAATAAACATGGTGGCCGGCTACGGGCTGACGGAGTCTCTGGCCACTGTGTCCTGCGACTGGACTGGTTACAACAAGACCGTGGGGTCTGTGGGGCGCGTGTTGAAGTCTGTGACTCTGAAGATTGGCGAGAACAACGAAATCCTGCTCAAGGGAGACACCATAACCAAGGGGTATTACCGTCAGCCCCAACTGACTGCTCAGGCCATAGATCAGGATGGATGGTTTCACACCGGCGACTGCGGCTATATGAAGAATGGAGAGCTGTTCCTCACAGACCGCATCAAAGACCTCTTCAAGACCAGCAACGGCAAGTATATTTCTCCGCAGGCTCTTGAGTCAAAGTTCGTGGTGGACAGATATATTGACGAAATCACCATAATCGCCGATCAGCATAAGTTTGTGAGCGCACTCATAATCCCCAATTACCCTCTGCTTGAGGAGTGGGCCCGAAAGCATGACATCACCTTCGCCGACCGCACCGAACTGTGCAGAAATGAGCAGGTGGTGAGGATGGTGATGAGCCGCATAGAGACGCTGCAGCAGGAATTTGCCCATTATGAGCAGGTAAAGCGCATAACCCTCCTGCCCGAGCCTTTCAGCATGGCCAAAGGCGAACTGACAAATACTCTCAAAATCAAGAGGCCCGTAATAGCAGAGAACTACCGAAAGGAGATTGATGCCATGTATGCCGAGGATTGAGGGTTTCAGATTGGAATTTAAAAAATAAAAACAAGTAAACAGATTTTAACCGTAGTGATTACAGCCGAACAACTAAAAGATGTCAAGGAGCGCGTGGAAGCGCTCAATAAATACCTCTCCATAGATGCCAAACAAGTGGAATGGGAGGAGGAGCAGTTGCGCACGCAGGCTCCCGGCTTTTGGGACGACCCGAAGGCGGCAGAGGCGCAAATGAAGAAAGTGAAGACGCTGGAAAAATGGATTAAGGGATATGCCGAGGTGAAGACTCTCTCGGACGAGCTCTCCACCGCCTTCGAATTCTACCGTGAAGAACTCGTCACCGAAGAAGAGGTGGATGACCTATATAAGCGCTCCATTGCTGCCATCGAGGACCTCGAACTGAAGAATATGCTTCAGCAGGAGGAGGACCCGATGGACGCGGTGCTTAAGATAAACTCCGGGGCTGGTGGCACCGAAGCCCAAGACTGGGCACAGATGCTCATGCGAATGTATATGCGCTGGGCAGAGCGGGGTGGCTACCGGCTGACAATATCCGACCTGCAGGATGGCGACGACGCCGGGATAAAGACCGTGACGATGAAGATTGAAGGCGACTACGCCTATGGCTATCTGAAGAGCGAGAGCGGTGTCCACCGCCTCGTGCGCGTTTCACCCTACAACGCCCAGGGCAAGCGCATGACGTCATTCGCCTCTGTATTCGTCACACCTCTGGTCGATGACACCATAGAGGTTTATGTTGACCCCGCCCGCCTCTCATGGGACACTTTCCGCAGCAGCGGCGCTGGCGGTCAGAACGTGAACAAGGTGGAGTCCGGAGTGCGCCTTCGCTACCAATATAAAGACCCGGACACCGGCGAGGAGGAGGAAATCCTTATCGAAAACACCGAAACACGCGACCAGCCTAAGAATAAAGAGAAGGCTATGCTTCTGCTCAAATCCCAGCTCTACGACCGTGCGATGCGCAAGCGTCTCGAGGCTCAGGCCAAGATTGAGGCGGGGAAAAAGAAGATAGAGTGGGGCAGCCAGATCCGCTCGTATGTGTTCGATGACCGTCGCGTGAAGGACCATCGCACCAACTATCAGACCAGCGATGTGTCGGGCGTGATGGACGGCGATATCGATGCCTTCATCAAGGCCTATCTCATGGAGTTCGGCGCTGAGGAGTGAGCGTCTTTGTGAGGGCAGTAACAGTGGAATAAACTACGCACAATATTATAAACAATAATATTATAATGAGCAAACAGAAAAAGGAAATGCGCGCTGCCAAACGCGCAGAACGTGAAGAAAAGCAGGCTAAGAAAGTAATCAACTGGATTATAGGCTCTCTATTGCTTCTTTTTCTTATCAGCTTAATCATCTATCTCGTCTGGTAGGCCTGATTATTATATGGCACAAGAGATAGAGCGTAAGTTCGTTGTCAAGGACGACACTTACAAGGCCGCAGCCACCAGCCACAGCCGCATCCGTCAGGCTTATATTGCCAGCGGAAATGGCCGCACAGTGCGCGTCAGAACTCGGGGAGAGAAGGCTTATATCACTATCAAGGGGCCATCGGCAGACGGAGGCCTCTCACGCTATGAGTTCGAGACGGAAATCCCTTATTCAGACGCTCTCGATTTGCTGAAAATCGCCGAACCTGGCATCATAGAAAAGGAGCGGTGGCTCGTGCCAATGCCTGACGGACACATCTTTGAGGTAGATGAATTCTTCGGCGAAAACGAAGGTCTGGTGATGGCGGAGGTGGAACTCAAAAGCGCTGACGAAGCTGTCGTGCTTCCCCCGTTTGTGGAGCATGAGGTGACCGGCGACCGCCGTTATTATAACTCTCATCTCCGCCTCTATCCCTATAGGGTTTGGGGAAAATGAAGAACTTTTGGAAATGAAGAATCGGCCGGCCTCTAAGCGGGCCGACCGGAGAAAAGACACCCGCGGCCGTTCCCGTCCTTTTGAGGACGGTCCGGCAAAACTCGAGGTGAAGCCTCAATGAAGAATCGGCCGGCCTCTAAGCGGGCCGACCGGAGAAAAGACACCCGCGGCCGTTCCCGTCCTTTTTGAGGACGGTCCGGCAAAACTCAACTCGTCAACTAAATCACCTTTATAGCCACGGCGTGTAGCTGAGTCCAACCGGCTTTGTCTGTGAGTCGCAGCATGAAGTGGTAATCGCCCGGGTCGATGTTTGAAGGGATGGGGATGTTGAAGCTCAGATTATAAGAACTCATTCCAGCTGGAATCTGGCTGTCGTAGTTATATACCCAGGGGTTCTCCGCTTTCTTTATGGCTTCCAGAGGGCATTCCACAGACGATGTGCTGTGAGTGTGATGAGTGAAATTGTGATGTATTTCGATGTTGTATGAGCCCAGTTCTACGTTGTCTGTGAGCAGATAGCGCACGGGGATTGTATCACCTCGCATATAGACATCACAATCAGAGGGAAGATATGTGTAGCCCTCCAGTGAGATTTCCGGATAGGTCATATCCTTCAGTGTCTCCTCGTCGGATGAGCAGGCAGCAAAAGTGCAGACAAGCAGCAGGGAATAAATACTTTTTCTTATCATTTTGGTTTTGTTATTTATATGAGGAATACAGGGCGAACCTATATTCCCCATTTCCGGTAAATATTATTCGTCAGAATGTTCATGCTCATGCTCTTCGTCGCCATCATCCTCGATGATGTTGAGCTGGCTTTCGGCCACAGTCTGCTGGCCGCTTCTGTCGGTGACGGTGAAGAACAGGTTATATACCCCAAACGGGATGGAGTCAGGTATGTCGATATGCTCATGGAATTCGGTGTTGCGCACCCCGATATACTTCCCTTCGGTATATGAGACGTCCAAAATCTTCTCTGTGGCCCCCGACTGACTGACAGCGATGTTTATCGAATTTATAATCCCTTCGGCCAGCAGAGAGGCTTCGAGATGCAGGTCGTGGCCGGGGTGGGCGGTGCGGCTGTTGTCATGTCCGACCTCCGTAAGGGTAATAGTCGGGGCGTTGGGCTTCTCTTCGCCGTCATCTTTGTTGCATGCTGTAAGATTAGTCAATAACACAGCGGCGAGAGCCATGAGCAGGCTCGATTTGAATATATTTTTCATTGTTTTTATTCTACTTTAATAAGATTAATAATCTGTTGAGATTTAGAGAAAAGGATAATCCTGGTTGCCTGTATTCCGAAGAATTCAGAATTCAAGTCCAACCAGGGCAGAGAGGTTACATCCGGGTTCCGGAACGTCAATGAGGCGGTAATAGCTTGTGTGGTCGTAATAGCGTTTGTTAAGGATATTATCGACGTGGAGAGCCATCTTAAGCCTCGTCTTGCCGAGATCGAAATGCTTTCCTGCAGCAAGGTTCAGAGTCCAATACCCGTCAGTGACATGCTCGGGAGGAACAATCTCATCCTGCCGGCCAACTATGTGGGCAGAGAGTCGGATGAATCCGCTGTTGTCACGTCCGAGCCGGTATTTCACAGCAGAGTCGATGCTCCATGGGGGCGAAAAGGGCAGGGTATAGCCTTTCTTCTCGCCCGACTGCTGCCGCGCCCACAGGTATTCGCCCTGCAGTTCCACCTGCCATCGGCGGTTGATATCGTATTGCGCCTGAGCCTCAAGACCGAAGCGCAGCACCTGCGCCTGGGTATAATGATACAATTGTAAGCCTTCGACATATTGGGCCGTAGGACTGAGATAGATATAGTTCGGAAAGTAATTCAGATAGGGGTCTATCTGCATGTGTAACCCCCCGTAATCGAAGCTGGCCGAAGCATCAATCTGATATGACTCTTCGGGGTCAAGCTGCTGGTTGCCGCGCTCATAGCGGAAGATATGGTAGTTGATGCCGTTGGCGCCCAGCTCCTTGGGGATGGGCATGCGGAAACTCTTGCCCACATTGGCTTTCATCGTCCAATTGCCGGATGCGTAATTTATGCCAGCAGACCATGTGATGCTGTGGAAGGACCGGGAGATGTCCGACGAGCGGGTCTGGAATACGGAGTCAGAGCCCACGGGGGTCTTGAACCAGTCCTGATAGTCGTGGATGTGTGTCCGCGCATAGTCATATCGGATGCCGGCATTCACAATCAGGTTCTCGCGTATCGTAAAGCGGTCCATCAGGTAAGCTCCGGCGGTGGCGGTCTCGAAATCGGGGATGATGAAGCCCCATCCGCCGCACCGATTGTGCTGATATTCGCCACTGATGCCCGTGCGCAGTTCGTGGTTTCCGACATTGTAGCGCATGGCAAGCAGCGCCGTCCATGTCTGCTTCTCGAACTGTCGCTCGAGAGAATCTCCGGGGGTGGGCATATAGCCGTGGCTGAGGGGCTCTGAGAGCTCTTCGCGGCGGTTGTTCTGATAGGCCAGATTGAGTTCCACGTTAATGTTGCTCTTGCGCCACGATGTGTGACTCATCACCTTGAAGTGGTTAACCCACTGGTAGGGCAGGTCGATGTCGCGCCGCGAGCGGTCGTAGTCGATATCCGAGAGTCGCACCTCCAGGCCGTGGGCGTTGGCGAAGAAGCCGCTCTTGGAGTAGCTGTCCGAGATACGCAAATCAGTGTGGAAGTTATACCCGGCATAGCCAAGCATGACGCTCCCGTCGCGCTCGCATCCGGCGCTGTTGCGCAGCCGCCTGTCCTTGAGCCGAATCCAATAGCTATAATACTGAATGCTGTCTGTAGGAACGCGGTAGTCGGCGTAGTCAATCAGAGTGGCGTTGGCACGGAAGAACCATCTACCGAAGCGGCCGCCAATCTTACCGGAAAGACCCAACTGCCCGTTGTTCGAACGCCCGAATATCTGCACAGCGCCGCTCAGCGATTCTGTTGGCAGGTGGTTGGTATATAGATTGAGCACACCGCCGATGGCGTCTGAGCCATAGAGCAGAGCGGCCGGGCCCTTGATTACTTCGGCGCGGTCTATGGCAAACTGGTCTATCTCCAGCCCGTGGTCATCACCCCACTGCTGCCCTTCGTGTTTGACCCCGTCTTCAGACACAACCATCCTGTTGAATCCGAGGCCGCGGATGATAGGCTTCGACTGCCCTGAACCTACTGACATGGCCTTGACCCCCGTAAGCCCCTCTAATGTCTGCAT
This sequence comes from Bacteroidaceae bacterium, assembly GCA_024699495.1. Lineage (GTDB taxonomy): Bacteria > Bacteroidota > Bacteroidia > Bacteroidales > Bacteroidaceae > Physcousia. The sequence goes on along the minus strand of JAILPK010000077.1, from coordinate 12,612 downwards.
GAGCGAACCCGCAAAATTCTGCTCGAGAAAATCGCGGTTGACCTGAATAGCCGACTGCGACGTGCGCATCTGGGTGTCGCGCTGCCTCTGTGCGCTCACTGATATCTCTTTGAGCACTACGGCTGTATCAGTTGGCACCACATTGACATCACCACCTGCGCATACCGCAAGCGCGGCAGACAGAATTGGTAAAAACATGCTGAATGTCTGTTTGAAAATACTTTCTGAATAAATAAAGAATGCAGGCACAGGTCCCGTGACCTGGCCGCTCTCTCAAATAGGTCTTTCAAACAGCAGCTGGGGGAGCCCTCAAAGCAATCGCGCCGCAGCATATATGAATGACATTACGGCGGTAGCTCGCTTGTGGAGCAATGAGTTTTGGGAGAAAATAGCTCAGTGCCACTGTGGCCCCTGCATAGAAAGAGAGGGTCAGAAACTGACACAGCAGACATTGATGTATTGGGCTGCTCAGCGGCATCAGATGGCCGTGGCATTGGTGCTGACATAAGTCAGAACACAGCTCTGTCCGCGTCGCAGAAGACTTGTGTGTGTGAAGCGACGAGAGCAGAAGCATTGGCATAAACACTGCCAACAGCACCCATGAAGCAATATTTCTCCTTGTGGAAATTTTCACGTTTGCAAAGGTAAGTTATTTATTCTGAATTCAGATGCTTAAATGCTGATTATTAACTAATATTGAAGAAAAAATTGATTTTCTTCAGCGAATTAAGAAAAACAGATTAACTTTGTGGCGAAAACCTCATCACCTCACGTTCTTATGAAAAAAGCTATTATTACCTACGTATGTGCTGCCATATCTCTGGCGGCTTCCGCACAGAAACCAGCTATCAGCAGAGATGAGCAGGTGGAGAAGCAAGTGGAACAGACGCTGCAACGGCTCTCGCTGGACGAGAAAATCGGGCAGATGTGCGAACTGACCATTGACGTTATCACCGACAACGACAGCCGTGATTTCCGATTGAATGAAGAAGCTCTGCATAAGGTGTTTGCCAAATACAAGGTAGGCAGCATACTGAATGTCCCCAAGGGGGTGGCGCAGAAGCCCGAAGTGTGGAGCACACTCATTCGGCGCCTTAACCAGCTGTCTATGGAGACTTGCTCTGCAGTGCCGCAGATTTACGGCGTAGATCAGATTCACGGCGCCTCATATACGTGGGGGGCTACCCTGTTCCCTCAGGAAGTGGGGCAGGCTGCCTCGTTTAATCGGAACATACCTTACAGAGTAAGTCAGATTGCCGCCTACGAGAGCCGAGCATGTCTCATCCCGTGGGTTTATTCCCCGGTGATGGATCTCGGGCGCCAACCGCTTTGGAGCCGCATGTGGGAGAGCTACGGAGAGGATGTATATCTGAGCTGCGAGATGGCGCAGCAGGCCGTAAGGGGCTATCAGGGGGACAACCCCAACCACATCGCGCCCGACCGAGTTGCTGCCTGCCTGAAGCATTTCATGGCCTACGGAGTGCCTGTAAGCGGCAAGGACCGCACCCCGAGCAGCGTCACGGAGCGCGACATGCGTGAGAAATTCTTCCAGCCTTTCCGCGCCGCCATTCAGGCCGGAGCCCTGTCGCTGATGGTCAATTCGGGAGTCAACAACGGCGTCCCATTCCACGCTAACTCCAAATATCTGACCCGTTGGCTCAAGGAAGAGCTACAATGGGACGGAATGATTGTGACCGACTGGGCTGACATAAACAATATATGCACCCGCGACCACGTTGCGGCCACAAAGAAAGATGCCATCTGCATGGCTATCAATGCTGGCATAGACATGTCCATGGTTCCGTACGAGGTGGAGTTCTGCGACCTACTGCGCGAACTGGTCAACGAGGGGCGTGTCCCCATGACCCGCATAGATGATGCCGTGCGTCGCGTTCTCCGGCTGAAGATCCGCCTCGGACTTTTGGATAAGAAGACCTGGGACAAGGATGTGAAGACTCTGGCCCGCGAATTTCCTGATTTTGCCGGCGAGGGTTTTGTCAGTGAGGCAAAGCAGATGACGGAGGAATGTATGGTTCTTCTGAAAAACACGCCCGCCGAAGCCGGGGGACAGAGTCTGTTGCCGCTGAATGAGGGCACACACATCCTGGTCTGTGGGCCTAACGCCGATAATCTTCGCGGCATGAATGGCGGATGGACTTACACATGGCAGGGTGACCGCACCAACGAACTGGGCAAGCAAATGGGTGATTATCCCACTTTCCAGAAGGCGTTGAAGGAACGCTTCGGCGAGGCTAATGTCCTGTATTTGAAAGGTGTGGAGTGGGACAGAAGGAACTTTAATCTTGACCATCAGGCTGACGACTGGGATGCGCTGTCAGATGCCGCCAAGGCGGCTGACGTGGTCATCGCCTGCGTTGGGGAAAACAGCTACTGCGAGACTCCAGGCAATATCAATGACCTGAATTTAAGTGATAACCAGAAGATGATGGTGCGCATGTTGTCACAGGCGGGCAAACCCATCGTGCTCATCCTTACCGAGGGGCGCCCACGTATCATCAGAGATATCGAACCACTTTGCCGGGCCATAGTGCATACCTTCCTGCCCGGAAACTATGGTGCAATAGCTTTGGCAAGACTCTTGGCCGGAGACAACGACTTTACGGGCCGCATGCCATTCACCTATCCGAAATACCACGGGGCTCTGGTGACATACGACTTCAAACCCTGCGAACAGACTGGGCAGATGGCCGGAAACTATAATTACGACGCCGTGATGGATGTGCAATGGCCTTTTGGCTTCGGCATGCATTATACAACTGTCACCTACAGCAATATGAGAGTTGACAAGAGCACATTCAGAGAGGGGGATGTGCTGTCAGTAAGCGTAGATGTCACCAACAGGGGCTCACGGCCTACGAAAGAGTGTGTCCTGCTCTATAGCAGTGACCTCGTCGCGTCACTGACGCCCGACAGCCGACGACTTCGCGCCTTCGACAAGGTCGCTCTCAAAGCGGGAGAGACTCGGACGGTAACCTTCCAGCTGCCGGCCAACAACCTCTCATTTGTGGATCTCAACGACCATTGGGTTTTGGAGCCCGGCGATTTTCGTCTTGCTATATCTGACCAGTTCCTTACAGTGCGCTGTGTGAAATAACCTCCCGCACAGACGAAGAGTGGCGGCGAAGCCGCAGTTCAAGAGTTCAAGGAGTTCAAGGGTTTAAGAAGTTTAAGAGGTCAAGGCAAGGCAGAAACTGAGTGTTTCCAGCGCAGTCATCGACTTGTGCAAGGGCAGATGCAAGTCTGACCGAAGCAGAAGGCGCTAATGACAAAGGTTGTCTAAGGTCTTATTATAAGAAGCACAATTGTGTTTAGAGAATACATTAATAATATAAGAGGCTGTGATTATAAGAAATCTGATGAGAGGAGACTGCGATTATATAGGAATTATGATTATGAGAAAGATAGCTGTAGCACTCTCTCTTCTGGCTTTAACAGTAGCCGTTGAGGCTCAAAATGCGGGCCCGAAGAAGTCTTCTACAATAAATAAGACCTCTTCTTCAAAGAAGGCTGCCCACAGACTGAGAGTCATGGAGTGGAATGTGGAGAACCTTTTTGACTGCGAAGATGACAAAGAAAAGGAGGACGAGGAATTTCTGCCCGACGCACAACGGCATTGGAGCAAGAAGCGCTATTGGAAGAAACTGACTGATATGGGCAAGGTGATTGCAAGCATGGCCGATGACCAACTGCCGGATATTATTGGGCTGTGTGAGGTGGAGAACAGACAATGTCTTCACGACCTTTGCAACCGGGGAATGATTAAATCACTGAAATATGAATATGTCATGACCAACAGCCGCGACCACCGCGGGATAGACGTGGCGCTGATGTGGCTGCCGAGCCAGTTCAGACTTTGCAATTACAGCTCTGTAAGAATACCCTCGGAAGAGTTGAAACTTAGCCCAACACGCGATATCCTGTATGCTAAGGGGTTTGCAAGAGCCATAGCTGATACCTTGCATATCTTCGTTGTTCATCTGCCGTCGAAAAGGGGCGGCGCTGACGCCAAGAGACATCGCCAACTGGCTGCCAAGACACTGTGGCATAAGGTTGACAGCGTGCGGAAAAGCAGCAGACAGGCCGTCATCGTTATGGGAGACTTCAATTCTAGAGAGAAAGAGCAGATAATAAGACAAAGCCCGCTGAAACGCCTGAAACCGAAGGGCAATCGGGCCACTTATTGTTATCAGGGAATTTGGGAGAATATCGACCACATTCTTGTTTCGGAGACTTTGAGAGGCGAAGCACATGTGTTGGCATTGTCCTGGCTTATAGAGCGAGACAAGAAGAGTGGGGAAGGACGGCCGCGCCGCACGTACGCCGGACCAAGATATAAAGGCGGTGTCAGCGACCATCTGCCGCTAGTGGCTGATGTAAGTTTATGAGTTTTTGAGTTGAAACTATTTGACGAGTTGATAGCTTCGCAGTTGACGAGTATACAAATTGACGAGTTGGAGCGGCCGCCGGCCGCTCCCCTTAAACTTCTTAACCCCACGGCCGCTATCCACTCCCCTCGCCCACGGGAGAGGGGTTGGGGGTGAGGCCGCTCAAGAACTCACCTTTCCTTTGCACCCGTCGAAGCAGTAAGTGCAGACTTTTTCTTTTGGCAAGCCGATGGAGCGGATGAGGATTTCAAGAGTATTGAATTTCAGGGAGGTGAGGCCGAGAATCCTGCCTATCTCCTTGACCATAGCCTGATATTTGGGTGAGTCTGTGCGGGCATATTCCTCCAGATTCTTGTTCGGGTCGCCCTCGAAGTCGGCAATTACTCTGCGGGTGATCAGTTCCAGATCGCTCTTGGAAGCCGAGAAATTAAGGAATGGACAGCCGTAGATAAGTGGCGGACAGGCTATTCGCATGTGGATCTCACGCGCTCCGAGGTCAAAGAGGTCGCGGATATTATCGCGCAACTGGGTGCCGCGGACTATGGAGTCATCGCAGAAGAGGCAGCGTTTGCCATTGAGCATGTCACGATTGGGGATGAGTTTCATCTTTGCAACCAGATTACGCGTTTCCTGGTTGGAAGGCATGAAACTGCGGGGCCAGGTAGGGGTGTATTTGGATATGGCGCGACGGAACGGAACGCCGAGCCCTTCGGCATAGCCCGTGGCCATGCCCACTCCGCTGTCGGGGATGCCGCTCACACTGTCAACTTCTACATCGTCGGCATGGGCCATCTCTACGCCGCATTGGTGACGCATGTCCTCTACGTTGCGGCCCTCGTATGTGGATGTGGGGAAGCCATAATAAACCCAGAGGAAGGAGCATACTTGCATCTGCTTTTCTGGCGGGCGCATCTGCGTCATGCCGTCTGGGCTGAGGCAGACAATCTCTCCGGGGCCCACAAAATGTTCTACTTCGTAGCCGAGATTGGGAAATGCTGTGCTCTCGCTGGAAGCGGCCCAAGCGCCGTCCTTGCGGCCTATGATTATCGGGGTGCGGCCGAGTCTGTCGCGGGCCGCGATGAGGCCGTCGTCAGTAAGAATCAGCATAGAGCATGAGCCGTCCACCTTATTAAATACATTCTCTATGCCGCTGACCCAATCCTTGCCGCGGGAGATGAGATGGGCTACGAGTTCTGTGGGGTTGGTCTTTCCCGACGACATCTCAGAGAAATGTCCTCCTTCCGCAAGCAGTTCGTTGGCTATCTCCTCGATATTGTTTATTCTGGCAACGGTGACAATGGCCATTCGGCCCAGATGGGAGCGCATCAGGATAGGCTGAGGGTCTGTGTCAGAGATGACTCCGATGCCGGAGTTGCCCTCGAATTTCCCGAGCTGCTCTTCAAAACGTGTGCGGAAATAAGCATTTTCGAGATTATGGATGATTCGGAAGAATCCTTTTTCGGCGCTTAAGGTGGCCAAACCGCCGCGTCGCGTGCCGAGGTGAGAGTTGTAGTCAGTGCCATAAAAAAGGTCTGTGGCACAGGGTCGCGTGGAAATAGTCCCGAAAAAGCCGCCCATAGATGAGAGTTTTTTTGTTTTGAGGCCGCAAAATTACAATAAATATAGTAAAAACGTGCTTATTATAACTATTTTTTATACTTTTGTGGCGCAATTAAATGTCTTATATTAATTAAACATCAACGAAAAATGACCAAGAAACATCTGTTCGCATGCCTATCCATCATGCTCTCAGCTGCTCCGTTGGCAGCTAACACTGCGGTGACAATAACGGATAATGCTAACAACCGGATTACTGTCAATGCCAAAAAAGCAGGAGCTGAAATTCAGCCCACAATGTACGGAATCTTCTTTGAAGACATCAACTATGCAGCAGACGGCGGTCTCTATGCAGAGCTGGTGATGAATCGTTCGTTTGAGTTTCCTAATCCTTATGCCGGATGGGAGATTTCCGGAAAGGTTTCTCTGAAGGATGATGGCCCGTTTGAGCGCAATCCCCATTATGTGCGTCTTGCTCCGTCGGGCCATGCACACAAGCATACGATGATTGAGAATCAGGGATTCTTCGGCATCGGGGTGAAGGCAGGCGAGGATTACCGCTTCTCTGTGTGGGCTCGTGTCCCCGATGGCGGCAAGGCTAAGCTGTGGATAGATTTGGTTGACAACGCTTCAATGGGAGAGACCCAGAAATTCGCTAATGCCGGATTAGACATCAGCGGCAGCGAGTGGAAGAAATACTCCGTGATAATCAAGTCAAAGAAGACTTTTGAAAAGGCTCATCTGCGTGTCTGGGGAGACAAGAAGGTTACCACAGATCTCGAACATATCAGCCTCTTCCCCGTAAAGACATACAAGGGACATGAGAATGGCATGCGCCAGGATCTGGCACAGGCGCTCGAGGACCTGCGCCCCGGCGTATTCCGCTTCCCCGGTGGATGCATTGTGGAAGGTGCTGATTTGGCTACCCGCTACCAGTGGAAAAATACTGTGGGACCGGTGGAGAACCGTCCGCTCAACGAGAATCGCTGGCATTATACTTTCACTGACCGCTACTTCCCCAATTATTTTCAGAGCTATGGCCTCGGTTTCTTCGAGTATTTCCAGCTCTCTGAGGAGATTGGCTCCGAACCGTTGCCCGTGTTGAATGTGGGTATGGCCTGCCAGTTCCAGAATGACACCGACGCTGCTCATGCTCCTTGCACAAAGGAGGGCCTGCAGCAGTTCATCGACGACTGCATTGACCTGATTGACTTCGCCAACGGAGATCCCGCCACGAACAAATGGGCAAAACTGCGTGCTGAGATGGGGCATCCAGCTCCTTTTAACCTCAAGTTCCTCGGCATTGGCAACGAGCAGTGGGAAGCTCCCTACTTCGATCGTCTGGCTATCATCGCCCCTGAGGTGCGCAAGGCTCACCCCGAAATCAAAATCATCGGCACGAGCGGCCCTAACGCAGAAGACAATCATTTCTACAACGGCTGGAAGGCAATGACCGAACTGAAGGCAGACTTGGTTGACGAGCATTTCTATCGCAATATAGACTGGTATAAAAAACAAATGAATCGCTATGATGACCGCAAATTTTATACCAAGAAGGGACCGCGTGTCTTCGCCGGAGAATATGCATGCCATGACAGCGGCAAGAAATGGAACCACTCCGGTGCAAGCCTCTATGAAGCTGCCTTCATGATAAATATCGAGCGCAATGCAGACCTCGTTCACATGGCCACATACGCCCCCCTCTTTGCTCATGTTGAGGGATGGCAGTGGCGCCCCGACGCAATCTGGTTTGACAATCTCCGCTCTGCACGCACAACAGCCTACCATGTTCAGGCTCTCTACGCTCAGAACAAAGGCACAAATGTCCTACCGACAACCCTCAGCATCAATGGCGGAAAGGCTTCAGTGAACCCCGTTCCAAGCGGTGAGGACGGACTCTTCGTTTCTTCAGTGATGGACAAAAACACCAATGAGATCATTATCAAAGCAGTAAACACCACTCATCTGGCCCAGGAAGCAACTATAGACATCAAGGGAGTAAAGAGCATAAGTCCGAAAGCTACGGTTATCACGCTCGACCTAAGTGACTACGATGCTGATAACACACCTGATGCACCCGAGCGAGTGAAGCCCGAAACTACAACCAAGACACTGTCTGTAGGTAAGAATGTAGAGTTCGGCGTAACCATTCCTGCCCGCTCATTCTGCATCTACAAAATTTTGCGAGAGAAATAAGAACTGGCATAGCGGATTCTAAATCCGCAGATTTCAGCATAGACAAAAGCCCGAGGCATCCCCCGGGCTTTTGTGTTGGATGGGCCTCATCCATCCCCCTATAGTCACGTCGCGCAGCCCAAACAAATCTGTGTTCTCGGTCTATTCTGTGTTCTCAGTGGCCGCTTCGCGGCTTCGGTAAGCAGTAAGTGCGGCCCTCGGCTGCTCCAACTCATCAACTTGTCAACTGCGAAGCTATCAACTCGCCAACTTGTCAACTGCGAAGCTATCAACTTGCAACTATGAGTTCCATTCGGTCTATATCCGGCATCCAGTCGGTGGAGTTGAAAAGGCGGATGAGGTTGTTGCCTTGTCTGAGCAAGACAGGGATTTTTATGGTGGCTGGTTTCTTCCAGTTGCGTGAGTGGGTGGTGAAGTTACCTATGAATCTGTCATTGATATCTATCGCAAAATCTCTGTCTTCGGCGCAGAAATAGGTCAGTGTCAAATAATATTTCCCTGTTTTCTGAACATATACATTCCTCCATTCCAGACTGTTTCTTTTGTCTTTACCGAGCCAGCACACTTTATATCCGCCGTGAGCCAGTTCGTCGGCTGTAAAGATGGCTGACGGTTCAGTCTGATTGTTACGAAGTTCCTGATAAGCAGGCAGGTAAGCACATTCGGCCTCATAAACGCTGCGTTCAATGCGTGACTCGCCTTTGGCCCGGAATATCTTGGAGCCGTGAGCTGGGACAGTCATTTGCACTTCTTCGTTGTATGTCCCGAAGTCTTTCTGCGAGATGCAGTCAAAGAGGTTGACGGAGCCGCTCAGGTCTATCGTCTTGAATCTGAGATTCACCACCTGGGCAGAGTCTGACGGATTATAAATGGCCACTGCCCTCTCACGTCCGTTCAGTCTGTTTATGTCTTTCACCATAATGAAACACTGGCTTTGGCGTTCGGCAAGATAAGCCTGCAGATGCAGGCGGTCCTGATTTAGGGCTATCAGGTCTTTGTTCGTAAGGAGGCGCAGTGTCTCAGGGCGCAACTTTGTCATGTCGCAGCCGATGAGCAGCGGTGAGGACATTATGCACCACATGCCAAAATGAGTCTCATCTTCTGTCAGGCTCATAGAGCGGCCCACCTCAAGCATATCCATGTCGTTGTAGTGCCCGTCATGACAATACGCGCTAAGATAAAGGTTTTCTGCCAGAATGTCGCGAACGCTGCGCCAGGCATCGAAGATATCGCCGGTTGTCCGCCACGAATCGGCCAGCTCTGCGCCCCATGTTCCGGGGAAGGCCCAACGACATATATTGAAGACAATGTCTTTGTGGCCCGTGTTTTTCAGAGCGTGGGTGATGGCAGAGTAGCGCTCTCGCTCGTCCATCTTCATCTTCCACTCATTTCCCCAGGACTCCCCGCCGCAATAATCCACTTTGATGAAATCGAAGTCATGCTCTTTGAAGAAGAAGTCGGCATCCTGCTGGTCGTGCCCATAGAATCCTACTCCGGCGCCTGAGCGGTCGGGGTTATTGATGCTCCCACAGGTATTCTGCCCCGCATCGCTGTATATTCCGGCTTTCAGACCTAATTTATGGATATGCTCAACAATGGGTGTCAGGCCGCGTGGAAATTTCTGCGGATGCATCCGCAGTCGGCCTACAGAATCGCGTCCGAAGAAATAGCCGTCGTCGATATTAATATATTTGTATCCTGCATCCTGCAACCCGCTTGAATGCATGGCGTCTGCCTGTGAACAGATTACCTGCTCGTTGATATTCAGACCAAAAGTGTTCCATGAACTCCAGCCCATCGTGGGAGTTCGTTGTGCGTGGGCGGCCAGAGGCAGCGCCAGCAGAAGGAGAAATAGTTTTCGCATACAGACAGTTATTATGGTTATAATAGAAGAAGATTGGCCTGTGATGGCAGTGAGCAGGCAGCGCAACAGCGCAGATTATCTGCTATGACGTTGTAAAGTTAGCACTTTTATATTGTATTGAGACAACAAAACGGGAAGAATTATTTTTTTTGTGCGCTTTTTATACCCATTTGCGTGTCTGTTTGCAGTTTTATTGCTACTTTTGCCTCCGCAAACGAACCATGCATTATGTTAAATGTAGCCATATTCGTGTCTGGCAGTGGCACAAACTGTGAAAATATCATCCGCTATTTCAGCGGCTCTGAATCTGTGCATATCTCTCTCGTGGTCAGCAATCGCCCCGATGCCTATGCTTTGGTGCGAGCCGAAAAGCTCGGCGTGCCCTCCGTGGTTATTACCAAGGCACAGCTCTGCAACCCTGAAGAGGTCATCCCGGTGATGGAGAGGTATCAAATCGGGTTTATTGTGTTGGCGGGTTTCCTGCCTCTTGTTCCCGACTATCTGATAGATGCCTTCCCGCGCCGAATAGTGAATATTCATCCTGCCCTGCTGCCGAAACACGGAGGCAAGGGTATGTGGGGGCACCACGTTCACGAGGCAGTGAAGGCCGCCGGCGACACTGAGACGGGAATTACTATTCACTATGTGACACCTGTGTGTGACGGAGGCGAAATCATCGCGCAGTTCAGCACTCCGCTCGTAGCGGAAGACACGCCGGAGACCATTGCAGACAAAGTCCATCTGCTCGAGATGAGGCACTTCCCATCAGTTCTTAATGATTTGTTTTACGAATTAGTCTGATTCCAGGTTTTTTTGCGGCTTGCCTTCCGTCCTGACCTCTCCATATAGATAATAGGGTAGGGGGCCATCTGCGAGCCATCAGAGAGTGGGCCATCTTCAGACTATCAAGGCAGCCTTCTGCAGGCTATCATGACAGGCCTTCTGCAGGCTATCAAGGCAGACATTTGCAGACTGATGTTCTGTGTTATCATAAACATATAGACGCAAAACAGAGGCGGGACCAAATCCCGCCTCTGACTGTATATATTCGCTGAATGTATGCTCTTACTATTTTGACTCGGCCTTCTGCGACCAGTCATCATCCCATATATTACGGATATTGGTGTCCTCTTTTACAAAACCGATTTCAGTCTCCTCTTCTACTTTATTTTCAGAATCCACCTGAATAGAAGCACTCAGAAGCACATCAGTCACCGACAGGGTCTGGATAGAAATCTCGGGGGTCAAATATATCTTTTTCATTATGTATGTTCCTCTTACTTTATAATTACTTTCTGTCCATTCTTAACATAAATGCCGTGAGATGGCTTGGAAACTCTGCGTCCGCTCAGGTCAAACATAGTTTCTTTCCCAAAATCTGACAGTTCTGAATTCCTGACTGACTCCACACCGGTGGCGCCGCCGAAGTCGAGGGCGAAGCCCTTGACGCCGCCGCCGGCATTGTATTCGAGATAGGCTTTGTTGGCGCCGAGGGTGATGGTGGTGGTTTCACCGTTTTGGAACTTATAGAAGCCGATTTTGTCGCTCAGTTTGCCCAAGGAATAATAGTTGGTCTCGTCGCTGAGGTCGAGGGTGGTGCTGTAAAGTGTACCCTTGAGCAGATTGTCAGCCTCAGAAACCACAGGTGTCAGGCCGCTGGCCTTGGTGTAGGAAGTAGAGGTGGCGGCATCAGAATTGATGAGCACCGCAGCAGTATAAGCAGGAATGCCTGCGGTGAGTTCCGTCAGTTTGGCTTTGCCGTCTGCCACTTGCTCTACATAATAAGCCTTGGTGCCATCGTTCAAAGTTACGTCGAACGGCAAGTAGAGCGTAGCGTAGGAGGCATCGCCCACGGTGTTCAGATTCAAGACTGGCTTAAGTGTGATAGCGAAGTTTGTGACACAGAGGAAGTTCAGTGTGCTGGAACCATAGAACTTGAAGGTGGAAGTCTTGGCATTCACGTTCTCAACATCCATCGTCTTGAGGGTGGTGCTTGTCGTCATCTCATTGCTGCTAGGGTCAATGAGCTTATAAGTCTGTGAGGCAGACCAGTTGCGAGCTCCGATAGAATAGCTGTCGATGACATAGCCGTCGGGGGCCGTGATGGTCAGGTCGTAGGTTCCGCCAGCCTCTACGGGACGCAAAGACATTACACGCTGGTTGTAGCCTGTCGCATATCCTAAGATATTACCAGAAGCAACGACTGTAACTCCGGCCAGTCCTGAAGCATCGTTAGAAGTCCAGGTGGTGTACCAACTGTTGCTCTCCTCTGTAAAGGAACCATAGCTGTCACAGCCCGTGGCGGAACCAGACACCGTGTTCTTGACAACAGTTGACGCGAATGATTCTGCATACAGCTCGTCAATCTTCTCATTCAGTGTTTCGCTGCTGATGACCACGTAGTTGATGGCGTAGCAGTCATGCAGGTCTTTGTTGCCGATGCTGCCGTCCTCGTAGATGATGGCGAGGTCGCCGTTGTCGAGCTTCTGCATCGAACTGTAGGCGGCATAACCCGGCTGCAGTTGGAAGGCCTCGGTCCATGTCTCGCCCTGGTCGAAACTCATGTATAGACGGAGGTCCTTGCGATGG
>JAILPK010000053.1 GCA_024699495.1 Bacteroidaceae bacterium | reverse complement strand
GCGTATTCCAGATTCCTGCAAGCGCCGTGACGACCTTGAACGATGCTATCTCTGCTGCACAAACGGTTTATAACAGTTCTGTTACAGATGATGAGTATGACGCTGCCACGACGACCTTGACCGCTGCCGTCACCGCTTATGAGGCTACAGAGATTAACGCACCTGCTGATGGCAAGCTCTTCAATGTAGTTTTGACCTATAGCGGTTGGACTTATGATCAGAAGGCTATGACCTATATCGCTGGTGGCCGTAATGATGCAGGTTTGTACAACATCCAGTACAAAGAGGCAGCTAACACCAACCTCGCTCAAGCCTTCACCTTCACCAAGGTTTCTGGCAACAACTACAAGATGAGCCAGATTGATGCTGACGGCAATGCCCGTTACATCTGCACAGGTGTTCCTTATAGCGGCAATACCGCTCAGATTCGTACCACCACCACAGCTGAAGATGCTCTCATAGTAACTGTTATTCCTACAGCTACCGCTGGTGTTTACAATCTCTACAACACAGAGGCCAGTCAGTATATCGGTTCTCAGGATGCCGGTGTTTACACCGTGAACTCTCACATCGATTTCAACATCATTGAGACCAGCAAGCCCAGCATCACCATCAACACCTCTGCTGCTGGTTGGGGTACCACTATCCTTCCCTTCGCTGTGGCTGAACTGCCTGAAGGCGTGAAGGCTTACACTTGCGCTGCAGTTTCTGGTTCTACACTGACCCTTGTTGAGGTTGATGCTCTTGCAGCTAACAAGCCTTACATCATTGAAGGTTCTTGGAACGAGACACTCACTGGCAATGCGCAGGGTACGGCTACTTCCTACACCGAAGGTCTCCTCACCGGTGTTTACACCGCTACCCCTGCTCCCAATGGAACCTACGTCCTTCAGAAGCATGACGATGTGGTTGGTTTCTATCTGGTAGATACCTCCGTCGCTACTCCCAACGTTCCAGCTAACCGCGCTTATCTGGCAGCTCCTGCAGCTGGTGTGAAGGCTTACTACTTCGACACAGCAACAGGCATCAACAATGTTCTGAACGAGATTGCCGCAGGCAATATCTACGATCTCGGTGGCCGCAAGGTTTCCAAGATGCAAAAGGGTCAGACCTACATCGTTGGCGACAAGAAGGTGACTGTAAAATAATAACATCCTAAAATCGATTCAGAACAATGAAAAAGACATATATTTCTCCTGAGCTGGTGATGCAGCTCGTACAGACAGAGAACATCATTGCCCTCTCAACTATGGGGGATCAGAAAGCTGACAGCTCTCCCGCCCTCGTAAAAGACGAGTTCGAAGAAGGCGAACAGGCCACTGGCTACAGCACTACCACTGTTCAGTGGGAAAGCTGGGAAGACCAGGAAAAGAAGTAAGAATCACACCGATTTATAGAAAGAAAGAGGGCATCCGGCGGATGTCCTCTTTCTTTTGGTAAAGTAAACAAGAAGTTAAGTTGTTGGCTGTTGGCCTTTAGCCTTTGGCCTTTGGCTGTTAGCTTTCTTCACGCCTCTTCGCGGCTTCATCGCGCCAGCTTCAGCGCTCCGCCGCTTCATCGCGCCAGCCCTACATCTTACATCTTACATCTTACATCTTACATCGGAATGCCTTTAGCCTTTAGCTGTTAGCTTTCTTCGCGCCTCTCCTCGGTCCTGCGCCAGCCTCACTACTCACTACTCACTCGAAGGCTGCCTTCGGCTCCGCGCCAGCCTCACATCTTCATCTTACATCTTCCATCATCCATCTTATACACATCATCCATCATCCATCAAACATCATCCATCTTATACACATCTTACATCTTACATCGGAATGCCGTTGGCTGTTAGCCGTTAGCTTTTATCTTTCATCGCGGCCTCAGAGCTATCCACGCCCCTCGCCCACGGGAGAGGGGTTGGGGGTGAGGCTGGACTTGGGGGTGAGGCTGGACTTGGGGGTGAGGCTGGACTTGGGGGTGAGCCTTAGACCAGATGGCGCACGATATCTTCGCGGTCGCCGGGGAGGAAGTCGATGACGGGGATTTCAATCATGGTGTAGCAGCCGGGCTGCTGGCGCATGGAGGCGCGGGCCACATTGACCAGTACCTGGGCGGTGAGGGCCGGGTTGTTGATTTTCATGTTGAACTCGAAGAGCTGGTTGTGGGTCTTGCCTGACACGCCCTTGCGTACCAGATTCACGCCGTGGCCTACGTCGTTGAGGTCCTTCACGCATGGCACCTGGGTCACGTGGGTCTCGTCGTTGACGAAATACGGGTCCTTGAGTATGGCAGCCTTCACGGTGTCGAAGTCGGCGCCTTCCTCGAGCTCCACATAGACCATGCGGCGATGGATGCCGGTGCCCAGGGGAATGGTGACGCTGAGGGCATCACGAACGCCTGCTATGGCGCGCACAGCCACGCTGTGACCCATGGAACGGCCCGGGCCGAAGTTGGTGTAGCTGATGCCTTTGGGTGCGAGGCTCTCCATGAGAGTGCGCACGATGCTGTCTGACCCCGGGTCCCATCCGGCGCTGATGATGCTCACTGCTCCGCCGGCCTTGGCTGCGGCTCCGAGACTGCGGCGCAGGTCCACGATCTGGGTGTGGATATCAAAACTGTCCACGGTGTTGATGCCCAGGGCGAGGATGTCCTTGGCATAGGCCTCGACGCTGCGGGTGGGGGTGGCGAGGATGGCTACGTCCACATCCTTCAGTTCGCGGATGTCCTTGACCACGGGATAGGCGGCGATTTCTGGCGGACAGCCCTCGGCTCCCTTGCGGCGCACGACGCCTGCAATCTCCATATCTGTGCTTTCCTGAAGTGCTTCGATAGCGTATTTGCCGATATTGCCGTAGCCGACTACGGCGACTCTGATCTTTTTCATGTTTTCTGTGTGTTATTGTTGCTTAATTGGTGATTTGCGCGGCAAAGGTAATCATTATTTGCTGATTTGCGGCGCATTTTGACAGGAATTTATGCAAAAAGAAAGAAATATGTGAGGGCGGGGTGGTGCCCGCAGGCCTCATGAGACTTCTTCTTAGTGGGCTTCGAGCCAGTTGGCGCCCCAGCCGCTGTCGGCAATGAGGGGCACACTCATCTGGAAAGCGTTCTGCATCTCCTCAAGCACGATGGCCTCCACGCGGTCGCGCTCTTCGGGCGGCACGGAGAAGTTCAGTTCATCATGAACCTGTAGGATCATGCGTGTGCGCAGTTGTTCTTCCGTGATGCGGCGGTGGATGCGCGCCATGGCAATCTTTATGATGTCGGCTGCAGAGCCCTGGATGGGTGCGTTGATGGCGTTGCGTTCGGCATAGCCGCGTACTACGGCGTTGTGTGAGTTGATGTCGCGCAGATAGCATCGGCGGTGGAGCACCGTCTCTGTGTATCCGAGCCGTCGTGCTCGCTCGATGCTCTCCTGCATATACTGATGTACGCGGGGATAGGTGTCGAAGTAGCTGTCGATGAGGGCTTTAGCCTCGGAGCGGCTCACGTCGAGACGTTCGGCCAGACCGAAGGCGGAGATGCCATAGATGATGCCGAAGTTGGCAGTCTTGGCTTTGCGGCGCTCGTCTCGTGAGACCTCGGATATGTCTTTCTTGAATATGCGTGCGGCAGTGGCTGCATGGATGTCATGCCCCTCGCGGAAGGCGCTGATGAGATGCTCGTCGCCGCTCAGGTGCGCCATGATGCGCAGTTCGATCTGCGAGTAGTCGGCGCTGAAGAACAGTTCGCCCTCTTCGGGCACGAACGCCTTGCGTATCTCCTTGCCGGCTTCTCCCCGCACGGGAATGTTCTGCAGGTTGGGGTTGGATGATGAGAGGCGTCCCGTGGCGGTCACGGTCTGGTTGAATGAGGTGTGTATATGTCCGGTGCGGGGGCTGATGAGCTCTGGCAGTTTGTCTATATATGTGCTGAGCAGTTTCTTTATGCCCCGGTGTTCCAGTATCTTCTCCACGATAGGGTGCTTGGAGCGGATGCCCGTGAGGATGTCTTCGCTGGTCACATACTGTCCGGTGCGCGTCTTCTTGGGTTTGGCCAGAAGATGCAGGTCTTCGAAGAGCACCACACCCACCTGTGAGGGCGAGGAGATATTGAACTCGCGGCCCGCCAGCTGGTGTATCTCCTGCTCCAAGGCGGACATGCGGTCGGCAAAGCCGCTGCCCGCCTGCCGCAGCGCATCGGTGTCGAGCCGCACCCCGTGGCGCTCCATGGCAGCCAGGACAGGCATCAGAGGCATCTCAATGCCGGTGAAGAGCTCGTGGGAGCCTTCAGCCTCGAGCATAGGCTGGAAACAGTGTTTGAGGCGCAGGGTGATGTCGGCATCCTCGGCAGCATAAGGGCAAACCTCGGCCGGCGGCACGTCGCGCATGGAGCGCTGTGTGCGTTTGTCCTCGCCGATGAGGGCTGTGATGGGGATGGTCTTGTAGTTGAGGTATGCCTCGGCCAGATAGTCCATGCCGTGGTGCAGTTCGGGCTGCAGCACATAGTGGGCTATCATAGTGTCCCAGAGCGGGGCGGCGAGTTGAATGCCGTAGTTGACCAGGACGTTGAGGTCGTATTTCAGGTTCTGCCCGATCTTCACGATGCCGCTGCTCTCATAGAGAGGACGGAACTCCTCCACTATGGCCTGTGCTGCGGCGCGGTCGGCAGGTATGGGCACGTAGAAGCCTTCTTTCTCCTCCACGGCGAAACTGAGGCCTACGAGTTCCGCTTCGAGGGTGTCGGTGGAGGTGGTCTCTGTGTCTATGGCCACCTCGGATGCCTGCATGAGGCGTGAGATGAGGCTCTGGCGCTCCTCGGGAGTGGATACGAGATGGTAGGATGGTTTCTCGGTGGTAATATCCTGGAAGGAGGAAGTACCCGACGGTTCGGGTGCGGCAGAAGAAACGGCAGATGCCGGCGCGGCAGTAATGCCTGAGGCTGCAGGCTGGCTCTCGGGGGCCGCGAAGAGGTCCAGTTGGAGAGGGTCGGCCTCCTGCCGGGCAGCAGCCGTACGCCTGGCTTCATTCTCTGCGGAGCTGGAACCGGCATTTCTGCCAGGCTCTGCTGCCAGGGCTGCATCACCGAATTTGCGCCGCAGGAGAGTGCGCAGTTCGAGTTCCTTGAAGAGAGAGATGAGATTTTCGCGGTCCGGCTCCTTAAGAGCCAAAGCCTCGAGGTCGAGGGCTACGGGCACGTCGGTGACTATCTCCGCGAGATGGCGGCTCATGAGGATGTCTTCGCGTGAGGCCTCCACCTTAGTGCGCAGAGCCCCCTTGAGCTGGTCGGTGTTGGCCAGGAGATTCTCTATGCTGCCCCACTGCTGGATGAGTGTGGCGGCCGTCTTCTCGCCCACACCTTTGCAGCCGGGAATGTTGTCGGCGGTGTCGCCCATCAGCCCGAGCATGTCTATGACCTGAGAGGTGGCGCTAAGGCCCCATTTCTCACATATCTCAGCCGGACCGAGGATATCGAAGCCGCCCTGCCCGTTGCGCGGTTTCAGCATGCGCACGTTGTCGGTGACGAGCTGCCCATAGTCCTTGTCCGGAGTGAGCATCAGAGTGTCTATACCCTGACGGCCCGCCTGGGTGGCGAGGGTGCCGATGACGTCGTCTGCCTCGAATCCGGGCACTTCGATCACAGGGATTCGGTAAGCCTGAAGAATCTGCTTGATTAACGGCACAGCCTGGCGGATGGCTTCGGGCGTCTCCTCCCGCTGCGCTTTATACAGCGGGTATGTCTGATTGCGGAACGAACCGCCTGCGGGGTCGAATGCCACACCGATATGTGTGGGCTGCCCTTCGCTGATTACCTCTTCGAGAGTGTTGAAGAAGCCCACGATGGCCGATGTGTTTATGCCCTTGCTGTTGATTCGCGGAGCACGGATAAAAGCGTAGTAAGAGCGGAAAATTAGCGCGTAAGCGTCTATGAGATACAGTTTCATGATTGATATAACTCTGTTTATTGGGCAAAAGTAGTGCTTTTTTTGCTATTTAATAGCAACAATCGGGAAAAAGACGTAATTTTGCACCACAATTAATTAGGTACATACATTCATATATAATTATTCTCTTGTGTTAAATACTATCCGAAAGCCCATAGCTTCGTATCTTGAAAGCTTCAACTCGATATATAAGGGCGCACTGCATACGGACAACGAACTCCTGGCAGCGGCTCTCACACATGTCACCCGGAAGACCGGCAAGCAGATGAGGCCGACGCTGGTGATGCTCTGCGCACGTGAGGGCGGCGAGGTGTCTGAGAATGTGCTGCATGCGGCAGCCGGGCTGGAACTGCTGCATCTGTCCAGTCTGGTTCACGACGATGTGGTTGACGAGAGCGATATGAGACGCGGACAGAGGTCCGTGAACTCGCTTTGGGACAATAAGGCGGCTGTGCTGGTAGGCGACTTCATCGTATCGGCAGCCCTGTCAGAGGTGGCAAGAACCCGCACTCCAGACGTGGTGGAGCGGGTGGCATGGCTGGGACAGACGCTGGCCGACGGCGAGCTGGAACAGCTGAACAACACTCACCGCACGAATTTCAGCGAAGAAGGATATTACCGCGTGATCGCCAAGAAGACGGCGGCTCTCTTCTCTTCATGCGCATATATAGGTGCGCTGCTGGGCGGGGCCGACGCCGAACGGGCGGCTCTGCTGGAGCGCTTCGGCTATCTGGCCGGGCTGTGCTTTCAGTTGCGCGATGACATCTTCGACCTGGACGACGCCGTGAATGTGGGTAAACCCACGGGCAACGACCTCAACGAGGGCAAACTGACGCTGCCCGTGCTGCATGCCATAACGGAGGCCGGCAGTCAGCAGCTGGAGCGTATTGCTCTGAAGGTGCGCGCCCGCGAGGCCTCGAAACTGGAGATTCAGGAGTTGGTGGACGCCACCCGGACCTATGGGGGCGTGACTTATGCCAACAAAGAGATGGATCGCCTGCGCCACGAGGCTGTGGGACTGCTGCGCCAGTTGAAAGATCTGGAAGTGGCTTCCTCCCTCAAGCTTTTCGTGGATTATGTGGTGGAGAGGAGTGTGTGAAGGCGTGGAGCGGCCAGGGGCCGCGTCTGAAGTCTGAGGTCTGAAGTCTGAAGTCTGAGGTCTGAGGTCTGAAGTATTTTTCGTGCTTTTCGCCCTTTTCGGTCTATTTCGTGCTTTTCGTGCTTTTCGTGCTTAAAAAAATTTTTGTTGAAATACACCGCACTGCGCACGATTTTAGAGTGAAGAGTGAAGAGTGAAGAGTTAAGAATCGGTTTAAGTGAAAAGTGAAAAGTGAAAAGTGAAAAATAAGGCTAGCGCTTTTAGAGTTAAGAGTTAAGAATGAAGAGTGAAGAATCTTTTGGCTGCGCAGTAATTGAAAGATTTTCGATAAGATTTTTGAGAGATTTTGAGCCCGATAGGGCGACCAATAAAAAGAAGGAGCCCTGCAACAACTGCAGGGCCCCTACTCTATCATGTGATGCTGAGTTCAACTGAACTCAAGCTATGGTTCGTTTGAGCTTGAAGAATTATCCTATAGGACTACGCCTCCATCGCGTCTGGACTCTCAACGGCACTGCGCCAGCCCAAAATTCTTCTTCAGACTCGCTACGCTCATAGAAGCGTCACCCTTCGGGATGCCGAGCGCATTCTTCATTCTTCATTCTTCACTCTTCACTCTAATACTTGCTCCAGTCGTCGTCCCAGACGTTGTAGCTGTTGGGGCGTTCAACCTTGGTGTCCATGCCATACTGCGTGTCTGCAGCTGTACTTGAAGTTCCAGGACCACTAACGGCTATCATATTCTCCAAACTGATTTTTCTTACGTTCAGAGCGGGAATCATATATGTCTTTTTCATAATTTTTGAATTTATTGGCCCACTCCCGGCCCTGTCCGTCCTCATCAGAAGAGGTCTGCTTAGGTCACTCGGGGACGATTGACATTCAGTCAATCCTCTTAATCCCTCGTTACCCCAAGGGAGGGGAGAAAGGGGGCTGTTTCTTATTTTACCAATACTTTTTTACCATTGATGATATACAAACCATTTGTGGGCTGAGCCACGCGTCGGCCCTGCAGGTCGTAGATGACTGCGGAAGCAGATTCTTCATTCGTCATTCTTAATTCTTCATTTACGCCTGTAGTGCCGCCGAATTCGAAGCCGAAGGCTTTGACGCTTGCACCGCTGGAATATGTCAAGTAAGCCTTATAAGGAACGGCTTCAAAAGCGGCATTTTTAACGAGATAGAAAGCCTGTGTTCCACCTTGTGTCTGCAGAATGTAGTTGTTAGAACCTGCAGCAATTTCTGCATTAGTATAAACACCAGTCAGCAGACTGCCATCTGGCTTATAACTAGTAGCACTAGCAGTACCCCAACCAGTCAAAGGCTTGCTGAAATCCTCACTGCCATCGTTTTTGATGAGATAAGGAACGTTGGCAGCAGGAGTAGTAACCTCTTCTAATTGTACATTTTTTGTCTCATTGTTTACAGAAGCGCAGCTATAGAAGGTGATGTCGTCAAAGCCCGTGCTTACGTCAGGAGTGAAAGGGAAAATGACGGTGCCATACTTGCCAGCATTGGCAGAGACGGTCACACTTGCCTTTACTGCAGCTTCAATAGCAAGGTCATAGTTCTGAGAATTACTGAACAGACCTGCATCCTGACCTCCGAGATAGCTATTATCCTCTGTATTCTGTAGATACCAGCGGCCAGCAGTACCTGTTGCAGCAATGACTTTCACGACAAGTGCCTTATCTGCATCTGTCGTTGTACGAATCTGAGTGGCATTTCCCTCAGCATAACCCTTTATATTGGTACACAGATAACGGGTATCACCAGAGACATCAGTCATGCTCAGCTTATAAGTATTTCCAGATACATTCGTGAACTGCCAAGCAGTAGCGTAGAAAGCATCTGTAGTCTCAACCTCCGCACGGGTGCTGTAACCACCATGAGCCTGACCAGCATCAACCTTCAGAACATAATATTTATTCTTCCAAGCAGCAGCATCAGCAGCTGTACTCTTGATTCGGTACTGAGCGCCTGAAGCAGGAGCATTCAAAGTCGTATTCTGATACGTCTCAATGGCCGCATTAAGATTGTCTATAGCGGTTTGGACTTGTTCTGCAGTTGCATCCACATTTTCATAGACACTCTGAGCAGTGGTGATTGCGGATGCAAAAGTTGAAGCAGCAGCTGATGGAATCTGGAAAGCGCCAGTACCTACATTAGCTGTTGTGCCAATCGCATTTGCTTGGGTAATTACTTCATTCAGCAAAGGCTTAATACCCTTGTATGTCAAAGTGAAATTATCAGCCTTAAAGAATGTTCCTCCATCTTTTACACCCCAGTTAACCTTGATGTTCAGGGTGCCATCCGAAACATAGCAATCCACGCTGGCAGCTACACCAGTGCCATCACCAGCACCATTGATAAAAGTCTTTTCATCATTTCCAGTCAGGTCAACGGTGCAGCCTTCCCATCCTGCAAGCGTAGCTGTCAGAGTATATTGACCATTGGGAAGACCTGTGATGGTCTGCTTGATGTCAATGCCGGTATCCCACCATGTCTGATAAGCATTATAGTACCAGCCACTCATATCTGTTACAGCGCTGTTACGAGTACCATCATCTGCGCCATGTTTCGTAAAGCTCCAGCCGAAGGGGTCTGAAACAGCTGCACCATCAGCCTCGAAGTTCGGATTAATAATCGCACCTGTATAGACGGTATTCTCAGTCGTTGCAAAGGATGAACCAACAGCATTCTTGAAGGCTGTCAAGGCGGCGTCAACGGTTTCATAAGTTCCTTCGTTATAACCTGCATTGAGTGCTACGATAGCAGTATTCTCTGCATCATTGATGATTGCGCTCTGAATATCGATAATCTTAGCCTTTATCTCAGCGTAGATTGCAATACTGGGAGCAGCGTTGTCAATTGCTGTCTGCAAGGCGTCTCTAGCACTGTTGCATTCCTCAACTGTCGTTTTGGAAGCAGCTTCTGCTGTAGTAATAGCTGTTCCAAGCGCTGTCTTCTGAGCAGCGACCATTGCCTTGGCATGTTCTGTCTTCGCTGATGCTATCAATGCTGCCAACTCATCTTGAGCAGCTTTCAAGGGGTTAGAATAGGACAACGTTATGTTATCGAAGAATACTTTAGCATGTGTGGTTGAAGTAGCATTACCCGCTAATCCTCCAATTTGGAAGACACCTTCTGTTGGTTCAGCCAAGGAAAAAGTAACCTGATCCGTCCCCCATTCGCCATAAGTATAGGAAGTCGTTGTGGACAACTTACTTTCACCTTCTGTTGGAATAAAGCCACACTTTGAACTGAAAGTATCACCCTCATCGTTATTATTAAATACGTGTACCGTATAAGTATAGGTACCAGCTGGCAAAATCAATTTTTTTGTTTGATAAGCTACTGTTGTGTTCCAACCAATTGAGACACCTAAGGCGTTTCCTGAAGCAGATTCATTATCACTTGCAGGAGCCTTTTTCCCATTCAATGTGTAATCACTACCATAAGCGACCACAGCACCACAGCTGAAACCGGTTGAAGTTGACAATACTTTCCAACCATTATCTGCGTAATCAACACTTGTTCCTGTACTCTGATTAGCTGTAATAGCAGTGCAAGACTCAAAGCCAGGGTTGTCAATAACAAATGTAAAGTCTGCTCGGCTATCATTAGCAAGAGCTGTAGCAACAGCCGTATTCAACGTAGCTTTAGCCTCATCGACCTGGGCTTGTGTTGCAGAAGCATTATCAGATACACCCTGAGCAGTAGTTATCGCGGTACCAAGTGTTTCATCACTAAGAGTGGTATTAACCCGATTTGCATATGAAATAGCGGTATTCAGATCATCTTTTACCACCACATTGACTAAGCTCAAAGCAGAGATGGCCTCCATGCAGTCTCCATTTTTATTGCATGTGAAAACAATCTTGAACTCAGTATCAGAGGTGGTGTTACTAGGAGCTTGAATACGAGAGCTTATAGCATACAATGTTTGCTTAGCCGAAGGAGCTTTTGTCATTGTAGCTAAAGATGTGTCTCCTTGTTTAATTGATATTGTAAATGTAGGGGCGTCTGAATTATTGTGCCATCCTACTAATCCAGAGAAATCGTAATAATAATTTGCCGTCAGTCCCTTGAAGGTATAAATGAAAGCCTCGCTATTATTATTGTAACGTACCCAGAAAATCATTTTACTTGGTTCTGAATCTTCCACATACGAATAGCTTGTTCCATCCTCAAGTTTATACCCTGAATAGGTATTTGTCATACGTACGCCACTACCATTAAGAGCATTTAGTTTAGTACCAACTGCGGAACTCCATCCGAAGTTAGATGGCGAGGAGGTATTATTACCTCCATCCCACTCTGAAATAATGTTGGTCTGTGCCCACACATTCCCCACTCCAATCAGAATTGCAGTGAGGGCAAAAAGTAATTTTCTTTTCATTTGTTAGTTTGTTGTTTATTTTAATTAAGAAATTAAGTACTCAGCGTCAAATGTTTAGGCCTATTCTACCATCTGTAAAAAGTGGTGAAAGTAAGTATTTTCATGCTCATCTGAGCCCAAAACGGCACAAAATTATAAAATTCTTATTATTTTTGATTGGACATTTCGTTAAAAAGCATTAAAACACGGATAAATAATGAGGGAAAAGAGGAATAGGACAAAAATAGGGGCGACTATAGAGGAATGACGAGTCGAAGCGACTCGCGCAGACGAGGCAAAATAACAACTGTGTGTTGTTAATGCAGACTCGGGGTGCAGTCATCGGCTTGTGCAAGCCACGGCGAAAGCAAGTGGCGAAGCAGAAGACGCTAATGACAAAGGTGTCAAACGCAGATGAAGCAGATGACGCAGATTTTTCGTCCCTTTCGTGCTTTTCGATGTTAAAAATGTTTGTTGAAATACACCGCACTGCGCACGATTTTAGAGTGAAGAGTGAAGAGGGCGCTCGGCATCCCAAAGGGTGACGCTGATAGAGTGAAGAGTGAATAATGAAGAGTGAAGAATCTTTAGGCTGGCGCAGGGTTATTAACGAAAACGATAACGAAAACGAAAACTGGGCTGCGCATCAATTGGGTCGCTGCGCTCAAAATTATTCGAAAATTAATCTTGAAAATTATTCAGCAGGGCTGCTTGATGGCAGCATGTTCGCTAGAGGAGGGTGACTTTTATTTTTCACTTTTCACTTAAAAAACTTATCATGTAATGGGTCGTAAATTTTTCGTTAATATTCTTTGCTTCAATTAATGGTCAAATTAATGTTCAATTACATGGATATTAAGGTTTTATATTGAACACGGATTGCACGGATTGACGCGGAATTTCTTATGAGAACTATTGCTGTCCGCTAAAACTTTTTAAGCCACATAAAAATTAAGGTCGGTATCCTCGCTTGGATTCCGACCTTTTTGTTATCTTTGTTTTTGCGACAAAACATCAATAACATGAACAAAGGTACACATTTTATCGGACAGC
>JAILPK010000030.1 GCA_024699495.1 Bacteroidaceae bacterium | reverse complement strand
TTGGTATTATTAAAGTTATAGAATTCCAACAACTGTCTGCGAAAGAGATAATGACAGGCTTACAACTCAAGGGTAGAGATAATTTCTTGAACCTTTATCTGTTGCCTGCTATCGCAGAGGGCTATGTCCGTCTGCTCTATCAAGACAAACCCCGTCATCCACGTCAGAAGTACCTGCTGACCGTTAAAGGACTGGCACTATATAACGAGATGTTAGA
This sequence comes from Bacteroidaceae bacterium, assembly GCA_024699495.1. Classification (GTDB taxonomy): domain Bacteria; phylum Bacteroidota; class Bacteroidia; order Bacteroidales; family Bacteroidaceae; genus Physcousia. The sequence goes on along the minus strand of JAILPK010000030.1, from coordinate 86,663 downwards.
AAGAAAGGAGGGGGAGGTATGAGTGAGTGGAAATGCTATAAACTTAATGAGATTTCATCTCTGAGTAATGGTATTAACTTTGATAAGTCAGCCTATACTTCAGGGGTGAAATTAATTGGCGTATCCGACTTCAAAAACAGAATACATCCAGATTATGATTCGCTTCAAGAAGTTGATTCCAAAGTCGTAAAAAGTGGAGATTATTTGGAAAAAGGAGATATTGTATTTGTTCGTTCTAATGGTAATAAAGAGTTGGTGGGTAGGTGCATGATGATTGATAGAGATATCCCAGTAACCTATTCTGGATTCTGCATAAAACTACGTCTTAAAGACAAGAAGTTATTTGATCCTGTTTTTTTCAATTATCTGTTTAGAACGAGGCAATTTAAAAAGTCAATGACAGGAACCGCTGTCGGAGCAAACATACAAAATCTCAGTCAATCAAGATTAGGTAGTTGTGAAGTCAATGTGCCTGATATTGAAAAACAAAAAGAGATTGCCACTATCCTTTCCCGCTACGACTCTTTGATAGAGAACTATCAGAAGCAGATAAAGTTGTTGGAGGAAGCAGCGCAGCGACTCTATAAGGAATGGTTCGTTGACCTCCACTTCCCAGGCCACGAAAACACCAAGATTGTTGATGGTGTGCCTGAGGGGTGGGAGAAGAAAAGGGTTGGAGATATGCTCATTTCGCATATGAACGGTGGTTGGGGAAAGGATTCTTCAACAGGTTCTAACGTAATTCAAGCTTCTGTCATAAGAGGTACAGATATAGATAAAATTAAAGGTGGAGTCTTTGATGATTTACCAATAAGGTTTCATACAGAAAAAGAAATTCTCAATAAACATTTAGAAGTTAATGACATTATTCTTGAACTGTCTAATGGTAATATTAATAATGTAGGGCGAACCCTGCGTATTGATGATAATTTGATTAAACAATATGGAAAACGTGTTATATGTGCCAGCTTTTGCAAGTTTCTGCGGCCTATTGACTATCGCATTTCTATAATATTGTTTTCTGAATTTCAAGATATGCATAATGGGAGTCGAATGCAAAAATTCAAGAAAAATGGAGCAAATGGCATTAATAACTTTGACTTTCAAGAGTTCTTGAAACATGAAGTTTTAGTACCTCCTGTAAGTTTTACAATAAAGGAATTAGAAATCATACAGAAGAGCATTTCTGATTACAGAGTTCAAATCCGCCTTCTTTCCGAAGCCCGCGACCGCTTGCTTCCGAAGCTGATGAGCAGAGAATTACAAATAAAGAATAAATGATAAACAATTAATAATATTTATTATGGCTCAATTAGAAGTAAATTTCACTATCAAAGGTGAACCGAGCGAAACGACTTTCAAATTAGTAAAGAAAGATGATGGTCTTTGTCTTAAAGGATTTTCCGACCTCTCAGGAGTAGTAGAATATCCCTTAAAGACGGATTCGGAAAAAAAAGTATTTACCATCAGAAACAGCAATGTTTTCGAAGAACCAGACGAAATAAGAGATGAACGTTTGTTAGGTTTGTCTGAGGAGTATATAGCAGCTCTCTCAGAAGGTATAGAACTCGTCGACGATGTAGAAAAACGTACTGAGAAGCCAGGATATGGTCCAGACGAGATTTATGTAGAGAACAAACCTTTTTCCATTAGTACTATAATGGAGTTAATCAAGGATGGTGATCTAGAAGTCTCTCCTAGTTTTCAGCGTCATTTTGTGTGGGATAGAACACGCCAAAGTAAACTGATAGAATCAATTCTACTTGGTTTGCCACTTCCTTCTATTTATTTGAGTCAGTATTCAGATGGAAGACTTACGATCGTTGATGGTTTACAGAGAATCACCACAATTCAACGTTTTATGAACGACGAACTTGTACTATGCAACATGGAATACTTTAAGAATTGCAACGGAAAGAAGTATTCTGAACTAAAAGGGATATTGCCTATATTGCAATATAGAAGATTCCGTCAGACACAGATAATGTGCTTTGTAATAGACTATCGTTCTCCTAATGCGCTGAAATTTGACTTATTCCGCAGGCTAAATACAGGAGGAAAGACACTTAATGACCAGGAAATAAGAAACTGCTTGTCAAGACCACCCCTTCAAGCGTTACTCAGGGATATGGTTGCATCTGTTGAGTTTAAGAAAGCCACAAATAACAGTGTCAAGGATACTCGCATGGCGGCCCAAGAGTCTGCCCTGCGCTTTATCTATTTTTACGGTCAATATTCAGAAGAAAACCCTATAGGCGAATACAAAGGAGAATTAAGAGATTCGCTTGACAGGTATGTTGAGACTTTGAATAATCTCCCCCAAAACGAGTTGGAGAAGTATAAAGTCATTTTCCAGAAAAGTATGCAAATGGCATACGATTTGTTCGGTAAATATTCATTCAGAAAGCCCAACCATAAAAACAAGAAAAATTCTATTAATAAATCACTGATGCTTGCTCTTTCTGTGTTACTTGCCCATCATTATGACGATTACAAAGAGAAAGTGTCAGAGGGCGTAAACTTGACCAATGAACTTGGTGAACTGCTGGAAAATGATACAGAATTATTAAAAAAGATAACAACAAGTACCACTCATAAAGCAAACTTATTATACACTTTTGAGAGACTAAAGAAAGATTTACTAGATAAATATTTAATAAAATGATGGATAAGATAAAACTCACAATTGAAGGCTATAAGTGCTTCGAGGAAAAGCACACCTTCAGCCTCAACAATATTACATTGCTTACAGGCGCGAACTCAGCTGGTAAAAGTTCTGTGATTCAGTCATTATTGTTAGCAAAACTCCTTTCGGAAACCACTGTTGATAATACAGAATCTGGGATTATACCTCTATCTCTGATGAATAAAAAATATGCTTTAGAACTGGGCAGTTACAATGACATCATTAATAGACAAACAAAAACAGGCAATATTACATTTTCTTTGTGTAACATAGATTATGGAGTTGATGCTGATAATAATGAAGATGACAGTGTGAAATCTGTTCAATTCTCTATGTCATCAGAAAAGAAAACAGAGCTAAAAGGCGTATTTTGCAACGGATTTACTTATTTATGTGCAGACCGTAAGGCACCACATTATGAGTATCTGGAAACTGATTATAACGAATTATGTGATTGTCATGGCAGTAATGTAGGTGATGTTTTCTCTAATCATCAGAATGATGACGTTTTTTCATCAAGATCTCTTTATACTTCAGATAAATCAAAACTACTTATTCAGCTGGATGAGTGGTGCAACTATGTTTTTCCAGGTATAGCAATACGCGTAGAGAAAACAGGAACTCAAATGTATAAACTTAAAGAAAGGAATGATGTGGCTCCAAATGTAGGTTTTGGTATAACTTATGCCCTTCCAATCCTTGTAAGCGGTTTGATAGTTCCAGAGGGTGGAATTCTGATAGTGGAGAACCCAGAGGCCCACCTCCATGCTAAGGCTCAGTCGAATATGGGATATTTCCTTGCTCGTATGGCGGCTGCAGGTGTACGCATCATTATTGAAACACATAGTGAGCACATTGTCAATGGTATCCGCAGAATGATTATAGAGGGTAAAACAGAAATGTCGCATGAAGACATGACAATATACTTCTTCCAAGACAAAGATGGAGAGAAGAACATCATGGAGTTTGGAATGGACGAATGGGGAAACCTAGATGAATTCCCTGTTGATTTCTTTGATCAAGTAAGACAAGATATGTTTGAACTGACGAAGTTTGGACGCAAACGTATTGAGCATCATGAAGGTTAGTGGAAGTATTCTTTTAGATAAAAGAGGGGCATTCCCTCATGTTCATGAGCATAATATAAATTATGCAGTTGATGATTTCGTCTTCATGCTAGAAGAAGCATCTAAATGTAAAGATAAACTATATTACGATAGTGAAGAATGGGAGTTGTTCCATGCACATGGTTTTAATCAAAAAAATGACTATTGGAAAGGAGCCAGAAGTATAGCTTACGAAAAGCTTTTTCTCTCCTCAAATCGTCTATTCACACCACTTAAAATTGTAGAAACAGATAAATTCGAAAATAAGCCTACGCCTAGGACATTAGGTGGATTTAAGTGTGTTGGATGTCCAAAATCAGATTATATTTATGACAAATCTACTATAGACAAATGGCATTACCAATGGTTCTGGAATAATCCAGATAAAATAGATTGGAGCAACTCTGTAAATGATATTTTCCCTTGTTATGACAAAGTAATAGAGATTTTACGCCAAGAACTGCAAAAACTTAAGGGTAATCCAGATTCTATAAGTGGGTTGGAACATTTGGAGAAACAATATATAACATCTGTTGATATTGATAGGCTTAGTGCTCAAGAAGTTGTATCAAAGTTTTATAGTCTTATTATGGATCATAAAGCCGAAAGCGGTGAAAGGATTTCCTATGCTAAAGAAATTGGTTCCAAAATATGCGAATTGAATTATTACCATCATGAGCAGGAACTTGAGGATTTAAATAAATGTAATCAGCAGATAGTAAAAATATATAGTATTAAAAGGGACAACAAATATCAGTTTCTTTCCATTGACAAAAAACATGGAAGGTTCGAATTATGTGACAATAAAGGTGACCATTTATGCGAACTAATGTTTGATGGAACAAAAGTCGAAAATAGTCAAGAGGCAAATCATTCTATACTTTATATAAATGATTGGGAACGCACATGTCATAAATAAAAAAATATCTGTATGGCAAAGGACTATAGCGAAGACCAACTGATACAGCGGAGTGCAGCCGAGTTGCTGGAGAAGGAACTGGGCTGGACGAGCGTGTATGCCTTCGACAAGGAGGTGCTCGGCGTGAATGGCACGCTGGGACGCACGTCGTATCATGAGGTGTTGCTGACGGGACGTTTCCGCAAGGCGCTGAAGACGCTGAACCCTTGGCTGACGGACAAGCAGCTGCAGGAGGCTACGGAGCGCATGACGGAGCACATGAGCTCGCAGACGCTGATGCAGATTAACGAGCAGAAGTATCAGTACATCAAGGACGGTGTGCCCGTGACCCGCGTAAAGCCGAACGGCGAGACGGAAGAGGTGCGCGCCAAGGTCATCGACTTCGCTTCGCCCGAGAAGAACGACTTCCTGTGTGTCCGCGAAATGTGGGTGTATGGTGCCTTGTATCGTCGCCGAGCCGACATCGTGGGCTTCGTGAATGGGTTGCCTTTGCTGTTTATGGAGTTGAAGAACCACGACGTGGAAGTGAAGGTCGCCTTTGATGAAAACTATCGCGACTATCTCGATACGATTCCGCAGCTGTTCTATCACAACGCCTTCATCATGTTCAGCAACGGACTGGAGGCACGCGTGGGAACCATCGAATCGAAGTGGGAGTTCTTCCACGAGTGGAAACGACTCACGGAGGAAGATGCCGGCAACATCGAACTGCCAACGATGCTGCGAGGTATCTGCCGGAAGGAGAACTTCCTGGACCTGCTGGAAAACTTCATCCTCTACGACCGTAGCGGAGGCCGTACGGCAAAGATTATGGCGCGCAACCACCAGTATTTGGGTGTGAACCAAGCCATAGAGATGTATCGTAACCGCCAGTTCCTAAACGGAAAACTGGGCGTGTTCTGGCATACGCAGGGAAGCGGCAAAAGCTATTCGATGCTGTTCCTCTCGCAGAAGATTCTCCGTAAGTTTGAGGGCTCACCGACATTCCTCGTGCTGACCGACCGCGATGAGCTAAACAAGCAAATCAGCGACACGTTTGAGAACTGCGGACTGCTGGGCAATGTGAAGGCCAAGAAGTTCGTTGCCAGCAGCGGGGAGGACTTGAAGACGAAGCTGAAGGGCAATCCGTCGTTCATCTTCTCGCTCATTCAGAAGTTCAACGCCCCGAAGGCAGAACCCATCTATCCTGACCACGACATCATCGTGATGAGCGACGAGGCCCATCGCACACAAAACGGCATATTTGCCGATAACCTAATGCACTTGCTGCCAACCGCCCATCGCATCGGATTTACGGGAACTCCGTTGCTGTCAAACGACAATATCACGGCACGTACATTCGGCGGTTATGTGAGTATCTATGACTTCAAACGGGCCGTAGAGGATAAAGCAACGGTACCACTCTATTACGAGAACCGTGGTGAGAAACTACAGGACTTGAAGAATCCTGAAATCAACGACGAGATTGCAGCCGCGTTGGAACAAGCAGGCGAACTGGATGCCTCACAACTGGCCAAACTGGAACGGGAGTTCGCCAAAGAGGTGCATCTGCTGACGGCAGCCAAGCGTCTACGCCTGATTGCCAAGGATTTTGTGCATCACTACAGCGACCTGTGGACTTCGGGCAAGGCCATGTTCGTGTGCTATAACAAGGTGACGTGCGTGCGAATGTTCAACTATGTGCAGGAATACTGGCAGCGCGAAATCAAGGCATTGGAAGAAGCCATCGCCAAAAGCACTTCACAACAGGAGGCACAGGAGATGCAGCGCAAATTGGAATGGATGCGTGAGACGGACATGGCGGTAGTCGTTTCGCAAGAACAGAACGAAATACAGACGTTCCAGAAGTGGGGCCTTGACATCAAGCCACACCGTGAGCGGATGGAGAAAGAAGAACTGGACAAGGCTTTCAAGGCGGATGACTCGCGGCTACGGGTGGTCTTCGTCTGCGCCATGTGGCTGACAGGCTTCGACGTAAAAACGCTCTCATGCCTCTATATCGACAAGCCCATGAAGGCACACACGCTGATGCAGACCATCGCCCGTGCCAATCGCGTGGCGGAAGGAAAGACAAACGGTCTGATCATCGACTATATCGGCATCGTGAAAGCCCTGCGCCAGGCATTGGCCGATTATACAGCCAACCCGGAAGGTGGCGCAGGAGGCAGCGACCCAACCATCGACAAGAAGGAACTCATTAAGCATGTGAAGGAAACTATAGCTGCTGCTACGGCTTTCCTAAAAGAGCACGACTTTGAATTGGATGAACTCATCAAAGCTGAGAGTTTCGAGAAACTGTTGTTGTTGAAAGAGGCTGCCAATGTGATGTGCGAGACGGCTGAAATCAGGAAGTCATACTGCACGTTTGCCTCCACGCTACTGAAGCTGTGGAAGTACCTCGATCGGGAGGACATCACTCCCGAAATGAAGCAACAGAAGGATGCTGTTGAAGCTATATACAAGGAGTTGCAGCAGAAACGTAAACATGCCGACATCACAGATTTGAGCGTGGCCATTAACGAAATAGTGAATGAGCATTTAGAAGTAGATTCGAATTCCACAATGGTAGCAGAGTCACGTCGCTTTGATATTAGCGGCATTGACTTTGAACTACTCCGTCGCGAGTTCGCCAAGAGCAAAGAGAAGAACCTCGTGCTGAAAGATATTCAGGACCTGCTGCAGGAGCGTATTGCCCAGATGCTGGCTCAGAATCCCTCACGTATCAATTTCTACGAGAAGTATCAGGAAATCATTAATGACTACAACCAGGAGCAGAACCGGGCCACAATAGAAAAGACGTTCGAAGAGCTGATGAAACTCTCCCACGAACTGACCGAAGAGGAGAAACGCTACATTCGCGAAGGTTTTGAGAATGACGAACAACTCTCCATGTACGATGTGCTGATGAAAGACAACCTTTCAAAAGAAGACATCAAGAAACTGAAGGTTGTAGCCAAAGAATTGCTGAAGAAGATAAAGGACCAATTAGCCACCATGGATCATCCGTTCGACAAGCAAGAGACCAGAGCATCTATCATCATCACCATCCGTGACATCCTATGGAAAGAACTTCCCGAGAGCTATTCCGACGAAAGTATTAATTACTACCGCGATGCAGTGTATAACTACGTAAGCCAGCATTATGGAAGTGTAGCATAAGAATCATAATAGTCAATACTAATATGGACAAGCAGAAATATAATAACTACCCGTTGGCGATTAGTCAGATATTGGGATTGATTGAGGCCAACGATATCGCCATCCCTGAGATTCAGCGTCCGTTTGTATGGCGCAAGTCGCAGGTACGTGACTTGATGGATTCGCTGTATAAGGGTTATCCTACTGGTTACATCATCATTTGGAAGAATCCTTCTGTCAAGTTGAAGAATGGTTCTTTGTCTGAGGGAAAGAAGGTGCTCATTGACGGACAGCAGCGCATTACGGCGTTGATGACTGCCATTGCGGGTAAGTCCATCGTTTTTGATGACTACAGCGAGGGGCGTGTAAAAATAGCCTTTGACCCGTTTGCTGCTATTTCTGGCAGTCCTGATGCGGAATTGTTTGCTGTCCAAACACCAGCACACCTAAAGGGTAAACGTTGGATTCCAGATATTGCAGAATTGTTTAAACCTGACTTCTCTAGTTTCAAGTTCATCAACCAATATGTGGCTGACAATCCAGAAATGGATCAGGAAGAGCTGCATAAGGTATTGGAAAGTCTGAAGAATTTGCAGCATTGCAATATCGGTGTGATAGAACTGGACGCTTCTTTGGATATAGACATCGTAACAGATATCTTTATTCGTATCAATTCCAAGGGAACTGCGCTCAGTCAGGGTGACTTCGTAATGTCCAAGATTGCTGCAGACGAAATACATGGAGGCAACACACTTCGCAAGGTAATCGACTACTTTGCTCATCTGTGCAAGGACGGAACCTTCTATAACAAGATTAAGGAAAAAGACCAGACTTTTGCGGCTTCGGGTTATCTTAGCAAGTTGGAATGGCTAAAGGATGACAAAGAAACCGTCTATGATCCAGAATGCGACGACGTGCTTCGTGTGGCATTTATGCATCGCTGTAAGAGAGCCAAACTTGCCGACCTTGTTGCAATGCTCTCAGGACGTGACTTCGAAACTCGTGAATTCAAAGAAGAGATTGTTGAATCCACTTATCAGGAGTTGGAAGCAGGCGTAAACAATGTCATCAAAGGCTACAACTTCACGCAGTTTATGCTAGCCATCCGTTCTGCAGGCTTCACGTCAAAGAAACTTGTGAATTCTGTGATGGCTATTGACTTTGCGTATGCTGTTTATCTGCTGTTACAAGAGTCCAAGGAAATCCCTGTGGATGAGATTAAGAGTCTCGTACAGCGATGGTATGTTCTCTCAGTATTAACAGGCCGCTATAGTGCCTCGCCAGAGTCTTCATTCGCCAAAGATATACGTGCAATGGGAGAGAACGGCGTAAAAGCCACATTGAAAGCGATTGAAGATGCTACGTTATCGGATGCTTTTTGGAATGTTCAGTTGAGCCAAAACTTAACTTTTGTTTCATCTATCAATCCGACATATCAGGTATTCCTTGCAGCACAGAACTTCTTTAAGAAGGACTCTCTGCTTTCACATATTTCTGTGGGTGAATTAGTGAATTTGGGAGGTGATATTCATCACATTTTCCCAAAACAATACCTGGTTGATAATGGATTTGACAAGCATGAATACAACCAAGTGGCCAACTATGCATACTTGGATACTCCTCTCAACATCAAGATTGGTAAGAAAGCGCCTAAGGAATATCTGAACGAAGCTCTCTATGCCATAAAGTTGTCGCCAGATACATCCTTTAAGGCCATTAAGAGTGAATCGGAATTCCTGCAGAACCTCGAAGACAATTGTATTCCCGTTGATATTCTGAATATGGATTGGAATGATTATCAAACCTTCCTTGAAATTCGTCGTGCGAAGATGACAGAACTCATCAAACAATACTATTATAGCTTATGAAACTATACTCTGCTAGACAGTTCCTAAGCTTACTCACAAGTATGTGTAGAGTTTGGCAAGAGTGAAGGCGGGACGAGACAAAGAAATAACAAGAGGCGCATGAACAGAACACTGAGATTCTATAACTTCGAGCAATGCAATGTCCATTATACCAAGGACTATGACACAATAGTACCTGATGGTAAGGTGGAGTTTCGAATTGTGGGAGTGCTGAAATGCATGTAATAATTTAAGTTTAAATATATGTATTTGGATTTTATTCATGATATTGTAAAATGTGGTGATAACATTGTCATTTCATGCAATGATTGCACCATAGAGGGTGTTGTTGTTAAAATCAACAATAATCTTATTGCTGTAAAACAAAGTAATGGTTCGATTATACTAAAAGAAGACAATGACATCATTAATATAAAAGTAGTTAATCAAGACAGCCAATCTTCGAAAGAAAAGAATGTAACAGATATTCCACGAGGCAAGGTAAAGAAAAAAGTCTATCTGAAACGAGAACAGTTTACAGAACTATACCAAGTGTTTATCAACAAGAACTATCCTGAGACTTGGAAGAAGGGCTATGCAGAAAGAGCGCATTGTTCTCTTGGATTGTTCCTAGCCCAGTATCTCTGCAACGGGTTTAATCTTGCTGATGCTGCACGTTTACGCAGACATGAAAAAAGCACTTGCGATAAACTCGTAAGTGCTTGATTTTCTTTGTGGACCAGCTAGGGCTTGAACCTAGGACCTCCAGATTATGAGTCTGTTGCTCTAACCAACTGAGCTACAAGTCCAGTTTTTAGAAGCCCCTCAGTAATGAATCTCGGAAAACTGTTATGGGTTGGGGAGGGTAGTTCTCCAAGAGATAATAAAATGGGGCTTCTAAAAAGCGACGCAAAGGTAGGAATTTATTGGCTTATTCCTGCCCTTGCGCCGCTTTGTTTAGCATTATTTAACTTACTTGGCAGGGCTATCGATAGTAGGACTCACATCTTCAGCGGCTTCTGCATGATGTTTTGCAAGGTATTCCGGCAGAGAGAGACCTGCTTGCTCAAACAGCTCATTCAGAGGGGGAATGCTTTTCATCAGTCCGGACAAGAAGCCGGCTGTGCTGCTTTTACCATCGGTTCCTGATGCTCCTGAATCCCAGACAGTGACCTTGTCGATGTTTATGCCCTTGATGGCTTCGACCTGAGTCTTGACGAGTTCGGGCAGTTTCTCGAGAAGGAGCAGAGAGTAGGCGGCGGTGGCATCGCCTCCGGCAGCCTGCACCATCTTGTCGTAACCTTGTGCCTGACGAGTCAGTATTTCAAAGAGACCCTTGGCCTCTGCTTCCATCTTGGCAAATACGGCGTCGGCTTCACCCTTGGCTATGGCACGTTTCTGTTCTGCTTCTGCTTCTGCAGCAATGATAAGACGCTGCTTTTCGATTTCCTGTTGCACAATGACGTTGGCAGTCTCTGTTGCTCGTTCACGCTCGGCGCGGACTATTTCTGCCTGCTGTTCAGCAGCGTATGCTTCTTCGAGAGCCTTAGCCTGCTGCACCTTCTCTGCGGCATTTGCCTTACGGGCAGCTTCAGCTTCTTTCTCACGGCGATATGCTTCAGAGTTGGCGATTTCTACTTTTGCCTCGTTCTCACCCTTTACGGCCTGGGCATTAGCTTCTGCTGTACGAACGCGTGTCTCACGGACGGCTTCAGCTTTACCGATTTCACCGATTTTATCCTGCTCGGCTACGCGTACCTTAGCTTCGTTTATAGCCTTGGCGGCAGCCTCGCGTCCGAGTGCTTCGATATATCCGGATTCGTCCTTGATGTCAGTTACGTTCACATTGATGAGTCGGAGGCCGATTTTCTTCAGTTCCACCTCTACATTAGTGGAGATAGCCTCGAGGAATTTGTCGCGGTCAGAATTCAGTTCCTCAATTGACATGGTGGCGATGACCAGACGTAGCTGACCAAAAAGGATGTCTCGGGCCAGTTCCTGGATCTGTTGTGGGGTCTGCCCCAGCAGACGTTCTGCTGCAGCTTGCATATATTCCGGTTCGGTGCTGATACCAACGGTGAAGCGGCAAGGTACATCCACGCGGATATTCTGGCGTGACAGCGCATTGGTAAGATTGGCATCGATGCTCAGCGGGGTGAGGCTCATATAGGCATAATCCTGAATGATAGGCCATACGAAGGCGCCACCTCCGTGAACACACTTTGCAGAGCCTCTTACGCCAGAAGAACCGTAGATGACGAGAATCTTGTCAGAGGGACAACGGCGCCAGCGGTTGATTAGCGCAACAACTAAGAAGAAGGCCACAATGGCTAGCACGATAATAAAATAGAGTTCCATGATTGTAGCTTGTTTTAAAGTTATAGTTTTAAAGTCTTTCCTAAATCTAATTGTTATTTATAATGCTTGCGTCGCTTAATATGCTGCCACCATGCGGCAACGATGACAGCGATTGCGATGATGGATAAGATAAACATTGGATGCATGGTGTGTGGTGATTAGACTTTTTCTACCAGCAGGCTACCGCTGTCAATAACTTTTGTTATGCGGACGCGGGTTCCGGTGGGCAGAAATTCGCCGTCGGTGAATGCGTTCAGTTCCTGTACTGAGCCGTTGATGCTGATTTGTACTTTTCCTGAGGCTTTGCGTTGCTCGGGTATTCGTAGATATACCGATGCTGTCTTACCGACGCAGTCATTAATGTTGAAGGCTCCGTTGCTTTCCAGCCGTAGGATGGCTTTAAGCATAAATACGAATATAGCCACAAAGAGTACTCCGGCAAGTATGCTGAGAATGATGAGAAGGGCTTTGTTTTGGACTATCGGGGCAAGACTGATGCCTCCCCATCCGAAACCGAGGAAGAAATTAATGAAGTTACGTAGCGTAAAGAGCGAGAAGATGCCAGCTGACCCCAGGGTACCTTCGTGTCCAGTATGTCCTGAAGAGATGTCAGTCTCGGCATCTACATCGGCATGAACGTCGAAATCTGTGCTGACGTCGGCATCTACATCGGAGTCCATATCTCCGAGCCCCATAAGCATCAATACATTCTGAATGATGAAAACCACACTCGCGGCTATGGCACATGTCCAAAAAATCTGCATAGTGCCATCCAGTTGTGAAAACCAGTTGGAAATGGATGAAATCATGACGTTTTATGTTTTAAAAGAGGCTGCAAATATATGTAATGGATATGATTAATGCAATAGTTTAGATAAAAAATTAATACAAATTAAGTATCTTGCAATATGTGCAAGGCATATTTGTCTAACAAATTTCCAAATATAGTATTAATGTACGCGATATTCTCCCTCTTGCAGCTTAGCCGAAGAAAATAGTGCAAACAATTATTGCAGCCACGATTGATGCAAAGTCGGCAATCAGACCACATGGCAGGGCGTAGCGAGTGTTGCGGATGCCTACAGAACCAAAATAGACAGCGAGGATATAGAATGTGGTATCTGTGCTTCCTTGGAATACACAAGAGAGGCGGCCGGCGAAGGAGTCAGGTCCATAAGTATTCATACACTCAAGCATCATTCCTCTGGCTCCGCTTCCGCTGAGGGGTTTCATCAGTGCTGTTGGCAGGGCTCCGGTGATGTCTGCATTACCACCGCATGCCTTTACGACCCATCCGATGCAGTCAAGGAACCAGTCCATTGCACCCGAGGCGCGGAAGACACCTATGGCAACAAGAATGGCAATAAGGTATGGTATGATGCCTATAGCAGTTTGGAAGCCGCCTTTTGCCCCCTCGATGAAGGCATCGTACACATTAATTTTTTTACGTACACCAGCCACTATGAAAGCAATGATTATTCCGAGAAGAATAACATTGGCAATGTTGGCAGAGAAGATGCCCATCTGGTCGCGACTCAATACAGCAGAGGCCCAGCTCATACCGGCGACGATGACGGAGAAGATGCCAAGTGTTAGCATGACAGGGATGTTCCAAAGGCTGATTCTCTGTATGGCTCCTGTAACGGCTACTCCTACAACCATAGATATAAGTGTGGCGAGAAGGATAGGTACAAACACGTCTGTTGGTTGGGCCGCTCCCATTGTGGCTCGATAGGCCAGGATGCTTACGGGAACTACGGTCAGTCCTGCGGTGTTCATCACGAGGAACATGATCATAGGATTTGATGCAGTGTCCTTTTTGGGGTTCAGTTCCTGAAGTCCTTCCATGGCTTTCAGTCCAAGTGGGGTAGCTGCGTTGTCCAGTCCCAACATGTTTGCAGACAAGTTCATGAATATGTTTCCGACCACGGGGTGTCCTTTAGGAATGTCTGGAAATAGCTTGTGGAAGAGTGGGGCCAGCCATCGTGCCAGGGCTTGTACTACTCCGCCTTGCTCGCCTATTTTCATGATGCCCATCCAAAGAGACAATATACCGGTCAGTCCGATAGAGATCTCAAAGCCGGTTTTGGCCGCATCCATGGTGGCATTCATGATATTAGGAAAGACTTCCACGTCACCAAAAAACACAAGTTTTACTACAGCCACGGCTGCAGCAATCACAAAGAAAGCAATCCAGATATAATTAAGTGCCATTGAAGATATTTGTATTATGGAGTGATGATAGTCGGTGAATAGGTGACGGGTTATGTCTCCAACGCAAAATCGTACTTGGCTCTTGTTTTTGGAACAGTGATTGACCGCTACATTTCAAGAAAGAGTCTTATCTTAATGCCAGAGAAACGTCATTTCGGGTGCAAAGATAAGCAAAAAAGAGCAGTAATAGCCAAAAAAGTAGCTAAAAGTAATGTGTTTCTTTGTTGTAATCGGCAAAATGTCGTACTTTTGCCTCGATTTAGGATAATAATATGAATACTTTATTTGATAAAATATGGGACGCGCATGTCGTCCAGAATGTAGAAGACGGGCCGACACAACTCTATATAGATCGCCTCTTCTGCCATGAAGTGACCACCCCGCAGGCATTCGACACACTTCGGGATAAGGGTATTGGCGTATTTCGCCCGGAAAAGATTGTGGCCATGCCCGACCACAACACGCCTTCGGACCAGCAGGAGTGTATTGTTGATCCGGTAGGGCGCAAGCAGGTCGAGACGTTGGCTGCCAACTGTGCGCAGTTCGGCATCCGCCATTTTGCCATGGGCACAAATGACAATGGCATAATTCATGTGGTCGGACCGGAAAAGGGACTGTCACTCCCCGGAATGACTATTGTCTGTGGTGACAGCCACACAAGCACTCATGGAGCTGTTGGAGCAATAGCCATGGGAATCGGCACGAGCGAGGTCGCTCAAGTGCTTGCTTCCCAATGCATACTTCAGCAGAAGCCAAAGACCATGCGCATCAATATTGAAGGTACTCTGCCCAAAGGCACCACAGCCAAGGATGTGGCTCTTTATATAATGGCCCAAATGACTACTGGCGGGGCCACCGGCTACGCTGTGGAATATGCAGGTTCAGCAATCAAGAATATGAGTATGGAGGGGCGCCTAACACTCTCTAATCTCAGCATCGAGATGGGGTCTCGCGCAGGACTTATAGCACCCGATGAGACAACATTCGAATACCTCAGGGGCAGGGAATTTGCTCCAAAGGGTGAGGCATGGGATAAGGCTTTAGAAGAATGGCGCAAACTATATTCCGGTCCGGATGCAGTGTTTGACAAGGAGGTCACATTTCGGGCAGAAGACATAACTCCGCGAATTACATATGGCACTAATCCCGGAGCCGGGATAGCTATCGACGGCAGAATTCCTACCTTAGATGAAGTGTCGGATGCCGAGCGGCCGCAACTTGAGAGCCAGTTGGCTTATATGCAGTTCGAGCCCGGTCAGAAACTGTTGGGGACTCCTGTTGACTATGTTTTCCTTGGAGCCTGCACCAACGGTAGGATAGAAGACTTCCGTGCTTTTGCTTCAGTCGTCCGCGGCAAGAAGAAGGCTCCCGGTGTGGTGGCCTGGCTTGTACCCGGTTCTTGGGCGGTGCGCAAGCAGATTAAAGACGAAGGTTTAGACAAGGTCCTTGAGGAGGCTGGTTTTGAACTGCGTCTCCCTTCTTGTTCAGCTTGTCTGGCCATGAATCCAGACAAGGTCCCGTCCGGAAAGCTCGCTATCAGCACTTCAAACCGTAATTTTGTCGGCCGCCAGGGGCCTGGCTCAAGAACCATTCTGGCCAGCCCGTTCACAGTGGCTGCAGCGGCCATAACCGGGGTGATAACAGACCCAAGAGACTTGAATATAAATTAATGGGGCAGCAATGAAACAGAAATTTGACGTCATAGAATCTACGTGCATACCTATAGCCATAGACAACTGCAATACAGACTTGATCATACCAGCTCGCTATCTGGCAAGTACAACCCGTGATCCACAGTTCTTCGGAGATGCTTTCATGCATGATCTTCGTTTTAATCCCGACGGACAACCCGTGGCTGATTTCGTTCTGAATCAGCCTGTATATAATGAGAAGCCGCATGCAGGAGTGAATGAGATAATTGTGGCTGGGCAGAACTGGGGCAGCGGTTCTTCACGTGAACATGCAGCCTGGGCTATAGCCGGATATGGTGTGCGTGTGGTGGTCAGCAGTTCTTTTGCCGACATACATCGCAATAACCTTCTCAATTGCTTTGTCCTGCCTGTGGTCGTGAGCACAGACTTCCAGCAAGAGCTTTTCTCAAGTATAGAAGCCGCCCCGAAGACCAAAGTGAAGGTTGACTTGGAATCTCAGACCATAACCAATATGGCAACCGGTTCGTCAGAGCACTTCCCTATAAACGGTTATAAAAAATACTGCTTGATGAACGCCTTGGACGATATTGATTTTCTTCTTGAAAATAAGGGCCTAATAGAAGCTTACGAGACGAGATGAAGGAAGTAGAGATAATGGACACGACTCTTCGTGACGGGGAACAGACCAGTGGCGTCAGTTTTATGCCTCATGAGAAGTTTATGATTTGCAGGGCTCTGCTCGAGGACCTTCATGTAGATCGTGTAGAAGTTGCATCCGCAAGAGTCAGTGACGGCGAGTTGGAAGCTGTTCAGCGCATAACCCGGTGGGCTGACTCTAATAACCTGTCGGACAAGGTCGAAGTGCTTGGCTTTGTTGACGACGGCAAGAGTCTGGATTGGATTAAACGAGCCGGCGCTCGCACGATAAATCTGTTGGCTAAGGGTTCACGACGTCATTGCGAAGGACAGTTGGGCAAGTCGCCGGAAGACCACTTTGAAGACATCCGCCGCAATATCCTAATGGCTTCAGAGCAGGGTATTGCGGTTAATGTGTATCTTGAGGATTGGAGCGGAGGAATGCATGAGGAAGGCAGCTATGTTTTTCAACTGATGGAGTCCATCATTGACTTGACAAAAGACGGTGGCCCTGTACGTCGCATCATGCTTCCGGATACTCTTGGCATATTGAATCCTCTGGAGGTGATTTCCTACGTGAAGAAGATGGTGCGCAGATATCCGAATGTACACTTCGATTTCCATGCCCATAATGACTACGATTTGGCTGTGTCCAACGTTTTGGCAGCCGTCCTCGGTGGGGTACGTGGACTTCATACATGTATAAACGGGCTCGGTGAGAGGGCAGGCAATGCGCCCTTGGCATCCGTTCAGGCCATACTGAAAGACCATTTCAACGCAAAGACTAATATAAACGAGGAGCAGTTGAACAAGGTCGCGCATATGGTTGAGAGCTACAGCGGAATTGCCATCCCGCCCAATAAACCGATTACCGGTTCGGCCGTCTTCACCCAGGTGGCCGGAGTTCATGCTGACGGAGATAAGAAGCAGGGGCTTTACCAAAACGCCTTGCTGCCCGAACGCTTTGGCCGTCGTCGTGAATATGCTCTCGGTAAGTCCAGCGGTAAGGCAAACATCAAGATGAATCTTGAGCAGCTCGGTCTGGAGCTGAGTGAGGAAGACATGCGGAAGGTAACGGCCCGAATCATCGAGTTGGGTGACAAGAAGGAGCTGGTGACACAAGAGGACCTCCCATTCATTATCCGCGATGTCTTAAAGCATACGGAGACCGACGATCATGTCAGCCTGCTGTCATATATGGTCTCTACAGCCTACGGGCTGCGGCCTATGGCGCAGGTCAGACTGCAGATAGACAGTGAGATATACGAAGAGAGCGCTCAGGGCGACGGACAATACGATGCCTTTGTGCGTGCCGTAAGGCACATCTACCGCGATAAACTGGGACGCACTTTCCCATGGCTCTCCAACTACACTGTGACCATCCCCCCTGGAGGACGAACCGATGCTCTTGTGCAAACTACAATCGAGTGGACATTCAGAGACCAGGCTTATCGTACTCATGCCCTCGATGCGGACCAAACGGAGGCAGCCATCAAAGCGACTATCAAACTCCTCAATATAATAGAGCCCCTTTATTGAAATGTCTCATCCACTCGAACTGTTTCATTTCTGTCCCAAATGCGGGTCTCCGCATTTTGTGGAACATAACGGCAAGTCTAAGTGTTGTGAGGACTGCGGCTTTACCTATTATTTTAACCCTTCAGCAGCTACAGTGGCGCTGATTGAGAATGAGAAGGGGGAATGGTGTGTGGTTCGTCGTGCAAAAGAGCCGGCCAAAGGCACCCTGGATCTCCCTGGCGGATTCTCAGACTGTTATGAGACCAGTGAGGAAGGTGTTCGCAGGGAAGTCCGCGAGGAGACTGGGCTTGAGGTGTCGGAGGTTGAATTCCTATTCTCAATCCCCAACCTCTATGAGTATTCCGGTTTTACAGTTCATACGATTGATATGTTCTATCGCTGCCGTCTGCTCGGAAATGTCCTTGATGCTCATGCTGCCGATGATGCTGCAGAACTCCTGTGGATACATCCGTCACGCCTTAATCCTGAAGATTTTGGGCTTCGGAGCATCCGTAAGGGGGTGGAAAGGCTGCTAAATAAAGGTGCTTTCTGAAAATAATCGCAAAAAAGCTTGGTTTTTAGGCAAAAAGGGACTACCTTTGCGCCGCAAAGGATATGTGAGGGGCCACGAGGTTCCTCACTTTTCATAAAATATATATCTACATTATGATTGAGAAAGCAACTGTAAAGGCTCTTGTTGACCAGTGGCTCGCAGACAAAGAGTATTTCCTGACTGACCTTGTTGTTGGTGATGACGATAGAATCGTCGTGGAGATAGATCACGCAGATGGCGTCTGGATTGAAGACTGTGTGCAGCTTTCGCGATTCATTGAGGAACATCTGAGCCGTGACGATGAAGACTATGAACTGGAAGTGGGAAGTGCTGGTCTTGGTCAGCCGTTCAAGGTGCTGCGTCAATGGCAGAACCATATCGGCAAGATTGTTGAGGTGGATACGACTGACGGCAAACGGCTTAAGGGGACTCTCTCCGAGGCTGACGAGCAGCATGTACAGCTGATAATACCCACCAAAGTGCAGGTGGAAGGACGCAAGCGTCCACAGATGCAGGACGTTCCGACGGATGTGCCAATGAGTGAGGTCCGCAGCGGGCGTTATATCTTTGATTTCAAATAAGAATAATAATAAAAATAATTATAATGGCAAAGAAAGACTCAACTCTCATTGATACTTTTGCTGAGTTCAAAGAGACAAAAAACATCGACCGCGCTACGCTGGTCAGCGTGCTGGAAGAAAGTTTCCGTAGCGTTATAGCCAAGATGCTTGGCACGGATGAGAATTATGATGTTATCGTTAATCCCGACAAGGGCGACTTCGAGATTTACCGTAATCGCACTGTCGTTGAAGACAATGAAGTTACAGATGAGAACCTGCAGATCGGTCTCACCGAGGCCCGCAAGATTGCAGACGACTATGAAGTAGGTGAGGACGTTTCCGAACCGGTTGACTTCAGTCAGTTTGGCCGCCGCGCCATACTGACTCTGCGTCAGACTCTTGCTTCCAAACTGCTTGAATTGGAACACGATGCTCTCTATAACAAGTATGCCGAGCGCATAGGCGATATTATTTCTGCTGAAGTCTATCAGGTGTGGCACAAGGAAGTGCTTCTGCTTGATGAGGAAGGCAACGAGCTCCTCCTCCCGAAGAGCGACCAGATTCCTTCCGATTTCTTCCGCAAGGGGGAACCTGCACGTGCGGTCGTTGCCCGTGTAGATAACCAAAATGGTAATCCGAAAATCATTCTTTCACGCACAAGCCCTGTTTTCCTGCAGCGCCTGCTTGAGGCCGAGGTGCCTGAAATCGCCGAGGGTATCATTACCATTCGTAAGATTGCACGTGTGCCCGGAGAGAGAGCCAAGATTGCAGTGGAAAGCTTTGACGACCGCATAGACCCAGTTGGTGCATGCGTTGGCGTCAAGGGTAGCCGTATTCATGGCATCGTAAGGGAATTGCGCGGTGAGAACCTCGATGTTATCCAGTGGACATCCAACCCGCAGCTGCTCATTGCCCGCGCCTTAAGCCCAGCCAATGTGAACAGTATTAACCTCGATCCTGAGTCCAAGCATTGCGACGTATATCTCGATCCCGATCAGGTTTCTCTGGCCATCGGACGCGGAGGCCTTAATATCCGCCTTGCCTCTATGCTCACCGACACCGTCATAGACGTTTATCGTGAGTTGCCGGAAGGCTCCGAGGAAGAGGAAGGAGACCATGACATCGCCTTGGATGAGTTCAAGGATGTAATAGATGAATGGGTTATTGACGAGCTCAAGAAGAGTGGGTGGACCACAGCCCGTTCTGTATTGGACGCTCCGCGTGACATGCTCATCCAGAAAGCCGACCTTGAGGAGGAAACCGTGGATGATGTAATCCGCATCCTGCAGGAAGAGTTCCAGGACGAGGCTGAAGAAGAAGAAAACCAACCACAAGCATAAGGAGGAGAGCCTATGAGTGTAAGATTAAATAAAGCGTGTAAAGAATGTAATGTCGGTTTGCAGACCCTCGTAGAATTTCTTCAGAAGAAAGGATTCAAGGAGGTCGAGGCAGACCCTAATGCCCGCATTACAGATGAACAGTATGAACTGGTTCAGGCCGAATTCAATGGCGATGCCGGCATGAGACAGCAGGCCCAGAGGCTGACCACATCCCGCAAGGCAAAGGAAAAGAAGGAGACCATCGTTCTCACCGACACGAGTGAGGCAGTGCCCGTTGTGGAGGTGCAGAAGCCAAAGGTCGTAGGGAGAATTGAACTGGACAAGAAGGGAAATCCGGTAGCTCCTAAGGCAAAGGAGCCGGAAGAGACTCCGGTAAAAACTGAAGCACCTGTGACTCCTGAAGTCAAAGAGGCTCCTCAGACACAGCCAGTGACGGAAACCGTCGAGGCACCAAAGGCTCCAGCTGCAGAGGATAAAGCAGAAGCTCCGACAACTCCCGAGAAGCCAGATA
This sequence comes from Bacteroidaceae bacterium, assembly GCA_024699495.1. GTDB lineage: Bacteria > Bacteroidota > Bacteroidia > Bacteroidales > Bacteroidaceae > Physcousia. Next base: position 65,625 of record JAILPK010000030.1, on the reverse strand, counting down.
CAGCTGAATCTCAAGCCCCCTCCGAGCCTGTAGAGAAAAAGCCCAAGAAACCCAAAGCTCCTATTGGTGAAGAGGTGGATGGCATCTTCCGCATTACTCAGGCAGTAGAGCCTCCTGTTTCTTTTAATATCAAAGGACATATAGATCTGGATTCCATAAACAGCAGCACACGTCCTGCTCATAGCAGAAAGCGCAAGAAGGGGGCAGCAGGCACTCAGAAGAAGCGCGGTGAGAGAGTTGATGTTGCAGCTGAGGCTATAAAGCAAACCTCACAGGGAGGACAAGGTTCTGGTCAGAAAGGTCAGAAACCTGCTCAAGGCAAAGGCCAGGGTAAGGGTCAGCAGCAAGGCAAAGGCCAGGCTGGTCAGCAGCCACAGGGTGAAGGCAAGAACCGTCGTCGCAAGAATCAGCCCAAGCAAGCCGTAGTGGATTTGGTAGAGCAAAGCGACGAGGAGGTTGCAAAGCAGGTACGCGAGACACTCGCCCGCCTTACCTCTGGTAAGAACAAGAGCCTTGGCAAGGGTGCCAAGTATCGCCGTGAGAAACGTGACAGCATCCGTTCTGAGATGGAGGCTGAGATGGAAGCTCACGAGAAGGAGGCAAAGATCCTGAAGCTTACAGAGTTCGTAACAGCCAATGAATTGGCCAATATGATGAACGTGCCTGTAACTCAGGTCATTGCTACCTGCATGAGCATCGGCATAATGGTCAGCATCAACCAGCGTATGGATGCAGAGACCATCAATCTGGTGGCTGAGGAATTTGGTTTCCAGACTGAATATGTAAGCGCTGATGTGTCGGAGGCAGTTCATGAGGACGCTGACGATGAGGCCGACCTCGTACCGCGTGCTCCTATAGTAACGGTTATGGGGCATGTTGACCATGGTAAGACTTCGTTGCTCGACTATATCCGCAAGACCAATGTAATTGCCGGCGAGGCAGGTGGTATCACCCAGCATATCGGTGCCTACAACGTGAAACTTGAGGACGGCCGGCATATCACATTCCTTGATACTCCCGGTCACGAGGCTTTCACTGCAATGCGTGCCCGTGGTGCTCAGGTGACTGATATCGCCATTATCATCATTGCTGCAGACGATGACATAATGCCGCAGACCAAGGAGGCTATTAATCATGCCATGGCAGCAGGCGTTCCTATCGTCTTTGCAATTAACAAGATTGACAAGCCGGCAGCCAACCCGGAGAAAATCAAGGAGCATCTTGCACAGATGAACTTCCTTGTAGAAGATTGGGGCGGAAAATACCAGAGTCAGGACATCAGTGCCAAGAAGGGTCTCGGTGTTCCCGAACTTATGGAGAAGGTCTTGCTTGAAGCCGAAATGCTTGAGCTCAAAGCCAACCCCAACCGCAAAGGCACCGGTAGTATCATCGAGTCTTCGCTGGACAAGGGCCGCGGTTATGTAGCCACTCTTCTTTGTTCCAACGGCACGCTCCACGTGGGCGATATCCTTCTGGCAGGAACGAATTATGGCCGTATCAAGGCTATGTTCAACGAGCGCGGACAGCGCGTCAAGAAGATTGGCCCCTCAGAGGCTGCTACGATACTCGGCCTTAACGGAGCGCCGACAGCAGGTGACACCTTCCACGTGATGGATACCGACCAGGAAGCACGCGAGATTGCCACCAAGCGAGAGCAGCTGGCCCGTGAACAGGGTCTCCGCACCCAGAAGATTCTTACTCTTGATGAAATCGGCCGCCGTATTGAACAGGGTGGTTTCCAGGAACTCAATGTTATTGTCAAAGGTGACGTGGATGGTTCCATTGAGGCTCTGTCCGACTCCCTCATCAAGCTCTCTACTGATAAGATTGCCGTACGTGTCATTCACAAGGCTGTAGGTCAGATTTCTGAGAGTGACGTAGCTCTGGCTGCAGCCTCCGAGGCTATCATTATCGGTTTCCAGGTGCGTCCTTCTGCTAATGCCCGAAAGGCTGCTGACACCCAGGGCGTAGAAATCCGCCTCTACAGCATCATCTACGACGCCATCGAGGAAGTCAAGGAGGCTATGGAGGGCATGCTCGCTCCCGAGGTGCGCGAAGAGGTCACTGCTACAATCGAGGTACGACAGGTTTATCACATATCCAAGGTCGGAACAGTTGCTGGTGCATACGTCATTGACGGCAAGGTGGCACGCTCCAACAAGGTGCGTGTAATCCGCGACGGAATCGTTGTGCATACAGGAGATATCCTCGCTTTGAAACGCTTCAAAGATGACGTCAAGGAAGTATCCACGAACTTCGAGTGCGGTATTTCCATCGCCAACTATAACGACCTGCGTGAAGGTGACACACTCGAGGCTTATCAGGAAATAGAAGTCAAAGCCAAACTCTGATGAACGCTCTTGACATCTTGTTTTTAGTTGTCTTTGCAGCAGGTGCTTTCAGAGGCTGGACAAACGGTTTGCTAAAAGAAGTCCTTGGTTTGGCCGGGGCCTTCTTGGGATTATATGTGGCTTACTTGCTCTATGAGCAGGTAGGCCACCAACTTGCTCCGCACATCGGTTGTTCGCCCACAGTAGGCGGTATAATTGCCTTTTTCCTTATTTGGATTGGTGTGCCATTGTTGCTGACTATGCTGGGCTCGCTGCTTACGGGCGTGCTCAAATGGATAGGCTTGGATGGTATTAACAATCTTGGTGGCGCGATTCTTAGCCTGGCCAAGTACGCCATAATCCTTGGTATTGTCTGCAATGTAATTTCGCTCACAGGCATTTTACCAGAAGATACCCAGAACGGTTCCTTTCTCTTCGTCCCCCTAAAAGAAATTACCTCCATCGCATTTACTCTGGCCAAGAGCCAGTGGATGCCTGCATCAGAAAGTTAAGCCGCCATTAAGGCTGAGGAGACGTCTTACATGTGACAAAAGGAGAGTATTGTAAAAAGGAATCTTGTTTTTCCCTCTGAAAATGTTCAATGAATAGTGATTATGAAGAAGAGATTCCCCAAGACAGTACTTGCAGCACTCCTGATTTTATTCGCCGGCCAGTGGTCATTGGCTGACGCTCAGACTATAACTGGGTTTGATTCCAATTTCTATATATTTCTTTGTTTCGGCCAGTCAAATATGGAGGGAGCGGCCAGGCCCGAACTCGTGGATACGGATAGCCCCGGCCCGCGTTTCCTGTTGATGCCAGCAGTTGATGACCCTCAGCGCGGTCGCAGGGCAGGGGAGTGGTGTGAGGCTTCGGCCCCGCTCTGCCGTCCGAATACCGGACTTACCCCTGCAGATTGGTTCGGCCGTATGCTTGTGGCCTCATTGCCGGAGGACATCAGAATCGGTGTAGTCCACGTTGCTGTCGGCGGGATAAGTATAGTCGGTTTCATGCCTGACAGCGTTGGTAATTATGTCAACACACGGGCTCCGGAGTGGATGAAGGGAATCCTCAGAGCCTATGATAACGACCCTTATACAGCTCTCATAACACTTGCAAAGAAAGCACAGAAGGACGGTGTTATAAAGGGAATTCTGATGCATCAGGGCGAGTCTGACACAGGCGACCCCACTTGGGCAGGTAAGGTACAGAGAGTTTATGAACGTATGCTTGGAGACCTTCAACTGAAGCCTGACGAGGTACCTCTGTTTGCCGGCAATATCGTCCAGGCCGACGGGCATGGCGTATGTATTGGCTGCAAGAAGCAGATAGACAATCTGCCGCAAACTATCCCCACTGCACATGTAATCTCTTCCGATGGCTGTACAAATGCTCCCGACCGTCTCCATTTTGATGCCGCAGGCTATCGCGAACTTGGTTGCCGCTATGGCGAGGCGGTATGCCGTTTTCTTGGTTACGAGCCCAGGCGTCCCGCCCAGTTGGCTACTCAAATTAAAACACAAACACGATAGATTATGGCCTATTTAGGCGAACTGATATCTATAGGAGTGGCGTTCTCTTGGACTGCCACTGCGCTTCTGAGCGAATTCGGTTCAAAGCGTATGGGTAATCTCACATTGAATGTTTTGAGAATGGCCCTGGCGCTGCTTTTCGGAATGGTGCTCTTTTGGGTGGTTACTGGCAGCCCGCTGCCTACCGGCACTCCCGTTGAGGCTTGTGGTTGGATGTTGCTATCCGGGCTTGTGGGGTATGTTATTGGCGACTATTGTCTCTTTCAGTGCTATATAATAATCGGTTCACGCTTTGGCCAGCTCTTTATGACACTTGCGCCACTGTCCGCAGCGCTGATGGCGTGGATTACGCTGGGACAGGAGATGAGCGGAATGAGTATCATTGCTATGCTTGTCACCCTTCTGGGCATCGGAATATCTGTGTTGGGGCGTGGCGAGCATCATAAACTCTCGCTCCGGTTGCCGCTTAATGGTGTTCTTTTCGCCATTGGAGCTGCAATGTGTCAGGGAGTTGGTCTGGTGCTTAGTAAGATAGGGATGGACCATTATGACACCTCTCTCATGGCTTCATCCGGCATGCCTGACTGGCTGCTGCCGTTCAATGCCAATTTCTATCGTTGTATAGCCGGAATCATAGGGTTCACCCTGCTGATGTATTTCCGCAGCGGCCTGGAGCCCCTCCGCAAATCCATGCACGACCACAAGGGGCTGGCTGTAGCTGTGGCAACTACCATCTTCGGCCCTTTTGTGGGTGTGGGGTTCTCGCTTATGGCCGTTCAATATACAGCCGCAGGTATAGCCTCAACCCTGATGGCGATGACGCCTATAATCATCCTCATCCCTTCACGTATTCTCTTCCATGAGAAAATCACCGCCAGAGCGATTCTTGGAGCCTTCATATCTGTTCTCGGAGTCAGTCTCTTTTTCCTCGGGGAGTAAAACAGGTCGAGCTTATGTCTTCGTTTTCTCCTTCATATTCTCATCGTATCACATACCAGAATCGGGGAAAGGGTTAATAAAACCTTGTTCTTATTTGTAGCCAAAATGCCTTCAAAGTACATCGGGGGGCGCATTGCAATACATAGAATTGCATTGTACTTTACTTCGAGGCGTATTGCCCATTACACCGAGGTGTATTCGACTGCGTGCCTCAATGGGTAGCAATGTGGGTAAAGGTGAGGCGTTTAGGGAGCTAATGTGGAATCGCGTCTTCCCCTAAAACAGGTTAAATGATTCCCAATTTATGCCCTAACGCCATTTGAATGAATTTAGTATTTCCGCTAAATCATGGCGGATATTGACTGCAGATAGACATCGTCCTATTCTTATGTTCGACCTGTTCTTATTTATGGTGCTTCTCATTTTCGGATAAAATATATGTGAAACAGACCTTCATTTATACTTATTATTTGTACCTTTGCGTCGCACAACAGTAAAATGTTTAATAAGGGTAAAAGTTTTATATAATGAAAATACAGAGAAAGACTTGGTTTATAGCGGCCGCTGTTTTCCTTTCAGCATGCGGCAGTTCGCAGAATGCGGTGCAGAGACAGCAAGAGCGGCATGTTCCTGTAGTTCCACCAGTTGTGGCGCCTGTGGCAAAAGTGCAGCCGGAAAGCAAGAAGGTGCAGACTGCCTCTGAACGTTTGGCGTCGCGTATAGACAGCCTGCTCGTGTCGGCAGACACTCTTCTGCAGAGTACTCAGTTGGGGCTCCACATTATAGACCTCACATCTGGAGAGACAATATATACCCGAGGCGTTAAGCAGAGGATGCGTCCTGCTTCTTCAGAGAAGGTGGTGACTGCCATCACAGCCTTGGAATATCTGGGTCCTTCCTATTCCTTTACTACAGCCCTCCTTTCTGATGCCCGGTTAAGCCATGGCACTTTAAATGGAGATCTGTATATAAGAGGGGCCATGGACCCGTTGCTTAATGCGGCAGACGTGCGTAATCTTGTTAGCCAGTTGAAAGCTGCGGGAGTGAAGAAAATAGCAGGTCGTCTTGTCGCAGATACTTCAATGAAGGATGACGACGAATTTGGATGGGGTTGGTGTTGGGATGATGAAAACCCAGTGCTTTCCCCGTTGCTATGCAGCGGTAAGCCCACATTGTTGCAGCAGTTGCGTACAGCTCTCCGGCAGGCAGGAATAACTGTCTCCAAAGGAACCGCTACGGGTAAATTCCCGCAGAAATATAGTTCTGCAGATTCTGCAGCCGCTCCAAACCGCTATGAACTGGCCGCTATTCGCAGGCCCCTCACAGAGGTGCTCAGGCCGATGATGAAAGAGAGCGACAACCTGTGTGCTGAAGCCGTCTTTTATCAGTTGTGTGCCCTAACGCCGGCCGGTGGCTCTAAGGTGGCGCAGGGAAAACACTGGGGACGTAAACGTGCCGTAGCTATTATTAACGAGATGATTGGCAAGGTGTCTTCCATCTCGTTTTCAGACGGCGGAAACACGCTGGCCTCTCACGCTAACGAAACTCCTTCGGAAGCGGTTGGCGTATCCGGCGTCTTTGCCCCTGTAATTGCTGATGGCAGCGGACTCTCCCTCTATAATTATCAGACTCCGGAGACATTCACACGCATGCTTTCCTACGCCGTGGTCCGTTCAGACAGCATTTATCTGCCTCTGTTAGAAGCCCTTCCCATTGCTGGTGTTGACGGCACTTTGGAGAAACGCATGAATGGTACTCCCGCCGCCGCCAATGTCAGGGCAAAGACAGGCTCGGTCAGTGGAGTAAGCACTCTGGTCGGATACACTACGCAGCGCAGCACAGGACATGTATTCGCCTTCGCCATACTCAACAACGGCCTTCCGCGAATGGCAGAAGGGCGGTCTCTGCAGGATAAAATCTGCGTTCTCATGAGCGAATAGCCCCTTTTTATAATGGTCAGAACCCAATTAGTAGCGTAAAAGTTTGGCCGTTTAGGAAAACCGCTTTATTTTTGCGCTTGAAAACTAATCTAAATTCGATGATACGCAAATTCGATTTCCTTATAATCGGCTCCGGTGTGGCCGGTATGAGTTATGCGCTTAAAGTTGCGCAGAGCGGTAAGGGCAAGGTGGCCCTAATATGCAAGACAACGATAGACGAGGCCAACACTGATAAGGCTCAGGGTGGGGTGGCCAGCGTCACAAATATGAAAGTGGACAATTTCGAAAAGCATATCCACGACACTATGGTGGCCGGTGATTTTATTTCTGACCCTGAAGCCGTAGAGCAGGTAGTGAGGAATGCTCCCAAAGGAATTGCAGACTTGGTAAAGTGGGGTGTCAACTTTGACAAGAACGAGGATGGCGAATTTGACCTTCATCGCGAAGGCGGCCACTCTGAGTTCAGGATACTGCACCACGCTGACGACACTGGCCACGCTATTCAGCAGGGCCTAATTCATGCAGTCAGGGCCAATAAACGCATTACTGTTCTCGAGAACCATTTTGCAGTGGAGATTATCACACAGCATCATCTGGGCCGCGAGGTGAACCGGCATATGACAGACATAGAATGCTATGGAGCTTATGTTCTTGATCCCGACACAAAGAAGATTGACACCTTCCTCTCACGCGTTACGCTGATGGCCACGGGTGGTACCGGAGCTGTCTATGCCACCACCACGAACCCCAATATAGCCACGGGTGACGGCATAGCAATGGTTTATCGAGCCAAAGGAATAGTTAAGGACATGGAGTTTGTGCAATTTCATCCTACAGCCCTTTACAACCCGGCAGAGACACACCCCGCTTACCTCATCACAGAAGCAATGCGCGGATATGGAGGCATCCTGCGTCTGCCAAACGGTGAGGAGTTCATGCAGAAATATGACAAGCGCCTATCCCTTGCCCCGCGTGATATTGTTGCCCGTGCCATTGACAAGGAAATGAAGATTCACGGCATAGATCATGTCTGTCTTGATGTGACTCACAAGAATCCCGAAGAGACTAAACACCATTTCCCGAATATCTATGCCAAGTGCCTAAGTATAGGCATAGACATCACAAAACAGTATATTCCAGTCGTTCCTTGCGCCCACTATATGTGTGGCGGAATCAAGGTCAATCTGAACGGCGAGAGCACTATCAACCGTCTCTATGCTGTCGGTGAGTGTTCGTGTACAGGCTTGCATGGCGGTAATCGTCTGGCCAGCAATTCGCTTATTGAGGCAGTCGTATATGCAGACAAGGCTGCAGAGCATAGCATTGCCCATATCGATGAATACTCGTTCAATGAGCAGGTGCCCGAGTGGAACGATGAGGGAACGATGACCAATGAAGAGAAGGTGCTTATCGCCCAGGATATGCGCGAAGTAGGTCAGATTATGTCCAATTATGTGGGCATAGTGCGCTCTGACTTGCGTCTGCATCGCGCCTGGACACGTCTGGATATTATATATGAGGAAACAGAAGAGCTGTTCAAGCGTGTGAAGGCAACCAAGGATATATGCGAGCTGCGCAATATGATAAACGTGGGTTATCTCATTACGCGTCAGGCCATAGAGCGCAAGGAAAGCCGGGGACTGCACTATACTGTGGATTATCCCAAACACGCCTACGACCAGAAATAAACCACAACCGGTCATCAGGACTCATGCCAGAATATCGGAAGCATGCTGTTTTGTCCTAATGACCGGTTGGGGATAAGATATCTGTCTTACAATTTGTTCAGCCTCAGCTGAAAATAATTGTCTTGTTGTTATAGGTCAGGATTTTGCGCTGTATGTGCTTAGTTACGGCACGTGAGAGTACAATCTTCTCCAAATCCTTGCCTTTCAGTACAAGACTGCTTGGAGTATCTTTGTGACTGATTCGGGCCACATCCTGTTCGATGATCGGTCCGGCATCAAGATCTGCAGTGACATAATGGCTTGTGGCACCTATAATCTTCACACCGCGTTCCCATGCCTGATGATATGGCTTTGCACCTACAAAAGCGGGCAGGAACGAGTGGTGGATATTGATGATATGGTGCGGGTAGCAGGCTATCATCTCATCTGAAATTATCTGCATGTAACGGGCCAGGACGATAAACGAGATGTCCTCTTTGCGCAGCAGTTCCATCTCAGCCTGCTCCACCTCTTTCTTGTTGGAATGGTCTTTCTTTATGTTCCATACATAGTATGGGATGTCGAATTGCTCGGCTACATATCGCAGGTCCTCGTGGTTGGATACTATGCAGGGGATGTCACAGTTGAACTCTCCGGCCTTCCATCTTGCCAGCAAGTCATAGAGACAGTGGCTCATCTTACTCACGAAAATAGCCATACGCGGGCGTTTGTCGCTGTAGTACAGGCTGAACTTCATCTTGTAGCGCTGAGTGTAGAGCGTGGTGACGTATTCGTATATCTTGTCGCGCGGAATAAGGAAATTGTCCAGTTCCCACTCTATGCGCATGAAGAACATGCCATCCTCGCGGTCCACATATTGGTCAAGATATACAATGTTTCCCTTGTTGTCTGTGATGAACTTGGTTATTTCGGATATGATGCCCGGTTGGTCAGGGCAGTGTAGAAGCAAAATAGCTGTCGGTTTCATTTATCTGTTTTTGTGTTCAGAGTAAGTGCCTATATTTTGTTAGGCGGTGCAAAGTTAGGCAAAAGTAAGCATTTATGCACAAATTATAAGTGAATTATTGGTTGAAGGCTGAATTTTTCTGCCTTATTTTATTCTGATTCACATAATTAATCATATCTTTGCCCGCATGGAACGTATTTATATTTTTCTGATATGTGCAGTGACTGCTCTGCAGACACAGGCGCAGGATGCTAATTGGCGCCTGGTATGGGCCGAAGAGTTTAATCGCGATGGAGCCGTAGATTCTTCACGCTGGGGCTTTGAATACGGTTTTGTGCGCAACCGTGAGCTGCAGTGGTATCAGCCCCAAAATGCAGAGGTGAAAGATGGTTGCCTCCGTATTACAGGTCGGGCTGAGCGGGTTAGTAACCCACGCTATAGAGAGGGTCACCGTTCTTGGCAGCGCAACCGTGAGTATGCTGAATTCACCAGCTCTTGCATTAAGACTGCAGGGCATTACAGTTTCCTTTTCGGAAGACTTGAGGTAAGAGCCAGAATACCAGTAGGAGGAGGAGCCTGGCCTGCAATATGGACACTTGGCGAAGGACGTGGATGGCCGGCTTGCGGTGAGATTGACGTGATGGAATTCTATCGGGTTCCACCAGCGGAGATGGGGATAGACCATCGTGCCGACGGCAGGCGCACACTGCCAATAATACTTGCCAACGCATGCTGGGCAGGTGAAAACGGGCGGGATGCATGGAATACCAACCGCCACCAGCTGACGCATTTCACAGACAGGGACCCAGATTGGGCTTCACGATTCCATACGTGGCGGATGGACTGGTCGGCAGACAGCATAAACCTATATCTTGATGATGAGCGACTCGCCGCCATGCCTAATACCTTGCCCCATATCCCGCACTATATCCTCCTGAACCTTGCCATTGGAGCCAGCGGCGGCACCCCGGACCAGAGTGCTTTCCCAATGCTCTACGAAGTAGATTATGTGAGAGTATATCAGAAAGGGGAGAACTGAAGTTATCCTAAAATACAAATCATTTACCAATAAAACCTTATGAAACGACTATCTCTTATCTTTGTTGCCTTTTTTGCAGTAGTATGTGTTTGGGCTGGCAATGATTACGTCATCTATCCAGTTCCGCATTTCATTAGCCAAGGAGCCGGGCAGGCGCTTGTTACCAAAACGGTTTATATAGTTCCGTCCGCCGCTATTGACAATATAACGGTGGATCGGGCAAAGACTATATTGGAGGCTTTGGGCTATAAAACAGAAGAGGCTCAAAAAATTAAGAAAGGTAGCACAAATCTTCTTCTTGGAATATATGGCTCTGATGACTTGGCGGATAAGGAAACAGCCCGTTTGGGTATAAAGCAGACGGGACAGTATAAGCAGTTCTTTACTGAGGGCGGCTCCAGAAACACTGGCCGATATGTGTTCAATCTCTCGGGGAGCAGGAAAGGCACGGCGCAAATGGTTATAGCCGGCGAAAACACAGATGCCGTATTTTATGGCCTCGCCACCATGAAGCAGGTACTCACACAGGATTTTAATTCAAGCTTCATACCCGTAACGGTTGTTGATGGTGCTGACATCCGTGACAGAGGTGTTATAGAAGGATATTATGGTGTGCCGTATTCTGCGGATGTTACCAAGGACCTGTTTCGCTTCATGGCCGACTATAAGATGAATACCTATATGTATGGGGCAAAGAGTGACCCGTATCATTCACGCTATTGGGCAGACCCTTACCCAACTGAGATCACAGAGGAACAGCGGAATATCGGTTATCTGACGCAGGATATGATGCGCGACTTGACTTCTGTGGCCCGTGCAAACAAGATTGACTTCATTTGGGCAATTCATCCTGGAACTGCGTTTACAGACCCGGAGAACAAGGGCGTTCTGGATCAGATTATGCACAAATTCGAAGCAATGCATGCTTTAGGAGTACGCCAGTTTGGTGTCTTCGTCGATGATGTAGGTGTGCCTTCGGATGATGCTTTGCTTCGCCTCGGAGCTGATCGTCTTACAGAATTGCAGCGACGTATAGATGCCATGTGGAACGGACCTGGAGCTAATCCCGCTGACACTGTCAAACCCCTTCACTATGTGCCACAGCTTTATGCCTTCTCATGGGTGAATATCGAGCAAGGCAAACGTTTCTTCTCGTCTCTCCGTAATGTGCCGGCTAAGGTGCGCATATACATCACCGGTCGCGCTGTGTGGTCTGTGCCCAACAGTGAGGATATCCGCATCGTGGGGGAGTGGCTTGGGCGTGAGCCCAGTTGGTGGTGGAATTATCCATGCAATGACAACGATGTTACCAAACTGTTCATAGCTGATACTTACACGAACTTCAGGGATGAGAAGCATGTGGATTCACAGGCGCGCTTCGAACCATTCAGCATATCAAACCTGCCGACCCTCATCTCTAACCCAATGCAGCAGGGAGCAGCCTCCAAGATTGCTCTCTTCTCTATAGCAGACTACTCCTGGAACAGCTCTTCTCAGAGTTTTGACAATCAGAAAAGCTGGCGTGCAGCCGTCAAGGCTATGTTTAACCAGAGGACTGCCGAGCAGGCTTTCTGCCAGTTGGTCCCTTTCTTGCGCTATTTCGACAGCGACGCTCTCGCTTATCATGTCCGAAACTATAAGCGTTCTGTGGCTGAGGGGCGTCCCGATCCTGTGGCATTATGCCGGGAGATGCAGGCTGTCATCTGGAGATGTCAGACAATCAGGCCTGCCATGGAAAGCCGCGAAGAGGCTAAATACGTCTATGACGATATCCGTCCCTGGTTGTTGAAACTCGAGGCGATGGCTTCAGAGGTTAAAGCCCGATTGGAAGGGAAGCCAACTCAGACAGTTGACCTTGACAACAATCCTGAATTCCAATTTCCCATCTTAACAGGCATGGGGGCAGATATATCACTCTCAATGAAGACTGCAGAGCCTGCGGCAGAAGTGCTGCAGCCATTTCTGCTTTGGCTCAGGGAACAATCTGCAGGGAAATAGATGCAGCACGTAGAACATGCGTAGTATGGACCCACATACCAGAGAGAAAAGCAGTGGGCGGGAGAATGGCATGAGGTCCATTGAGGACACCTTCTGTTAGTGGTATGGTGATCCTTCAGAAGTAATATCTACATTCGGTCCCTTCTGTGAACGTATATACTGCCTTTCCGTGAGCGTATATACTTTTTTTCTGTGAATGTACGTTCAGTTCCTTCCGTGAATGTATATACTGCCTTTGTAAGAATGTAAATGGGTTAGGTATTAACTGCGGCTATTCACCTCATCACCAACTTATAGGTTCTTTGCCGTGGGCTTTCAGATAGTCGTTGCAGAGTTGGAAATGATGATTCCCGAAGAAACCGCGGTAGGCAGAGAGTGGAGATGGATGTGCAGACGTGAGCACCAAATGCCTTGTAGGGTCAATGAATGTGGATTTACGTCCTGCGTAGGAACCCCATAGCATAAATACAATATGTTCTCTGTCTCTTGCCAGACATTGGATTGCTACATCTGTCAGGGTTTCCCATCCCCGGCCCTGATGAGAGGCGGCCTCCCCGCGCCTTACGGTCAGAGTAGTGTTCAGAAGCAGTACACCCTGTTTAGCCCATCGGTTTAGATCTCCAGACTGGGGAGGCACAATGCCAAGTTCACTCTGAATCTCGGAATATATATTGCGTAGCGAAGGTGGCAGAGCTACTCCTTCAGGTACAGAAAAGCATAGGCCATGAGCCTGACCGGGTTCATGATATGGGTCCTGCCCAAGAATTACTACCTTCACTTTTTCAAATGGCGTTGCCTCAAACGCATGAAAGATGAGGCGTCCCGGCGGGTAACATTCCCCGGAAGCATATTCTTGTCGAATAAATGTGGTCAAAGATTCAAAATACGGTTTCTCAAATTCCGGAGCTAATTTTTGATGCCAGCTCTTCTCCATCTGTACATTCATATCCATTTTTATCTTAGTTCTTTGCAAAAATATGATAAATATGTCATTCGATAGGTTAAAAGGGAGTAATTTATGTCTATTTTGTATTTTTTTGCTTTTTTATCTTGGCGAAACACCAAAATAGTGTTACCTTAGCGCAAAGTTAAACCGTATTTTACCTTTATGAACAAACCTTCTGAGAACTACTGCCTCATTCTGGCTGGAGGCGTGGGCAGTAGATTATGGCCCGTAAGCCGAAGCCACCTGCCAAAACAATTCCTGGACATCCCGGGCAGTGGGATGACTCTTTTGCAGCAGACCTACGAGCGCTTTTCCAGGTTTATACTTCCCGAAAACATTTTTGTCTCTACTCAGGAGCGCTATCTCCCGATGTTGCAGTCACAACTGCCGAAATTACCACGTAGCCAGATGCTCCTCGAGCCAGTGCGTCGCGGCACCCTTGCACCTGTGGCCTGGGCCACGAGTGCGATAGCCCACCAATGCCCTGATGCTGCCATTGTCGTTACACCTGCAGACCAGGAAATATCGAATCTGAAGATTTTTGAGGAGGATATTATGCATGGCTTGGAATTTGCCCATTCACATCAGGGTGTGGTAAATTTGGGTGTTCGTCCCACCCGTCCCGATACGGGCTATGGTTATGTGCAGGTGGGAGAAGCTGTTGAAGGAGAGTCGCGTATTATGCGGACCAAGACATTCACGGAGAAACCTGATGAGAATTTCGCCCGCTTGTTTATGGAGAGCGGTGAGTTCTATTGGAACACTGGACTTTTCGTGTTTGGCGCTACTTATATGATGGAGAACATCATCAAGCATGTGCCTGAATACCGCGATGAGTTTCCCGAGCTTGCGGATATCAGTGCCACAGCTTCTACCGAGGTTGTTCCAAAGTTCTACGAGGCTCTGCCTATGCTTTCTTTGGAACATGCCGTTCTGGAGCATACGGGACACAGTTATATTATGCCTTGTAAGTTCGGTTGGGCTGATATGGGAACATGGCTTTCTCTGGGCGAGGACGCTGTGGCTGGAATAGGTGGAGTAACACCCCAGCCTCCGGCAGATCTGAAAGTAGATGGACGCAAGAATGTAACTATTCACTGTGAGGCATTGTTTGACAATGCGTCCGGAAATATAGTTCGCCTGCCCTCTGGCCGCCAGGCGATGATCTCAGGTCTTGATGGTTTTGTAATAGCCGAGGAGGGGGGAGTGCTTATGATTTGCCCTAAAGGTGATGATTCAGCCATGCGTCGTCTGCATACGTTGTCCAATCTGGATAAGATTGAATCGTAAGCGCCACTGCGTTTATAAGCTTGCATCCTAGTTGCAAGGCTGAGGATAAATAAACCCCGGAAGTTCTGCTTCCAGGGTTTACTTAATTTATGAATGGGGGGGTATTTGAAGATGTCTATGCTGATATATGCATAACTCCTTTATGCATCAATCTTTGCATAGTTCGCATTCTTCTCAATGAATTCGCGGCGCGGTCCCACATCCTCACCCATAAGCATTGAGAATACATAGTCGGCACCTGCGGCATCCTCTATAGTGACTTGTTTCAGGAGGCGAGTCTCTGGGTTCATGGTTGTCTCCCAAAGCTGTTCCGGATTCATCTCACCAAGTCCTTTGAATCGCTGGGTCTTGACTCCCTCTTCTGAACCGTCATTGTATTTAGCCAGGAACTGCATGCGCTGCACCTCGTTGTAGCAGTACTCTTCTATCTTACCCTTGCGGCAGCGGTATAGGGGAGGAGTTGCTATATATAGATGGCCGTTCTGTATGAGTTCGGGCATATAACGGTAGAATAGAGTCATCAGGAGGGTGTCGATGTGGTATCCATCGACATCGGCATCAGTCATAATTACTACCTTGTGGTAACGCAGCTTGTCATAGTTTGCTTCCTTGCTGTCCTCGCCAAGACCGTAACGTACGCCGAGAGCCTGAATGATGTTGTTCACTTCTTCGTGTTCGAATGCTTTGTGCCACATCACACGCTCGACATTGAATATCTTACCGCGTATGGGCAGAATGGCTTGGAAGTGACGGTTACGTCCTTGCTTCGCACTGCCGCCTGCAGAGTCACCCTCTACAATAAACATCTCGCAGTTTGCGGGATCGCGGTCAGAGCAGTCTGCCAACTTACCGGGTAACCCACCGCCACTCATCGGAGATTTGCGCTGCACACTTTCGCGGGCTTTGCGGGCTGCGACACGTGCTGTAGCTGCCAGTATTACTTTGTCAACAATCATCTTGGCCTCTTTCGGATGTTCTTCAAGATAATTGCTGAGAGCTTCGCCTACAGCCTGCTGCACGGCGCCTGCCACCTCGCTATTGCCGAGTTTGGTCTTCGTCTGTCCCTCAAACTGCGGTTCTGCCACCTTGATGCTGATGACGGCGGTGAGGCCTTCGCGGAAGTCTTCGCCGGAGATCTCCACCTTGTTCTTCTCCAGTTTTTCCAGTTCTTTGGAGCACTGCTCTTCCGCGTATTTCTTAAGTGTGCGTGTAAGAGCCATGCGGAAGCCCTGCAGATGGGTACCACCCTCTATGGTGTTGATATTGTTGACATACGAATGAAGGTTCTCCGAGTAAGCTGTGTTGTACATGATGGCGCACTCGATAGGAATACCCTGCTTCTCAGTGTTTAGGTAGATTA
Source organism: Bacteroidaceae bacterium (assembly GCA_024699495.1). Classification (GTDB taxonomy): domain Bacteria; phylum Bacteroidota; class Bacteroidia; order Bacteroidales; family Bacteroidaceae; genus Physcousia. The sequence continues at coordinate 49,617 of JAILPK010000030.1, read as the reverse complement.
CGTCATTAAAGAGATGGGTGCGAGTGGAATCGATATATCTCACAAACTCCTGCAATCCATCCTTAGAATAGAATATATCCTTACGAGTGTTTCCTTCGCTGTCGGGACGCATGTCAGTCAGCGTTATGGTGATTCCGGCATTCAAGAATGCCAGTTCGCGCATACGGTTAGCCAGGATGTCATATTTGTACTCAGTAGTGATGAAGATGGAGCCGTCTGGCCAGAATTGCTGGCGTGTGCCGCGCAGTTCGGTCTCGCCTACGATTTTCACATCGTAGAGAGGTTTGCCTTTCTCATATTCCTGCTGGTATATTTTCCCATCGCGAAAGACCTGGCTGGTCATGTGTGAACTTAATGCATTCACACAACTGACACCTACGCCATGAAGACCTCCGGAAACCTTATACGATCCTTTGTCGAATTTACCACCGGCGTGTAGCACAGTCATAACGACCTCGAGAGCACTCTTGTGTTCCTTTTCGTGCATGTCCACGGGGATGCCTCGTCCATTGTCCTGGACCGTTATGCTGTTGTCCTCGTTAATGGTTACCTCAATGTGTGTGCAGAATCCTGCAAGAGCCTCGTCTATGGAGTTGTCAACAGTCTCATATACGAGATGGTGAAGTCCCTTCTCAGAGATATCACCAATATACATTGCGGGACGTTTTCTTACGGCTTCAAGGCCTTCCAGCACTTGTATGTTACTCGCAGAATAGTCACCGCTCTGCTTGATTTCTTCTTCAATCATGTTTTTCCTTTAAAATTGCGTGCAAAGTTACAAAAAATAAATTGAACGCCAAAAACATTTGGCATAAAACAAAAAAATAAGCCGGCAGACCTCACGGCTTACCGGCTCTCAAAAAGAAATATACGAAATTATTGCTATGGACTAATGCTTACTGTCCTCGCGGACACATCACATTAAGATAACTTCTGAATATGGCTTGCCAACTTTGACTTCAGGTTGGAAGCTTTGTTCTTATGGATGATGTTGACCTTTGCAAGTTTGTCAAGCATCTTCTGTATTATGGGATATTGCTGCTCGGCCTCTGCCTTGTCTGTCATGGCACGCAGGCGACGGACGGCGGCACGCATATTCTTTGCATAGTAACGGTTGTGCAACCTGCGCTTCCGCTCCTGACGGATGCGCTTCATAGATGACTTATGATTTGCCATTTCCTTTCGTTTAGTTTTATCGTTATAATTTTTGTAGCCTATAGCAGAGTCGAACTGCTCTTTAGAGAATGAAAATCTCTCGTCCTAACCGATAGACGAATAGGCCATGTTTTTGAGGCACTCCCAACACGTCGTTGAATTTGCGGGTGCAAAGGTATGGAGTTTCAGCGAATTGGCCAAACATTTTTATGAAAAAGATTGCAATTTATTCAAAAAAGGGCTCTGAAATATAAGTAATAAGTATAAAATGCGTACTTTTGCCCACTCTAGTTACATATTTGTATATTCGTATAAATCCCACTTGCCGATGGATATGTCACGCGGAATCGTGCTCCATGCTCTGCGCTATGGAGATAATAAGATGGTGGTCTCTGTGTTTACCGAGGCCTGCGGGACTGTCTCTTTTATGCTGCGCCAGCCCCGGCCGGGTAAGCGGAGCGGCACCCGTGCTGTCATGTGGCAGCCGCTGACATTGGTTGATGTCTCCTGGGAGGATAGGAGAGACACCATCAAGAAACCGCATGAGTGGTCGTTGGCTATCCCTTGGAAGTCCATCCCTTTCAATCCCCATAAGTCAGCTATAGCACTCTTCCTGGGTGAGTTTCTGTACAGGGTTCTGCGCAGCGAGGCCGCCAACAAGCCGCTGTTCCAGTATATGTTCACTTCGTTAGAATGGCTGGACGAGTGCGACGAGCATTTCTCGAACTTCCATATTGTGTTCTTGCTGCATCTGACACGTTTCCTTGGATTCTATCCGAATGTGGAAGATTGGCATGAGGGGATGTACTTTGACCTTCAGAATGCTATATTCACCTCTTCTGTACCTCTTCATCCGCATTATCTTATGCCTCGGGAGGCTGCACTTGTTCCCAAGTTCCTGCGTTTGGACGTGCGCAAGATGCGGGCTGTGCATCTCAATGGTGCCATCCGCAGCCGTACTTTGGCATCATTGATAGAATTCTATCGTCTTCATATCCCTGAAATCCCCGAGATAAAGAGCTTGAATGTGCTTTCTGATGTCTTTTCTTGAGTAATAAAGGTTAATTATCTTGCTTATTTTGGATAAAACGGGCATAAAACGTTACCTTTGCCTCGCTTTTCCCTATATATTAATTAATAATGAGGAAGATTCTTATTGTCTTTTCTTGTCTGCTGATTACTTTCGTATCCGCAGCCCAGTCGCGCTGGGCGGGTGCTGAGGTGTTTGTGGAGTCTTCATTCACAGGGGCCAACGGAGATTATGCTCCGTTGTGGCTCACGGCCAATCACTATGGGCTTTCATCCGTGCGTACGGCCTCCAATTACGAACGTGTCAGCTTAGTACGTCCGATAGAGGTTGACTCCGGCCGCACCTGGCGTTTGGGTTATGCAGCTGATATAGCAGTTGCTTTTGGACATGAACGCACTTTCATAGTTCAGCAGGCATACGGGGAAATTGCGTGGAAAGTCTTCCGCTTGACCCTTGGAGCCAAGGAGCAGCCTATGGAGACCTGCGAACTGCCCGAACTCTCTTCTGGAGCAATGATGTCAGGCATAAATTCACGCCCCATCCCGCAGGTACGTCTCGACATAGACTGGTTTAACATCCCCTTCACCAAGGGATGGTGGCGATGGAAAATTCACGGTTCTTACGGCATCACTACCGACGGACGCTGGCAGGAGTCATGGCATTCTCCCGAAACACGCTATACGAGCAACACACTCTACCACCAGAAGGCCCTTTTCTGGCAGTTCGGGCGTAAGGACCTATTCCCCTTTACCTATGAAATAGGTATTCAGATGGCTACCCAATTCGGAGGAACCAGCTATAATGTGAAGACTACACGTCTGAATGATCAGCAGTTAACTACTATAAAACACGACACGGGCTTTAATGCTTTCTGGCAGGCCCTTACCTGTCAGGGCAGCGATGCCACTGACGGCTCAAATCCTAATTCCGCTGGTAATACGTTGGGCAGTTATCTTATGCAACTAAAGTATCACGGAGAGCGGTGGCAGGCACGTGCCTATTGGGAGCGTTATTTCGATGACCACTCTATGCTCACCGTTCAGTATGGCATCCGCGATATGCTCATAGGCGGCGACGTTTCCCTGCCTTCCAACCCCTACCTCAGCGCCGCCAAGTTTGAGTTTCTCTGCTCCCGCAACCAGAGCGGGGCAGTCTATCATGACGGGACACATAATATCCCAGATGCGATGGCCGGACGTGATAACTACTATAACCACCTGCTTTATTCCGGATGGCAGCATTACGGACAGGCAATTGGACATCCCTTTCTCACGTCGCCCATATATAATACAAGCCATGAACTTACCTTCAGAAACAATCGCGTTCGTGCATGGCATATAGGTCTCTCCGGCGACCCGTCCGACGAATGGCATTGGAGAGTCCTTGCCTCCTTTACCAATAACTGGGGAACTTATTCCAAACCTTTCGATGATCCCATGCGCCAGCATTATTTTCTCCTCGAAGCAACCTATAAACCACATTGGGGGTATGGTTGGCAGGGCACACTCGGTCTTGGGCTGGACCATGGTCCGCTGCTTGGCAACAGCCAGGGCATACAGTTAACGGTGCGCAAGAACATAATACATTAACCCCAACTTCAATACCGATGATACGAAATTCACTCCATAAATTGCCGAAGGTGTCTTTATTATCTTTTCTCTTCATACTTTGCCTCGCCTCGTGTGACAAAGTTCCTGCCAACGGGGCCCTTGACGGTCTATGGCAACTGATGTCAATTGAAACTCCCGGCGGCATCCGCGATGCCAAAGATTCACACGCATATCTGAGCATACAGCTCCATCTTGCAGAGTTGGATTGCAACTTGATTCGCTATTATGCACATTTCTCACATGAGGGAGACAGCCTCTTTCTCTATGATTTTGTCCATCAATCGAAGCACCGTTCAAGCGCAGACGACAATGCTTGGGTCACGCCTGAGGAGATGTCTGCCGGCATTCTTGACGACTGGGGTATTCATACAGTTGATGCGCGTTTTCGCGTCAACAGCCTCAACGGCTCGTCGCTGATTCTGCAGGCATCTGACACCACACTTACATTCCGAAAGCTATGAGATTTAAAGTTAGCCAGTTTACAGCAGTTGCGGTTTTCTCGTTTTTAACAACAATTTCCATTGTGGCAGGCATAGACAGCATGTTGCGTACCGAGAGGCGTGCGCAGTATGATGTTGACAGAGCTTTGGCTATGACTATAGGGACCTGTCAGCTTGACCGAATCGATACCGATACTATACGCACTTACCGCAATAATATAACTATAGAATTTCTGCGTGACACCGCCTTTCTCGCTCTTGCCGCCGGAGAGAAAGATGGGGACGAAACGCGTCTCACGGCGCACACCGGTCTGACGCTGTTTCACCTTTGGCAACTCTCTGACCAGCGTGCTGCAGGTGCTTTTGCTGCCCTTGCCGCTCTTTGGCTGTTGCTGAGTTTTGCTTTTTCCGGGTACCGCCTACAAGATACAGACACATCTCCAGCGCCAGCCGCTGCAACATCAGAGATTCAGCCATCAAGCCTTTCCGACGCTTTCTCTTCTGAAAGGAATGGGCATCCGGCGGCGCCTCAGGGTATATTCTTAGGTAATCTTACTTATGTGGAAGCAAGGCGCTCCTTCTATGTAGGGAATACCCTTATCCATCTGACCCCAATGCAGCGCAATCTTATGGAGATGTTCATGTCTGCTCCCGACCATACTCTTAGCCATCAAGAGATATGCGACCGCATATGGCCCCGAAAGCCGGATGCTTCAGCCACTCTCTATACCCTTATGCGTCGTCTGAAAAACGTTATTGAAGAACCAGCCGCCATACGCATCAATTGTATTCGTGGCGAGGCCTACCAGCTGGTTGTCTTGCCTTTGGGTATAAATGATACAGAAATCGGAGAAGAAATCTCTCAACAAAATATTATCTGAGCAATGGCAGAAAATATTGTAGCTTCCGGCCCGACAGTCGGGAAACAGCGTCATGTCGTTTTGGATTCGTTGCGGGGATTGGCTTTGATGGGGATTGCTTTGGCCAATTTCCCCGAGTTCGCGCTTTGGACATTCCTCGGAGTCAGCGAGCAGTCTGCCATGCCAACGGCTGACGTGGACAGGGTGGTGCGATTCCTGCAGTATATGCTGATAGACGGAAAGTTTTATACCATATTCTCCCTGCTCTTCGGCATCGGCTTCTCACTGATTCTTGCACGTCACGGCCGTAGGCTTTTTGTCCGCAGGATGCTACTCTTGCTGTCTATCGGTTTCCTTCATCTTATGTTTATATGGAGTGGCGACATATTGATGCTTTACGCTTTGGGCGGTCTGTTGCTGACGTTGTGTGTGGGCCTCTCTGACAGGGCTCTCATCGTTTTGGCGCTGTCTTTGATATTTATCCCTGTTGGCCTGGATGCCCTGACGGAGTATGCCGGAGTGGATTTCGCGGCTCCATTCTACCGTGCCTGGTGGGCTCAGGCAGAGTCGCAGGGCATTACAGAAGAGAACTTCGCCTGCTGGCTGCGTGATGCAGACAGCTATAGCCAGATGTTTGCCTTTCTCATTCAGGGTGCCTTTGAGCGAATGTGGGAGTTTGTTGACGGCCACCGGTTGCCTAAAGTAGTAGGGCTGTTTATTTTCGGTTATCTCATAGGCAAGCACCGGCTCTATGCCCGCCTCTCCGACCTGCCGTTGCGCAAAGTCTTGTTTTGGGCATTGACTGTCGGTGTGCTGACTTCATTGATGTATGCATGGAGCGCCGTGGATGGCCATCCTTGGGGGCGGACAGCTCATTCGTTGCTCTATGCCCTAAGTGTTGTGCCTTTGGCTGTCGCATATATCTCAGGCTTTTGTTTACTATATCATAAATATTCTGATGCGGCTGTGTTCCGCGGTCTTGCCGCTCCCGGACGTATGGCTCTGACGAACTATATCTCCCAATCGCTCGTCGGCGTAATAATGTTCTATGGATTTGGATTCGGTCTTGGCACTGCTTTCGGCCTCGTATATGTCGAACTGACAGCTATGGCTGTCTTCCTCATGCAGATATTCCTGAGCCGTCTATGGCTTCTCCGTTTCCGCTTCGGCCCTTTGGAATGGGTGTGGCGTATGCTCACTTATGGGCGCTATTTCCCGATATGTGTATAAATGTCAGACAAATGTCAGACAAATAATTTGTCGGTAAAATGATATTAGTCTTACCTTTGCGCCGCTTAACATAAAGGTAAGACCTATGAAACATTCAAATGAGAGAAAAGGCGGAACTGCCTCCAGCCGGAGGCCTCCGTCGCACATTCGTTATTCCAACTTGTTCGTGTTCGCGGTTGGAGTGTTGTTTATAGTTGCTGGTATGCTCCTGATGCTGCCCCCTAAAGATATCAAAAGTGAGCCAGGAGGACGATATAAACCAGTACCCACAGAGGGCGTGTTTGCTGCACGCCGTATTCGTTTGGCTCCGTTTGTGGCATTTCTAGGCTTTGTGATAGTTCCCTTTAGTTTGGCTCCTGGTTGGGCATCAAAAAAGGAAATTTAAGTAAATGTAGCGTCAAGATTGGCAAATAATTAGTTTATTTTGCACTATCAGCCTCAAATATCAGAATAATATGCTAACTTTGCACCCGATTATTCAATAACGAATTAACACTATTAATCTTAATATCGAAAAGATGAAGCATTTTAGGCTTATAGACAACCTGCTGGGGTGGACGGCATTCTTTATCGCCGCCTTCGTATATATCAGCACGGTAGAGCCCACCGCCTCGTTCTGGGATTGTCCCGAGTTCATAACCACAGCATATAAGCTTGAAGTGGGTCACCCGCCAGGAGCACCTTTCTTCATGCTTACGGGCAACCTGTTCACTCAGCTGGTTGATGATCCCACTCAAGTGGCTTTGATGGTTAATATTATGAGTGCCCTGTTCAGTGCACTCTGCATTATGTTCCTCTTCTGGAGCATTTCCCACTTGGCCCGTAAACTACTTTGTGCAGGCGGATGGGTAAGCACATGGGGACAGCTCATTACCGTTGAGGCTGCCGCCATGACTGGTGCCCTTGCATACACGTTCAGTGACACTTTCTGGTTCTCAGCCGTCGAGGGTGAGGTATATGCTTATTCAAGCCTCTTCACAGCAATCGTATTTTGGCTGATGCTGAAGTGGGAGGATAATGCGGATAAGCCACATTCCGACCGTTGGCTCATCCTGATAGCTTATCTTACTGGCCTTTCCATAGGTGTTCACCTGCTGAACCTGCTGTGTTTGCCGGCTCTGGTACTTATATGGTATTATAAGAAATATCCCAATGCTAACGTCAAAGGGTCGTTGATAGCTCTCTGCGGTTCTTTCTTGCTGGTGGCTGCGGTGCTTTATGGTATCGTGCCGGGCATCGTGAAAGTAGGCGGATGGTTTGAACTCTTGTTTGTGAACACTCTCAACTTCCCCTTCAATACGGGCCTCATCGTATATATCATCTGTCTTGTGGCAGTTGTCCTTTGGGCCGTTTGGGAGACAATGGCAGAGCGCAACCGCTTGCGTATGAATGCAGCCTTTCTGGCCAGCGTTGCCATGTTGGGCATCCCATTCTACAGCTATGGCTGGGTCAGCGTTGTGCTGGGAGTAGTTGTGTTGGGAGTGCTGTGGGTTGTGTTGGATATCAAGCGTCAGGGCGTCCATTGGGTGTCTTCACGTCTTATGAATACCTCTCTCTTATGCATGTTGATGATAATGATAGGCTACTCGTCCTATGCTCTTATCGTAATCCGCTCCACAGCTAACACCCCAATGGATCAGAACTCGCCCGAGGATATCTTCACTCTTGGCCAGTACCTGAGCCGTGAGCAGTACGGCGACCGTCCTCTCTTATACGGGCAGGCATATACGAGTCAGGTCAAGTTGAGGGTCGAAGGGGGCTACTGCGTGCCTGTAAGCACTGAAGGTGCTGCCGTTTGGCAACGCAAGGAGAAGGCCACTCCCGATGAGCCGGACCGCTACGAGATACAGCGTCACAACATATCATACGTCTATGCTCAGAACATGCTCTTCCCGCGTATGTACAGCGACCGTCATGCTCAGGCATACGAGGATTGGATGGGAGGCGTGAAAGGTAGCGAAGTGCCTTTCGACCGCTGTGGCGAACCGATTATGGTGAAGATGCCTTCGCAGTTGGAAAACATCCGCTTCTTCCTCTCATATCAGGTGAACTTCATGTATTGGCGCTATTTCATGTGGAATTTCGCAGGCCGTCAGAACGATATCCAAGGCAACGGCGAACTGGAGCACGGCAACTGGCTCAGCGGTATTCCGTTCCTGGACAATTGGCGTCTGGGCGACCAGAGCAAACTGCCTTCTGACCTGCGCACGAACAAGGGCCATAATGTCTTCTATTGCCTGCCTCTGATACTTGGCTTGCTTGGTCTCTTCTGGCAGGTGTATAAGAAGCCCGCGCCTGTGTCTCAGACAGGCGATGGCACAAAGCTCCCGGCAGCCAGTGTGGAGGGCCTTGGAGTCAAGCAGTTCTGGGTGGTGTTCTTCCTCTTCTTCATGACGGGTCTCGCCATTGTGGTTTATCTGAATCAGACTCCTATGCAACCGCGTGAGCGTGACTATGCCTATGCCGGTTCATTCTATGCCTTCGCTATATGGATTGGCCTCGGCGCTGCAGCTATAAGCGACTTCATCCGCCAGCACACCGGAAAGGAGATGGCCGGCGCTCTCGTAAGCCTTCTGGCTCTCTTGGTTCCTGTGCAGATGGCATCTCAGACTTGGGACGACCACGACCGCAGCGGACGCTATACCTGCCGCGATTTCGGACGTAATTATCTGATGTCCCTACAGGAAAAGGGCAACCCCATCATATTTACCAACGGAGACAACGACACCTTCCCTCTTTGGTATGCCCAGGAGACAGAGTCCTTCCGCACAGATGCCCGCGTTTGCAACCTCTCTTATCTCCAGACCGACTGGTATATAGACCAGATGCGCCGGCCCGCCTATGACTCACCGAGTGTGCCTATCAATTGGACTCGTTACCAGTATGTGGCAGGCAAGCGTGAGGGCATCAGAGTTAACCCTGGCACTTTGGAGCAGGCCATTGAGTACTATAAGGATGACCCGCAGACCTGCCGTGAACTGCTCGGTGACAACCCCTACGAACTGAGTAATATCATTGACCGCTGGATTCTGAATGAGAATCCCGATATGCAGATATTCCCCACCGATTCCATCGTCATGACAATCGACAAGGAGGCCGTGCTCCGTTCCGGAATGATGATTGCGGCCGACTCTATCCCCGATGTGATGCATATCAGCCTCAAGGGCAAGCGTGCCGTATATAAGAATGAGATGATGATGTATGAGATGCTGGCCCGATGCAACTGGGAACGTCCTCTCTATGTCGCCATCACCGTAGGTCAGGACAACTATGGCAACTTGGGTGACAACTTCGTCCAGGAGGGCCTTGCAAGCCGCATTACGCCATTCAACACCAAGAAGAGCGGCAAGCGCATAGACACCGATAAGATGTATGACAACCTGATGCATAAGTTCCGCTTCGGAGGCATCGATAACCCTGATATCTATCTTGATGAGACAGTAATGCGCATGTGTTATACTCATCGCCGGATGTTCTCTATGTTAGCCAACCAGCTCCTGCGTGAAGGCAAGAAGGAGCGTGCTGCCGAGGTGGCTCTCAAGTCTCTTGAGGCCGTGCCGTCAACCACCGTTCCGCATAACTACCAGAGTGGTTCTATGGATTTGGCACGTGTGCTTGCTTCTGTTGGTAAGAAGGACATAGCTGCCCAGATTGCTGCAGAAATAGCCAAGATAGCTACCGAGTACTGCTATTGGTATGGCTCTCTCTCCGCCAGCCGTTTCAACAGCAGCAGCGACGATGTGATGTATCAGCTCTATCAGATCAATGATGCTGTTAAGATTATGGAAGAGTGCGGCGACACCAAGAACGTACAGAAATACGACATGGCTCTGCAACTCTATAGCAAGTTGATACAAGAGCGCTCATACAGCTATTAAGAGATGCTTATAGAGCAACCAGCCGCCTATTTGCGTTGGTTATACCCCCACGCCCTGTGGAGGATAAATCCCAAGGATAGGGCCGTTTATCTCACTTTTGATGACGGCCCCATCCCTGAGGCCACGCCTTTTATTTTAGACACGCTGGCCCACTATGGTATAAAAGCCACATTCTTCATGGTGGGTGACAATGTGCGCAAATACCCCGAGATTTTTCGCCGTGTAGTTGCTGAGGGGCACCGCATAGGGAACCACACCTACAATCATATCGGCGGGCTGAGATGGCTCTCAAAGAACTATCTGGCCAATACGCTGAAGACTCTCGAGGCTATGGAAGAAGCTTATGGAGAAGAAAACCGCGACAGACTGGCTGCATGTGCTCTGCCCCCTCTCTTCCGACCTCCGCATGGGTGGATGCGGGGACTGCAGTACCTCGCCCTTCGTCGTCAGGGCTACACCATAGTGATGTGGGATCTTGTCACCCGCGACTATAGCCGTAACCTCACGGCCGACGAGGTGTTTGACAATGTGCGACGCTATGCCCGTCCCGGCTCCATCATCACCTTCCACGATTCGCTCCGCAGCATCGAAAAGCTGAAGAAAGTCCTCGCCCCAAGCCTTGAGTGGCTGCAAGGCGAGGGTTATGCTTTCAAAACTATCTGAGGACAATTCCTCAATTTAAACCCGGAATATTACAGGCAGGCAGGCCCTGTGTGGCGACGCATTCTGCCGAAAGACAAGATATGAACAGCAGCGAAACAAAAGACTCACATCTTCAGACCATAGCTACAGATGGCGTCAATGGGGCTGATTCCTGCCCCGCAGTGGACTGGGCTTCTTTATTCCCATCCAGCGGAATGCCAGCTGGCGGTTCCTCTGTTCTCCTACATGCCTGTTGTGCACCCTGTTCCAGCGCAATCGTAGAGTGGATGCTGCAAAACGATATCCATCCCACTATCTTCTATTTCAACCCTAATATCTACCCTCGCGAGGAATATGAGATTCGCAAGGAAGAGAGCAAACGTCATGCAGAGAGTTTGGGTATCCAGTGGATTGATGGGGATTGGGATCATGATGCTTGGCTCACTTATATACAAGGCATGGAGCAGGAGCCCGAACGCGGTGCACGCTGCGAAAGATGTTTCCTCATGCGTTTGGAGGCAGCTGCACATAAGGCCGTAGAACTGGGAATAAACGTATTTACCACGACTCTTGCTTCTTCCCGTTGGAAACGTCTTGACCAGATTGAACGAGCCGGATTTGCGGCCGAAGCAGCAGTGCCCGGTTCCCATTTCTGGGCTCGCAACTGGCGCAAGGGCGGTCTTCAGGAGCGTCGCAACCAGCTGCTGAAGGAATTTGGATTCTATAATCAGCAGTATTGCGGTTGTGAGTTTAGCTTCAGATAAAGTATTCTTTTTGGGGCAGTGAGAGTTGGCTGATGGTGAAGAAGTCTGATTGGGTGTTACCTGCAAACTGGACGAACCGGATGTCAGCTTTCAGATGTGCGCCAACGGTAGGATAGATGACTTCCGGGCTTTTGCTTAATTCGTTCGCGGCAAAAAGAAGTCTTTCCCTTATCTGACAACCTTAATAATTTCCGGTTTTATATCTCTGTCCCAGTTCGTTCCTGTAGCTATTACCTTGCGGTTCTTGTCTGCGAGAATAATAAGTGGCACAGTCCTAATTCCGAGCTGTTGTACTATGGGAGTTTCCCAGGACATGCAGTAGCAACGTGAGGTCCACGTGATACTGTCTTGGCGATACATGAGACGGTAGAGCGTGGTGTCTGTGTCGAGGCTGATGCTCACCGCCTGCAGTTCTTTCTGATGTTCTTTGAGATTCTGTTTTACATGGTAGTTGGTGCCGTGACTGTCGCTCTTCCATCCGGCCCAAAACACAAGCAGCGTGGCTTTCTCATTGCCCGCTTCCGCCAGTTTGAATGTATCTTCCTTTCCGCTTAGTCCGTCGGGAGGCAAGATGATGTCCGGCAGTTTGCCGCCTTTTCTCACAGAGGATACGTAGGTGTTGTTCAGGGTGATGAGTCTTTGCATATATATGCCTTCGGAACTCTCCCGATGCGCCTTGACGTATGCTCTCATGTGTGCCATAATAGTGTCTTTGGAGGCACTCAGATGTTCAAGACGGAATTTGGTATAGTTCTCGTTGGCCTCGTTCCCTTTTACCTCAATGGCTTTCAGTTGGTTCCCATCTCCCTTCAGTTTGATATGTTCTCCTGGATTTGCGAACACCACCTGTTCACTCATATTCGGGAAGACGATGTGGAAAACGGCTTCGGAGTTGAGTTCCGAACTCCAGTCGAACTGTCCCTCTCTCACATATATTGTATCTACGTCCTCCAGAGCGTCAGTGGATGAATAGATATATAAATCCGCCTGCATCAAGTTCTCGAATTTGCCGCTGATGCGCACTTCATCCGACGGGGTGCAGGAGAGGAGGAGCAGCAGGGATATGAATCCCAAACCCCATCCCCTCCGTTGAAGGAGGGGATAGGGTCTGTTGTTATTTGACAATATTTGCAATCTGTGATGCATAGGCTGCAAACTCAAGGTCCTTGGCTGCGCGTGCGGCGAAGCTGGAATCCTTTTCGATAGCTGTACGCAGGTTGCTGACTACACCATTTGCATCATTGGTGCGTGCGGCAAGCACAGCCTTGAGGTAACTGGTGTAGCCGTCAGGGTTGGTGATGCCTGCCAGTGTAGCGGCAGCGCTGGTATAGTCTTTGTTCAGAATCTGAGCGAGAGCAGCGCTGTTGCTCTTTGTGCCTGCGAGGGCGGCGGCGGCGGCAGCGTAGTTTCCTTTGGCGATGTTGATGTTGCCCATAACCTCGCTGTAGGCCTCAGAGCCAGTGCCGCGTGCGAGCATAGTCTCAGCATCGGCGGCATTACCGTTGGCCAGAGCCAGCAGAGCTTCGTTGGTTGCCACCTCAGCCGAGCTTCCGCTCAGGCTCTTGGCTTTGGCAAGATAATTGCTTGCAGAACTGAGGTCCCCCGACTGATAGGCGATGCTTGCAAGGTTGTTGAATGCGCGTGCGTCGGTGGGGTAGAGCTGTGCAGCCTTCTCGTACCATGCCTTCTTGCTTGTCAGGTCTTTCTGCAGGTTGGCTCCGTAGAGCAGCTCTTCAAGACTCAGCTGGCGTGCGTCGGATTGGAACTGTTCCTCAATCTGTGTGTCAGTGCGGCCAATCACCTCGTAGTTGGCAATGATGCGGGCGCGGCGCAGTTCGGGGAGAATGCCTTTGGCCAGTTCGTCATATACCACACTCATGTTGCGGATTTGCTGTTCGCGCTCTACGGGATCCTTATACATAGAGAGTACGCGTAGGATAACATCCTTGTCTTGGATATTGCTCTCGGCAACAAGTTGCTGGAAGCCTTCCCAGTCCTCTGCGGTATAGTGGGTCTCGATGTCTGTGGTCATCTTGTTCTTCTTCAGCTGTTCGCTGACATAGGCGGCTCCGCTCTTCTGGCGCTTCTGGGCCAGCTTGTCATTGAAATCATAAGAGCCTTCGGGTGAAGCGTAGGCGCTGACCTCAATGTTGGTGAGTTTGCGGGTGGCTTCGTTGTCGTTGATTTCCTTGAGGATTCTGACGAAGTCCTTGATACTTGTGGTTTTGAGTTCGCTGGCTCTGATGTTGGCCTGGTTAACCAAATACTTGATTTGAGCCTCCTGCTTCTGTTTGATTACCTTTTGGAAGGCATCGGAAGCGGTGGCGGGAGAGGCTGTGAACACAGTGCCTTGGAGCAGGCTGGCGGTGGATACGATGCCGTAGCCCACTTTCACCTCGGGCACTTCCACAGTCTTGTTGCCAATGGTGGCCGCGAAGCGCAGGTATAGCTCGCTCTCCTGCATCTCGTCAGTATAGTTGAACTGAGCCTTCATGGTATAGTTTCCGCCTACGGCATAGTTAACTGTGGTGCCATTGCCTTCCACCTTCTCACCTTGGAATGTAGAGCTTGGGCTTGTCACTTCTGTGTTCCCGAACTTCAGCACCGGTGTGACTACCACGCTGGCCTTCTTGTTCATGTATTTTTCGGGGAATGTAGCACTGATGGTTGCGTCAACAACACCTCCGACTTCCTCGAGTGGGGTAGGGGTTACTGTGAAGTTGTCTGCACTCAGAATTCCAAGTTTACTGCTGCAAGATGTAGCTGTCAAGCCTAAAAAAACTACGGCAGACAGGTAAAGATACTTTTTCATAATTAATATTAAGGTATTTTTGTGTTTATCTTTGCTGCAAAGATACGACATTATTTTCTGTCTTCAGTCAAATTAAATAAGTTTTGGACACTTATTAATCATATTTAAGTCTCGTGTGTTTTATTCCAAGCGATGTTTCTGGGATGATGGCACATAATTTCTTCGCGCAGCTTATGCCGGTCTATGTGCACATAGATCTCTGTGGTTCCAATGTCTTCATGTCCCAGCATCTCCTGGATGGCACGCAGATTGGCTCCCCCTTCCAGCAGATGTGTGGCAAAACTGTGGCGGAATGTGTGTGGCGATATGCTCTCTCTCATCCCGTTTTTTCGGCAGAGTTCTTTTACTATGTGGAAAACGGTGATGCGGCTCAGAGGTGTTCGTCGGCGTACTGACAGGAAGACAAAATCGGAGCATCCCGGTTTGGGCTCCAGCTGGTTGCGGTCCTCAAACCACAGGTTGAGCTCGTCTATGGCGCGTTGGGATATAGGCACGAGCCTCTCTTTCTTTCCCTTGCCGTGAACTCGGATAAAGCCTTCGACAAGGAAAAGGTCTGAGATCTTCAGATTACACAGTTCGCTCACGCGCAGTCCGCAGCTATATAGCGTTTCCAGAATAGCCCGGTCGCGCTGTCCTTCCGGTTTGGACATATCGATGCTGTCTATCAGCGTGTCTATCTCGCCTACGGTCATCACGTCCGGCAGATGATGTCCTCTGCTGGGAGATTCCAACAATTCAGTCGGGTCGTCCTCGAGTTCCTTCTCCAGAGTGAGAAACCGGTAGAATGCTTTTACGCCAGAAAGGATACGGCTTATCGAACGCGGTTGGATTCCTATATCCATCATGGTCGCAACGAAGGTCTCCAGTTGTGGTAGCGTCACCTTGCGGAAGTCAATATTCTCACTCTCGTAGTAGTTGAGCAGTTTGTTGAGGTCGCGGATATAGGCATCTACGGTGTTGTTTGAGAATGCTCTTTCGAGACGCAGATATTGGACAAAGCGGCGGAATATGGCGGGACTGACACCCACTTTATTGCTGTCTGCCTCACCTCTCCCGATCTTCTCTTCCCCAGTGACTATGGCGTCAGTTCCCTCCGTGCCGGCATTCTCTGCTCCGGCGGCTATCCCTCCCGGTTCCTCCTTTGAGGATAAGGGAGTCGAAATGCTTGACTGCTGTTTGTCTTCCATTCTCGGTTGAGATGATTGTTAAGGGATTAGTTGTCTTGCGTATGCGTGTTGTCCAGATTGTCAATGACTGGGCGGAAACAGAGACCCACCCTTCTGTTCTTCCTCGTCCGGAAGGCAGGGGGGTGGGCCTCAACTGTGATTACCAGATCTTATTTGTCATATTCTTCTTCCTTGATTTTGCGGCCCATCACCAGATAAGCGGTGGGAGCAGCAACGAACATGGAGGAGATTGTGCCGATGATAACACCAAGCATCATGGCAAATGCGAAGCTCTTGATGCTGGCACCGCCGAAGACGAAGATGAAGAGCAGCACGATGAACGTAGATACTGACGTGTTGATGGTACGTGTCAGTGTCTGGTTCAGAGACATGTTGAACAAATCCTGACGGTCGCGCTTCGGGAAGAGGTTGATGTTCTCACGGATACGGTCGAACACAACCACCTTATCGTTGATAGAGTAACCTATACATGTCAGCAGAGCGCCGATGAATGTCTGGTCTATCTCCAGCGAGAAGGGCATCCAGCCCCAGCATAGGCTATACAGGCCGAGGATGAACATCGTGTCTGCTGCCAGAGCGGTAATAGCGCCTACTGAGAAGGCTACGTTGCGGAAACGTACCAGAATGTAGATGAATATTACTATCAGGGCGAGGATTACGCTGATGATAGCGCCGCGTGTGATATTCTCAGCGATGCTCGGGCCGACCTTCTGTGAGGAGATGATGGAACCGCCCTCGCGGACGTCGCGGTTGATGAATGTCTCTACGGTCAGGTCATCACCCAGGAGTTTGCCGTCCTTCAGCACGTTGTACAGTTTGGTCTCGATTTCGGAATCTACTTCGCTGCCGTCCTCTGTGATGCGGAAGTTGGTGGAAATACGGATGGTCTTACCCTCGGTTCCCAATGCAATAGCAGAGGTGTTACTCTCGGGGAAGGCGTCTGCCAGCAGAGTACGTACGGCCTCTGGCTGCACTTCCTTCTCAAACAGCACCACGAAGTTGCGGCCGCCGGTGAAGTCGATGGAGCGGCTGAATCCGCGTCCGATCCATGAGCCGATGGCTACAAGGATTATTACACCGAACACGAAGAAAGAACGCTTGTATGCACTCATGAAGTTGAAGTTGGTCTTAGCCAGGAACTTCTTTGAGATAGCGGTGGAGAATGTGAGTCCGAGCCACTTGTCCTTAGCCATCATCGTGTCATAGACAACATGTGTGAGGAACACGGCGGTGAAGAAGGAGATGACTATACCTATAATATAAGTGGTGGCGAAGCCGCGGATAGGCCCTGTACCGAAATAGTAGAGGATAATACCTGTCAGCACGCTGGTCACGTTAGAGTCGATGATGGCGCTGAAGGCGTTGCTGTAACCGTCGGTCATGGCTTGGCGTACGGCCTTGCCCTTTGCCATTTCTTCTTTTGTGCGCTCATAGATAAGCACGTTGGCATCCACAGCCATACCCAGAGTCAGCACCATACCGGCAATACCGCTCATGGTCAGAGCTGCTTGGAATGAGGTCAGGATTCCGAGAGTGAAGAAGAGGTTGAGCAGCAGGGCGCAGTTGGCCACCATACCTGGAGTTAAGCCATACATGGCAATCATGTAAAGCATCAGGGCGATGAATGCCAGCAGCATTGACCACATTCCCTGGTTGATGGATTCCTGACCGAGTGTAGGACCAACGATTTCCTCGCTCACAATCTTTGCAGGAGCGGGCATCTTACCGCTCTTCAGCACGTTTGCCAAGTCGCGTGTGTCCTCTCCGGTGAAGTTACCGGTAATCTGGCTGTTGCCGCCGGTAATCTCGTTGATTACGTTAGGAGCTGAATAGACATAGTCGTCAAGTACGATGGCGATTGGGCGGCCCTTGTTAGCCTTGGTCAGAGCGGCCCAGCGGCGTGCTCCCTCTACATTCATCTGCATGGATACGCAGGGCTTGCCATAATTGTCATACTCATCGCGGGCATCAGTAACCACGTCGCCTTCCAAGGGAGCGCGACCGCTACGTTCTGTAACCTTTATGGCGTAGAGTTCGAATACCTCTTCGTTCTTGTCGATTCCCTTCACACCCCACTTGAAGCGGATGTCATCGGGCAGGACGCTCTTAGCTTCGGGAGTCTCGAAGAGAGCGCTGATGGCTTCCATGTCGCGCTTGCTGGCATAACCTACCACACAACCATAGTCCTGCTGCATCACCTGCAGACGGCCCAGCAGCGGGTGCTCTTTCAGAATTTCCTCTTCGCTCTTGCTTGCCTTGGCGGCTTCCTTTGCATCAGTTCCCTTAGCCAGTTCGGCCAGATCCTTGATGTCCTTGGTCACGCTGTCGGTGGCTTCGGTTGCTGTTTCTGCTGTTGCGGTGCTGTCGGCTGCGGCTTCTTCGTTGCCTTCAACGTTGGCAGCTGCAAGCTTCTGGTCGAGGTTTACGAGATAAGGCACAGCCTCCATAGTGGTATATGTCTCCCAGAATTCCAGATTGGCAGAGCCTTGTAGGAGCTTACGTACGCGTTCCGGTTCCTTGATACCCGGCATCTCAACCATGATGCGGCCTTCCTGGCCTTCCAGAGCTTGGATGTTGGGCTGAACCACACCGAAGCGGTCGATACGTGTGCGCAACACATTGTATGAGTTATCTATTGCTGCTTTGACTTCTTCGCGCAGCACTTTCTCCACTTCCTGGTCAGTGCTCTTGGTGTTCACCTTGCCGCGCAGTTGCTGTGTGGCGAAGAGTTCGGCCAGACTGCTGTTGGGAGCCAGAGCCTTGTAGTCCTTGATGAACTGTCCGATGAAGTCGCTTGAGCCCTCTGAGGTTTCCTTGGTTGCCTGGGCGATAGCATTCTTGAAATTAGCGTCTTCCTTGTGGTCAGCAAGTGCCTCTACGACATCGGGCACAGACACTTCCAGAATCACATTCATGCCGCCCTTCAGGTCCAGACCCAGTCCGATGCCTTGCTCGCGACATTCTTTCAGTGACCAAACACCCAGATAAACGGGCTCATTGGTCAGGGAGTCGAGGTAACGCTGCGCTGCCAGTTCGCCGTCGGTGGCGGCAATCTTTTCTGCCTTGCTCTCATAGTGATTAGTCACAAATGAGAAACTCAGGTAGAAGATGCAGACCAGTGCGAGCAGCACCGCGAATACCTTTACAAATCCTTTGTTTTGCATTGTTTTGATTATAATTTATTGGTTTTATATGCTCAATTAGCCAAAATAGCGCGCAAATATACGGATTTTTTGGAATTGATTAGCCTTTCCTTAGCAAATATTTAGGTTTTTACCCTCAAATACATGGAAAAGGTGCATTTTTTACCGTTTCATAAGGTGTGTAACCACCGGATAGTGGTCAGAATAGTCAATTTTCTTCTCTACTCGTGTGCCGAAACTGCGCCACACAGAATCTTCATAGAGGATATGGTCTATTCGTATTGGGAATCCGCGCTCCTGATAGGTGAATCCAACACCGTTGCCGCTCTCGCGGAAGGCGCTTTTCAGTTTCTTTGTCAGCACTCGGTGGCTATAAGAGATAGGGGTGTCATTGAAGTCACCGCAGACTATTGCGGGGTATTGTGGGTTGGCTTCCAGCAGAGCATATATCCCGTCGGCTTGTTCGGCCCTGTAAGGTGCTGCTTTGCTGAGCAGCTGAATCACGGGTGTTATATCCTTTCTCGCGCTGTCGTCATCTGGGTTTTTCAGTGCTTCCCTATAGGCCGACTTCACCTCTGGCGTCATCTTGTCGCTCTCGAAGTGGTAGTTAACCACGATGATAGTGTCCTGCCCATATTTCAGCCAAGCCGCCATACCGCCGTTGCCGCGGTTGGGGAAGCTGAGGGTGTCTGCTTTGATGATGGGCAGACGTGTGTATATTATCTCGTCTTTTTCTCCGAAGTAATTATAGCCCTTATCCTTCATCTGGCTTGTATATGCCTCGCGTTTGGTTTTGTTCATGGTGGCTTCTTGCAGGCAGATGATGTCTGCTCCCGAACGTGCCAGGTAGTTCATTACGGCGTTGGAACCGTCCTCTTCTTTGGCCAGTTCCTGACCATATCCATGAGTGTTGTATGTTATTATGTTCAGCGTCCCTTTGGGAGAGGGGGATGGAAAGTTCACTGGGACATAGTCGCGAATGAAGCTCCAGCATAAAGCCAGCCCGAGCAGAGGCAGCCAGACGCGCCTTACCTTGAACACCAGCCAGAACACAATGAAGGCGATGTCAAGAACCAAAAACGCGGGGAAACACAGACCAAGCAGTCCGGCCGTGGGGAAGGCTGAGGGGTGCAGGTATGTTACGCCACAGCTGGCCCACAGCAGAACTATTACGGCTGCGTTAGCCCCCGTGAACATATTCACGCTGAATTTCTTTAATCCCTTAATCACGTGGATTTATCCTTTTTGCCTGTTTGAAAGTTGTGATTTTGTATGGCCTTTCTGTTGATGGAATGGCTTGTTTGTGATTCTTGGCTATTGCATGACAGCCTTTTCCTTTCCCCTCTTATTTGATATTCTTTACTGCCTGCAGGAAAGGAAATGAGTAGTCTCTACCCTCTGATCAGTGTTCTATTTGTTGTTCTCAAACAGAGTTTTCTTCTCCTCATCGGTGAGATTTTCGTAACCTACCTTCTTCAGCTTGTCCAGAATGCGGTCAACCTCAGCCTGGCGCTCACGTTTTTGGTAGTTCCATTCCATATCATCTGAATGCTTGCCACCGGTATGAACCTTCATCTTAGGCTTGCGGAATTCCTCCCACCACGTTTTTATGCGCTCCCAGACGTTCGGGCCTGAAGAGTTCACCATAGGGTGGTGGCGCCAATACATAATCATAGCGAAACCAAATAGCATACCTCCTATATGGGCCATGTGAGCCACGTGGTCTCCGTTGTTGTGGAAGGCGCTTAGCAACTCAATCACGGCGTAGCCCAATACAAACCATTTTGCTTTGATAGGCACTGGTATGGGGATAATGAACATCCGCTCCTCCGGAAAGGTCATTCCAAACGCAAGCAGAATTCCATACACGGCACCCGAGGCTCCCACTGTATTCCACATATTGAGGTATTGGTCCATCTCCAGCACAGTGCCGTTGCCTATGTTCACACCCTCATAAGCATTCAGGCCTTCAGCCATATAGTTAATCCATTGGGCACATTCCTGTATTATGCCGGCTCCTACTCCGCATATAATGTAGTAATAGAGGAAGCGTTTCGAACCCATCACCTGCTCCATCAGTCTTCCGAACATCCACAGGGCGAACATATTCAGGAAGATGTGTTCCACACTTGCATGCATGAACATGTAAGTGAAAAATTGGTGAAGCCTGAAATTGGAGGCCATGAAGAAATGCAGGCCAAGAATACTTTCCAGTTCGATGCCGTAACGTTTTGCAACAAGCTGACCTAAAAACATCAACACGTTGATGATTAGAAGGTTCTTTGTTACAGGTGGCATATTCATTCGCATAATTATCTATAGCTAATTGTTTGTCTTTTTATTGTTTTGGCTGCAAAAATAGACAAATTCGGTCTATCGTAGGGTACAAATGGTCTTTTTTTTGTAAAAAACAACGTTTTTTGAGAAAAAAGTTTGCAGACAATACAAGATTTCATAACTTTGCCTCGAAATAAATAACTATTTCGCAGTTCTTTAGAGATTATTTAATATAACCAATCATTTAAAACTCTTTTAAGTATGAACAAGACAGAATTGACAGCCGCCATCGCAGCAAAGGCTGGTTTGACAAAAGTAGATGCAAAGAAGGCTCTTGAAGCTACTCTTGAGGCTATTACCGAGGCTCTGAAAGCTGGTGACAAAGTTGCTCTCGTTGGCTTTGGTACATTCGCTACTGGCGAACGCAGTGCTCGCACTGGTATCAACCCTCAGACTAAGCAGGCCATCAAGATTGCTGCTAAGAAAGTAGCTAAGTTCAAGGCTGGTGCAGAACTTGACGCTGCTATTCAGTAAACTTGTCAAATTTTAAACCCTTAATGCGCCCTTTGCGCATAAATGGCGGCGGGAATTTCAGATTCCCGCCTTTTTTATGCTCCGCATGAGCATCGTCTGATGGGTGCAAGTCTCTAATGCGTCCTTAAACCCGGAAATATTCAGCATGAGGCCGATGGCTCATCTATCTGTAGGCAGGGGGCTCACCCATCTGTAGGTGTTTGGCCTGGTTAGCTGTTCAGATATATGGCTTTCACAGGTATTCGGAAGAGCAACTGATGGCTGATATACAAGGTGAATCCCCGCGCAAGCTGCCTTGCGCGGGGATTGTTGTTATAGTGGTCCGGAGGTCCGGACTGTCCTTCCTTAATCGATATCGTAGTCGAGGATAGAGCGGCGATTGGCCAGTACTCGGTCATAGTCCTCACGGGAACCGACCACAATCTTCTCGAACTCACGCAGACCGGTTCCGGCCGGAATCAGGTGACCGCAGATAACATTCTCCTTCATGCCCTGCAGATAGTCTGTCTTGCCGTTGATGGCTGCATCGTTGAGCACCTTGGTGGTCTCCTGGAAGGATGCAGCGGACATAAACGAACTGGTTTGCAGCGCTGCGCGGGTAATACCCTGCAGGATTTGGGTCGATGTGGCGGGTACAGCATCACGGACCTGAACCAGACGTAAGTCTTTGCGCTTCAGCGTTGAGTTCTCATCGCGCAGCTTGCGTGCAGTGACAATCATACCAGCCAGCATTGTCTCGCTGTCACCGGCGTCGATAACCACCTTCTTACCCCAGATGCGGTCATTCTCCTCGGCGAAATCGAGTTTGTCCACAATCTGCTGTTCGAGGAAGCGGGTATCTCCAGGCTCGTCAATCTGCACCTTGCGCATCATCTGACGGACAATCACCTCGAAGTGCTTGTCGTTGATCTTCACGCCCTGCAGACGATAGACATCTTGAACCTCATTCACGATATACTCCTGAACAGCTGTCGGGCCCTTGATGGCAAGGATGTCTGCCGGAGTAATAGCTCCGTCGGACAGAGGTGTGCCAGCACGTACGAAGTCATTCTCTTGTACAAGAATCTGCTTTGACAGCGGCACCAGATAGAGACGCTCGTCACCCACTTTGGACGTTACTTTGATTTCGCGGTTACCGCGTTTCAGCTTGCCCATGTGCACCTCACCGTCGATTTCACTGACGACAGCTGGATTGCTCGGGTTACGGGCCTCGAAGAGTTCGGTTACACGAGGCAGACCCCCGGTAATATCACCGGCACCGCCCTGGACACGTGGAATCTTCACCAGCACATCGCCGGCTTTCACAGCCTGCTTGTCTTCCACTGATATATGACCTCCGATTGGGAAGTTGTATGTGCGGATCAGTTCTCCGTTCTCGTCAATGATGTGAGCTACAGGAATCTTTGTCTTATCCTTTGACTCGATGATGATGAGTTCGCGCAGACCGGTTGTATCATCGACCTCAGCACGATATGTTATGCCCTCGATGACATCCTCGAATTGGATCTGACCGGTGCTTTCTGTGACGATGACTGCATTGAACGGATCCCATTTTGCAATCATTTCGCCTTTCTCCACCACTTCCTTATCGGTCTTATAGAGGTATGCTCCGTAAGGAACGTTTTGGACAAGTAGCACAATATTGGTGTTCACATCGACAAAGCGGACTTCAGCCAGACGGCTGACTACGACCTTGCAAGGATTGTTTGCATCGTCAAGAGCATCTACGGTGCGGAGCTCCTCAAAATCGAGACGTGCGTTGTACTTGGCCTTCAGCATTGCGTTGGCTGCTGCATTCTCGGCCACACCACCGGCGTGGAACGTACGGAGAGTCAGCTGTGTACCAGGCTCACCGATTGACTGGGCAGCAATGACGCCTACAGCCTCACCCTTCTGCACCATGCGACTTGTGGCAAGGTTACGTCCGTAGCACTTCATGCAGACGCCGTGACGGCTTTCGCATGTCAGCACCGAGCGGATTTCGACGCTCTCGATCGGGCTTTCCTCGATCTCGCGTGCCTTGTCTTCGGTAATCTCTTCTCCGGCAGCAACAATAAGTTTGCTGGTAGAAGGATTGATTACGTCGTGAACACTTACGCGGCCAAGGATACGCTCATAGAGAGAACTGATGACCTCGTCGCCATTCTTCAGGGCTGTGCATACAAGACCGCGCAGAGTGCCGCAGTCCTCCTCGGTGATGATCACATCGTGGCTGACATCGACAAGACGACGGGTCAGATATCCGGCGTCGGCCGTCTTCAGAGCGGTGTCGGCAAGACCCTTACGTGCGCCGTGGGTGGAGATGAAGTACTCCAGCACAGACATGCCCTCTTTAAAGTTAGACAGAATAGGATTCTCAATAATCTGAGCTTCAGCTCCAGCCTTCTGAGGTTTAGCCATAAGACCGCGCATACCGGAAAGCTGAGAGATCTGACCGGCGCTACCACGAGCACCAGAGTCAAGCATCATATATACGGCGTTGAAGCCCTGGTCAGCCTCGCGCATGGTCTGCATCAGCACAGATGAGAGGTCGTTGTTGACGTGAGTCCATACATCGATAACCTGGTTGTAGCGCTCCTTGTCTGTGATGAAGCCCATGTTATAGTCATTGGTGATGCGCTCCACCTCATCGTTACCGCGCTGAACGAGCTTCTGCTTCTCATCAGGGATAATGATATCACCGAGGTTGAAGGAGAGGCCGCCGTCATAGGCGAGCTTGTAACCCAGGTTCTTGATACCGTCGAGGAATGCGCAGGCTCTGGCCACACCCACAGTCTTGATGACTACGGTGATGAGGTTGCGCAGTGTCTTCTTGGAGATGATGTCATTGAAGAAGCCTACCTCTACAGGAATTATCTCATTTACGATGACACGGCCGACAGATGTCTCTACCATCTTATTGCCTATAGTGCCATCCTCGATGATGTCGTTTACGATTACCTTCACCGGGGCATGGATATCTACACGCTTTTCGTTGTAAGCGATGATAGCCTCCTCGGGGCCGTAGAAGGTGAGTCCCTCTCCCTTGGCTCCGGGACGTAGTTTGGTGATGTAATACAGACCGAGCACCATATCCTGCGAAGGAACGGTGATAGGTGCGCCGTTGGCAGGGTTCAGGATGTTATGGCTCTGCAGCATCAGAATCTGAGCCTCGAGGATAGCCTCGTTGGAGAGAGGCAAGTGAACAGCCATCTGGTCACCGTCGAAGTCAGCGTTGAAGGCAGTACAAGCGAGCGGGTGCAGTTGGATAGCCTTACCCTCAATCATGCGTGGCTGGAAGGCCTGAATACCGAGGCGGTGCAGAGTCGGCGCGCGGTTCAGGAGCACGGGGTGACCTTTCATCACATGCTCCAGGATATCCCAGATTACAGGATCCTTGCGATCGACAATTTTCTTGGCGGACTTCACGGTCTTCACTATCCCGCGCTCGATGAGCTTACGGATGATGAATGGCTTGTAGAGTTCTGCAGCCATCAACTTAGGCAGACCGCATTCGCCCATATTCAGTTCGGGACCTACGACAATCACGGAACGTGCGGAGTAATCGACGCGCTTACCGAGCAGGTTCTGACGGAAGCGTCCCTGCTTGCCCTTCAGAGAGTCGGAGAGTGACTTCAGCGGGCGGTTGGCCTCGCTCTTCACGGCGCTGCTTTTCCGGCTGTTGTCGAAGAGGCTGTCAACGGCCTCCTGCAGCATACGCTTCTCATTGCGGAGGATTACGTCCGGGGCCTTGATTTCAATAAGTCTCTTCAGTCGGTTGTTACGTATGATAACACGACGATAGAGGTCGTTAAGGTCAGATGTGGCAAAGCGGCCGCCATCCAACGGCACCAGAGGACGCAGGTCAGGCGGGGTGACAGGGAGGATCTTCATGATCATCCACTCGGGTTTGTTGCGCTCGCGGCTGGCGCGGAAACTCTCCACTACCTGCAGGCGCTTCAGAGCCTCGTTCTTGCGCTGCTGAGCTGTGTCTGTATTAGCACGGTTGCGCAGTTCGGGAGCGAGCTTGTCGAGGTCCAGACGCTGCAGCATATCCAGGATAGCCTCAGCGCCCATCTTGGCGATGAACTTATTGGGGTCGGTATCCTCCAGATATTGGTTGTCTGCCGGCAGGCGGTCCAGATGCTCCTGCAGCTCCTGCTCGTCAAGCAGGTCGCCATACTCCAGCGGTTCGTCGTCGTTGGCGAAGGGCCCTGGTTGGATTACTACGTAGCGCTCATAATAGATGATGGCATCCAGCTTCTTTGTGGGAAGGCCTAACAGATAGCCAATCTTGTTGGGCAGGCTGCGGAAATACCAGATGTGAGCAACTGGCACCACCAGTTCGATGTGTCCGCAACGCTCGCGGCGCACCTTCTTCTCAGTAACCTCCACGCCGCAACGGTCGCAGATGATTCCCTTGTAGCGGATGCGCTTGTATTTACCGCAGTGGCATTCATAGTCCTTGGTCGGACCGAAGATGCGCTCGCAGAAAAGGCCGTCGCGTTCGGGCTTGTATGTGCGATAGTTGATGGTCTCAGGCTTGAGGACCTCTCCGCAGGAATTCTCTTTGATTTCCTTTGGTGATGCCAGACTTATGGTGATTTTGGTGAAGTTCGTCTTCGACCTGTTTTCTTTCTTATATGGCATAACTTTAAAGTTGAGATTTTAAAGTTTAATTATAAAAAGTTTATTCAAGTGTCACGGAGAGTCCGAGTCCACGAAGCTCGTGCAGCAGCACATTCAGGGATTCAGGAATACCTGGAGTAGGCATCGGGTCGCCCTTGACGATAGACTCGTATGCTTTGCTGCGCCCGTTGACGTCGTCACTCTTGATGGTGAGTATTTCCTGAAGTACGTGGCTGGCACCGAATGCTTCGATAGCCCAGACCTCCATCTCTCCGAAACGCTGACCGCCGAACTGGGCTTTACCGCCAAGTGGCTGCTGGGTGATGAGGCTGTATGGGCCGATGGAGCGGGCGTGCATCTTATCTTCAACCATGTGTCCGAGTTTCAGCATATATGCAATACCCACTGTGGCCAGCTGGTCGAACTTCTCTCCGGTGGCTCCGTCATAGAGCTGAGTGGAGCAGTAGCGGGGCAGACCGGCCTTGTCGGTCCATTCGCAGAGGTCGTCGAGCGTTGCGCCGTCGAAGATAGGAGTGGAGAACTTCACGCCGAGTTCCTTTCCGGCAGCGCCAAGTACAGTTTCGAATATCTGTCCGATATTCATACGTGAAGGCACACCCAGCGGGTTCAGCACTACGTCAACGGGAGTTCCGTCGGCGAGGAACGGCATGTCTTCCTGGCGGACTACCTTTGAGACGATACCCTTGTTACCGTGACGTCCGGCCATCTTGTCGCCTACGCCAATCTTACGTTTCTTGGCTACATATACCTTGGCCATCTGTATGATGCCAGAGGGCAGTTCGTCACCGATGGTGATGGCAAACTTCTTGCGCTTTGTCTCGGCATCAAGCAGCTTGTACTTCTTTATGAAGTTGATAATCAGCTGGGAGATGAGATGGTTGACATGCTCATCGTTGGTCCAGCGTGCGAGTTGGATGCCGGTGTAGTCCAGCGGAGTCAGAGCAGCCTCTGTGAATTTCTCGCCCTTGGCTATAACCTCTGCGCCCATATAGTCTTTTACGCCCTGGGACTTGAGGTCCTTGGTCAGTTCGAGCAACTTGTCAATGAGGATTGCCTTGAGGTCGTCAACCTTGGAGTTGAATTCCTCGTCAATCTTCGGCAGACGCTGCTTGTCTTCCAGCTTCTGCTGACGGGTTTTGATTGCGCGACTAAACAGCTTTTTGTCGATGATTGTACCGCTGAGTGAGGGACTGGCCTTAAGAGAGGCGTCCTTGACGTCTCCGGCCTTGTCGCCGAAGATGGCACGCAGCAGTTTCTCTTCCGGTGAGGGGTCGCTTTCGCCCTTAGGTGTAATCTTACCGATAAGGATGTCACCGGGCAATACCTGAGCGCCAACGCGGATAATACCATTTTCGTCCAGATCTTTGGTTGCCTCCTCGCTGACGTTGGGGATGTCAGAGGTGAGCTCTTCTACGCCGCGCTTGGTCTCGCGGACTTCAAGACTGAATTCTTCAACGTGCACGCTGGTGAGGATATCCTCACGGACCACGCGCTCGTTGAGCACGATAGCATCCTCATAGTTGTAACCCTTCCATGGCATGTAAGCCACAAGGAGGTTCTTACCCAAGGCGAGTTCGCCTTTCTCTGTGCTGTAACCCTCGGTGAGGATATCGCCCAGTTTTACTCGCTGGCCCTTCTCGCAGATGGGGCGCAGGTCAATTGTCATATTCTGGTTTGTGCGGCGGAACTTAGGAATGCGGTATTCCTTCAGAGCCGGCTCAAAGCTTACGAATTCCTCATCCTCTGTGCGGTCATAGAGGATTCGTATTGTGGTTGAATCCACATACTCCACGATTCCGTCGCCCTCAGCAGTAATCATTGTGCGGCTGTCGTCGCATACCTGCTTCTCGATGCCTGTTCCAACGATAGGAGCTTCGGTGCACAGCAGTGGAACTGCCTGGCGCATCATGTTCGAACCCATCAGAGCGCGGTGGGCATCATCGTGCTCAAGGAACGGGATGAGAGATGCGGCGATAGAGGCAATCTGCTGCGGAGCGACATCCATGAGGTCAACCTCCGTGGGCGGGACTACTGGGTAGTCGTCGTCCTGACGGCATTTCACGACCTTGCGGATAAAGGTGCCGTCGTCACGCAGCGGGGCATTGCCCTGACCGATGATGAGATTCTCTTCTTCCTCTGCAGTGAAGTATTTGATGCCATCGGGAGTGAGGTCCACCACTCCGCCGTTAACCTTGCGGTAAGGTGTAGAGATGAAGCCCAATTCATTAATCTTGGCATATACGCAGAGCGAGGAGATAAGACCGATGTTAGGTCCTTCAGGAGATTCGATAGGACAGAGGCGTCCGTAGTGTGTATAATGCACGTCACGCACCTCGAATCCGGCACGCTCGCGGCTCAGACCGCCGGGTCCGAGGGCAGAGAGACGGCGCTTGTGAGTCACCTCGGCAAGCGGGTTCGTCTGATCCATGAACTGGCTCAGGGCGTTTGTTCCGAAGAAGGAGTTGATGACGCTGGAAATGGTCTTGGCATTTATGAGGTCGGTTGGAGCGAACACCTCGTTGTCGCGTACATTCATACGTTCGCGGATGGTGCGGCTCATGCGTGCCAGGCCGATGGCGAACTGGTTAGATAGCTGCTCTCCTACGGTGCGCACACGGCGGTTGGAGAGGTGGTCGATATCATCCACCTGTGCCTTGGAGTTGACCAGTTCGATAAGGTATTTTATAATATGTATAATGTCCTCGCGGGTAAGCACGCGTGTGTCGGGTGCTGTATCCAGTCCGAGCTTGCGGTTGATGCGGTAGCGGCCTACCTCTCCGAGGTCATATCTTTTTTCTGAGAAGAACAGGTTCTGGATGGCTTCGCGTGCGCTCTGGTCGTCGGCGGGGTCTGCGTTACGCAGCTGGCGGTAGATATACAGCACGGCTTCCTTTTCGCTGTTGGAAGGGTCCTTGGCCAGAGTGTTGAATATGATGCTGTAATCGCTGGCATCCACATTCTCCCTGTGTATGAGCACGTGGCTGACGCCGCTGGCAACGATTTCTTCTATGTTGTCTTTGTCCAGCAGTGTCTCGCGCTCCATGATTACTTCGTTACGCTCAATGGATACCACTTCACCGGTGTCCTCGTCAACGAAGTCCTCTACCCAGCTCTTCAATACGCGGGCTGCAAGTTTGCGGCCTATGTATTTCTTGAGGCTGGTCTTTGTCACCTTCACATCTTCGGCCAGGTCGAAAATCTCGAGGATGTCCTTGTCATTCTCGAAACCGATGGCGCGCAGCAGTGTGGTGACGGGCAGTTTTTTCTTACGGTCGATATAGGCATACATCACATTGTTGATGTCCGTGGCGAACTCTATCCACGAGCCCTTGAAGGGGATGATACGTGCGCTGTAGAGCTGTGAGCCGTTGGCATGTACGCTGGAACCAAAGAACACGCCGGGGGAGCGGTGCAGCTGTGAAACAACGACGCGCTCGGCACCGTTGATTACGAATGTGCCGTTGGGAGTCATATAGGGGATCGGGCCCAGAAAGACATCCTGAATCACCGTTCCGAAATCCTCATGATCCGGGTCGGTGCAATAGAGTTTCAGCTTGGCCTTCAATGGCACGGCATAGGTAAGTCCGCGCTCCAGGCACTCCTCTATTGAATAGCGGGGCGGGTCAATGTAGTAATCCAGGAATTCCAGGACGAAGTTGTTGCGCGTGTCAGCTATGGGGAAGTTCTCGGAGAATACCTTATAGAGGCCGTCGTTCTTACGCTTTTCTGGAGGCGTGTCCAACTGCAGGAAGTCATTGAAGGACTTCAGTTGCACCTCCAGGAAATCCGGGAATGGCATCGGGTTCTTCACCGAGGCGAAATTGACTCTTTGGTTTACGATATTTGCCATTAGGAGATAATTTGTGATGTAAAGTGTAGTTGATGCTATGAGACGCAAAAAGTAGAGGACTCCCTACCAGAGAGTTCTCTACCCTGTTGTATCCTAATCGGATGGGATGCTTACTTGAGCTCGATTTCAGCTCCGGCCTCTTCGAGGGTCTTCTTCAGAGCCTCAGCGTCAGCCTTGGGCATGCCTTCCTTCAGGGTGCTGGGAGCACCGTCAACGAGTTCTTTAGCTTCCTTCAGGCCAAGTCCGCAAGCTTCCTTAACGGCCTTAACGACCTGCAGCTTAGCAGCACCTGCGCTCTTGAGGACTACGTCAAAGTCAGTCTTCTCCTCAGCGGCAGCGGCAGCGCCACCAGCAGCTGGACCAGCAGCAACAGCAACTGCAGCTGCGGCGGGTTCGATACCATACTCCTCCTTGAGGATGGTTGCCAACTCATTTACTTCTTTCACTGTCAAGTTAACCAACTCTTCAGCGATTGCTTTCAAATCTGCCATATTAATATAAGATTTTTGTTTGTTTTAATGGGTGAATAAGTTTTGTTATTCGGCCTTCTCGCCGAGAGTCTTAAGCACACCGTGGATGGTGTTGGCTCCAGACTGAAGTGCAGAAACGACGTTCTTGGCAGGCGACTGCAGCAGGGCCACAATCT
Organism: Bacteroidaceae bacterium; assembly: GCA_024699495.1. Lineage (GTDB taxonomy): Bacteria > Bacteroidota > Bacteroidia > Bacteroidales > Bacteroidaceae > Physcousia. The sequence goes on along the minus strand of JAILPK010000030.1, from coordinate 18,930 downwards.
CGGCGATAACCTCGTTCTTGCTCTTGATGGCGCAGAGAGCCTCAAGCTGGTCGGCTCCAACATAGAAGCCTTCCTCGGCGTAAGCACCCTTTAGCGCGGGAATAGTTTCCTTACCCTTTACGAAATCCTTCAGCATCTTTGCGGGCTGGTTAGCCACCTGTGCGAAGAGTACTGCTGTGGTTCCCTTGAGGGTCTCATAGAGGGGCGAGAAGTCAATATCACTAGCCTCGAAAGCCTTGTGGAGAAGAGTGTTCTTCACCACCACCATCTTGATCTCGTTCTTGAAGCAAGTGCGACGCATGGAACTGGTGCGTGCGGCATTCATTCCTGTGACGTCAACGAGATAGAAATGGGGATAGGCCTTCAGCTGTTCGCCCAATTGTTCAATGATAACGCCTTTATCTTCTTTTCTCATGATAGCAAGCTTTTATGTGGGTTAGACTTCCTCACAAGCCTTAGGGTCAATCTTGATGCCCAGGCTCATGGTACTCGAAAGATAAATACTCTTGATATAAGTGCCCTTGGCTGCAGCGGGCTTCAGTTTGATGATGGTAGCGATGAACTCCTTGGCGTTTTCGGCGATTTTCTGAGCAGAAAAAGACACCTTGCCAATGGAAGCATGCACAATACCGGTCTTGTCAACCTTGAAGTCTATCTTACCCTGCTTTACCTCGCGCACGGCCTTGGCGACATCCATGGTCACAGTACCGCTCTTGGGGTTAGGCATGAGTCCGCGCGGACCGAGGATACGGCCCAGAGCACCAATCTTACCCATGATGGAAGGCATGGTGATGATTACATCAATGTCAGTCCATCCACCTTTGATTTTTTCAATATACTCGTCGAGTCCTACGTAGTCGGCACCAGCTTCCTTGGCTGCATTCTCCTGATCGGGAGTGCAGAGGCAGAGCACGCGGGTCACCTTACCCGTTCCGTTGGGCAGGGATACGACGCCGCGCACCATCTGGTTGGCTTTACGAGGGTCAACGCCCAGTCGCACATCGATATCAACCGAAGCGTCAAACTTGGTCGTGGTGATTTCCTTGACCAGTTCTGCAGCTTCTTTGAGGGTGTATGCTTTCCCAGCCTCAATCTTCTCAGCGACCAGCTTCTGATTTTTTGTCAGTTTACTCATTGTTTCTGAAGATTTAATGTTTTAACCGGGGAAGTCACCCTTCACGGTGATACCCATGCTACGAGCTGTTCCTGCGACCAACTTCATGGCAGACTCAACTGTGAAGCAGTTCAAGTCAGGCATCTTATCGGTGGCGATTTCCCGCACCTGATCCCAAGTGATGCTTGCGACCTTCTTGCGGTTAGGCTCTGCACTGCCACCCTTCACCTTGGCGGCCTCCAGGAGCTGAACAGCCACGGGAGGAGTCTTTACGATAAAATCGTAGCTCTTGTCGGTGTAATAGGTGATGACCACAGGCAGTACCTTGCCGGCCTTGTCCTGTGTTCTGGCATTGAAAGCCTTGCAGAAATCCATGATGTTTATACCCTTGGAACCGAGAGCCGGTCCTACTGGGGGCGATGGATTGGCTGCGCCTCCTTTAATCTGCAATTTGATTAATCCAGCAACTTCTTTAGCCATTTTTATAATTCATTATTAGTGATTGTATGTGAGGGTCGGGCGCGTAACATTCGCCTATTCCTTCACGACCTGCATGAAACCAAGTTCGAGCGGTGTCTTACGCCCGAAGATCTTGACAGACACTTTCAGCTTCTTCTTTTCGCTGTTCACTTCCTCAACAATGGCATCAAAGCCGCTGAAGGGGCCGTCGGATACTTTGACCGCATCCCCGACCACGTATGGAATGGGAGCGTCAACAGGCACGTCAGCCAGCTCGTCTATCGTGCCGAGCAGAACGTTGATCTCGTTCGGGCGGATGGGCATGGGGGTTGAGGTAGCCTTTGTTTCTCCGAGGAATCCGAGCACGTTGGGCGTGTAGCGCAACAGAGCCTGAACAGTCTCATCCATCTGACATTCTACCAACACATAACCGCCCACCAGAAGCGGACGTTCCTTCAAGACACGCTTACCGTTGCGGTTAACGTAAATCTTTTCAGTGGGGATAAGCACCTGTGAGAGTTTCGTGCCGTAGTCGCCTTGGGCGTTTTGGGCGTCGATATACTCCTTAACCTTGCCTTCTTTCCCCGAGATGGCACGCAGCACGTACCATTTCAATGCTGATTCTGCCATGATGAGGTGTTCAGTTTGGATAGATGAATTCCATCAGATGTTGGAAAGCGAAATCCATTACGAAAACTACCACCGCGATGAGTAGGGAAGCGGTTAGAACAACAATCGCGGAGTTAAACAGTTCTGAGCGTGTGGGCCAAGTGGTCTTATGCGCCAGTTCTTCGTATGATTCCTTGCAGTAATTAAAAAATCTCTTTAACATATATGTTCTTCTTTTATCGCACGGGAAGAGAGGCTCGAACTCCCGACACCTGGTTTTGGAGACCAGTGCTCTACCAACTGAGCTATTCCCGTAAATTAAGCCCCCGCCCAAAACGGGGGCTTATTGTAATGAAGTAAGATATTAGTTGTCTAGGAAATCTAGATAAACTAGAGAGTCTAGAGCAATTAATCGTCGAGGATTTCGGTGATCTGACCGGAACCTACGGTGCGGCCACCTTCACGGATAGCGAAGCGCAGACCTACGTTCAGGGCAACGGCGTAGATGAGTTCTACAGTGATCTCCACGTTGTCACCAGGCATCACCATCTCGGTGCCTTCGGGCAGATGAATCTCACCCGTGCAGTCCATGGTGCGGAGGTAGAACTGAGGACGATACTTGTTGCCGAACGGAGTGTGACGGCCACCCTCTTCCTTCTTCAGGACGTAGATAGAAGCCTTGAAGTTCTTGTGAGGTTTGATAACGCCCGGGTGGGTGATAACCATACCACGCTTCACTTCGTTCTTGTCGATACCACGGAGGAGCAGACCTACGTTATCGCCGGCTTCACCCTCGTCGAGGATCTTGCGGAACATCTCAACACCGGTGATGACAGACTTCTTGTCCTCACCGAGGCCCAGGATCTGGACTTCGTCGCCTACCTTAACGACACCAGTCTCGATACGACCGGTAGCCACGGTACCACGACCAGTGATGGAGAATACGTCCTCAACAGGCATCAGGAATGGCTTATCGATGTCACGAACGGGCTCCTGAATCCAGTTGTCAACAGCGTCCATGAGTTCCATAACCTTATCTTCCCACTGGGCAACGCCATTGAGAGCGCCGAGTGCAGAACCGCGGATGAATGGGGTGTCCTCTTCGAACTCATACTGAGCGAGAAGCTCCTGCATCTCCATCTCAACGAGCTCGAGCATTTCCTCATCCTCAACCATGTCGCACTTGTTCAGGAACACAACCAGACGGGGAACGTTCACCTGACGGGCGAGCAGGATGTGCTCACGGGTCTGAGGCATAGGACCGTCAGTTGCAGCAACAACGATAATAGCACCGTCCATCTGGGCAGCACCAGTTACCATGTTCTTCACATAGTCGGCGTGACCCGGGCAGTCCACGTGAGCGTAGTGACGCTTAGCGGTCTCATACTCTACGTGAGCGGTGTTGATGGTGATACCACGCTCCTTCTCTTCAGGAGCATTGTCAATCTGGTCGAAGCTCTTCACCTCAGAGAGGCCCTTCTTAGCCAGTACGGTGGTAATAGCAGCAGTAAGAGTGGTCTTACCATGGTCAACGTGGCCGATAGTACCGATGTTGACATGCGGCTTCGTTCTTTCGAATTTTTCTTTAGCCATAGCGGTTGTTTCAGTTTTTTATAAGTGATGAATGAATAATCTTTTGTGATTCGCTTGTTTTTTTGAAAGGAAGAAAATGCCTTTGAGCTGCTTCCGAGAGTTGAACTCGGGACCTCATCCTTACCAAGGATGCGCTCTACCACTGAGCTAAAGCAGCAACATTGAGGCATCTGCGACCTCGGGGCTTTGTTCCAAGAGCGCCCCGGGCTCTTTTGAGCGGAAGACGGGGCTCAAACCCGCGACCCCCAGCTTGGAAGGCTAGTGCTCTATCGACTGAGCTACTTCCGCGTCATAATCCCTGTTCCGTCAGACAGTTATGCACCTGTCACAAATGCCTTCCGGCGGGATTTTGCTTCCTTGGCAGCCGCTATAAAAGACAACAGGTCCTCGAAAGCGGCTGCAAAGGTATGGCATTAATTTGGAACCGCAAAACTTTTTGGCAGTTTTTTAACGGTTCTGATGCTTTTCTTTTGATTTTTGCACTTGTCTGAGCAGTGCATCCATGCAGTTGTCTATTGCTTCTTCAAATGTGTCGCACACCTTTTCCACATAGAACTCGTCGGCGCGTATGGTGACCTCCTTGTTCATTGCGGTCTCGGGTTTGACCACTTTTAGTGACACCTCTACCTTTCTTATTTCGTCGCTGAACTTTCCAAGTTTTCCCACCTTCTTCTGGATGAAATCCTGCAGTTTTTCGGTGGCCTCGAAACGAATTGCCTGAATCTTGATTTCCATAGTCGCTTATTTTAATGGTTTAAGTTAGGTTATGCCCTCGGATGGGCTTCACGATATACTTTTCTTAACTCCTCGAATGTGGTGTGCGTGTAGATCTCTGTGGTAGAGAGTCGCTCGTGCCCCAGCAGTTCCTTTACGGATTCGAGGTCGGCATTGTGGTTGAGCATTGATGTGGCAAAGGAGTGCCTCAGCACGTGGGGGCTGCGCTTGTGCAGCGTGGTTACTGTGGAGAGGTGCTTGCGCACCATATTCCTCACCTGCCACGTACGCATCCGTCCGCCCTTGCGCCCTATGAAGAAAGCGCTTTCGTCAGCCCCGCATATCTCCTCTCTCTCCCTTATATATATATTAATAAGGTATAGGAGCTCGTCCCCGAAGGGTACTATGCGCTGCTTGCTGCCCTTTCCTGTGACCTTGATGGTGAGTGCCTGCAGACTGACGTCGCCCATATCCAGTCCTATCAGTTCGCTCAGGCGGATGCCCGTGGTGTAGAACATGGCAATTATCAGCTTGTCGCGGCAGCCTTCGAAACCGCTGCCCCATTCCTCGTCGTTGTCCAGCAACCGGTCCATTTCCGATTCCCTTACAAACGAGGGGAGCACGCGCTCTTTCTTCGGCGTCTGCAGCAGATGTACAGGGTCGCGGCTTATCAGTCCGCGTCTGAGCAGGAACTTGTAGCATGACCGCAGGGCGGCTACGCGCCTCTGCACCGACGAGGCCTTATGCCCCCTCTCCATCATATCTACCACCCACTGCCTGGCTACATCCGTGTCGATGGTCTCCCATTTCAGGTCGCTCTCAAGCCCCTTGAAAAACGACTCGAACGCCTCCAAGTCGCGTTTGTACGCGTCGATGGTTTTCTCTGACGCGTTGCGCTCATAGCGCATATAATCAAGGAAGGCCTGTAACATTGCTCACCTCTTTACCGATTCACGTCGCGAATATAGAGGTTTTTTTTGATTCGGCCAAAAAAATCAGCTTTTATTCTTCTACTTGGCGCAACTTCTGTACATACACGGCGTGCTCCATCGCCAGACGCTTCTTCACTGAGGGCTTGTCAAACTGCTGACGGCGACGGAGTTCCTTCACCACACCAGTCTTTTCAAATTTACGCTTGAACTTCTTAAGCGCTCTCTCAATGTTCTCGCCTTCCTTTACGGGTACTACGATCATTTTGTTGATAATTAAGGGTTTATAAATGTGTCTCTATGCGCACGCCCCCGAAAAAGGGGCAAACGCGGGCGCAAAGGTACGCATAATTTATTAATTACCAAAGAAATCCGACTATTTTTAAACTCTCAGTTGCTTAGTTTTTAACTTTTTGCCGTTTTTAGGCTTGTTGTTTACGGTTTATGGTTTACGGTTTATGGTTTACGGTTTATGGTTTATGGTTTACGGTTTATGGTTTGCGGTTTACAGTTTATGGTTTAGAGTTTACAGGTTAAAGAAGCCATTAAATCAGAAATTTGACTGAAGACCAAAGACTGAAGACCAAAGACTGAAGACTGAAGACTCTGCACTCAAAATTGAAGACATTCGAGCTCAATAATCAGTCACCTAAAAACGACTTAAAAACACATCGGCGTTCACAACCAAATACACCTTGATGTATTTACAAATACACCTTGATGTAATTGCATTTACACCTTGATGTATTTGGTTGTGTCACTTGTGTTATTTGCCAGTAATACATCTGCTATTGATTATCAGTAAATTATGCATCATTGCCCATAGGCAGAATAAAGGGAGGAAACCCAAACGCTAACGCTAACCATTAACCTTAACGCTAACGAAAAACTTTAACGCTAACCATTAAACTTAACGCTAACGAATAACCTTAACGTTAACGAATAACGCTAACCATTAACCTTAACGCTAACGAAAAACCTTAACGCTAACGAAAAACCTTAACGCTAACCAATAACGTTAACGCTAACTATAAACCTATAACCTTTAACCTTTAACCTATAACCTTTAACCTTTAACCTATAACCTATAAACTGTAAACTCTAACCTAAACCTTTATTTCACCATCAGTTTCTGTCCGCCGCGCACATAGACGCCGTGGGAGAGGGGGCGGGAGGTGGAGGCGCTCATGCGTCGTCCGCCCAGGTCGTAAATATTGCTGTCCTCACTCCTGTCGCCGGTGGTGGAGTGGATTGCATCCTCGTCGAACTGCAGGCTCTTCAGCCAGGTGGTCAGGTCGTTTACAATTTGTGTGTGGTAAGCGAAATCTGTCTTGAAGCCATAGCCGTGGTTAGCCACATTCAGCGGGAGTGTATGCACAGGCACGTCGGCATGCTCCAGAGCGGAGATATAGTTCAGACTGTTTGCCTGTGGCACAGTGCGGTCGCCTGTTCCCCAGCAGATATAAGCCTGCGGCGTCTCCTTTGTCACTTGTTTTTCGTTGCTGTAGAGATCCACCAGTTCCTGCGACGGGTTGGCGCCAAGCAGGTTATCGCGTGAGCCCTGGTGTGTGTAGCTCGCATCCATGGTGATAACAGGGTAGAAGAGAATCTGGAATACCGGCCGTTCGTCGCCTGTGGTGTGCGTTGCCAGCGTACTGGCCAGATGTCCTCCGGCGCTGAATCCCATGACGCCTATTCGTGCGGGGTTCAGTCCGAGAGTCTCTGCGTTGTCGCGCAGGTATTTCATCGCTGCCTTGCCGTCGGCGAGCGGGGCGTCAGGGGCTGTGGGCGGTGTGGTGTAGGTCAGCACACCTACGGTATAGCCCAGTTCGTTGAGCATAGGTGCCCAGTCTGCTCCTTCTGTGCTTCCGGCAATATAAGAGTATCCTCCGCCCGGGATTACCACGATGGCTCCTCCGTTGGCGTTCTCAGAGGTGGTGGGGTAGAGCTGCAGACGTGCTTTGGCCGACGATTCCAGTTTGATGCTGGTCAGCACACCCACTTCGTTCACAGTGAAGATGCTGTTTATGTCGTTGGCGTTGTTCCAGAATATGAGGTGGCCTCCGCTGCCCTGATATTCATTAATATATTTCCCGTCCTCCTGGTTGGCCAGCAGGAAACCGTTGGCATGTTCCACGAGATTCCATTTGTATATGCCGTCGCCCAAGATTGCCACATCGCCGCTTTTGCGCAGCGTCTTGGACACATCAGAGCGGTTGAACACCACTATTCCGTCATACGGATCGCCCTGGAATGCCCACTGGTATTCGTCCGATTTCAGTTGGTCGGCCGAGGGGTTCGGGTTGCATTTGTAGCCCTCTGTGGCATTCACAAATTCAGTCCCTGAGCGCAGCGACAGGTTATACCAGTGAGCTGCTGAGATATCCGGCGAGGTGGAGAAGGGCATTTGGAACACGGCTTCCACTTCCACCACATTCTCCTGGTCTTTTGCCACCGTTACGGCGCTCTTCACGGAGTAGAGGGTGAAGGCGTGGCGCACAAACGACGTGGGGACGCTCCGGATCACCTCTCCGTCCACGCCGCTCAGCTTCTGTTCTTCAAGCAGATTGCCGTCCACGTCCGAGACGCGGTAAGTCACTTCTATTCCACTGTTGAAGTAGGCATCGAGAGTGGCGAGGGCTTCTGTGGGGTCGAAATCCTCGGCGGACTCCACGGCAAACTGGTTGCCGGCGTCGTAGGTAGCCCATCCGCTCAGACATATTCCCTTCTGCGTGTTGACATAGGTGTTGAAGGTGCGTCCTTCCGAGGTTATGGAATAGGGATAGTCGGCGAACTTATTCCCCTGGGCCACTGTGATAGGCTCTATCGGGTTGTTGGAAATCAGCACATTATGCCATCCGCCGTTGCGGGTGTCGTAAGCGGTGGTCTCGCGGCAGGTGAATTTCTTGTCTGCCACGCTATATAGATATGTGTTTCCCTCATAGCTGATCACGGCGAATTTGCCCTGGTTCTTGTAACTGCTGTTTACTGTGCATGTCAGATAGCCGTCCTGAGTGCCAAGTACTCCTCTCTGAGTCTTGAAGGTATATGCTTTTGTGTTCTCCGTGATGGCAACCGCAGCATGTATGTTCACGACTCCTGCGAGGGCCGCTAATGCTATAGCTGTAAATCTTAGTAGTTTCATTGTCGGTAAAGTATATTGTTTAAATATTTTCAGTGTTATAATCTGTTCTATCCCTTATCTCTTATTCTCATCTGCTTGCTTTCGCCACATCCTTATCCCTCTGTCTTCATATCTTGGAGAGAAGTGGTTTTCGAATGTTGCTCGCGCTGTTTCTCCCCGATGAAACGGGCCTTTTTCTTTCCGCTCAATTTCATTTTCCTGCTTATAATCGGAAGTTTGGACGCTTTCAGCCTAAAAATGCCTTTTCATCGGAGAAATGGGGCATTTTAACTGCTTCAGCTGCGAAATTCGTTGATGACTTTATGTTTTAAATGATTTTAGGCTGTCAGTATTCTTGGTTGCTCTTAGGATGTGCAGTCTCTGTTCTTTAGTAATGATTTTTCGTTTTGGAATAATTGGCCGGATTGTTTCTCATGCTGGCCTCCTGTCCTAACTGCTTTTAAGATTCCAGAGCCTTTGCTTTGCTGTTCTGCTCCATGCTTACTGCATTTACCTGCAACGATATTCAGGTTCTTTGGCTTTCGTAATGCAAAGATAGGCACTTTACCCAATAACATGAGTTCTGCACCTCGCTTTATAACTATTCTTAACAGTTCACGAACGAAATGGGGGGGAAATGCTAACGAATAACGCTAACCTTAACGAATAACCTTAACGAATAACCTTAACGAATAACCTTAACGCTAACGAATAACCTTAACGAATAACCTTAACGCTAACGAATAACGCTAACCTCTAACCTTTAACCTTAACGCTAACTCAAAAACTTGTTGACTTGTTGACTCGTTGACTCGTTGACTTAAAAACGGCGGAGCGGCGGCTAAAAGATAAGGGCTAACGGTTAACCCTAACGTAACACAAAAACGGCTCTGCCGTTATCCCCCTTTGCTTTTAACGTCTTCTGCTACGTCTCAAGCTCTCGCTGTGACTTGCACAAGCCGAAAGCTGCACCTCAAGTCTTCACCGGAAACACTCAGTTTCCGCCTAGGCTCGACCTTAACCTTAACCAATAACGCTAACCTTAACGCTAACCTCTAACCTTTCAACTCTCACCTTTAACCTATCAACTCTCACCTTTAACCTATCAACCTTAACCCTAACCTTAACCAATAACGCTAACCTCTAACCTCTCACCTTTCAACTTTTTACATCATTATGGTCGCCGGAAAATTCCTTTAGCCAATAAAAAATGAACTTTTGGAAAAATATATCATTTTATAAGGTGAAAAGTCCATTTTAGAAGCTTGAAAAAGGGGGGGGGGATTGCGATTTTATTGATATAAAACAATAATTTTGTGTTAAATGTGCAATTTTATGATAAATTAATTTGGACTAATAGGAATAAATTCATATATTTGCAGCCCTTTTAATAACACGCGTGCATGTAAATTTATTATTGCTTACGCGCGAACAATGAGAGAAACAAAAACATAAAATGCTGACAATTAACAACATATGGAAAGTTATTGAGCTCCTGACAAAGGTATTTTTGTCTGTGGCCCTGTTTTTCTTTGTCAGCAACGTTCTTGCAGCTCCCCATTCTGTAAAGAAAAGTGCTTCATATAGCAAGGGCGCTATGGTGAAGGGGCTCCCGGATGCGGCCTGCCTTCCGCTGTCACCCAGCACTCCGCTTGCCACTGAGTTCGCTCTCTCTCTCGACTCGCTCGAATACGGCAGCTACCCCTTCATCCGCTATATCAATGAGGGTCAGGACGCAAGCCTCATTAACGTCACCGACGAGGATTTCCTGAAGAAAGCCGGCAAGGTGGTGTTCCGTGTTAACCGCTACAACGTGTTCACCAACGACTCCCTGCTCAACCTGCTTGAGAAGGAGATTATACCTATCGTGAACCGCGACAGTATGCAGCTCGTGCGCATGGTGCTCCGCGGTGCAGCCTCACCCGAAGGCCCGTATAAGAACAACAAGATGCTGGGCGAGCGCCGCGCCAAGATGCTGTCCGACTTCTTCCGCTCCAGACTGAGATACCCCGTTGACGAGGATGTATATACCACAGAGGTAGTCATCGAGGACTACAACCTGCTCTGCACCATGATGCGCTCCGCCAACGACCCGGACTACTTCCATGTGCAGATGATATGCAACCGCATCCTCGGACACAACAGAGCGCAGCAGTCTGCCGTCACCGAAAAACAGTCGGACGAAATCAAACGCGAGCTCATGACGGCAAAGGGCGGGCGCCTCTGGAAGCGAATCCTGAAAGAGTATTTCCCCGAACTGCGTGCAGCCCGCATGCTGCTCTTCTTCCAGAAATATACACCCGAAGAACCCGAAGAAGTGCCTGAGGTGGCGGTCATGAACCGGCAGCCGGCGGTTCCTGAGACGGCGTCCGGCGTCCCCTTCCCGCAAGACACGGTTGCCATCCCGGCCCCGGCCCCGATATTCCGCCGCGAGATGATATCCGTGAAGACCAACCTCCTGTTCTATGGGGCTTACGTGCCGGGCTACGACCGCTGGTGCCCAATACCCAATATAGCGGTGGAGTTCTATCCGCTCCACGGCCATTTCACCTTCGGATTCTCGTTAGACCATCCCTGGTGGCAAGACTACTGGGATCACAAATATTTCCAGATCCGCAACTATCAGTTCGAGACCCGCTTCTACACACGCTCAGGTGACATCCGTCGCCGCAAGCCTGGTGAGGGAGCGGCATTCCGCGGTTTTTACATCTCTGCATATATCCATGGCGGGCGCTTCGGCATCTGCTTCGACGAGAACCGCGGATGGGTGGGCGAAGGACTCGGCGGCGGGCTGGGACTCGGATATGTTGTTCCACTCGGAAAGAAAGGCCATTGGCGGCTGGAGTTCGCCGCTCAGGCCGGCTACTTCACCTGCCGGTATGACCCCTATCAGTTCCAGAACCCCGTCAATCCGGCATACATCGACGATCTGTATTATTATAAGTGGACCGGCAAGCCCGAAGACTTCAAGAAACGCCAGTATAACTTCAGCTGGCTGGGCCCCACCCGCGTAGGAATCAACCTCTCGTGGGACATCATCTACAGGAAGAAAAAGATAACAGAGAAATATTGGCCGGCGGAAACTCCGGCCACGGCCGCAGAAGGGGAGGACTGAGCCCCAGGACAATAAAAAATGCGACAGAAAAGATAAAGAATACCTGAACACAAAAACAACGTAAAAAAGAGGGTAACCGAAAAAGAAAAACAGGTCCACAGAGGACTGCAAGAAAAAAATGAGAGCATTGAATAACATACTGCACAGCCGCCTGGCAACCTGCCCCACAGACAGGAACAGCCGGATGAGCGCCGGAAGGTCAGGACTCCCTGCCTGGGTGCAGCGCATGCTGTTAGTGCTACTCTTCACCCTCTCACTCGCCTCCTGTATCCCCGAGCCGCCGCTGCACCTCTACGACAAGGCAGAGCCGGAAATTGAAATCCCTATCGTGGACCTCGACCTGGAGGTTTATTGGGACTACGAAATCACCTTCGGCATCACCCTGGACTGGCGATTGGAATGGTACTATGGATGGGATGAGGAAGACATCGAACTCTATGGAGCACTCGGATACTCCGAACCCGAAGAGTTCTACCTCAACCGCTATTACACAGGAGATATCGAACAGGGACCGCGACTCAACCTCCTCTCCTCTATAGTCGAAGGCAACCACTTCCAGGCAAAATACGACTGGGGATTCTGGGACCTGCTCTGCTGGAACAACATCAAAACCCTCGACGGCGTGCAGAGCATCATCTTCGAACAGAGTGCCACTACAGACAGCGTCGTGGCGCGCACCAACCAGAGCATGAATGTCTCACGATATAACGCACCCAGATACACACACGCCTTCTACGAGCCCGAACCCCTCTTCTCAGCCTTCGAGCGCGGCGTGAAAATCGACCCGAGCCTCGAAGGATTCGAATACGACGCGGAAAGGAACGTTTGGGTCAAAAGACTGGATATGGAACTTCGGCCTATAACATATATATACTTGACACAGATAGTTCTCCATAACAACAACGGGCGCGTCGCCTCAATCGACGGCAACGGAAACCTCTCCGGTATGGCCCGCTCCACTCTGCTCAACACAGGAATGGCAGGCAACGACCCCGTAACTGTGAGCTATAGGCAGCGCATGAAGAAGAACATACCCTATGTGCCATATTCCATAACATCCGACTCCACCGCCCAGCAGGTGGAAAACCCGGAACTGGTGGATGTCATCGGCGGCCGCGTGCTCTCCTTCGGACTCTGCAACCACAACGGCAACACCATCAAGAACTACAAGGAGGTCCACGACAACCAGAAACACTTTATCGATGTGAATATGCAGTTTAACAACGGTATGGACTCCACCATGGTGTTCGATGTCACCGAACAGGTGCGCAGGCGCTACAAGGGAGGCGTTATCACTATCGAACTGGACATGGATACGGTGCCAATCCCGATACGTAGGGGCGGCTCCGGATTCGACGCCGTAGTCAAGGACTTCGAAGACGGAGGTACACACGAATTTGAGATGTAAACCAAATATATTTTCAACACAAAAAAATTAACAGAAACCACCAGACATCAAAAAAGAACATTTAAACAAACCCCTTTTTAAAAGAACGAGTTAATTCAACAAAACAAGCAATCAAGACAACTAAACAAATCAAAACAACGACAGAAAGATCATAATTAAAACCCTTCAAACATCATCAACAAAAAACAAGAGAAACAATTTTATTTTTCAAATCATTTAACAATTGTTATTATGAAAACAAAGTATCTTATCCTCGCAACCATGGGGTTGGTAACCCTCGCAAGTTGCACCAGCGACGACCTCGTCATACAGGCAGGTCCAGCTGAAGAGATCACCGAAGAGGCTCCTATCCTCTTTAGCTCTGTGGGCAAGGGAATGACACGTTCCGACTTCACGGGCGCAGAAGCCGCTGAAAAACTGGGCAACCACTTCGTGGTCTTTGGCTACAAAGGTGCCACCACAGCTGGTTACTCGGCTGCGAACACCGTGTTCGACAACTACCTCGTGGAGTACGCTCCAAACACGGCCAACACCACCGCTTCCAACTCCTCCAACTGGGAGTACTCCGGTGTGACACCTATCAAGCACGCCACAGACAACGGCATCACAAGCCAGAAGATCAAGTACTGGGACTACAGCAAGGCTCAGTACGACTTCATCGCCTGGTCAACGGGTACCAAGACCGCTATCTATGACAATACAGCAACCCTTGCTGATGGTCAGGTCTATGTCTCCGCCATCACTCCCCAGGCTGCTACTTCTCCTGCTACCGGACTGGGTACTGCCTATACCTTCACCGGTAAGGCTGCCGACCTGAGCAACTGCTACATCGCCGACATGGTCACGGTCAAGAAGACCGGAAGTGCAGGAGTCGGTACTGTAGTTGGCTATGGCACCAACCCCGTCACGCTGAGATTCCGCCAACTGGGCACCAAGGTGCGTATCGGTATCTACGAGACTATCCCCGGCTACTCCGTGAAGAACGTGCAGTTCTACAGCGCTGCTGCCAGCAACGACGCTTCTGCCACTGCTGCCAAACTCTTCACCACCACAGACAACGACATCTACACCGAAGGGACCTACACCGTGACCTTCCCAACCGTAGATGCTCCCACCAGCGAGGACAACAACCAGGCTCACGTCGCTTTCGCTCCCAAGTCGGGTACGACCCAAACCACCATCGTCGACTGGGGTGGTCTGAACTACACCATCGCCGAAGATGGTGAGAAGACCGCAGGAAAGGTATTCCTCGGCCGCAGCTCCAGCACCGCATCTTTTGCCGGTACTGCTGCCAACAACTACTACGAGGTCTTCCTTCCCAACGAGACGGGTACGAACCTCAACCTGCGTGTCAACTACACCCTCGAGTCCACCGACGGCTCCGGTGAGGTCATCGACGTAAAGGGCGCTACAGCTCAGGTACCCAGCATCTACACCACCTGGAAGCCCGGCTTCGCCTACACCTACATCTTCAAGATTTCCGACAAGACCAACGGTTACACTGGTGTTTACGACCCCACCAAGCCCGACAACACTACTGTCAACAGCGATCCCGCCGGCCTCTATCCCATCACCTTCGACGCTGTCGTGGAGAATGCCGAGGACAACGATGCCACTCAGGAGACCATCACCCTCGTATCGGCTCCCAGCATCACCACTTACCAGAAAGGTTCTACTGTCGTGAACAACGACGAGTACGTTGGCTCCACTGGTCCGATCTTCGTGACCGTGAACGACGGAACCGCAGCCAACACTCCCGACCTGGCCAACGGCGCCCTGGTAGCCCTGACCAGCTCTAACGCTGCTCTCTACACCCTCTCCGATGCTACCGCCACCGAGGCTGACGTCATCGACGCTGTTCAGGTGCAGGACGACGACGCAGCCGCCTCCACCATCAAGGGCCGCAGCGGACTGGTGCTGACCCCGGCTACTCACGAATTGGTGAAAAAGGTGGAATATGGCGTTGATGGTAATGCTATCGACCTGACCGACGGCACCAAAACAAAGGCCATGAAGTTCACGGGTACTTCCGGCACCTACGCCTTCGTTTACACAAAGACAGCTTCCACCGGTACCACCTATAAGTATCAGGCTCTCAACTGGGGCAGCTTTGCAAGCGGCCAGACCAAGTATCGCTATGACTACAAGGATGCAACCACTTCTGATGCTCAGGAGGGCGTGAAGTACTTCAAGGCTGATGGAACAACTGGTGTTTACACTATGCAGACTCCGTTCATCGGTCAGGGCGTAAGCAATCTGTACCTCGACAATACTGGCACGACCATCGCCTCTGGCTATGCAGTAACGGGCACTACCTATTACTACACCACAGACAATGGTCAGAGCTACACCGCAGCTGCTAACATCGCTTATGCCGACTTCGCTTCTGCTACCGACCTCTACACCTACGATAGCTCCACCACCACCTACACGGTTAAGACCGACACTGCTCCTGTCAATGGCACTGCCTACTATAAGAGAACAGGTACTGGTACAACATCAGATCCTTATGTTTACACCTACTGCGTCATCCTGCCGCAGCAGACCACAGGCTGGAAGGAAGCTGACACCACGAAGTACGTGAAAGTGGAAAGCACCGAGACTGCCGAGGTTGTTGGTATGACCTACTTCGACAAGTACGCTCAGAACAACGGTGTTTACTACACCAAGGTTATCAAGGTTCAGTAATAATACTGTAATACAGTCAAGCCAAGTGGAGTGCAACTCTCCACTTGGTAACAAAAAGGATGATACAATGCAGATGAAGAGGACAGTTCCTCCTGCATAAAAACAGATGATTTATTTATTCACTTTTTAAACATATTGCAATATGAAAAAGTATTATTTTCTCGCAACTGCTCTCGTAGCGTTAGCCAGTTGCACAAGCGACGAGTTCGTGGGAGAAGGGCCCTCTCTCTCGGACAACGTCACTGACGATGCCATCGTGTTCAGCTCCAGCACAAATGGAATAACACGTGCGGACATCTATGGAAATGCTGCTGCCACACTGCTTGGCAACAACTTCTATGTCACCGGTACCAAGGGTACTGAGGCTGCAAAAAGCCCCACTCCTACTCTTGTCTTTGACAACTATTTGGTGCATTACACCGCAAACACCGCAGACCAGACAGAGTCTAACACTGCCAACTGGGAATATGTAGGTGTAACTCCTGGTTCTGCTCCAACTGCGAACTATGTTAAGTTGGCAGAAACTGCTCAAGCTCAGACCATCAAGTACTGGGACTACAGCGCCGCTCAGTATGACTTCCTGGCATTCTCAACAGGTACTTTCAAGGCTGTTAAGGGAGCTTCGACGGCTGCAGACAACATCGGCGTGACAAAGATGCTGTATGGTACAGGTCTTGCCAGCTCTGCTGTAGCTTACACATTCAGCATTCCTTCGGTAAATGCTCTTAAAAGCACTTATATCTCTGATATCACAGAGGTAGCTCCAGCAAACTATGGCAAAGAGGTACAACTGAAGTTTAAGAACCTCGGTTCTAAAGTGCGTATTGCCCTCTATGAGACCGTTCCCGGCTACTCTGTAAAGGATGTGAAGTTCTACCAGGCAGATGCTCTGGATTTATCTGGTTCTTCAACTACTACAGCCGCATTGATTAGCGCATCAAGTCTTCCCACTTCTGGTACAATTAATGTCTTTTTCCCGCATGTGGGAAATGACAATGCATCAGCAGAAGACTATAACAAAGCTGCTACGACAGTAACTGCTGGTTCATCCACAGTGACATATCAAACTTATGGAACACTTCATAACTTTGTAGGTAAAGAATCTTATGAGGCAGCATCCACTGTTTACCTTGGTCGTACACTCCCCACTGCCACCTACGCAGGTTCTGCAGCTGCAAATTATTATGAAACCGTATTCCCTGTTAGCTCGAGCAGTGCCCTCACTCTCCGCGTTGATTACACCCTCGTTTCCACCGATGGTTCAGGTGAGACTATTAATGTAAAGGGGGCAAGGGCTGTGGTTCCCGCCACTTACACCAAGTGGTTGCCTAACTACGCTTACACCTACGTCTTCAAGATCACTGATAACACCAATGGTTGGACGGGCACAGCTTCACAACCCGCAGGCTTGTTCCCCATCACCTTCGATGCTGTTGTAGCTGAAGCCACCGATGTAAATGCAGAGCAGACAACCATCACCACTGTTGCAGCTCCTACGATTACCACCTATCAGCAGGGTCATGACAAGACAAAGAATGAGTATTCAAAGGCTACAGGCAAAGACATCTATGTTCAGGTTATGAACAACAGCACTTCACCTGCTACATTGGTCAATACTCTTGAAGCTACGAATTCTCTTGTCTATGAACTCAGCGCAGATGCTACTGAAGCGAAGGTTATGGATGCGCTTACAATGCGTACGACAGCCGTTAGTGCTGACAATGTTACAGGTCGCAACGGTCTTGTTCTCACAAAGAAGAGTGTCATCGATAATGCTGTTGAATCCATTGTCAATGGTGTTGACAACAACCCAATTTCTGTTACTAAGAAAACTGCTGGTAAGATAAGCATTTCAGACCTCACTGCAGATAAGTCATACGCTTATGTGTATATCCCCACAGCTTCAAATGCTGAGGTGAATCAGTTTGAACCCGTTGTTTTAGCAAACGATGCAGCAATTGCTGGCACCGAGGGTTACTATAGCATTGCTAAAACGACTGTAGCAGGTGGAAGTGAATTGGCAGCTGCCGAGGCACCAAACGCTGCTTATATATACTTCTCTGTAACTGAGAATGGCACAGGTGTCAAGACCTACTCTTATATCAGTCCTCTGGGCAAGGCAACAATTCCCGCTGGCTGCATAAAGGTCGCTAAGACATCTCTGACAGCTATTGAAAGTGCTACTACCGCATCCGATGCAAACTTCTACTTTGCTAAGTACATCACCAACAACGGTTCTTACGCCGTCAAGGTCATCAAGGTTGTTGCATAATCAATCCTCTTATGTTAGGTGGGGTTCGACTCCCCACCTAACAACCACCTAACAACCAGCTCATCAAAGTTCTTGGACAAGCCAAGCGAGCGGGGCTCGGGCAACTCCATGATGAGCGACAAGAAAGGGAATAATAACCAAAACAATAATCATTAAAACAATAACCATTAAAACAAAACAGAAATAACAATTCAAAACAAAACAATCATTACTGAGAGTTAAAACACTCAAACCAACAAAATAGACACAACAAAAATCAAATTATTAACGCGTTAAAAATGTGATTATGAAAAAGTTTTATTTACTCGCAACTGCTCTCGTAGCGTTAGCCAGTTGCACAAGCGATGAGTACATCGGGGATCCCTCGCTTGCGGAAGCCAATGGCAGTGGAGCCATCAGCTTCAACTCCAGCTCGCAGGCCCTGACTCGTGCTGACAAGACTGGGGCCGCAGCTGCCACTGATTTGAACAATCAGTTCTATGTATTTGCTGTTAAGAATGAGACAGCAGATGCCCTTAATGCAGCAAGTGCTGGTAACCTCGTTTACAACAACTATGTGGTAAAGTATGGAGCAAACACAGCCCACGCCACCACATCTAACACCCAAAACTGGGAGTATGTTGGTTACGCTCTTTCCGAAAAAGAAGCTGCTAAGATCACTGTCAATAGTGGTAAAGACGTTGCTCAGACCATCAAGTATTGGGACTGGGGTGCAACAGACTACACCTTCTACGCCTTCTCTGCTCTGCCTACAGATATATCGGGCGACAAAGTGGCGGTTGCTAAGACCACAAGTGTTAGTAGTACTTCAACCGTATTTGACAAGGGTTATACAGTCACTCTTGCTACAGGCGCAAACCTCGACAAGCTGTTCTTTGCTGAGCGTGTGAACATTGTAAGATCTG
>JAILPK010000020.1 GCA_024699495.1 Bacteroidaceae bacterium | reverse complement strand
CTATCCGCTCTAACTAAAAGTCAAAAATCTAATGATTGACGGCTAAAATCGCAGTTTAGCGAGGGCAAAGACGAAGTTTTCTCTTGATTTGCTCCGTTTTAGAGCCAAAAAAGCGTGGTTTTTCGGGTGTTTTTTGCACTCAGAAGGCCACGCTTGCTTTTATGGATTTTTCAAACCCCTGTAAATCAAGCACTTACAAACGAAATGTCACAATGTAACAATGTCACATGTAACAATAAGGGAGAGGGGGTAGCCGCGAAGCGGCGGTTAAAGGCATTCCGATGTAATATGTAATATGGAAGATGTAAGATGTGTATAAGATGGATGATGTTTGATGGATGATGGAAGATGTGAGGCTGGCGCGATGAAGACGAGGAGCGCTGAAGAAAGCTAACGGCTAACGGCTAATGGCATTCCGATGGAAGATGGAAGATGGAAGATGGAAGATGTGAGGCTGGCGTGAAGAAAGCTAACGGCTAATGGCTAACGGTTGGCTGCGCGAAGAAAGCTAACGGCTAACGGCTAACGGCATTCCGATGGAAGATGGAAGATGGAAGATGGAAGATGTGAGGCTGGCGCGATGGGGCGGCAGAGCCGATGTAAGATGTAAGATGTAAGAAGAAGATGTGAGGCTGGCGCGATGCAAAAGGCTGGCTAAAAGCCAAAAGCTAACGCTAACCAAAACTTGTTGACTCGTTGACTTGTTGACTCTTGAACTCTTGAACTCTTGAACTTCTTAAACTCCTAAAACTTCTTGAACCCCTTAACCCCTTGAGCCGCGGTTAAAGGGTTTACGGGTTGTATGCGAAGTCTATGAGGGAGCTGAAGAGGGGGCTGAGACGTAGGATTTGCGGGTTGCCAACGAGGAAGAGGAATTCGCGTGCGCGAGTCATGACTACATTCAGTCGGCGGTCGATTATGCTGCCGTCGATGTCTTCGAATGTGCCGTCTGTAAGGAAGTTGAGCTGGTATGGGTGGCGCACAGTGAAGCCGTAGATTATGTATTTGCGCTGGCTCCCCTGGAAGCGTTCCACGGTGTCTATGGTTATGCTTTCGTAATCCGGTATGTGGCGATTGTCAAGTGCTGTCCGGATGGCGGATATCTGAGCGCGGTAGGGCACTATTATGCCTATTGTTTCGGGGTCGCTCTCGCTCTGGAGGATGGCGGAGACGATGTCGGATATTATCTCTGCTTCGACAGGATTGACCTTGTCTGATGAGGAAGGCGGCGGCGGCGTGCTGGGAATGAAATTGAACCGTTTTGTCAGCTGATACGTTGTCGGCTTCTGGCTGCAGTTCTCCGGCTGCGGGATGTCTGCAATCTGATGGGGGAGGGGTACTTCTCGCAGGCGGCTGTTGTAGAATTTGCGGCTGGGGAAATCTGCTATGTCGTGGTGCATCCGCCCCTGTCTTGTAAGCATATATGTGACTGAGGGGTCGTCGGCGTAGCGTTTCATAAGCCGCTCGAAGAGAGACAGGCGGCAGTCGGTGAGGCCGATGGCGCGGAGTTCCTCTTCTCCTACCCGCGATACTTCGGGCGGCTGCTGTACAACGGCGGGCAGCTGCTTGTGGTCGCCAATCATCACTATCCGCGAGATGGCGGGTTGTCCGCCGGCGGTCTTGGCCGAGAGGAGTCCGAGCAACTGCGGTTCGAGAATCTGTGATGCCTCGTCAATCACGGCCAGGGAGAAGGGGTGCAGAGTAAGCAGAGAGAGCCGTGAGGAGAGGGATGTGCAGGTGCCGACCACTACGCGCTGGCTGGTAATCAGCGAAGTGAGGGCTGCTGCATCGCTGCATTCGCCGACCTTCTCTTCCAGCAGACTGGAGCGGTATGCTTCGCCGCAGGAGAGAGGGTTGCCGATGCGCAGGAAGGGGATGTCAGCCTCGGAGAGTTTTGCGCACATCTCATCTACAGCGCGGTTGGTGTAGGCGATGAGCAGCACAGAGGTGCCCGTCTCCAGGAGTTCTTCCCGGACGGTGGTGAGCATTCCGAAGGATGTCTTGCCGGTTCCCGGAGGGCCAATGATGAGGAAGAGGTCGCGTGCCTGTTTTACGCGCAGCGCCATCTCATTGAAAACTCCATGGTCTCCCTTAAGCTGTATGCCGGTGTCGGTGAGCGGCTGCCGCTGCATAAGGAGCAGGTCTCTGCGCTCGCGCGGGGCGCTGAGGAAGGCGTGCATGGCCTGATAGAGTCCGCTGTAAGAGGATTCATAGAAGTCGTGTTCTATGGCCCATCGCACATCGTCACCGCAGGGGAACACGCGCGAGTCAGTCTGCGAATGTCTCAGATGCAGGACTATTCTCCCGGCGGTAATCTCCTGGATTGAGCACCTGAAGACAAGAGTCTGCCGGACGTCGGGTTCTCTCCCGCGCGTGTACGGGTATATAATAACAATGTCTCCATTGCGGAAATTGGCTGTAGGGGGCTGTCCGGAGTCTGTGTATGTGTCAAATTCCAGAACGACGGTGTCCACGCGCCTGCTGTCTTCGGGTAGGCGCAGCAGCATGGAGTCGTAGATGTTGCCGGCCTGCCGCTTGTCTTCGAGGGATTCGAGCCATGTGGCAGCGAAGCCGGAATTCTCCTTGGTTCGGTTGCCGAGTTTGGTTCTGACGTGTTCGTTGGAAATGAAGGTGAGGAAGCGGAAATAATATGCCCGTTCGAGGGGTGTCGCCTCGTGGATAGGAGCCAGGAGGGCGGCTATATGCGGCGCCTGCCACGACGTCCACAGTCTGTTGTGTACCTGCTTGCGGTTTATCGAGTCGGTGGTGAGTCTCTCCAGCAGGCGGTAGGAGCCCGGTTGGGAGAGATGCAGTTCCATCCACGCCATGCAGTTGCGCACCTTCAGCGCCCTGTGGGTCAGTTCCGGTGCGCTGCCGAGCCCTACCAGGCTGTTGGGATAGCGTGAATACAGGAGGAAGGATGAGAGGGTGCGTCCGTCGGTATATTGCTCTCTGAAATTGTATTTGAGCAGCAGCATGTAGAGCAGCATCTGCACATAATGCTGCTCCTTGAACTTAGGAGTGTCCGGTTCGGGGTCGTTGGGAACGAATGCCGCCTTGCCAGCCTTCTGCTCGATTAAGACAGAGATGTCCGACTGGAGGTAGTCCATGCGCCCCTGCAGCCCCAGCATCTCGCAGAAGAATGACGGCTCGACCATGCCGAGTTCACGGCGGAAGGAGCCGACCGCCTTGGGCAGAGTGTCGGTGACAGCCCTGCGGATATTGTCCCGTTGGCGTGCCGCTTCTTCATGGAAGCCCTCGCTGATGCCGGCATCAAGAATATCCAGAGCGTGTTCGCGAAAGAAGCGCCTTACGCTCCCGGGATAGGTGGTGGCGGTTCCGCTCACTTCCTCGTCGAGCATCTGACTGGCCAATTCACCCATTAGGATGGCGGAGCTGGCGGGTGTGGTTTCCAGCCGGTGGAGGAGGGACACGACGGGTGATTCTGCATAGTTCTCGAAGCATCTTGCGATGGATGAGATGTCAATGAGATAGTCGGGTTCGAAAATTATCATTTCGGGGATGATGATGTCTCCCTCGCGATGCGGACGAATGAGATTCAGCTGTGTTCCTGTCTGGAGCAGCGGGCGCAGGTAAGTCCAGTCGTATTTCAGGCCTGTATAGCATACTTTTGTGCCGGAGGGGTCGGGGCCGTCAGCCGTGGTTCCGGAGATATAATTGTCGTCCCATGCAGAGACGCGCATACGGAGGTAGTCTCTGGTATTGTTCTGAAGGAGGGCGTCCGGGCTGTTGTGTGCGGTCCCGGTGGCTTCGTACAGATCCTCGTCCGGAGCGGCCTTGTCGGGATTTATCAGGTCGAGGAAGCCGGCTATTACCTGGCAGTCATGTATGAAATGGGCTGAGAGCTCATCGTCGGAGAGGCTGACCCGGAAGCGCAGGCGTGAGCGGGTATCGTTGACGGCTCGGAACAGACGTGGGCCGGCATGATGTTCTTTCAGCAGATAGTCGGTCTTTGCGAAGGGGCCTACCAGTCTCATCTCCACCTGTCGTGTGCTCACATCCAGCGAGCGCATGAATACATGGTTGACCACCTCGTATGCGCTACGGATGTCAGGCAGCAGGTCCTTGGCCTCGCTGAGACTGCCGGAAAGAGAAGTTATCGATTCTTCAATCATATTCATGTCCCCCCCGTAGTACGCCGGTCAGTGGTTGCCCTTTGCAGGGCGCCCCATATAAAAGTCCAGAGTTCCGCCTTTCACTATGTCTGCGTGGCGGATGATGCCGCCGGTAACCGCTTTGCCGTTGAAGATTACTTTCTTTACGCAGATGTTTCTGTCATTGTTGTTGTGAGTGCGGATATGCAGTGTGCGGCCGTCGCCTACATATACGTCGGCCTCTTTCACGAGGGGTGAGCCCACAACATAGTTTCCGCCACAGGGCTCCACTGGATAGAAGCCGAGTGCGGACAGAATAAACCAGGCAGACATCTGGCCCACATCCTCGTTGCCGCATAATCCGGCAGGCTGGTCTGTGTAGAGCTCCCGCATGATACGGCGCACGATGGCGGCAGTCTTCCCGGGTTTCCCCATGAGGGTGTAGAGATAGGCTATGTGGTGGCTGGGCTCGTTGCCGTGGGCGTATTGCCCGATGAGCCCGGTGATGTCAGGGTTGGCCTCGGCATTCAGCTGAGATGAGGCAGAGAAGAGGCCGTCGAGACGTGTGAGAGCCTGGTCCCGTCCGCCGAGCATCTCCACGAGTCCCTGTACATCGTGGGGCACAAGCCACAGATACTGCCACGGATTCCCCTCGGTGTAGTCCTTGGTCTGAAAGGCGGGGTTGAAATTCTCTATGCCACCAAAATCCCCCTTCGCATTTCTGGAACGCATGAATCCCACGCGCGGGTCATATAAATTCTTATAGAGGTGCGAACGCTGCTCAAAATACGCCACGTCGTCACTGACCGCGGCGTTGCCTCGCCCCGCCTGCATGATGGCTTTCCCAGCCTGGGCGGCGCTCCAGAAGGCAAGCATATATTCCAGCGACATGGAGAGCGAGCCTTCATGGTTTTCGCTGGACACATAGCCGAGACGTTTCATGTCGTCCAGTCCACGCTCGTCCATCAGGAGGCTGCTGCGGATGGCGTTCCAGGCTGCTAAGGAGTCACGCACAAACCCCTTCAGAAGGAGGTCGGCAAGGATGGGAACCGCGGGGCATCCCACCATGCAGTCGGTCTCCTGCGACATGAGATGCCACACCGGCAGTTTGCCCTGCTCGCGGAAGATGCGCAGATAAGTCTCTGCCACGGAAGGCATCATCTCCGGCAGGATAATTGTTGACAGAGGTGCTGCCGCCCGGTAAGTGTCCCACAGCGAGAGTGTGGTGAGGTATCTTGCCTGTGGCTGTCCCGCGCGGGGAGCGGCGAAGGGATTCCTGTAAACATGGTTGTCAGCTCCGCGCCAGTCTCCGTTGACATCGTCCCAGATTTGTGGAGCCACCATAAAATGATACATGGAGGTGTAGAATATACGGCGGTCGCGGTCGTTGACGAAAGAGGCTTTCACACGGCCGAGTTCCTCGTCCCATTTATTCTCTGCCGCCTCACGCACGGCATCAAAGTCCCAGGCTTGGGCTGTGTCTGCAGAGGCTTCAGCATTCATGTTGGCCAGGGCGTTGGCCTCAGATACAGGGCTCAGGGCTATGCGCACCAGTAGCGGCCGGCCGCTGTCGGCCAAGCGCAGGCGGCTTACGGGCGAGGGGCCTCCGCTCAGAGCGCCGGGCATCTGCGACTGTTCGCTGAGCTGCCCTTTCTGGTTGAGGCGCATGGCGAAATAGATATGCTGGCGGTTGGCCCATCCGTGGCTGATGCGGTAGCCGACATACGTGTATGGGTCTATCTGTGTCAGACGTCCCCATAAGACATGGTCTCCGACTCCGTTCTCAAGATCCACGACCAGTTGGCGCCGTGCCCCTTGGGGGTATGTGATGCGGTATAAAGCCGTGTGTTGTGTGGCGGTGATTTCTGTGCAGATGACATTAGCCGGGAGGCTGTCTGCGGGATAGGATACTTTCAGGCTGGTCCCGGTCAGCACCCGATAGTAGCCGGGGCTGACAGCTTCATTGTCGTGGCAGTAATCCGTGGCCATACCTTCGCGGGAGAGAGGGATGTCTTCTACTGCGGGCATGATGGCGATGTCGCCGAGGTCGGAGCAGCCGGTTCCGCTGAGATGAGTCTGTGCGAAACCGACAATCTTAGAGCCGCTATAGTGGTATCCGGAGCACCAGTCCCATCCGTGTTCTATCTGTGTAGGACCAGCATTGACGAGTCCGAAGGGCACATTTGCCCCGATGAACACATGGCCGTGGTCTCCGCTGCCTATGGTCGGGTCAACATATTGTGTGAGCCGCTGCGAAGAAGCGGAGAACGGGAAGAAGGACACTAAGAATGAACACAGAAGCGGGCGTAGGTGGCGCATGGTCAGTAGAGCTTAGATATTTCAGCGTTTTTGTAATAGAACTCCAGAATCTGTTCGTATGTGAAGCCCTTGCTGCCCATTACGGCGGCTCCAATCTGGCACAGGCCGACTCCATGGCCCCATCCGTAGCCGTCGAGAACGAAGGCCGAGGGCACGGCAGACTCGTCCGTTGCCGGTGAGGAATACTCTTTTCTGACGGTGAAGTTGGAGCTCTTCAGATGAGTGTTGCTGAGGGCTTTGCGGATTTCCAGCTCCTTGCCGATGGTTATGGAGCGCTTGGTGCCCACGATCTGCAGGCGCACGAGATGACCTCCCTTGCCGCGTTCTACGGGTATGAGGTCGCGTATCTGCCCAATATCCACGCCGAGGTGTTCGTTGATCATCGTTGACAGATGCTCTTGGTCTAAGGTCTCGTTCCAATGATAGAAGTCCGTGGTCTCCTGGTCGTAGTCGTTGAGGACCTGCCCGATAATGGTCGGGTCGGCTGTGTTGCAGTAGGGGTCTTCTATGGTCTCGAGATATGGCTTGTGCTCGTTCTCCCAGCAAGCCTCAAACTCTTCAGTCTTGCCTCCGCAGCATTTGGAGAAGCGGGCGTCGCACACCTCACCGCCGTAGGTAAGTATTTGCCCGTGGGTAGCGGCAACAGCCTCGGCCACCTCGGGGCGTGTGGCGCGGGTGATGCCCTGATAGCGCTGGCAATGGTCGTCGGCGCAGACATCGAATATGGTGTGGTCTTCGCGGTCCCACCAACGGATCAGTTCGGTGTCGGTGCGGGTGAAGGAGAAGAAGTTGTCTTTGTTCTCCGCCGCGTTGGCGCGTTTCTGGATTTGTGCGTAGAGCCAGCTTCTGCTGATAACGGCAGATGCCTTGAGAAACTCCGGACTGCATGTGGCGCTCATTTCGCTGCTTATTACACTCTCCAGATATTGCTCTACGGGGAGGGTGTTGATGCAAACGATTTTCTCTTCTTCCACGACAAAGCGCAATGTGCCGCGGAAGGTCTGCGTCTCCTGCCGCTCCCAGTGGAATTTCTTGCCTATGGTAACGTCGTAGATGGAAAAGTTAGCCTCGTCATTCATGGGGTGGAAGGTGAGGGAGCTATATACCTGCCCCTTCCATTTGATGCCGCCTTCGTCGCAGCTGACTTCCTGGATGCCGCTGTGTACGGCCCCCTTGGCTGTGTATTCTGTGTTAAGGCAAAAGCGTACGCTCTCAGCTGTGAGGATTCCGACATTGACAAACGGCTCATTCTCATCGTCGGTGGCTGCAACGGAGGCAGACTTCATCTCGGCAGAAGTGCCGCCTTCGGGATGCTCAGCGGCCTCTTTCGGCCTGTCTGTCACGGCTTCTATCACCGGCTTCAGCTCCTCTTCGGTCAGCGTTACCTCCTGCAGGATTTCGGCAGCCCACTCGGGGGTAATCTTATTGAAGTCCTTTTCTCTCGGAGTGATTATAAGACCGCCCATGTCCAAGGCGCCGGGGGAGACCATGAGCGAGGCGTGGAGCAGTGAGGATTTGCCGTAGCAGTCGGGTCTGTGCTTTTTGCGCGGGAATATCAGAGTCACGATTTCATCGGGGCGGCTGTCACCTCCGGCCTGTCGCCAGCAGATGACGTTGATTCGCGGTTCCAGCTCATTGCCGTGTATGGGCAGCGCGCGGTAAAGCCTCTGGCAGAGCAGGCTGTCGCGCTCTGAGGGGAGCGAACGGATGACAAATACCGGGCATACATACGAGGGCAGGTAAAACAGTCCGCAGCGGCCGGAAGTGTTGCCGGAATCCTCCATCTCCTGCGTTTCGCCGCCTGTGAGCGGATAGAGTTTTTCCAGTCTGCTGTCATACATATCCCAGTCGCGCTCTATCGGCAGAACTCCTCTTGAGCCGGCCTGCAGATGCATGTGGTCGGGGCAGGAAGCTCCGCACAGGGGACCGTTGTAGAAGACGATGTGGTTTTGCATTATCCAAGCCAGATGGCGCATCGTTCCGAAATGCTCATATATCGACTGCGGCTTGTGCCTGCGGGTAGGAATGGTATAGTGGTGGGGCAGGATGGGGAAGGGGTTGACCAACACCTGGTAATGGCGCTCTATCATCAGGGAGTGCTGCTCTGCCGGGCGGTTCTCGTCGCACAGGAAACAGGGCCGTTTGGCCAATGTCTCCGAGTCCACTTTTGCCGCTGTAGATACAATGCGTGCGGGGTTGAACTGAGCCTGCAGCATGATGTCACCGAGGGTGAGGTCGCGTGTCTTGACCTGCTGGCCGAGATCTTCATAGTTCTTGCGTGCCAGTTCCCAGTCGGCTAATTCCTGCCCGAAGAATGCTTCCACCTCTTCTTCGGTTGTCGTGCGCCGCCATCTGGCGTTGAGCGCCTGGCGGGCAAGAATTTCTGTCGTTCGCAGCTGGTCTTTGTACTGGTTGTTCTGGTTTATCTTATCCGTTGAGAGGGCTGCATCGCTGTTCCCCTCCCAGCGGCGGCATAAATAGAGCTCATCATAGATGCGCCCGATGCGGTATTTGCGGCCGATCATGAGGCCGAGGGCATAGTCCTCGCCATAGCTGGTGTTGGGTATCTGAATCTTTCGGAGTATTGGAGTGTAAAATGCGCGTGGCGCACCTAACCCGTTGATGCGCAGCGCGTTATTGCGGCCGTTTTGCGGTGTCCATTCAGCGTGGCTGATGAGCCCCGGCGGCAAGGTGTTCAGTCGGAAGTCAGTCATGCGGTAGGAGCCGATAACCATGGCTGCATGCTGTTCGCGGAAAGCGTCAACGATGCGCTGCAGGGTGTCAGGCCCGCTGTAGAGGTCATCGGAATCAAGCTGGACAACGAAGCGTCCGCATTGGCTGTGGTGAACGGCCAGATTCCAGCATCCGCCAATGCCAAAGTCGTTGCGTGAGGGAATCAGATGGATTATTTCACATTCTTTATTCACGGACAAAATCTTGGCCGCATTCTGGATTGTGGATTTCGGGGCGCCAATCAGTTTGTCGATGGTTTCCGAAGTGCCGTCGTCGCTGTGGTTGTCAACGACTATCAGATTGAAGGGGAAGTCGGTCTGCTGGGCGAGGACACTGCGGATGGCGTCTTCGATTGTGCGCACGCGGTTGCGGACGGGGATTACCACGGTGGCTTCTACGGGGAAGTCTCCTTCGTCGAGCTTGACCTCATCGAACTCATCGGGGGCGAGCCAGGCTCCGATTTCCTTCAGGTGGCGTGTGCAGGCCCGCTCCATCTCAATCTGCCGTGAGCGGTTGGAGGGATCTACATAGTCGAATTGCTTTTCCCCGCTGCGGCGAGTGTCAGTCTCTATTTCTGTATAAAGAGATTCTCTGATATGGTAGGGGAGTCTGCGCCGGCTCAGGAAGAGGCGCAGGTCGTAGAGCCCGGCGTAATGGTAGTCGCGTATGCGCTCTTGCGAGAAGTACTCCTTGACGTCATCGGTGCGCATCAAGATTAGCGAGCCGAAGGAGAAGTCGTCACGCACGGAGCCCAGTTGGCAGTCGATAAGCGGCATCGGAACGATTTCTCCCGAGGGCAGTTGCACGCGGTGGTCAGAATAAACGAATGTGGCTTCGCTGTCGTCGGCCACGCTCACCATGCGCTCCAAAGCATGAAAGCCAAGACTCAGGTCGAATATCTTGGTATATAATAATATGTAGGAAGCAGTGGCTTTCTCGGCCATCTGCTGCAGGCTCTGTGTCTGGAAGGGATTGTCTATGAAGTAAATACCTTTGACAAGGTCATCTTCGCGCAGCGCGTCTGATATAGACAAGCCTTCTGTGGCATCAAAAGGCAAAAAACAGTCAATTCTTGGGTCCATCATTGTTAAATAGTAGTTCAAACGTCGCAAAAGTACAAAAAATGATTGAGGGTAAGGGCACAATAATTGGTTTTTTATCAAAAATATTAAAAATTTGCAATTTATTTGGTGGAGTAAAGAAGCTGTAGTATCTTTGCCCTCGGAAAGAACTAATCTTAAAGAATAGAGAATTTATGAAAAGAATTTTTGCTGTTGCAGCATTTATCTGCGCCGGACTGACGGCTATGGCGCAGTCTCTCTCTCCTTCTACCAAGTGGCATTGGGAAGAAGGAACAATAGTGTTGGAATCCCCTCAGCGCGCAGCCGGGCAGACCCATGTGCTCGGGCTTACGGCCCCCAAGATGTCCACGGTACGCGTGGCTTTCGTAGGTCTCGGAATGCGAGGCCCCGGGGCAGTGCAGCGCTTTACATACATCCCGGGAGTGCAGATTGTAGCACTCTGTGACTTCGAGGCTGCCCGCGCCGAGGCATGCCAGAAATTCCTGCGTTCTGCAGGCCTTCCGCCGGCAAAGATTTACAGCGGCGAGAAGGGCTATGAGGAAGTGTGCAAGCGTCCTGACATTGACCTGGTGTATGTAGCCACGGACTGGGACCACCATTTCCCCGTTGCCAAGTGTGCTCTGGAAAACGGCAAGCATACGGCGATTGAGGTGCCCTCAGCAATGAATCTAGAGCAATGCTGGCAGCTCATCGAACTCTCTGAGAAGACACGCAAGCATTGCATGATTCTGGAGAACTGCTGCTATGACTGGTATGAGCTCAATGCTCTGAACATGGCTCAGAATGGCGTCTTCGGCGAAATCTTACGCGGAGAGGGCGCTTACATCCATAATCTCGATGAGTTCTGGGATTACTACTGGAAGAATCCCGACGGCTCAGACCCTGACAAGTTGGGCTGGCGTATGAAATACAACATGGAAAACCGCGGTGACGTATATGCTACTCATGGTCTGGGGCCTGTGGCTCTCGCTATGAATATCCACCGTGGCGACCGCTTTACTACTCTCGTGGCAATGGATACCAAGAGCGCCCACGGACGTGAGTGGGTGGAGAAGAAGACCGGGCGCCAATGCCCCAACTACCGCAACGGCGACCAGACTACTACTCTGATGCGTACGGCAGAAGGAAAGGTGATTGAAATCCAGCATAATGTGATGAATCCGCAGCCCTATAACCGCCTGTTCAAACTGACTGGCACGAAGGGATATGCAACCAAGTATCCGGAACCGCATTTCGCTCTTGACAAGAGCCAGCTGGCTGCAAGCGGCGTGGCTCCCAAGGTGGATGACCTCAGCAGTCATGGATTCCTGCCCAAGGCAGAGCACGATGCCCTATGGAACAAATATACGCATCCCATCATCAAGAAATACGGCGAGATGGCGCAGAAGGTGGGTGGTCATGGCGGAATGGACTTCTTCATGGATGCCCGTCTGGTGTATTGCCTCCAAAACGGCTTGCCTCTCGACATGGATGTATATGATCTGGCAGAATGGTGCTGTCTGGCTGAACTGGGTTCGCTCTCTATGGACCACAACTGCGCCAGCGTAGCCTTCCCTGATTTCACCCGCGGCTATTGGAACTCTGTAAAGGGATTCAAGTTCGCATTTGCAGATCCCGCCTCCGAGAGTGCTACTGAGCAGCAGGCTATAAATTATACCGAAGAGCAAAAGCAGCTCTGCACCAAGAACAAGCTCTGGGAGAAATACGACAAGGAACTCGAGAAGGCCGCCAAAGCAGCTGAAAAAGCTGCCAAGAAGGCTGCCAAGAAAGCTGCCAAGGCTAAGAAATAAGCGGCCGGAGAGCTGAAGCTTCGCCTGGCGCTTACCGGGAGCCGCGATGGGGCAAATGGCTTACCGCTTACCGCGTACCGGTGGGCTGGCGCGATGGAGCCGCGGAGAGCGGTTGGCATCTGATGGCAAAACCATCAGACACAATAAGCGCTGAGGCGCTTTCGCGGCGGGGCCGCGGGGTTGCGGCCATGCTTCGGCTGGCGCAATGAAAGCCGCGATGGGGCGCTTACTGCTTACCGCTTACCGGTGGGCTGCGCGATGAAAGCCGAGATGCGGCAAATGGCTTACCGCGTACCGGTGGGATGGCGCGATGAAGTGCCATAGGCTTAGTCAAAGAGGTGGGGCGGAAGCTTAATTCTTAGATTATCTCATAACCAAAATAAAAAGTGAAGTATTATGAATGACTACGAAGAAATAACAGATTCATCTTATAATAAGAGCGCTATGTCCGGAGACAGCATGTCATACGACAAGGGTGGTGTGCTGTCTGGTGCGGGCAGTCTGATGGCAAGCGCGATGACCAAGGTGTATGTCTGGATGATGATTGCCTTGCTTGTCACGGCTGGAGTGGCCTTATACACAGTAAGTTCGCCTCAGTTGCTTCAGGTGATTTTTGGCAATTCAATTGTTATGTGGGGCCTGTTTATTGTAGAAATCGCCTTAGTGGTATGGCTGAGTGCAGGTCTGAATAACATGAAGCAATCCACGGCCATACTTCTGTTTCTGGTCTATGCGGCGCTTAACGGTCTTGTGCTCTCAAGCATCTTCTTTGCCTATGAAATCGGAGCCATATATTCTGCCTTTGCCGCTTCGGCTCTGACGTTCGGAGCTATGTCTGTGGTTGGCGCCGTAACCAAGCGCGACCTGTCCGGTTTGGGCGGTCTGCTTTTCATGGGGCTGATCGGAATTATTATCGCCAGCGTGATAAATATGTTTTGGGCAAATGACACCTTGGATTCCATAATCACATATATCGGAGTCTTCATTTTCGTAGGTCTGACAGCTTACGATACCCAGAAGATAAAGCAGATGGTGAGTATGGCAGACAGCAACAGCATAGGAAAGGTGGCTATCTTTGGCGCATTGTCGCTTTATTTGGACTTTATCAACCTCTTCTTGTATATCCTGCGCCTCTTCGGCCGCAGCAGAGACTGAAAACTTCAGATTGACCCACACAATAAAAGCCTCAAAATGAGGCCGGAAAAAAAAAGCAAGGAGCCGCTTCACAGTGGCTCCTTGTTCATCGATTAGGTATTAGCTAGGTTAAGGTAAAAAGATTGTTTTCAGGATAACAGCTGCAAAGATAGCACGATTTTGGTTTGGTTGTGTCTAAACAGAATATGTTATTTAGCATATAAATGTATTTTTTATTCATCTCTGTGCGTATGGTAACGCACAATCCCATTGATTGGAGCTTTCATAACAGCCCCAAAATCAAAGCCTTCGCTCGAAGCAACAGCTCTCAGCTCGTTCTGAAACTCTTCAGCAACGCCACCCACAAAATTTACAGATAAATCGGGGCGGGCATAAGCAGCGACATTGCGATGGAAGAAATCGCGGAATGATTTCCGGAGTAATTCGCCCACACTGGGTTCTTTCCTGTGGTGAGAAAGAAACGGGACAAGGGAAGCCAGGAATCTGTTGGGCATCTTGCTGCGATACACAGCCTGAATGACAGTGGCTTGGGGAGGTTGCTTGATATCGGTGACTGTAGGGAGGAAGTCTTGCTCAAACTCGTCGCGCAGATGCCGCAAAGCCCCTTTGTATATTTCAGATACAAGTGTGCGCCCGAGCACGGCCCCGCTGCCTTCATCACCAAGAATCCAACCCATCGGGGAGACGTTGGAAACGATTTGGCAACCATCATACAACCCGCTGTTGGAACCGGTTCCGAGAATGCAGGCAATACCCTCGTTCCTGCCGCATAATGCACGTGCGGCTCCGAGGAGGTCCGAGGCTACTTCGATGTGTGCATTGGGGAATATCCCGGAGAGCAGCCGTATAATCGTTGGAATTGTTGTAGGCAGGCAGCCTGCGCCATAGAAATATATTTCGCTGATGTCGGCATTTGTGACAGTTTTCGCTGCAGATGTCCTGCTTCCGCACACCCAATCGCTCACTTCTTTAAGAGCGCTGAGTATGCAGGCTTCATCATCTCTCACCGGATTTATTCCCATACCAGTGTAAAATGTCTGGCTTTGTTCTGATTTTTCCTCACATATAAGACACCAGGTTGTTTTTGTGGAACCGCTGTCTGCTATCAATTTCATTGCACGTAGAATTTAAGTGTAATCCGATTTCAGATATTGTTTGATGACGCAAAAGTAGTAAAAAGGTGCGGCTATAATGCAATAATTATCCCTTTTTTTTGATATTAGCTTGTTTTGTCGTATCTTTGCAGCCAAATTTGTAAGAAAATGAAAAGATTTATAATTGTATCTGCATTCTTGATGGCCATGCCTTGTGCCCAGGCAAAGGTGGTCATGGAAGTTGTTACGACAACAGACAGCATCAA
This sequence comes from Bacteroidaceae bacterium, assembly GCA_024699495.1. GTDB lineage: Bacteria > Bacteroidota > Bacteroidia > Bacteroidales > Bacteroidaceae > Physcousia. The sequence continues at coordinate 53,811 of JAILPK010000020.1, read as the reverse complement.
ATTAGATAGCCTAATAACTGAACTTGGCACAGTATTGAACCAGTATTCAGACTCTTTGACGTTGCTCGTAGAGAAGCGGAATCAGGTGGCTAAGGGCAAAAAGGCTAAATCACCCAGTCCCTATTATTTCCGTCTGTTTGCCCCTGGAACGGTCTATTCCAGTGCTCTACAGCAGACTATGGGTATAGGTGGCGATGACCAGTCGGCACCTGTTCGCCCGCTGAGGGGGCTTGGCAGCACGGAGGATGAGCAGCTCACGAGAGATGAATCCATCAATAACATGCTGAATGTGGCTTATGTAACACATCCGAATCTTTTCACAACGACTCAATATTCTCTCCAGAATGTGGGGAAACTGCGCTCAGACCTTTCCAAACAGAAGATCAAGGAGGAAGTGCGCCTGGCAGACCGCGTAGAAAGTGAGGATGTCGGTCTGGATATTGATATTGTGCAGCCCATAGCTACGCGTCCTAACTTTTGGAAAATAAAGGGTAATGGCTCGTTGCAGTTCACACAGACTTATTTCTCTGCCAACTGGTATCAGGGAGGTGAGAAGAACTATGCTATGCTCGGAATGCTGGCCATAGAGGCCAATTATGACAACAAGCAGAAGATACAATGGGACAACAAGTTTGAGGCACAGCTCGGATTCCAGACTTCTCAGAGTGATGATTATCACAAGTTCCGTGCCACCAACAACCTGCTGCGTTTCACCACGAAATTCGGTTTCAAGGCCTCAGCACATTGGAACTACACAGCTCAGGTGCAACTGCAGACCCAGCCTTATCCTACGTATCCTAACAACAGCCAGGACCGCGTCTCTGCTTTTCTTGCGCCGTTCTATTCGAGGATTTCTGTGGGTATGGACTATAAGCTGAAGAAAGAGCGCTTCAACAGTTCGGTTTATATCTCTCCGATTTCCCACAACATCACCTATGTGCGTCCGGATGAACTCGTCACACGCTATGGCATAGACGAGGGGAAGCATGCGAAGCACGACTTCGGTCCGAGTATTAACATAAACTTCACATGGGAAATAGTGAAGAATGTGAAGTGGACCAACCGCACATATTGGTTCTCAAATATGAAATATACTCTTATCGAGTGTGAGAACAAAATCAACTTCACAATCAACAAATACCTCAGCACAAACCTGTTCTTCTATCCGCGTTTTGATGATACCAGATATTACAATCTGAAGAAGAACGATGACGGAACACTGCAAGATGACAGTGCCAGAGAAACCCACTGGATGTTCAAAGAGTGGCTGAGTCTTGGCCTCTCATACGATTTCTAAGATTCATGTCGTTTGCTTATGAATATTTCCAAAGCTGAGTATCTTAAGAGCAGCGCTTTTATAAGCCAGTGCCCGCAGCATAAAAGCCCGGAATACGCCTTCATTGGCCGCTCTAATGTGGGCAAGTCGAGCCTGATAAATATGCTCACGGGATTCAAGAGCTTGGCCAAGACCAGCGCTACCCCCGGCAAGACTTTGCTGATAAATCATTTCAGCATCAACAGAGGAGAGTGGTATCTCGTGGATTTGCCCGGCTACGGTTTCGCCAAGCGCAGCAAGAAAGAACGCTCAAAACTGGAGCAGATGATTTCCAGCTACATATTGCAAAGAGAGGAAATGACCAATCTCTTCCTGCTCATCGACTGCCGTCTGGAACCGCAGACCATAGATCTCGAATTTATGGAATGGCTCGGAGAGAGCGGAATCCCTTTCAGCATAGTATTTACCAAAGCGGATAAACTGAGCCGTGCGAAGCTGAACGAAAACATAGAGGCGTATATGAGACGTCTCAGCGAGCAGTGGGAGCCGCTTCCTCCGTACTTTATAACGTCGGCAGAGAAGGGGACAGGCAGAGAAGAGCTGCTCTCTTACATAGAATCAATTAACCAAGGTTTATAAGCCATAAATATATAATAAAGAATGGACAAAAATACAATGTGGGGCTTCTTCCTAATGGCCCTCGTTTTTATTGCTTTCACTTGGTATAGCAAACCATCTGAAGAGCAGATCCGTGCACAGCTGGAAGCTGACTCAATCGCTGCTGTGCAGCAAAAAGAAGCTCTCGTTGCTGAGCAGAACCGCAAGGAGATGGAGGCCGTCAAGGCTGAAGCAGCGCGCCACGATTCGACCTCGGCTCTTTTCCAGGCCCGCCAAGGCGAAGAACAGCGTTTCACTCTTGAGAACAAGAATGTGCGCGTGACAGTAAACTCGCATGGGGGAGTAGTAGAGGAAGTCGTTCTCAAGAATTATAATGACCAGCAGAAACAACCGGTTCGGCTGCTAACGCACGAGGATGCCTCTCTTACCCTGATGCTCGAAGGAAAGCAGGAGAATATTATCACCTCCGAGCTCTATTTCCAGCCAGCAGCTGTTGCAGATGGCTCGGAGCCGGGTACCCAGTCGCTAAAGCTCAGCCTGCCGTTAGGGAATGGTTCTCTGGATTTCATTTACAGCCTGCGTCCGGATGCTTATATGTTGGACATGACGCTTCAGGCCAACGGCATCTCAGACCTCTTCTCCCCATCGATGAACTCGCTTGACCTTAAGTGGACAGACCGCGCACGGCAGTTGGAGAAAGGCTTTGACTTCGAGCAGCGCTACGCTTGTATCCGCTATCATCGTACTGACGGCAAGACAAAGAACTTGAGCGAGACGTCGGATGACGACGATGATATCGATGAGAATCTCGATTGGGTCGCATTCAAAAATCAGTTCTTCTCGGCTGTTCTCATCAGCCACCAGTCATTCTCCGGTTCGCATCTGAAATCTCAGTTGTATGAGAAAGGGCAGGGCTATCTGAAGAATTATGAGGCTACTCTGCACACCGGCTTTGACCCAAGCGGCAAGCAGCCCACACAACTGCAGTTCTATTTCGGCCCCAATGATTTCCACACACTCAAAGACCACAACGCTCTGAGTATTGTGAAGGATAAGGACCTCGAACTCGAAGATCTGGTGTATCTCGGCTGGCCTATCGTAAGATGGATTAACCGTTGGTTTATCATTTACCTCTTTGACTGGCTTAAGGGATTCGGCTTGCACATGGGGCTTGTACTCCTCCTCCTGACCATTATAGTCAAAGCACTCGTTTATCCGGCTACAAAGAAGAGCTATCTGGCCAGCGCACGTATGCGCGTTCTCAAACCCAAAGTGGACGAGCTGAATGCCAAATATCCGAAGCAGGAGGATGCCATGAAGAAACAGCAGGAGATGATGCAACTCTATTCCCAGTATGGCGTTTCTCCAATGGGCGGATGTCTGCCAATGCTTATCCAGATGCCTATCTGGATTGCGCTGTTCAACTTCGTACCTAACGCTATTGAGCTGCGCGGACAGAGTTTCCTGTGGGCCGACGACCTGTCTGCATACGATGATATTATACATTGGAACAAAGATATCTGGCTTATTGGCGACCACCTGAGTATATTCTGCGTGCTTTTCTGTCTGATGCAGATCGGCAACACCTGGATTTCCATGAAACAGCAGCAAAACGCAGTAATGTCTCCAGAGCAGGAACAGTCGATGAAGATGATGCGATGGATGATGTATCTGATGCCGCTCATGTTCTTCTTCATGTTCAATAACTATAGTTCCGGTCTTAACTACTATTACTTCCTTTCCGGCTTCACATCTATTTTAATAATGTGGGTGCTCAGAAAGACTACTAATGATGAGAAACTGCTTGCACAGCTCGAGGCATACAAGGCAAAGAATGCTTCTAACCCCAAAAAGCAATCAGGTATGGCTGCCCATCTGGCTGCAATGCAGAAACAAATTGAGGAGCAACAGCGTCAACAACAAAAGAAATAATCGATTATGAAACGCCTAACATTAATCCTCTTGGTAATAGCTACTATGACAGCTTGCAAACAGGACGACAGCAAGAAGATGATTTCCCGCAGCGATATCCAGCTGGAAAACGATGTCCTGACACCTGAAGCTCTGTGGGCTATGGGGCGCATCGGCGCTTACAGCACTTCGCCGGACGGCGGCAAGGTTGCATATCAGGTCACGTATTATAGCGTGAAGGAGAATCGCAGCAACTCTGTCATCTATATCCAGAATATTTCCGCTCAGGAAAAGAAGAAAGGGCAGAAGGCAAAGGCTGCATCCAAAACGTCTGCGGCTGCTCCCGCCCTTACCGGCCTTGGCTCCTCTCCGTCTTGGATTGACAATGACAACATCGCATTCCTTCTCAAGGGAGATATCTGGACAATGAATGCCGACGGGAAGAAACGCCGTCAGCTTACACATACTGAAGGGGCTGTCAATGACTTCCTCTTCTCTCCGTCGGGCAAGCATGTTATTCTGATAAAGACAGTTCCATACCACGATATTATCAAGGAGCGTCCGGCTGATTTGCCCAAGAGTACGGGGCTGGTAATCACTGATCTCATGTATCGCCATTGGGATCACTATGTAGAAAGCATACCGCATCCTTTCGTGCTGAATCTGGAATCTGGCGAAGAATATGACATCCTGGAAGGCCTGCCCTACGAGTGCCCTATGGAGCCGTTCGGAGGCGTGGAGCAGATAGCATGGCAAAATGCTGACGGGGACGACGACAGTAACCTCATTGCCTTCACCTGTCGTGTAAGAACTGGGCTTGCCTACAGCATTAGCACAGACTCGGACATCTTCCTGTATGATGTAAACTCTCACGATGTCAAGTCGGCCAGGAATTTGTGTAAGAGCGGCTCCTCCTTTGGAGACGCTGTTACAGCAGCATCTGCCTATCTGCAGTCGGTTGACCCCTCAAAGGCCTTGCGCAACCAGCCAGTCAACAGTGGGGATAATCTTGTAAACAACCCCGGATATGACCAGAATCCCAAGTTCTCTCCAGATGGCCGCTACGTAGCATGGCTTTCTATGCAGCGAGATGGGTATGAGGCAGACAGACAGCGTCTGTGTGTCTGTGATATCCAAACCGGTGAGAAGCGTTATGTCACAGAGGTATTTGACAGTAATGTAGATGATTTTGTATGGGCTGACGACAACAAAACCATATATTTCATCGGAGTCTGGCATGCCACAGAAAATCTTTATTCCACTAATCTCGAGGGTGAAGTAAAGCAGTTGACCAATGATCAGGCGGACTGGGGAAGTCTTAAGTTTGTATCACAAAATAGGGGAGAGGAAAACGGGGCAGAGAAAACTCTTCTGCTGATGGAGCGCCACGATTTCTTCCATCCCTCAGACCTCTATTTAGTCAATATCTCCTCTTCGGAGGTTTCCGTTGCTGACTCTCCCTCTTCAGCAGAGAATGAGGAAAATACCTCTTCTACAATAACTCTTGTTGATTCCGCTCTCGTAGATATCACAAGGCTGACTGCAGAAAATGACCACATCCTCTCACAGCTTTCACCCGGAAGCTCTGAGCCGCGATGGTGTCAGACTACTGATAACCAGAAACTGCTCTATTGGGTTATCAAACCGCCCCACTTTGACCCGTCAAAGAAATATCCGACACTTCTCTTCTGTGAAGGTGGGCCGCAGTCACCTGTATCTCAATTCTGGAGCTACCGGTGGAATTTCTACATAATGGCAGCACAGGGGTATGTCATCATTGCTCCTAACCGCCGCGGTCTTCCGGGCTTCGGGCAGGATTGGCTTGAAGAGATTTCAGGCGACTGGACTGGCCAGTGCATGAACGACTATCTCAGCGCCATAGATGATGCTTGTGACTCTCTCCCGTTTGTTGACCGCGACCGTCTTGGCGCTGTAGGAGCCAGCTTCGGCGGCTTCAGTGTCTATTATCTTGCCGGACATCATGACAAGCGCTTCAAGTGTTTCATATCGCATGACGGAGCTTTCAATCTTGAAGCTATGTACACTGAGACTGAAGAAAACTGGTTCTCCAATTGGGAATATGATGATGCTTACTGGAACCAGGACCGCACCGCAAATGCTGACCGCACTTATAAGAACTCTCCACATCTCAGCGTTGACAAGTGGGATACCCCTATCCTTTGCATACATGGTGAGAAGGACTATCGTATAAATGCCACTCAGGGGATGTCTGCCTTCAACGCAGCCCGAATGCGTGGCATAGAGGCAGAACTGCTTCTCTATCCCGACGAGAATCACTGGGTGCTGAAACCTCAGAATGGCATCCTTTGGCAGCGCACCTTCTTCGATTGGCTTAGTCGCTGGTTGAAATAGAAATAACACAGACTATAATGCTGCCCGCTATAAGTAGGGTAGCACTCTTATTTTCATCCGCAATGCATGGAAACATGTGTTGCGGATGAATCTTATTTAACCCCGTTCTTCAATGCTATGCAGCAATGCAATTTCAATATCTTCGCCAATCCACGCCCGCATCTTAAGTCGCGATTCATTCCAGCTTTTTTCCCTTTGTTTAGCATGTTTTCATGCGCGCAAATACACCTTGATGTATTTGTGAATACACCTTGATGTATTTGTGAATACACCTCGATGTATTTTTTGATACACTTAGATTGAATATCGCTGAATAATACAGTGAACAAGAAAACCATATAGGAGATATAATTTGTTGGGATAGCCTAATTCTTATGATGAAAATTTGTGGGCTCTCGCTGAAGCTCATACTGGAGCGCAACGAGTATGAGGTGGCTCTGGCCGAGGGACCGAAGGAGGCGATGCAGATAGTCCGCAATAATCCAGCAGTGCAGCTGGTGCTTCTCTGAGCCTGGATAGTTTCTTTAAGCCGCTATAAATTTCTCTAAGCTGGTATAAATATCTCTAAGCCGGGATAAAATTCTCTGAGCTGGTATAGTTTCTACAAGTTGGCATAAATATCTCTAAGCTGGGATAGTTTCTTTAAGCCGCTATAAATTTCTCTGAGCTGGCATAGTTTCTACAAGCTGGCATAAATATCTCTAAGCCGGGATAAAATTCTCTAAGCCGCTATAAATATCATGAATATCTCTGAGCTTGGATAATTCTTAGAGCTTGTTGGTTGAATGTCATAAAAGAAAACCTCCATAACTAACAGGGTTAGCTATGGAGATTTCAGCGGAAGCTGGGGGATTCGAACCCCCGGTACGGTAACCCGCACGTCAGTTTAGCAAACTGGTGGTTTCAGCCACTCACCCAAACTTCCTTCCGGGCTTTTCTGAGACATGTTTCTCGGAATTGCGGCGCAAAGGTACTTTATTTTGTGTAAACTGCCAAATTTAATGTGGAAAAAATCTGCAAATCCCACAAAATATATTCAAAAGTGAGTTCTTGTTCAGAGGCTACTTCAAGAACCTTTTATATAAATACAGATATATTCGTCAGAAATCGGGAGATGCAAATACTTGGTAATCTCCTTTTTCGTCAGCATATATGAGATATGCGCGCAATGAAGGACGACTGCTGAGTATCTGTTTAGCAGAATCGAGTCCAAGAACCATAAAGGAAGTGGCAAACGCATCTGCTTCGGCGCAGGTCGGAGCGAATACTGTGGCAGAGAGCAGGCTGTGTTGCACCGGGTATCCGCTGTGTGGGTCTATAGTGTGGGATAGGCGGCGGCCTCCGGCTTCATAATAATTACGATAGTTGCCGCTCGTTGCCATAGCGCAGTCAGTAAGCGGGAGTATAGTCTGCAGTTTGCGTGAAGTACTCAGACTGTCATCTTCCGGGCTGTTAACCCCTACTTTCCATTTCTCTCCTTGTGGATTTTGTCCGTTAACGACAATCTCACCACCAATTTCCACCATGAAATTGCTCACTCCATGTGAGCGCAGCATATCTGCAACGACATCGACACCAAAGCCTTTAGCCACAGCTGAGCAGTCGAGCACCATGCGTGGGTCTTCTTTATGTAAACGCCCTTCGGCGTCAAGACTAATATGCTGCCAACCTATGAATTTCCGAATACTGTCAATAGCAATGCTGTCAGGAAGAGTGCCGTGTTTGAAACCGAATCCCCATGCGTTGACGAGCGGAGCAACCGTGATGTCGAAGGCGCCGTTAGTGACCTTGCTCACCTCTTGGCTGAGAGCGAATACACGTCGGAACATGCTGTCTGTGACGACATCTTCATTTCGGTTGATCTGGCTTATTATGCTCTGCTGGTTGAACATGCTCAGGCTGCAGTCCACCTCGGCTAAGACAGCCTGAATTTCCGGCTGCAGAGATTCTTTATTTTGGTAAACAATATGGTAAAAGGTGCCAAAGGCAGCGCCCTCTTCCTTCTGAAAAGGTATTGGAGTGTTATTACGGCGGATAATAAATATTGTACCAATGATAAATAGGGCAAGTGCTGCTATGTGCCAAGGACGGAACTGCGAAGCCACAACATCTGCTTTTCCGTTGGTAGATTTTGTGGAATCTTCTTGGCTTGATATATTCTTTTCTTCTGTCATTACTGTAGTTTATGTGCTCTTACTCAGAAAGGAAGTAAGCGAAGATATTTAGATGTCAAAAATTAGTTTGAAGGTCCCGCCCCAGGTTGAGCCGGATGCGTTTTTGCCATATCCAGGCACATACCATGGAGCACCTATTTCATCGGTATGCTGGCTGATGCGGAACTTAAATCGCATATCCCAACCTACTCGGACTATAGTCCAGATGCGGGTTTCAAGTCCAATGACTGTTTCTAACCACTGGGCACTCCCGTTGAGTCCCGAGTAGTTCACTGGCAAAGATGTCCCCCAGACTGGATCTTCGAGATTTGTGTCAGATGTAATATCGTAATTGAATGCTGTGAAGCCATATCGCAAGCCCAAAAGGAAGCGGTTGCCGTTGTGGTTCTTTGAGATATTATAATCTACACCAATTCGAAAATATGGAGCACGCGTATGAAAATGGTTGTCCAGCTCCCGTCCTTCGTGGTCGGCTTCGCCTAATCCCATTTCAAATATAGGGAAAAACCTGTCGCGGAAGGCTAAGCGTCCGAACACCTCCATCTGGCTCCAGTCACATCCGGTGAGTTTCATCGTGGCGCCCACGAAATCGGCTCCGACAGCTATGCCGAACAGTCTGGCTTTTTTAGGCTGTTCGGTAATGGTCTGAGCCTGAATAGCTATCGGAAGACTAATCAGTAATAAAGCGTATCTGAATATTCTCAAGGCCATCGTAATTGATAGCAGTATTTAGGATTACTATGGAGTCAATGAGGCTGTGGGTGGAGCTGACAGCCGATATTGTGTGCCACATGTGTATGGGGCATGAGGGGTCATCGAAGTGCGGTGTGCTTGTCTTCTCCATCCAGATGGTGTCTGTGGCCTGGCGGGAGAGGGTGTCCGTAAAGGTAAGAATAATGGTGTCAGCCGGAGCGTAAAAGCTAACAGGCAAACTCATCGAACTGCCGTTTACAAGTCTGTTTATAATCACGGAATCCGTTCCTATGGCAGTCACGGTAAGCGTGTCGGCGATAGAAATCGCAGTTCCGTCTTCATCGCAGAAGGTGTATTTGCACTCCACTGTGTTGTTGAGCGGACAGGAAATGTTGTCGCAGGCTGTAACAAACAAGACAATTATTATATAAAAGAGTTTGCGCCTCAATATTTAAATCCTTTCTATTTGTTCTATGATAAAAATTTATATCTTTGCCAGATTGGATGGTATGCATGCAGAGCATAAGTTGACAGGACGATTAGTCCCCTTTGCCCTCTCTTCGTTCTTTTGCCTGTGCAGCTTAATTATAATTCCTCTTCAATTTGATAGGTGTTCCTCAGTGCAGAATTGCGCGTAACCAATTCGCCGAGAAAACCGGCAACAAACAACTGAGTTCCAAGCAACATCATGGTCAGAGCAATGAAGAAATACGGAGATTCAGTAACCAGACGATATGGCAGGCCATTAGCCATGGCGTAGAGTTTGCCGAATCCGACTATTATCACAGCTATGAAACCAATAAAGAACATCACTGAGCCCCACAATCCGAAAACATGCATTGGCTGCTTGCCGAAACGACTGAGGAACCAGAGTGAGAGCAAATCCAAATAACCGTTTACGAAGCGGTCAAGACCGAATTTCGTCTTACCATATTTGCGAGCCTGGTGATGCACAACCTTCTCGCCAATGCGGTTGAAGCCTGCGTTCTTGGCCAGATATGGAATATAGCGGTGCATTTCTCCATACACTTCTATATTCTTTACGACCTCGCGGCGATAGGCTTTCAGACCGCAGTTGAAATCATGAAGATTGTGGATACCGCTTACGCGGCGTGCTGTTGCATTGAACAGTTTCGTGGGAATGGTCTTTGAAAGCGGGTCGTAACGTTTCTGCTTGAAGCCTGATACCAAGTCGTAACCCTCTTCCTTGATCATCCGATAGAGCTCAGGTATTTCATCGGGCGAATCCTGAAGGTCGGCATCCATTGTTATTACTACATCGCCTTCTGCTTTGGCGAACCCACAATACAGAGCCGGGCTTTTGCCGTAATTGCGACGGAATTTAATACCTTTAACTTCCGGATTTGTTCCAGCCAACGTTGATATAACCTTCCAGGAATCATCTGTGCTGCCATCGTTGACAAAGATAATCTCATAAGAGAATTTGTTTGCTTCCATCACGCGTTTTATCCACGCGTGGAGTTCCGGGAGTGATTCGGCTTCGTTATAGAGCGGTATAATAACAGATATATCCATTTGTGTCTATTTTTATCCTTTGGTTTTTGGTTTTGTAAAAGATAAGAAAGTTGTCGGTATGGCTAAGAAGAATGATATAAGCAGGCTTATAGGCATCATCTGAACAGCCATTTTGGCGGGGCTTATAGTACTGAGAGTAGTGACCAGATCGTTTGTGAGCTGTTCGTAGTTCTCGTTGGGCAGCATGCTCTCAAGCATTGGCCGATATTCAGGGTTTGTGAGAATTTCGCTGTATTCGCGGGCCATATATCCGCCGTCAATATATGCAAAATAGATGTATTGCCCTAATGCTAACAGAAGTGAGGCGCAAAGGTATATCATGAGGGCCATGTGCCATGCGCGACCTATGGGGAGTTCTGCTATCTGGTCGCGGAATTGGCGCATCAGCCAAATGGCCAGCGGCAAGGATGATATGCCGGTGAAGAGACCGAAATGACCAGCCAAAGGCTCACTCAAACCATATAAAATAAGCCCGTAGCTGATTATCCAGCACAGTCCTACTTGCACTCCATACCATGCGGCATAGGCTCTTGTCTGCTGTCTTGTAGTTGCGTCTTGTAGTTGGTCGTTCATCTGTAATAGTTGCAAATAACGGTGCAAAAATACAAATAATTCTTCATCTGTGTGCGTGTAAGTGCAAAAACTTTCTTATTTCAGTTCAACAATGGTTATTCCGGCCCCTCCAAATTGCACGTGCTCATCGTGTGCATCAGCCACTGAAGAAACGGTGTTGAGGTATTGACGAATGAGTGTCCGCAGGATTCCGTTGCCTGTGCCGTGAAGTATGCGCACGCGGCTTGCGCCCACCAAAACTGCGTCGTCAATATAGTGCATTACGGCATTCAGGGCTTCCTCTCCGCGCATTCCTCTTACGTCTATCTCGGGATTGAAATGGAGGCTTGTCTCCCGCATCTGGTCTCTCGTCTGGCGGCTTACAAAAGTGGCTGCCAGCGGCATTGAAGATGTAGTCTTTGGTGGAATGGCTCTCTCCAGGCGGTTAGCCTTTACGCTTGTTCGCATCTGTCCGAACACCACAGTTGCGTTGTGCCCGTCTATGCGTTCTATCACGCCTACACTGGTCTGTCCCTTGATTCTAACAGTATCTCCCAGAGACAGAGGCTTTTGAGTTTGAACTGTTTCTGTAGCTGGCTGGGCCTCGGTTTTATCCTTGCGTGCTCGTTTTTCAGCTTGTCTCTGTTTGCGAGCCTTGAGCTGCTCTATCTTCCGGTCGATCATTTCGGAGTCGGCAACAGAATCTGTGGCTTCTCCGTTCAACTCGTCAATCATCGTTGATATTGCTGAGCGTGCCGTGCGCGTGCGTTCACGTTCTGCTTGTGCCTCACGAATCTCGCGTATGGTGTTTTCAATTTGTGCGTTGGCCTTCTTCAGGAGTTCGGCAGCCTGCTCACGAGCCTCGCGTAGTATGTCTTTGCGGCGCTTTTGCAATTCAGTCATTTCCGACTCGTATTCTTCCATCGTATGGGCCATTTGCTTTTCCTGGCTGTGAATAGCCTGTCGCTTCGACTCCCAGTAACGTTTGTCTCTCACGATATCCTGCAACCATTTGTCAGCATTGATATAATCGCGTCCTACAATATCGCTTGCGTCTGATATAACATCCTCAGGAATACCTATCTTACGGGCTATTTCTACTGCAAAACTTGAACCTGGGTTGCCTATCTCTAACTGAAACAAAGCCTGCATCAGATGCCTGTCATAGAGCATTGCGCCGTTGGCAACTCCAGGGGTGTGATCAGCAAATAATTTCAGATTCTGATAGTGGGTGGTGATGATTCCGAAAGCCCCCTGCCTAACAAAGCGGCTGAGGACAGCTTCGGCCATTGCGCCGCCGATCTGTGGTTCTGTGCCACCGCCGAGTTCGTCGATTAAGAGTAATGTCGAAGGGTTTGCCTGCCGCATCATGTTTTTCATATTCAGCAGGTGGCTGGAATAGGTCGACAATTCATCTTCAATGCTCTGTTCGTCGCCAATATCGAGCATGATGTTGTTGAATATACCCAGACGCGAATTTTCTCCCAAGGTAACTGGTAGGCCGCATTGCATCATGTATTGCAGCAGCCCCACTGTTTTCAGACATACGCTCTTTCCGCCTGCGTTTGGGCCAGAGATAATCAGTATCCGCTGGCGGCGGTTTAGCTCGATGTCCAATGGCACAATACGCTTCCCGTGGCGTTGCAGCGTACGTTGCAGCAGAGGATGTATGGCCAGCGTCCAGTCAATCAGAGGGTGGGGGGCTATGTTCGGTTCGGTAGTGGTGAGCGCTCCTATTTCTTTTGCAAAATGAGCTTTCGCTCTAACAAACTCAATGTCGGCCAGGAACTCATACCCATCCAGCATTTGTGGCGCAAGCGGCCGAATCTGGTCTGTGAGTTCATGTAGAATGCGAATAATCTCCCTACGTTCTTCGCCCTCAAGTTCGCGAATGCGGTTATTCACCTCTACAGCTTCTTGTGGTTCTATAAATACGGTTTTGCCCGTGGCGCTTTCGTCATGGATAATTCCCTTGATGCGTCGTTTCAAAGCCGGTGCTACAGGAATAACAAGTCTTCCATCGCGCATGGTAGGAGAAACGTCTGCTGCAACAAGCCCTTCTTGCTGGGCCGAACGTAGTATGTTGTTGAGCAGGCGTGTTATGGACCCCTCGGTAGAAGACAGTTCGCGCCGTATTCTCTGCAATTCACCCGATGCCGTGTCTTTGACTCTTCCGAACTTGTCCAGGATAGAGTCTATGCGTCGGGTCACCAGCGGGAAGGTCATCACTCCATCCGCCATAAGGCTTAAGGCGGGGTAGGGGGATTCTCCTTCATCATGTCTCAGGAAGGTTCTTATTTCAGCTATAGCTTCAAGAGATCTCTTCAGGTCCCATAAATCTTCCACTTCGAGATATGTTCCCTCTACGCGTATGCGTCTCAGAGCAGGCCGCAAATCGTAAAAGCCATGATCTGGAAATGAGTCTGTTTCAGCCATGATTCTGGCAAACTCACCTGTGCGTGCGTGTTGTTCGCGAATGGCTTTGGCATCTGTCATGAAGGAAATCTGAGTGACTCTCTCTTCGCCCAATGGACTCAGGCAGTGGTGCAAAAGCATCGCCCGAATTTCCGTCATTTCTATTTTTTCCTCAAATGAAGAAGGATAAATCATTGTCCTTTGTGTTTTTTTCGAGTGCAAAAGTACTATTAATAATCAGGATTTACTAATTTTGCACCAGAATTCAACTTAAAATACAAAAACAGATGATACATGGACTAATAGTCGGCTTGCTGGCCGGCCTTCTTGCAGGAAAATTTATGGGTCGTCAAGGTGACGGCTGTGTCTGGAATTTCTTTCTTGGCCTCTTTGGCGGTTTTATCGGAGGTTGGGTGTTCGACCTCCTTGGTATTCAGTGGGAGAGCGGATGGATTGGTGAGATAGGCACAGCTGTCGTTGGCGCTGTCCTTCTGCTTTGGCTTGGGAACAAGTTGAGAGGTTGATCAGCTATCAGCTCAAACATTTCCAATTTACACTTTTTTTGCCACTCTGCAAAACGTCTCGAAGTCTGTGTCGAGGCGCGATAGTTCGTATGGATGAATCTGCAGGGAAAAAACTCCCCTGACGGTGTCCAGTCCGAAGTATTCCTTAATGATGCTGGCAAAATTAAAAGAGAGTGCGTTCCCCTTTTTAATTAATAATGTACATGTCCGCTTCAGCAAGTCAATATCCTGTTCTTCCATTCTTAGCGTTCGAAGTAAGACATATCCGGCTGCGACTCCATCGGTGCGTAACAGGAAATCTATGCGACGTCGATTGTCGGTGTTGAGACTTGTAAAAAGACCTTCGATGTCATCTGGCTTTTCCAACACTGGTAACCATTGCAGAAGCAGTTTCTCGCGGTCTATGACATGTCCTTCGCCTTGCATATTTGCCGCCAAGGTGCGGAAACCGTCATCGGAGAGCGACAGCGTTCGTGCCTTCAAGCGCAAAGCTGTTGCTTTAGCCAGCGTCACCAGAAAAGCCTTTGGCTCCCATTGCACTAAATGCAACATCACCTTCCATGCCATTTCAGTCTCCATCTCTGGCATCAGTCTTTCGCCTATTATATATCCGGCAGTTCGGAAATGAGCATTTGAGAGCCCGTTAAGATATGAGGTTAGCGCATCCATATCTGCTGCTGCAAAAATGGTCCGCAGCCGGGTGTATATTTGAGGATTATAGTGCTGATCCATATTTCTTTTGTTCTTTCAGGCTGCAAAGTTAATGTATTTCGATTGATTAGGCTGCCTTTTTCGGAGTATTTGAAATTTAATTTTTTTGAAATAAGACAATAAAGGCATTTCAAACGAGCCACGACCTCGTGATAGACTTGGTCGTAAACTGGTATGAAAAGGTCTTCGCCAGCTTCGGGATGTTCATTTATATCCCTGATGGATTTGGTTAACAAAAAAGAAAAACGGTTATCTGTTAAAGTACAGATAACCGCCAATATATTGTTCTCTCTTACTATGAGCGGCCCTTGGCCATGAAATTGCTCTTTGCTAATTATCTCCTCGTCACCCTTAGGTCATCAGTAGTAACTTGCCCGACTGGGACAAATGATTTTATTGGTCAAATAAAGAGTTCCAGAGGATGGGCAATTTTTTATTCCAATGGTGGGCATAGAAAATGTAGTCGAAAAATGCAATCAGATAGATTACTACTACAAATCCGAGCCATCCAATTAGTATGAGAGTGGGTAGTGACATGAGGATACGATCCTTACTTGGATAATGCAATCACAAGAGCTACGATAGATGAAACAACGCTCAAGATACTTGCACCAGTGCTGAGGAATGTGTTGAATGGTGAGCTTCTTACGTTCTGAGCCTTGTTTGGTTCAATGTATATCATATCGTTCTGTTGAACGTAGAAAGCCGGACTGTTGAATACTTCAGCAGATGTGAGGTCTATGGTGTACATCATGCGCTTGCCATTCTCCTCACGGAAGAGTTTGAGGTTCTTACGCAGAGATGCATCGGAAAGGTCGGAGCACTGAGCCAATACGTCGAGAACAGTGTTTCGTTCTGATGTGAGGCTAACTACACGCGGACTCTTCACGGCGCCCATCACTGTTACTCGGGCGTTGAGCAGGCGCACAGTGACTTCAGGCTCGGAAATCAAGTCTTTATTTATGATGGCTTGTTCAATGGCTTTTCCTGCTTCATCTGTTGTCATGCCTCCGACATGAACAATTCCAATGATAGGCAGGTTGACATTACCATTGTTATCGATATTGTATCCATAGGTTGAGCCCATGGAACCGGCATTGCCAATATATGATGAACTGGTCGAACGGGAGCCACCGCCAGAACCAATAGTTATGTCTTGATTGAATTGTTCCAGGAGCATAGGCTCTTTGCAGGTAAGTTTCACAAGAATCTGATCGGCAGGTTTGATGCGCATCTCATAGCGTTGCATTATTTCCTGGGCTTGTGCATAGAGCGTGTCAGCACCCTGAAAATAGATAATCTTTTTTGAACTTACGCAAGAGTTGAGGCTAAGCAGTATGACGGCAAAAAGCCCCAAAAAAGAGAGTTTCTTCATACAAATTGTCTAATTTTGTTTGCAAAGATACGTATTTATTGTGAAACATGTATCAAAAAAGATGATAATTTTACAAAAAAAGGATACTAACCATTTGGTTGCATCCTTTTTTTGGAGGTGCCTAGCAGATTCGAACTGCTGTAAGCGGTTTTGCAGACCGGTGACTAAGCCACTCATCCAAGGCACCATTATTGATTTCGGCTGCAAAGGTACGAATTATTTGTGAATCCACAAGATTTTTTCCAGTTTTTTTTAATAAAGGCCGCAATTCATAAGATAAAGAACTTGAATTGCGGCCTTTAAGTAATTGAAATGTACTAGATTCGAGATGCTATTTCATCTCGTCAGTAGTCTTCATGTCTATTTCCTGACCGTCAGGGGTCTGGAATTCATACTGAAGGAATGCAAGTCGCTGGTTTGGCATGATGCGAACTCCAAATCCATATTTCATTTGCCATTTCAGTCGCAGGGAGATAAGTCCTTGATTTAAGTAGGCTGCCACATAGGGGTGTACATGCAGCGTAAACGACTTTACTCCGAGCTGGTTAACAAGCATATCAACCTTGGTTTCAAGAACATCAGTAAAGAGGAAACTGCTCTTTATTGTTCCTTTGCCCATGCAAGTTGGGCAAGTCTCATCAACAATCACTTCTGTTACGGGACGGACTCGTTGCCTTGTGATTTGCATAAGCCCGAACTTGCTGAGCGGCAGGATATTGTGGCGGGCTCGGTCTCGCTTCATGTTTTCACACATCCGCTCATAGAGCTTCTGTCGGTCTTCGGCGAGTTTCATATCTATAAAATCCACAACGATTATACCGCCCATATCACGAAGACGGAGTTGTCTGGCCAATTCGTCGGCTGCGCCGAGATTCACTTCGAGTGCATTGGCTTCCTGCCCGTCGGGGTTTTTAGCGCGATTGCCGCTGTTCACATCTACAACATGCAGGGCTTCGGTGTGTTCAATAATGAGGTATGCTCCATGTTTATAGCTTACTGTTTTACCGAAGGAAGTTTTAATCTGACGTGTAACGTCAAAGTTATCAAAGATAGGCAGCTTCCCTTTGTATAGTTTTACTGCCTCGACACATTCTGGGGCAATAAGATTAACGTAGGTGCGCACCTCCTCAAATACATTGAGGTCATTGATGTAGATGTTTTCGTAGGTCGGGTTGAATAAGTCTCTAAGGAGGGCTACAGTGCGACTTGTTTCTTCATAACAAAGACAAGGCAAATCGTTGGCGTGATGAGCTTTAGCTATTGTGTCCTCCCATCTTTTTACCAGGACTTTCATCTCGCTGTCCAATTCAGCTACTCTTTTTCCTTCAGCAACAGTGCGCACAATAACACCGAAGTTCTTGGGCTTGATGCTGGAGATAAGCTGTTTAAGTCGTGCTCTCTCGGCAGATGATTTGATTTTCGAAGAGACATGCACTTTATCCGTAAATGGGACAAGAACGAGGAAACGTCCGGGAAAAGTGATTTCACAGGTGAGTCTTGGGCCTTTCGTAGAAATTGGTTCCTTGACAATTTGAACCAAAACTTCCTGTCCTGATTGCAGCAGATTGGCAATACTTCCGTCTTTTATCAAATCCGGCTGGATGGTTGCTTTGGAAATTGGCAGCAATTTCTTGCGGTCGTTGCTTACCTGCTTAATGTATTTGGCAAATGAATTGAACTGTGGTCCCAAATCCTGATAATGCAGGAAGGCTTCTCGCTCATGTCCTACGTTTACGAAGCATGCATTGAGGCCAGGCATAATTTTCCTTACCCTGGCTAAATAGATATTGCCCACGTTGAAGCTTGCCGACAACTCTTCCTCTTGGTATTCCACGAGGCGCTTGTCTTCAGTCAGCGCAATAGCGATCTTTTTGGGCTGGACATCTACGATTACTTCGCAGGTCATGTTTGTGCTTTTGTTTTAATCAGAGAATGATGGGGGTGCAATGTTCAATTATTTTTTAAAACAAGGAACAAATCGGCCCTCTTTTTGATTGATGGGCGGGATTTGTTCCTCGCTGTGACTCACTTGAACGCAAGACAGAGTCAAATGTCAGCAGAGCCTTTTTATTTGCTCTTATGGCGGTTCTTTCTCAGTCTTTTTTTGCGCTTGTGAGTAGACATCTTGTGTCTTTTCTTTTTCTTTCCGCTTGGCATAACTATGAATATTTAGGGTGAAAAATTAAGTGTGGCGAATTTATTTTTTAACAGCTTCAAAGAAGACTTTAGCAGGCTTGAATGAAGGTATTTTGTGTTCAGGAATTATCAAGGTTGTGTTTTGAGTGATATTACGAGCGGTTTTTTGAGCACGTTTTTTCAGGATGAAACTGCCAAAACCACGAAGATAAACATTGTCATCTTTAGCGAGTGAAATCTTAATTTGATCCATAAATGCTTCAATCACGGTCAATGTTGTAGTTCTGTCAACGCCGGTTGCTCTTGCAATTTCCCCGACGAGATCTGCTTTTGTCATTTTCTTTTAATGATTATAGGGTTATTATTATTGTTTTTTTAGGAGCCTCTCTTTAATTTCGGCGTGCAAAGGTATAAACTTTCAATGAGTTAGCGAAATGTTTGGCTTGTTTTTTTTGTAAAAATTGCATTTCTTTGAATTTATTCTCTTTTTTCCATTGAAAAAATGTTCTTTATATATAATAATGTGTGTGTATCAGGCCATTGTAGGTCATTCGGAAGTGCCCAGAATTGCAATTTTACATCAATTATGAAAAAAAGTTGGCTCTGTTGGCTTTGTATATCAGATAAATGTTGTACCTTTGCGCCCGCTGTCACGAGATGGCAGCATATTTCAAACCAATTAAAACCATATTATTAAATGGCAACAAAAATTAGATTGCAGCGTCACGGACGTAAAGGCTATGCTTTTTATAGCATCGTGATTGCTGATGTAAGAGCTCCGCGTGACGGTAAGTTTACAGAAAAGATTGGTACTTACAATCCCAACACGAATCCTGCCACTGTGGATTTGAAATTCGACCGTGCCCTCTATTGGCTCGGAGTCGGAGCACAGCCTACTGACACTGTGCGTAACATTCTCTCACGCGAAGGTGTCTTTTTGATGAAGCATCTGATGGGCGGTGTTAAGAAGGGAGCCTTTGACGAGGCAACTGCACAGGTCCGTTTCAATGCGTGGAAGGCTGATAAGCAGAAGGGACTTCAGGCAGTGATGGCTCAGGAGGCCGCAAAGAAAGCGGAAGCTGACAAGGCTCGTCTTGAAGCAGAGAAGAAGACCAACGAAGAGATTGCAAAGAAAGTAGCCGACAAGAAGGCTGCTGAGGCTGCTGCAAAGGCAGAAGCTGAGGCCGCCGCTCAGGCTGAAGTAGAAGCAGCGCCTGAAGAGGCACCGGCAGAAGCTTAAACCTACAACTCTTCAAAAACTTAACTTCCAAACAACATATAGGGTGCTTAGGCACCCTTTTTTTTGCTCTAAAACTGACATTTTGACATAAAAAAACTTAATTACTTTGTTTATCGGATGTCTTTGAGTAAATTTGCACCGAATTATAGACTTCTAACTTCTTTGCCTCAGACACAATAATTATATACGTGCGTGAAAACAGATAACAAAAATATTCTGATGGGACTTCTGCCTGATGAGCTCTCTAAGATTGCATTGGAGAGTGGTCTTCCGGCTTTTGCAGGAAAGCAAATGTCACAATGGCTTTATCAGAAAGGCATCAGTGATATATCTGAGATGACCAATCTGAGCAAGACGGGTCGAGAGCATCTGGCGGAGAGTTATGAAGTAGGATTGATGCCACCTATAAAGAGACAAAGTTCGGCAGATGGCACCCTGAAGTATCTGTTCCCAACTCATGGAGGTGGAAAGGTGGAGACTGTATTTATTCCAGAGGAGGACCGGGGCACTCTGTGTGTGAGTTGTCAAGTGGGATGTAAGATGAACTGCCGCTTCTGTATGACTGGGCGCCAGGGCTTTCATGGTAATCTAAGTGTGGCTGATATCCTTAATCAGATTTATTCCCTGCCAGAGCGTGAACAACTGACAAATATCGTTTTCATGGGGCAGGGCGAGCCGATGGATAATTTGGATGCAGTGCTAAGAGCTACAGAAATACTCACTGCTCCTTATGGCTTTGCCTGGAGTCCAAGACGTATTACAGTCTCAACAGTAGGCTTGCGCAAGGGATTGCAGCGTTTTGTTGAGGAGAGTCAATGCCATTTGGCTGTCAGTCTCCATAACCCCTTTGCCGATGAGCGGGCCGATTTAATGCCTGCAGAACGCAGTTTCCCGGCTTCGGATATAATAGACATGCTGAAACAATATAACTGGCGAGGCCAACGTCGTCTTACTTTTGAGTATATTGTGTTTGGGGGACTTAACGACACACCGCGTCATGCCAAAGAGTTAGCAAGAATATTGCGCGGTTTGGAATGTAGAGTGAACCTGATCAGATGGCATGAGCTGCCAGGTGAGACCTCGCTCCAGGGAGCCTCGATGAAGACTATGGAGGCATTCCGCGACATGCTGAATCAGAAACATGTAACTTGCACTATACGGGCTTCTCGCGGTCAGGACATAGATGCTGCTTGCGGCTTACTCAACAGCAATAGCAGGCCATGAGCTAAGTGACGCATAAATTTGTAACATATTATAATTGCTTGAGTTTATAATGCATATTAAGATTCGAAATATATTAATTTTAGCGGGCATTTTGCTTTTTGCGGGTGCTTGCAAGAAGGAATTTGTGCTGCCCAAAGCCAGCGGTCGTCCCTATGAGGTTATGGTTGTGATGACAGATAAGGCGTGGAATGACAAAGAAGGAAGAGCTCTCTTTTCTGTGCTTGATACAGATATTCCAGGGCTACCACAGCCAGAACGTTCGTTCCATATCTCACAGGTCGAGCCTAAGCATTTCGACCAGATTCTGAATATTTTCCGCAATGTAATTCTCGTTGATATAAATAAGCAGATATATACGAAGACGTCAATGAGATTCTCCCGGGATGTACATTCTATAGGCCAGATTGTGCTAACTATCCAGAGCCCGTCAGCTGATGAATTTGCAGACTTCTGTTTTGAACATGGCCAGGACATCATAGATTTTCTGACCAAGATGGAGATGAATCGCCTGATAAAGGAATTGGACAAAAAATACTCCAAAGTGACTGACCAGTTAGCCAAGGAGATTCTTGACTGCCATTTCCATGCTCCTGATGAACTGAAAAGCTACAAGCGCGGCGAGAATTTCCTGTGGACTTCAAGCAACGGCGCTTCTGCCATAGTTAATATTGCTATGTATTCATATCCATATGAGGGACCAAATACATTCAATAAAGAATATGTCTTAGCCAAACGAGACTCTGTGATGAAAGTAAATATCCCCGGTCCTCTGCCAAAAACGTATGTAGCGACAGATACTCTCTGCACTATGTGCAAGCCTATTGTTGTTCATGGGCAGTATGCCTACGAGACGCGTGGACTTTGGTATATGGAGAATTATGGCATGGGCGGTCCTTTTGTCAGCCACTCTCGGGTTGACACAACAAGAAATATTGTAGTTGTCGCTGAAGGTTTTGTCTTTGCCCCGGAAAAGATGAAACGCGGTCTTATGCGCCGCATGGAGGGCTCTTTATACACCCTCACACTTCCTGATGAAGAGGAGTCAGATATCAAGACTACTTTGGAAGAGGTCGTTGTGACAGCTGAGCAGAGAAAGGACATGAGAAAACGTAAATAATAACTGAATAGAAACCAGAAAAATTATATATTATGTCAGATAAAATCAGAATAGGCATAACGCATGGCGACCCTAATGGCATTGGCTATGAAGTTATTCTCAAGGCTTTTGCAGACCCTGCGATGTTTGACTTGTGCACACCTGTCATTTACGGTTCACCTAAAGTGGCTACTTACCATCGTAAAGCGCTTGATTTGAGTACTAACTTCTTCACCATAAACAGCGTCACAGAAGCGTCGGATAATAGGCTGAATCTTGTTCCATGCACAGCCGAAGAAGTGAAAATAGACTTCGGACAGGCCACGGCGGAGGCTGGGCGTGCTGCTCTTGCAGCTTTGGAAAGAGCAATAATAGATTGGAAGGCCGGGAATATAGATGTAATAGTCACAGCTCCAATAAATAAGCATAGCATACAAAGTGACACCTTCAGATTCCCCGGACATACAGAATTCATTGAGGAAAGGGTAGGGAACGGAGATAAGGCATTGATGATCCTTATGAATGAGAAGCTGCGCGTGGCGCTGGTCACAACTCATCTTCCGATAAGCAAGGTGCCACAAGCCATTACCCGCGAGACATTGATGGAGAAAGTGAAAATCTTCCATCTCTCGCTTCAGAGGGATTTCTCCATATCTATGCCTCGCATCGCTATTCTTTCGCTGAATCCCCACGCAGGTGACAACGGTTTGCTTGGTTCGGAGGAGAACGAAGTAATTATTCCCACGATAGATGAAGCCTTAAAGGCTGGGATTCAGGTTTTTGGACCTTATCCTGCCGACGGCTTTTTTGGAACTCGTCAGTACGAGCACTACGATGGCGTTTTAGCTATGTATCATGATCAAGGTCTTGCTCCTTTCAAAGCGTTAGCAATGAACGACGGCATAAATTTCACAGCAGGATTGCCACTGGTGCGTACCAGTCCGGATCATGGAACGGCATTTGACATAGCTGGTAAGGGAGTAGCCGATGAGACATCTATGCGGCAAGCTATCTACACTGCTATTGATGTCTTTCGCCACCGTAAGGATTGGGATGAGGCCCGCCAGTCGCCATTGCCAAAGCTGTATCAAGACAAACATGAAGACCGCAGACCTCTTCGCATAGAGTAAGATAATGGATTTAAAGAAGTTACAATCCATAAAGATGCGCTATGGCATTGTGGGAAATTGCGATGCCTTGAATCATGCACTATATACTGCATTGCAAGTTGCAGCTACAGACCTCTCTGTTTTAATAACTGGGGAGAGTGGCGTCGGCAAGGAGATAATCCCACGTGTTATTCACGACCACAGCGACCGCAGCAGCAAGAAGTATTTTGCAATTAACTGCGGTTCAATACCCGAAGGCACCATCGACAGTGAGTTGTTCGGCCATGAGAAAGGCGCATTCACAGGTGCGGTAGCTGAGCATGAGGGCTATTTCGGGGCGGCCAATTTCGGGACGCTTTTCCTCGATGAGGTTGGTGAATTGCCTTTGAGCACACAAGCCCGCCTGCTACGCGTTTTGGAGACGGGCGAATATATTAGGGTCGGTTCAAGCGAGGTGCGCAAGACAGATGTCCGCATAGTGGCAGCTACAAATGTAAATATCCAAGCTGCCATTCGCGACAGGAAATTCCGTGAGGACCTCTTCTATCGCCTAAACACAATCCCCATTAAGATGCCTCCGCTTCGTGAGCGAGGTGATGACATCATACTTCTCTTCAAAAAATTTGCAATGGAAACTGCACGCAAATATGGCGTCCCGGATGACTATTTGCGGCTCTCTCCCGAAGCTGAAGAGATAATGAAGCGCTACAAGTGGCCTGGTAATATCCGCCAGCTAAAGAACCTTACTG
The DNA here is from genome assembly GCA_024699495.1 of Bacteroidaceae bacterium. Taxonomy (GTDB): domain Bacteria; phylum Bacteroidota; class Bacteroidia; order Bacteroidales; family Bacteroidaceae; genus Physcousia. The sequence goes on along the minus strand of JAILPK010000020.1, from coordinate 30,099 downwards.
AGCAGATGTCAATACTGATGCGCGACAGTCGGGTCGTTACGCCTGAGATCCTTTCTTCTTACGAGGTGTGGCCTACAACAGAAGAGAGAGCCTTGGCAGTCCGTGAAGAAGATTCGCGTGCGGAGGACAGACATTCATACCAGCAAGAGCGTCAGATAATCTTCCAGATGCTGAATGCTTTGCACCAGGAGATATCAGATTTACGCCAGCGATTGGATTCCGACAATGATGTTTCTCCGTCAAAACGCAGTGTCCCAATTCCATCTTCTGTATCTTCCATATCTGATAATACGACTCCTGCCGACAGCCGTGAGCATCTGACAATTATCTCACATCATGATGTCTCTGAAAGAGCCAATGCAGCCTATGCGGAAGAATATGTGGAGGAGCCCCTGTCTATCGATGAGCAGGAAAAGAAACTAATTATCCGAGCCCTGGAACGCTCCCACGGAAAGCGCAAAAAAGCAGCAGAGGAATTGCATATAAGTGAGCGTACGCTATATCGCAAATTAAAAGAATATGGTCTTGATGATAAAATCTGATAGTCGAACATCTAAATATCGTTTTGGTCAAGTCTGCGTTTCCGCCACAATTCTGTTGATTGTAACATTGTGCTTGACAGCCTGCAGAATTTCATATAAATTCAACGGGGCAAGCATAGACTACAAAACAACAAAGACCATCCAGATAGATCCCTTCCCGATTCGTTCTGCTTATGTGTGGGCTCCGATGCAGTCAATATTCAACAATGCTCTGACGGATATTTATGCAAGACAGACCCGTCTGCAGCAGGTGAGGCGGGGCGGAGACCTTGTATTACAAGGCGAAATTACAGGCTTTGACCAGTTTAACAAGGGCGTATCAAGCGATGGCTATTCATCGCAGGTTCAGCTGAGAATGACTGTAAACGTGCGCTTCACAAACACCAAGAAACATAAAGAAGATTTTGAGAGACAATTCTCTGCCACTACAGAATATCCCGCTTCACAACAGCTCATGAGTGTGCAGGAAGAATTGGTTACACAGATGACAAAAGACATAACAGACCAAATATTCAATGCAACTGTAGCTAACTGGTAATTTATGGACTACATTCACTATATAAAGAATCCTGAAAGCCTTAACGACGATGTAGTCGGGCAACTAAAGCAAATCGTAGAACGTCATCCGTATTTTCATTCGGCCCGTTTACTGTATGTGCGCGGACTCTACCAGCTCCAGTCTGATGCCTTTGGGCCTGAACTACGCAAGGCAGCAGTCCTACTTCCCGACAGGACACAACTCTTCGAATTGCTTGAGGGCTACAAATATAAAGTAGCTCCCGAGCGCCGGCGTAGCAAGGTCAAAACGGGTACAGAGCCTCAGCTGGACCGCACAATTAGTCTTATAGACTCATTTTTAGCCCAAAGCCCTGAACAAAACCATCAGGATGTTTCCCAATCCGTGGATGCCTCTGTAGATTACATCTCATATCTGATGCAGATGGAGGATATAGATACTGAGCACACCTCAGCAGAAAATGTTGATGATTCTCGTACGACACAAATTATAGATGAGTTCATTGAGGATGGCGGCGGACGGATTATGCTTCCGTCAGACACTCCCGACGTTGAAGAGGCAGAGAGAGTATCAGCAGATCATTCTCCACTTGAATCAGAATCAAATAAAGCTGAAGAAACTGAAAAATATGACTATTTTACCGAGACTTTGGCAAGAATTTACATTAAACAAGGCAAATATTCCAAGGCAATTGAAATAATTAAGCGTTTAAATTTGATGATTCCGAAAAAAAACGCTTACTTTGCCGACCAAATCAGATTCCTGCGTAAGCTGGAGCTGAATAGTCAACACAAAATTTAACTTAAATCCTTTTATATCAAATGTACAATTTACTTGTAATCCTCGTAGTTATTGCATCTATTTTAATGTGCCTCATCGTGCTTGTTCAAGAGTCCAAAGGTGGCGGTCTTGCCAGCGGCTTTGCCAGTGGCAATCAGGTTATGGGTGTTCGTAAAACTACAGATGTTATTGAGAAACTAACATGGGGATTGGCTGCTACGATGGTTGTATTGAGCATCGCTTCGGTCTATTTCATCCCTTCATCTCAGAATAACAATTCTGTCATGGAAGGTATTGCTACTGAGCAGAAGACAACAGCTCCGACCAATCTTCCCACTATTCCTGCAACTGATGCACAGCAGCCTACACCCGCAGCAGAGAAGCCTGCCAACTAACAGCAATGGGTTGTCATAATCAAGAAGATTAAGCCCTGAAAGGTGCAGCACATAATGCCCAAACGCCTTTCGGGGCTATGTTTTTCAAATAGCAATCAGTCTAATATATCTAAATAGCTTAAAAAATGAAACGTGTTCTTTTGTTTTTAGTTCTTTCTATATTCATTCCAAGACTATATGCAGATAATTTCCACATAGCCCGAGGCGAGTCAGTATCTGTATGTGTCAGTGAAAAAGAAGCACCAGTCGTTCAAACAGCAGTTTCTATTTTACAAAAGGATTTTCAGGCAGTTCTCGCCTCCCAATTGTTGGTTAACAGCGGGGAATATCGTATCATAATTGCATCTCGCAACAATGCATCCGGGCGCAGCCTTCTGGCCACTACCGGAGTGGACTTCTCATGGCTTGACGGTCAGGCTCAGGCATTCGTCATAGCAGTCAGTCCCGATAATCGCCTGGTTATTGCCGGCAGCGATCAATATGGAACAGCCTATGGTATCATTGAGGTAACAAGAATGCTTGGCGTTTCAGCCTGGGAGTGGTGGGGCGATGTTACGCCTTACGGCAGAACCAGTCTTACGCTCCGTCCCAATTATGTCTTGCAGAGCTCCCCCAACGTCTCCTTCCGCGGTATTTTTATAAATGATGAGGATTTTGCTTTCCTCCCTTGGGTAACCAAGGTGTTCGAACCAAATGACAAGGGTGAGATTGGGGAAAAAACCACAGAGAAGATATTCGAACTGCTTCTTCGTTTGCGTGCCAACCTCTATTGGCCGCCAATGCACGAGGTTTCAAGACCCTTTTTCCTAACTGAAGGTCTGCGTGAATTGGCACAGCGCTATGGAATCTTTATCGGCACAAGCCATTGCGAACCTATGGCTTGTAATGCTAATGGTGAATGGAAAGAGCGTGGAGTCGGTGCCTACGACTATGCTTCCAACAAAGAAAATGTACTCAATTTTTGGGAGACTCGTGTGAAGGAGACTGCCCGTCAGCCCATGATGTACACACTTGGCATTCGTGGCATTCACGATGGTCCTATGTCCGGAGCAAACACATTAGAGGAAAAGAAGCAGCTGCTGGAACAGGTGATTAGCGACCAGCGAGCTTTGCTCACCAAACATGTATCTAAACGGGTTGACTATATACCTCAGGTCTTCATCCCTTACAAAGAGGTTGAAGATATATATAAGGCAGGGCTGCAGTTGCCGGATGATGTGACACTTATGTGGTGTGATGACAATTATGGTTACATCCGTCATTTCCCTACAGAACTGGAACGTCAGCGCAGCGGTGGTAACGGAATCTATTATCACGCCTCCTATTGGGGACGTCCGCATGACTATCTGTGGAGCTCTTCTGCCAGTCCTTTTCTGATGTATCAGCAGATGTCTGAAGCATATTACCACGGCGCGGCTCGTGTTTGGGTCCTAAATGTTGGTGACATAAAACCGCTTGAATATCAGATCAGTCTTTTTATGGATATGGCATGGGATATTGAGAAGGTCACAAAAACTACCATAAGCACTCATCTGGAAAATTTTTATTCACAGACGCTTAACCCGGAAGTGGCGCGCCTTGCCAGCATCTACATGAAGAAGTATTACAACTATGTGTTCCAATGCAAGCCCGAGCACATGGCGGGGACTCGTACTGAGGAAACAGATTTAGAATGGACAAAGGTGAAGGACTTGCCCTGGAGCGAAGCTAAAATCCGTAAGCGCTTGTCTGCATTTGACAAACTTACTTCTGAGCTGGAGTGGCTTGCCGATTCCATTCGCCGCTCATATCCCGAACGCTACGACGCCTTTTATGAGCTCTGTGAATATCCGCTTGTTACCGCTTCTGCTGTCAATACCAAATATTGTTGTGCGATGCTGGCACGTCATAATAAGACTTATATGCCAGGCGAGTCTGTCGCTGACACATGGCGCAGAAGTGACCAGGCACATGATAAAGTGGTGCAAATGACAGAGAAGTATAATCAGATCCGTAAAGGAAAATGGAAGGGCATAATGAATGCTTCTCCACGTGACCTTACGGTATTCAAACCGCTTAGTCACGATCGTTCTACTACTCAACTTACCAAAGATCCCGCCACTATAGCCACTTTCTACGGAGCCAGCTATGACGCTGCAAATTTCGGCGGAGAGTATATTCTTGCCCCTGTATTAGGCCTTGGCACATCTATTAGAGCTATGCCAATACCCAAAAACTTCAATGTCACATATAAGTTCAATTATAATTTAACATCGAAAAAGGAACTGATAGTCGAAGTTCACATGTTGCCAACTCATCCCATAGAGGAGCAGCAACGTTTCTCCTTGTCTTTGGATGGGGGAACTCCTGTTGTCTTCACATATAATACTGAGGGGCGGAGTGAAACCTGGAAGCAGAATGTCCTGCGCAACTATGCAGTAGTTATCGCACGTTTGCCTGTAACCCTAAAGCGTGGAAATCACAGTCTGGTGCTGACTGCTTTAGACGAGGGCGTCGTCGTCGATGAGTTATTTGTTCGCAAATAAGAAAATAATATAACGATAATATAAATATCATGTTTGAGAATTTATCCGAACGCCTTGAGCGTTCATTCAAGATATTGAAGGGTGAGGGTAAAATCACTGAGATCAATGTTGCTGAAACCCTCAAAGATGTGCGTCGTGCCCCTTTGGATGCTGACGTAAACTATAAGGTTGCAAAGCAGTTTACTGATACTGTCAAGCAGAAAGCCCTCGGACAGAATGTGCTCACGGCGGTGAAGCCATCACAACTGATGGTGAAGATTGTCCACGATGAGCTTGCTTTATTGATGGGTGGGGAAGCCTCGGAACTAAAACTCGAAAGTCGTCCGAGTGTTATCCTCATGGCGGGCTTGAACGGCGCTGGTAAAACCACTTTCAGCGGCAAACTCGCTTTGATGCTCAAAAACAAACGCAACAAGCGGCCTTTGCTTGCAGCGTGCGACGTCTATCGCCCTGCTGCTATTGAGCAATTGAAGGTACTTGGTGAGCAGATAGGAGTTCCTGTTTATGAAGAGCAGGGCAATTCAGATCCTGTGCAGATTGCCTTGAATGCAATCCAGGAGGCCAAGGCCAAGGCTTACGATGTCGTTATTGTGGATACTGCTGGCCGTTTAGCAGTGGACGAACCTCTTATGCAGGAGATAGCAGCTATTAAGCGTGCTATCAATCCGGACGAAATCCTATTTGTCGTTGACGCCATGACTGGTCAGGACGCGGTGAATACGGCAAAGGAATTCAATGACCGCCTGGATTTCACAGGCGTTGTGCTGACCAAACTGGATGGCGACACTCGTGGTGGTGCGGCGCTTTCTATTCGCACGGTAGTAGATAAACCGATTAAGTTTGTTGGAACCAGCGAAAAGATGGATGGCATAGATATCTTCCATCCTGCTCGAATGGCAGACCGCATTCTTGGCATGGGGGATATAGTCAGCCTTGTAGAACGCGCTCAGGAGCAATATGATGAAGAAGAGGCCCGCCGTTTGGAACGTAGGATTCAGAAGAATCAGTTTGACTTCAATGATTTCTATGCCCAAATCCAGCAGATAAAGAAGATGGGTAATATCAAAGAACTGGCTTCGATGATTCCCGGAGTCGGCAAAGCCTTGAAGGATATTGACATAGATGATGATGCGTTCAAGGGCATTGAAGCTATCATCCAAAGTATGACTCCAAAGGAACGCACTCATCCTGAACTTCTGAACACTAGTCGCCGTAATCGCATCGCACGCGGCTCTGGTACAGATATCCAGGCTGTAAATCGCCTTATAAAGCAGTTTGAGCAGATGCGTAAGATGATGAAAATGGTAACCGGCAGTAAAATGGGGCAAATGATGTCTCGAATGCCAAGAAAATAACATATATGATTCTCATTGATGGAAAAGCTACAGCCGCACAGATAAAGGCTGAGATTAAGGACAAAGTTGAGGCCATCGTTGCTTCCGGTGGCAGGCGTCCGCATCTTGCTGCCATTCTTGTCGGGCACGACGGTGGCAGTGAAACCTACGTAAAGAACAAGGTGCTCGCATGTGAAGCCTGTGGATTTGAGAGCACGTTGCTTCGGTTTGAGGACGATATTACAGAAGAGTATCTGCTCTCAGAAGTCGCACGCCTAAACGATGATGCTTCAGTAGATGGCTTTATAGTGCAGTTGCCCTTGCCCAAACACATCTCTGAACAGAAGATCATAGAAGCCATAGATTATCGTAAGGATGTTGACGGATTCCATCCTATAAATGTCGGAAGGATGGCTATCGGTATTCCGGCATTTATCAGTGCTACGCCTAAAGGAATACTCGAGTTGTTGCGTCGTTATAACCTGGAAACCAGTGGGAAGAAATGCGTGATACTTGGGCGAAGCAATATCGTAGGAAAACCAATGTCACAGCTTATGATGCAGAAGAACGGAGGAGATTCTACCGTTACTGTTTGCCACAGTCATAGTCCTCAGTTGAAGGAGGAATGCCGTAAGGCAGATATAATTATAGCAGCAATAGGTAAGCCCTGTTTCGTAACAGCTGATATGGTTAAACCCGGATCAATAATTATTGATGTTGGGACAACCAGAGTTCCCGACTCGACACGCAAGAGTGGTTTCCGCCTCTGCGGTGATGTGGACTTTGAATCTGTAGCCCCATTATGCCAAGCCATAACCCCGGTGCCTGGAGGAGTCGGCCCAATGACAATCTGCATGTTGATGATGAATACTTTGGCAGCTGCCAACCACGAGTATTATAAATAATTATTTGACCCTCTAATTCTTTATAAGAATCTCTCTATTTATATAATTATTTGAGTCTCTAATTCTTTATAAGAATCTCTCTATTTACATAATTATTTGAGTCTCTAATTATTTATAAGAATCTCTCTATTTATATAATTATTTGACCCTCTATTATAATAATCAATAGAACCTCTCTATTTACATAGCCGCAGTTTCCTTTTCGGAGCTGCGGTTTTTGTTTTCTCTTAAACCGAGATTTTTTCTACGTTTTCTCGTCTTTTATTTGGCTTACATGAGGTCTTCTACTATGGCGTAGTATAGTGTAAGCGCCTTTGATTCGTATTCTTTTCGGCTATAATCAAAAAATATTGATACAATTTGTTTTGTTATTAACAAAATGATATATCTTTGCAGAAGAATGTTTTATTTCGCATGAGTAAGCAGAATATCTTGAATACCAAGAATACCAAGAATACCTAGAATATCTAGAATACCTAGAATATCTAGAATACCTAGGAATACCTAGAAATTCCTAGAAATACCTAGGAATACCTAGAAATTCCTAGAAATTCCTAGAATACCTAGTCCACCTAGTCCACCTGGAGAATCTAAAGATTCAGCAAAAGGATAATTAATATAGATTTTTTTCTACCGGACAATGAAACGAATCTATTTACTGTTGACAGTCGCTACTGTTTTGTCAGCTAAGGCGCAGCATACGGCAGACTCAATTCCACCTTTGGTCTATAGTGTTGAGAATACCCTTCCCGACTCTCCCAAACCTGTTATGCCCCCGGCCGCTGAACTGCCTGTAATTCATGAGCTGCCCGATCCTCTTGAGGGGGTAACTGCTTTCAGTGATTGGGCATATAGGCGCAATATATTGGGACATCTTATTCAACATTATGAGCTTGGGGAAAAACCGGTCATGCCCCCAGGTGCTGTGTCAGCATATATGGATGCTGATACGCTTATCGTAAAGGTCAATGTCGAAGGTCGTGAGTTGGTAATGCGCTCTACCATAAAATACCCGAAAATGGGACATCCCCCCTATGCCCTGATGATTGGCACAAGTGGCATATCTCTGCCTCGGCAGCTGTTCGAGGGAAAGCCCATTGCTACAATGGTTTTTCATGAGAATCAGGTGAACGACTACTCACATATCTGGCATAATCACCATACACGCGGTCAGCATCCGTTTGATCGCCTCTATCCCCATCTGCAGTCAAATGGTGCTTACATTGAATGGGCGTGGGGCTTAAGCCGACTCCTTGACGGGCTTCAGATTTTGGGAACTGACCAAACTCGCATTGATATGGAACATATCGGGGTCACGGGCTGTTCTTATGCAGGAAAGATGGCCCTCTATTGCGGCGCTTTTGATGAACGCATTGCCCTGACAATTTCTCAGGAACCTGGCGGTGGTGGGGCTGCTGCATGGCGTGTGAGTCATACCTTGCAAGGTGTAGAAGACCTCGATCATACTGATTACCACTGGTTTCTTGAATCAATGCGTGATAATTTCGGAGGTGACAGTGTTTATCGTCTGCCTTTTGATCAACATGAAGTCTGTGCGATGATTTGCCCTCGTGCTTTGCTCTTACTTGGGAACCCAGATTGGAAGTGGCTGGCAGACGAAGCGATGAAACCTTCAGCTGAGGCTGCCCGTCGTGTTTGGGAGCGTTTTGGCATTGGCGATCGTTTTGGTTGCAGTATATTAGGCGGTCACAACCATTGTATGTTGCCAGAAAGCCAATACCCCATTGTTCAGTCATTTATAGATAGATTCCTGTTGGGAGAATAGAAATTAAGAATCCCCCAATAATTATTTTAGCATATTTCTCAGCCCATCGATATTTTCCTTTTTAATGACTTATATTATATGAACAAGAAAGGCTGTATTAAGAAAGGTTGTGCCTGTATGGCAGGCTTTCTACTAATCATCTGCCTTGCAGCAGGCATCTTGGTATATTTGAATAAGCCAAAGTGGAATGACAGTTATGGTAATAGGTATCTTGACATCTGTTATGGTGAAAATCCACACAATAATTATGATCTTTATTTACCTGCAGATGCGTCAGAGATAGATAGTCTGGCTCTCATCTTGTATGTCCATGGCGGCTCTTGGATAGGGGGAGACAAGGATGAGCACCACAGAGATTGTTACACCTGGGTGCAGAAAGGCTATGCCACAGCAACGATGAATTACAGTCTGCTCAAAGAAGAGAATGTGTCTCTTCCTACGATGCTATCCGAAATAGGTCATTGTCTGGAACATATTGTTCAGTTTTCAGCTGACCATGGTGCGCATATATGTCAGATAGCGATTGCCGGAACGTCGGCAGGCGGACATCTGGCTATGATGTTTGCATATAATTATCGCAATTCGTTGCCGCTGAAATTCGAGGCTATCAAGGTGGGGCCGGCAGACTTTTGTTTACTTTTCCCTAATGACACAAATGCCACAAGTGAGGATATAAAGAAATTCGTGTTCTGTTGCACAGGAAAATACATAAATTCCAAGCACAACGACAAACAATGGCTCGACAGCATAAAGATGAGTGCTTCACCTATAACCTATATCTCTGACAGCACGGCCCTTCCGGCCATCTTCGCTTATGGAGACAAGGACAAGCTCATAAATCCAGCTCATTATAAAGCCTTGGCAGAAAAGTATGACAGTATGAATAAACCCTATTCGTTGATTGTTTACCCAAATTCAGGCCATCTCTTAATGAATGACAAGGATTGTAGTGAAAAATACGACAGCACCTTGAGTATATATTGCAAGAGATACTTTGGCTATTAATCTGCAATCCAGTCTGATTTAATCTGTAATCCAGCCTGCGTTACTATGCAATCCAGTTTGCGTTAATCTGCAATCCAGCCTGCTTAAATCTGCAATCCAGTCTGCTTTACTCAGTAATCTTGTCTTCTTTACTCAGTAATCCAGTCTGCGTTAATCTGAAATCTTGTCTGCTTTAATCTGCAATCCAGTCTGCTTTAATCTGCAATCTTGTCAGCAAGTGTTATAGATGCTTAGAGCTATGTTTCTCAACGTTTAGCTGACATCTATAATGCAGCTTCAGTTCTTATTCTTCCCGCTTCAGCCAGTTGTCAATCAGTTGGCGTGCGATTGAAGATTTTCCAGGTATAGCTGGAATATTGTCACGCGTAAACCATCCTCCAAGTGACAATTCAGACTGTTGCAGATGTATTTCTCCCGACACATAGGTGGCCGTAAATCCTACCATCAGACCGCAAGGGTAGGGCCATGGTTGCGAGGCAAAGTAGCGCAGGTTCGTGATTTCTATGCCTGTCTCTTCGCGCACTTCGCGTCGAACGGCTTCTTCCAGAGTTTCTCCTGTTTCCACGAAGCCTGCAACAAGACCATAATATGGACGTCGGAAGTTCTTTGCATGAACAAGTAGAATGCTTGGCTCAGGCGAGTCATCCTTCGTGATACGCACTATAACTGCCGTAGCCAATTGCGGCCACAGTTCCTTTCCGCAGTTGGTGCAGCGCTTCGAAATCTCCGTTTCGAATTTCATCGGAGCACCGCAACAGCCGCAGTATTTGCTGTTCTGGTCCCAGTAAATAAGTTCTGCTGCCTTGCCTGCAAACCGGTATTCTTGCTCTGAAAGTACACTAAAGGAATCACGCAGATTCATCATCACCAGCCCCTTGATGTCAACGACAGGCGCATCAAGTCGGACAACCATAAGCATCTGCTCTTCCAATCTGATTTGTGTAACCATATTCCAGGGCTTTAGTGCCATCGGCGGTTCGTCTCCAAAGGGAAGAGAGAAGGCGTTGCCGCCTTCTCTCATTAATAGGATGTCGCCTTGGCAGAGGCATGCCCAGACTTTTTTCATCATGCTAAGATTATTTTCAACAGGAATTCTAATTATGGAATCTTAATACAGGTTCAGATACCCAGCTCCTGGCAGATAGCGTCTGCTTTTTTGCGGGCCTCGTCACATGCGGAAATGTAGCATTTCGGGCAGCCCATCTCGCCTGCGATTTCCATATAGAATTTAATCTTCGGTTCTGTGCCAGAAGGACGTACGCTGATTTTGTCGCCTGCAGCGGTGAACCACTGCAACACATTGCTTGTAGCCGGCATATCCAGTTTCGTCACGTTGCCCTCGCCGTCGGTCTGCGTCAGCTCCTGGTAGTCCTTCACACAGATTACCTTGCTGCCACCGAGTGTAGTCGGAGGATTCTTCCGCAGGTCAACCATCATCTGCTTGATTTCGTCTGCTCCGCTCTTTCCGGGTTTGACAACATTCACAGTGTGATTGTAAGAGAATCCGTATTCAAGATAGATATCCATGAGCAGATCATAGAGAGTCTTGCCGTTATCCTTTGCCCAGGCGGCTATCTCACAGATGAGACAGATGCTTGCTGGGCTATCCTTGTCGCGCACTTTGTCAAATGGCAGGAAACCGAAGCTCTCTTCGCCGCCTCCGATATATTTCTTTACGCCCTCGTTCTCGCGGATGAGAGCAGCAATCCACTTGAAGCCGGTGTAGCAGTCCTTCATCTCAACACCATTCTTGTCTGCTATGCGCTTGATAAGTTCGGTGGTAACGATTGTTTTCACGAGGAACTCGTTGCCTTTCAGCTGACCGAGTTTCTTCTTGTTGGCGATGATATACCAGGCAAACATCATGCAAGTCTGGTTGCCATTGAGTATTTCCCATTCACCCTTGGCATTACGGCATACGATAGCCAGGCGGTCTGCATCGGGGTCGCTGGCAATTACGAGATCTGCATTGAGCTTGGTGCCGAGATTCATACCTAAGGTCATAGCCTCAGAGTTTTCGGGGTTGGGGCTGACCACAGTGGGGAAGTTGCCGTCGATGACCATCTGCTCTGGTACAACGTGGATGTTTTGGAAGCCCCATGAGCGCAGTGCTTCGGGGATTATTACGCGGCCAGTGCCATGCAGTGGGGTATAGACGATGTTGAGGTCCTTCTGCCGCATTATTACTTCCTGGTCAACCATAGCTTCCTTGACAGCCTGGAGATAATCCCAGTCCATCTCGCCGCCGATGATTTGGATGAGGTCTTTGTTAGGCTCGAACTTCACATCCTCGATTTTTACGGCATTCACCTCATCAATAATACCCTTGTCGTGCGGAGCGAGCACTTGTGCGCCATCCTCCCAGTAAGCTTTGTAGCCGTTGTATTCACGCGGGTTGTGGCTTGCCGTTACGTTCACACCGGCCTGTGCTCCCAACTGACGTATTGCAAATGATATTTCAGGCGTGGGACGCAGACTCTCGAAGAGATATACCTTGATTCCGTTTGCGGAGAAGATGTTGGCAACGGTCTCTGCAAACTGTCGGCCGTGGTTACGGCAGTCGTGGCCTACTACTACGCTCAGGTCCTTGCGGCCGGGGAATGCCTTGTTGATATAGTTCGCAAACCCCTGCGTTGCCTGCCCCACAATATAGATATTCATTCGGTTGGTGCCAACGCCCATAATACCGCGCAAGCCTCCAGTTCCGAATTCCAAACTTTGATAGAACGCGTCGATGAGTGCGCTTTTGTCCTCGGCTTCGAGCAGTGCCTTAACTTCAGTCTTGGTTTCTGCGTCATAGACGTCTGAGGCCAGCCATTCCTGTGCCTTAGCCTCACATTGCTTTAGAAGTTCCAGATCCATGTTGTCTAATGTTTAAATTGTTATGTAAAATGTTGTAAATTTTAGCAGTTATAGGCTGGTGATGAAACGGTCGGCCCAGTTGAGTATCAGCCGGTGTCCCGAAGCATTCAGATGGGCAGTGTCACCGTTTTGGAAGTAGCGCTTGCGGAATGGGATGCTGCGCACGTGGATGCCGCTTTCGCGGGCTGCGTCAAGCACAGGAATTGAGTGGTTTGCGCACACCTCGCGGATTGTGGCGATTACTTGTGCAAATCCCGGCCTGTCAACATTCCACGGCGTGACCCATGCTATGCGGGCAGCGGGGTAGCGCTCCACGAGCATCTGGCAGAGGCGGTCGAGCGAGTCTCGGAACATGAGCAGCGAGTCCGCGCTGTTTTTCACCTTGTCTGCATCATTGTGTCCAGCGATGATAATGAAATAATCCACTTCGGCAGGCAAATCCTTCAGGCGCGTAATCATGTTAGGCCCGAATCCGTCGCGTGTGCGGTCGAAAGCCACCGAAGAGCCGTTGCGGCCCGCATTGATATATTTCATGCCATGAGAAGCCGCCACTTGGTAATGCCAAGTCTCTTCCACAGGGCAGCGGTGGTTCTTAACATAGCTGTCTCCGAACACCAGCATAGTCTTTCCGGTGAGCGGATCTGCTGCTTTTACTCCGTTTATGTTCATGCAAAACAGAAGTAGTAAGGTGATAAATGATTTCATTTTTTCTTGTGATGGAATAAGAGTCATTCTTCTTTTACATTCTCTCATAGCCCCAATCGTCAATCGCTTGTCCCCAATGCTCATTTACGAGCTGAATGGTGCGTGGCTTGTATTCATATTTGTTTTTCTTGTAGCCGCGTTTGCTTTCGATGTAAGCGCGTATTGCGGGTTCACTCTCCTCCCAGCAGGGCAGTTGCAGTCGGGAATATATATCTTTCGTGGTGGAATAGGCATCATGTTCAAAATCCTCGAATTTCACCTCGTAGAGATTGCCCTTGGGGATGATTTGTTTCTGCTCTTGGTAAGCTTTATATAGTCGGGGATAGACTTGGATAGCGTTCATTTCTATCTCGTCATCGCTGGCATCCTGCAGTTTCAGCGGTGCGATGGTCTGGGTGAAGAATGAGCGTGTACTCTCAAACACAGTGTATGGATTCCTCATCAGATAGATGAACTTGGCGTTGGGGAACATCTCCACGAGAGCCTTGACGTGGCCGGTGTGAGGCGGATTCTTCGAGAGATACTGTGTGCCTCCTGTGTTCCACATTGATATCTTTACGATTTTCATAAACGCCTCTTTATATGCCTGTTCCTCGTCGGGCGTGATTTTCTCGAAGGTGAGGTATCTGTCGCAGAATTCCAGCATCCGCTTTGGGAAGAACCAGAAATCATAGTATGAATACGGCGTGGTGTTCGTAAGCGCAAATTCCTCCTCCTGCGGTAAATCGGGAGTCAGTTCCATCCCGTCGGTCGGCCGGTGGCTTGGGATGAAGATATTCATCATGAACTTGAAGAAAGGCTGCCCGAACATCATCAGATGCGGGAACACCGTCTGGTAGGTTGTTGTGTGGGCAAAATGTTCGTCCTGGGCAAAGATATTGTGAACAAATGTGGTGCCCGAACGCCAATGCCCTAAGATGAAGAGCGGGTCATGCTCCAACGGTTTTTCCGCCAGCAATTTCTGATATCTGCGCTCCTGGATGGGTGTAAGCAGCGAAAGCAGTCGGCAGATGCTTTTTGTCAGATAGTATTTTGTTTGGTAACCTTTGTCGTAATGGTTATCGGCACAGAGCTGGTTAAATGTTTTCCAGTCGGCTCCAACCATTGTGTTGACAGGCAGATTTTCAAACTTCAATAGTCCCATATTCTTACAGACAGGCATTTCTGCCTTTCTTTTTATTTATATTTTATATGTGTTTATACTGTCTTATTTTATCAGTCTGACCTCCAGTCCCTGGCGCGCAAGGTCTTTTACTGCTGTCTCAAGTGCCTCGAAATGCTCCGGAGAGATGCCTAAGGCAGACATATCAATCGTGGGTACGATGTCATTCTCCAGAGATTTTTCATCAAGAGGCCCGAGAATCATTCCTACGGCAGAGGTGTTATTCGTTATCGGGTCGATAAGGATGAAGGCACCAGTCTGGCGGTTTTTGGCATAGGCGTCGAAGAAGAGGGTCTTGGCTGTGAGGATATCCACCTGCCCAATTTCATTGAGACAGAAAGGCTTTCCTTCTTTCTCCTCCAGAGTGTTCACATCAACCCGGTGGCGTATTGATGCTATGGTTGCCCTCGTGGTGTTGGTGTTGTGTTTCAGGAAGAACTGCTTGCCTGTGTCCATCGGTTCTTCGTCCATCCAAACCAGCATTGAGGTGAAGTGGCGGCCGATGCAGGGAACGTTGTCGGGATGGACGATCATTTCGCCGCGGCTGATGTCAATCTCGTCCTCAAGCGTTATTGTTACCGATTGTGGCGGGAACGCTTCCCTGATATCGCCCTCGTAGGTTACAATACTCTTGACATGGCTGCGTTTCAACGACGGCAGGGCCATGACCTCATCTCCGACCGTTACTACGCCACTGGCCATCTTACCGCAGAAACCGCGGAAGTTGAGGTCCGGCCGCAGGACATACTGCACTGGGAAGCGGAAATCGTTGAAGTTGCGGTCGGCGTGAATGGGCACGGTCTCGAGAAAATCCAGTAGGGTAGGGCCTTCATACCACGTGGTGTTGGCGCTCTTCTCAACCACATTATCCCCCTCTCGGGCGGACAACGGGAAGCAGGTCACATCCTCAATACCCAGGTGTTCGGTGAGTTTGCGGTATTCCGTAACTATATTGTTGAACACATTCTGGTCAAATCCCACGAGATCCATTTTATTCACCGCCAGGACTATATGCTTTATCCCGAGCAGAGAAACGAGGAATGTGTGGCGCCGCGTCTGGGTGATAACCCCCTTGCGTGCGTCGATGAGGATAATGGCCAGATTGGCGGTGCTACCGCCCGTTATCATATTGCGGGTATATTGCTCATGCCCCGGGGTGTCTGCGATGATGAATTTGCGCTTGTTCGTGGAGAAGTAGCGATAGGCTACATCAATAGTGATACCTTCCTCGCGCTCTGCTTTGAGCCCGTCGAGCAGCAGGGCATAATCGATGCTGTCTCCGGCATTTCCCACGCGCTTGCTGTCGCGCTCCAAGGCGGTCAGCTGATCATCGTATATTTTCTTGGAGTCGAAGAGCAGACGTCCTATGAGCGTGCTTTTACCGTCGTCGACACTTCCGGCCGTAAGCAGGCGCAGCAGGTCTTTCTTCTCATCAGCATCCAGATATGCTTTTATGTCAAGTTTCTTATCCATTTTGAAAATAGATTTTATAAATCTTTCAGTTTATAGTTATCGCCCTCTTTAATTATCAGGTGGCTGGCTATCAGTCTGCCCACGCTGAGCGAGATGGCATTGTCTATGCGTGGAGTCCGGCGCTGATAGCCCAGCATGCGGTTGGCAGCCAGTTTGATGGCATCAAGCGGTAGCGCCACCTGCTCCTTCACCACCTGATACACTATCCGGTCAATCTCCACCTCATGCAGTTCGTCGATGTCACGTTTTCCCTCTCTTTTCCCCTTGAGAGCAGGCGGCTTGGAGGTCGTAACCTTGTCCTGGACAATCTGGGGCGCTTTCAGACTGAGCGGATTGGCAGCGGCTGGCGCATCACCCGACAAAGCCTGGACAATGCTGTCTATAACCCGCTGGCGATGCTGGAACCAGTCAACACTCCACACTCGCATCACACGCCAACCCAAATTCTGCAACACCGACGGTTGCGTCAGTTCGCGGTCGCGTGCAATCTTTACCTCATTTCGCGAGCGGCTGTCTATCAGTATGCCCAGCTTGTATCTTTCAGAATCTTCGGGATCTACTATGGCCACATCCACCTTGAACAGAGAGCGCCCCACACCAAGCGTCGCATCGTACCCCAGCTTCCTGAGCTCTGAAGCGATGCTTTCCGCTATCGGGAAGTCATCATTGTCGCCTGCGCCCTTGCTTTTGTCTGTCTGGATGTCCAGAGAGCCGTTCTCAGCATATTTCAGGAATTTCTTCAGCCCTTCCACGCCGAGAGCCTGACTGCGTTTGAGATCAATCTGATCCGAACGCAGAGTGGAGAATACAATCATCTCATACCGGGCGCGGGTGACTGCCACATTCAGGCGACGCTCTCCGCCTTGGTTGTTGAGCGGGCCGAAATTCATGCTTACATTCCCATCCTTGTCGGGGCCGTAGCCTACGCTGAATAAGATGATGTCACGCTCATCTCCCTGCACATTCTCCAGATTCTTGATGAATATGGGCTCCTCACATTGAAATGCGCGGGCCTCGAGTTCCGGCTTGTCGCTTAGCGTTTCCATAAGCACATCCTCAATGAGATTCTGTTGGGCCATGGAGAATGCCACCACGCCGATGCTTCTCTTTGACAGTTCGTCGTCCGACAGACGGCGTATTATCTCCTTCACCACAGCGTCGGCCTCTGCCTGGTTGCTGCGCTTGCCGCCCTTGTCATAGACTCCTTCGGTCTGCACCAGGGAGACCTTCTGCAGGCGGTCGTCTGAAGAGGGGAAGGTAAAGAGCCGGCCGTCATAGTATTCCTGATTGGAGAAGGCTATCAGCGACTCATGCTTGGAGCGGTAGTGGAATGCCAGATAGTGGGCTTGCATAGATAGCGCCTGGCAGTCGTCGAGAATGCTGTCGAGGTCGTCGAATTCAGCCTCTTCGTCATCCACCTGCTGCGTGTTGAAGAAACTGGTCGGAGGCATCTGCTTGTTGTCGCCGACCACTATTAGCGACTTGCCGCGGCCTATCGCCCCGACTGCTTCTGATGTAGGCATCTGTGAGGCCTCGTCAAAGATTACGAGGTCGAACTTCGGCCACCGCAGGTCTATAAACTGAGCCACAGATATAGGGCTCATCAGCATGCAGGGACAGAGCTTTGGCATCAGGTTCGGGATCTGCTCTATTATGCGGCGAATGCTTGTCCCGCGCCCGCCGTTGGCGATGTTGCGTTTCAGAATGTTCACCTCCGAACCGGTCGCAGCCTCGATGCTTATTGATGGGATGCGGCCTGCCAGACGGCAGTAGAGTTCTTTCTGTGTGAGCAGTTGGAAATGTTCGGTCAACTGCTTATAGCGCGCTATGACGTCCTCGAATGCTGCCCCGCTGAAACTGCGTAAGGCGTCATTCCCGTCTATAGTCTTCAGCGCCCATTCCTTGAGGATTACTCTCTGCAGAGCACATGCCGTGTCCGACGTGTTGTGGCCAGCCTCGATATAATTCACCACTGGCTCCCAACCATCCTCTATCCATTCTGCACGCATGGAGGACCATCTGAACCATTCTCGCCAGTCATCTTTTTTCTCAAGCCAGGTGGCGTAGCTTGTGCCGTCCGTCTGCTTCAGTCTGTCGATGAATGCGGGTATGTCGCTCTTCGTCAGTGAGGAATCTATGGCTTTTATGCGTTTCAGAAACGAATTGGTCGCAAAGAATCGCGGTATAAACCATTTCTTCTGGATTGCTCTCCATTCAGCAGTCAGCTCTGCCGGACTGCCTGTAAAGCCGCTTTTTTGCGCTGCTTCCATCTGCCTCAGCAGATTCTCCAGCTTGGAGAGGCTTTCTCTGTGGTCGTCCGACGGCGACAAGCCTGAGAGCGGGTGATTATGCGGATGCCCCACAAGCTTGAAGATGGCATCCAGCTCCTGAATGGATTTCACTGTCTTTTCCAGGTCTGCAAGATTTTTGCTGCATGCCTGTTCAATCGGGAAGTCCATGGCCGGAACCTCCGGCAGGGTCAGATATCTCTCTATGCAACTGAACAGAGAGAGGCTTCCGGGCTCTGCATGATGAACCGCCTGCATGTAGTCGTTGAGGCGTTTCCTTACTGAATACAGTTCTTGCGAGCGCTGCCTGAAATTCTCGCTTACATGCCCGTGGGTCACGTCGAGAGCCTGCTGCAGCTGTTCCAGAAAATGAGTTTTGGTGACTTTGTTTGAATGCAGCTCCAGACAGAATGGGTCGAGTCCGATTTTTGCGAGCCGTTTCTGCACCACCTGCAAGGCGGCCATCTTCTCGGCCACAAATAATACTCGCTTCCCTTTGTACAGCGCGTTCGCAATAATATTTGTAATAGTCTGTGACTTACCTGTTCCCGGCGGGCCGTAGAGTATGAAACTCTTGTCAGACGCACTCTCGATTACAGCCTCGAGCTGTGATGAATCCACGCTGATGGGGGTGGCCACTGCATCCGGCTTTTCATGTAAATCAAATTTGTGAACGTCGATGTCTGCTTCATTGTCCTCCACTGCCAGGCGGCGCTCGACAAGACTTCTTATTACAGAGCTCTCCAGCAGGCGGTCGGCATTTGCATGAATATCATTCCACATCACAAACTTGTTGAATGAGAACAAGCCCAGAACACTCTCATCCATGACCTCCCAACGGGGCTGGTCTGAAATGATTTTGCGGATTGTGTCAAAGATTCCGGACACATTCACCCCGTTGTCGTCTGTAGGCAGCACCTCAATCTCGGGGATGCTTAGTTTGTATTGCTGACGCAGGAACTCAATCAGTGTGATGTTGAGTATTGTCTCCTCATCCCGCATCCTGACAAGAAAGCCCGCCCCGTTGCGGATTATATTCACGGGCAGCAGAAGAATGGGCGCGAGACGTGGCTGGTCACTCTTTTCCGTAACAAACCATTTCAGCATGCCGATGGCTATGAACAGAGCGTTGGCGCCATTCTCTTCCATCGCTGTGCGCGCGCCGCGGTAAAGGTTGGTAACCACCGGCTTCAGCTCCGATAGCGAGAGAGTGGTGGGGAGAATATGGGATTCATTCCGGCTCCCCGGGGCGGCGTCCGTGGTTTTATTGCTTTCTTCTGAACTCTCCTTCGGGGCAATGCTATAGCCGTCACCCATCTGCAGACGGTCTTCAAGATGAGCTACGTCATGGATATCCAGCAGCAGGGCGCGTTTCCCGAAGCGCGTGTTCAACAAGCTGTTGCGCAGGCTGAAGTCAAGCAGCTTGCGTTCCCACAGAGCCTGTCGGGTGAGTTGTCTCTCATCCACCTGCAAGGCGGCAATATCGGCGGAAGAATCTGTCATAGTCTAAAAATATCCCTCTCGTTTCTTTTGTTCCATTGAAGCCTCCTGGTCGAAGTCTATAACGCGTGTCGTGCGCTCACTCTTGTGCGTGGTCATCGTCTCCTCCACGATTTCCTCAATCGTCGTGGCGCTGCTTTCCACAGCTCCGGTCAGAGGCCAGCAGCCAAGTGTGCGGAAGCGCACCATGCGGGGCTTGATCAGTGGCCGGTATTGCTCGGGCAGACGCTCATCGTCGGCCATTATGATGTTGCCGTCTATCTCCACGCAGGGGCGTTCTTTTGCAAAATACAGAGGCACAATGGGAATTTTCTCCAGCCTGATGTATTGCCAGATATCCAGTTCGGTCCAGTTGGATAGGGGAAAGACGCGGATGCTCTCACCCTTGTGGATGCGTGCATTATATATATCCCAGAGTTCGGGACGCTGGTTCTTTGGGTCCCACTGCTGGAACTGGTCGCGGAAGGAGAATATGCGTTCCTTGGCGCGGCTCTTTTCCTCATCTCTGCGGGCTCCTCCGAAGGCTGCGTCGAACTTGTATTTGTTTAGCGCGTCGAGCAGGGCTTTGGTCTTCATCAGGTCGGTGTGCACCTTCGAGCCGTGGGTGAATGGGCCGACCCCGGCGTTGAATGCTTCCATGTTCGATTCCACAATCAGATTCCAACCGTATTTTTTTGCATACTCATCTCGGAACTGAATCATTTCCTTGAACTTCCATTTGCTGTCGATATGCATTAGCGGGAATGGCACTTTGCCCGGAGCAAAGGCCTTCTCAGCCAGACGAACCATTACGCTGCTGTCTTTGCCGATGCTGTAGAGCATCACGGGGTTCTCAAATTCAGCAGCCACCTCACGGATGATATGTATGCTTTCGGCTTCGAGTTCCTGAAGGTGGGAAAGATGATATTCTGTCATTATGATTATGGATGTTTATTACTTATTTATATATATATGTATGTTCTGATTATATCTATGTATCTGTCTTTCAGATGTCTTATGCTTTCAGATGTCTTATGCTTTCAGATGTCTTATGTTTTCAGATGTCTTATGTTTTCAGATGTCCTTATGCTTGCGGGCCTTATCTTTCGGATGTCTTATGCTTTCAGATGCCTTATGTTTTCAGATGTCCTTATGCTTGCGGTCCTTGTCTTTCAGATGCCTTATGCTTTCGGATGTCTTATGCTTTCAGATGTCTTATGCTTGCGGTCCTTGTCTTTCAGATGTCTTATGCTTTCAGATGTTGCGGTCAGCAGTCCTGCGGTTTGTTTTTGCCGTGGGCGGCTATGTTTTGCTGTCGGCGGTGATTAATTGGACCACTCTTCTGACACTCTCCTCCAGCGGTAGCACAGAGGTGTCGAGGCTCAGCGCCGGCGAGGATGGCACTTCAAAGGGTGCGCTGATTCCGGTGAAGTCATTGATTTCGCCGCGCCGTGCGCGGGCATACAGACCCTTCACATCCCGGCGTTCACATTCTTCCAGAGGGGTGGATACATATACCTCCTTGAAGTCCTCCTCTCCGATTATATCCCGCGCCAGAGCCCTGTATTCTTCCGTGGGGGAGACAAAGGCCGCGAGAGTTACTATGCCTGTATCTACAAACAGCTTACCGATTTCGGCGATGCGCCGGATATTCTCATGGCGGTCGCCGGCGCTGAATCCGAGATTCCTGTTGATTCCCGAACGGATATTGTCGCCGTCGAGTATCCGGCAGAGGATGCCGCGGCTGTGCAACTCCCGTTCCACGCCCAGGGCTATCGTGCTTTTCCCCGAGCCGCTCAGTCCGGTGAACCATATCATCACTCCTCTCTGTCCGAGAAGCTGTTCTTTGTCAGAGCGGCTGAGCATCTTGTCATATATGGGATAAATATTGTTGTCCATGGGGTTGGCTAAATCAAATTATAAAATATCGGAATAAGAATCACCGAGAGAATGAAAACAATAAGATTCATGGGCAGGCCCACCTTCAGGAAGTCCTTGAATTTATAGCCGCCTACTCCTTGCACAATGAGATTCGTCTGATAGCCTATCGGAGTGCTGAATGAGGCGCTGGCGGCAAAGCAGATGCACACCACGAAGGGCATGGGGTTCATGTCCAGCCTTTCTGACACAGCCAGAGCCAGCGGGAAGGCCAGCGCCGCCGCTGCGTTGTTCGTCACGAGTTCGGTGAAGATATTGGTAATCAGGAACAGGGCAGCCAGGATGATGAATATTCCGTAGTCCGACCCCTTCACTATGTCGGTGAGGGATATGATGTATCCGGCTATCAGGTCGGCAAAGCCGGAGTGGGTCATAGCGGTGGATATGGCGAAGGCGCATGCTATGGTTATGAGCACATCCCACGACATGTATTTGGTGTATTTCCGCGGGGAGAACAGCCGTGTCCAAGCCATGATCACTGTCGTTATGCACACGAAGAAGAACATGTCCAGCTTCAGGGCGGGCATGTATTCCTGCACAAAGGGCTGCGCTGCCAGCCACTCTTTTACCGGACCTAACTCACCTACTGTGGCTCCTATAATCATTAATATAAGAAGCACCAGAGCCAGCCAACGCTTCTTGTTGCTCATCGGAGGCTCGTAGTCACCGACGCGGTTGATCATCCAGAATACGCGGCTTTCGCCCCAACTCTTCATAAAGGAGTCGTCGGCATCCACGATGAGCGTATCCTCGTGCGTCATGCGCATGTTCATGAAATCCCCCTCGAGCACTCGGCCGCCCCTGCAGATGGCCCGCACATGGGCTCCGTAATGGCGGAAAAAGTCAAATTCATGCAGTGTCTTGCCCAGGCCCGGGAAGCGGTTGCCGAGCAGAACCTCGTGGCGGGTCATGCCCGGAGCGATGTCCAGGTCTTCAACCTCCTCTTCTGAATGGCGGTTGTCGGGCAGCAGATAGCGCGAGAAGAATATAAGATAAATCAGACCGGCCACCGCGATGAACACACCCACTTTGGTCAGTTCGAACATCGGGATGCCGTCTATTCCGAAGCGCATCAATATCCCCTCTGAGGCGCCGTCGGCCGCTGCCGTCACCTCGTCCTTATGCTCCTGGATAAGCATACCATGTAAAACGAGGTTCGTGGTTGTGCCTATCAGCGTGCAGATACCGCCGATTACTGTGGCGTAAGACAGCGGGATGAGGAATTTGGTTGGCGGGAGCTTCATTTTCCGTGCCCAGTTCTTTATCATCGGGGCGAATATCACAACCACCGGGGTGTTGTTGAAGAATGCCGAGATGAAGGAGACGATAGGGTAGAAGCGGAGCCCTGCATTGGTTATGTTAGCCTTTTTCTTCGGGAGCATCCTGAATACGATGCGTTCCAGCAGGCCGCTCTTGCGCACTCCCTCGCTGACCAGATATAGCAATCCTACGGTTATCATGCCCTTGTTTGAGAAGCCTTTTATAGCCTCTTCCGGGGTGATGATGCCAGCCACGAGGAGTAAGACTACTGCCGTGAAAAGCACAAGGCCCGGACGCAGGTATTCCCGCATCAATGCAAACAGCATAAACACGAGGATTAGCGCTACGTATATTATTGAGAAGGACATGTCTGTCTGTTGTTTTTATGTTTCGAGGCTTTGCCTGAGGGTCTGTTTCGAGGCTTTGCCTGAAGGTCTGTTTCGAGGCTTTGCCTGAAGGTCTGTTTCGAGGCTTTTGCCTGAGGGTTTGTTTCGAGGCTTTTGCCTGAGGGCCTGTTTCGAGGCTTTTGCCTGAAGGCCTGTTTCGAGGGCTTTGCCTGAAGGTCTGTTTCGAGGCTTTGCCTGAAGGTCTGTTTCGAGGCTTTTGCCTGAAGGCCTGTTTCGAGGGCTTTTGCCTGAGGGTCTTAGAGTTTTAGTTTGAGCATCACGCCTCCGAGGGCTGGCACCTTCACCTCCACGGGCTCGTCCGGTGTGAATGCGATAGTCATTGACTTATCTGTCAGCAGGTCGGTGGCTTTCTTCTGGCTTGCCGGCGCGATGTTGTAAAGTTCGAACATGTGGCGGGGCAATGACAGATGCATGTCCACCGGGGTGTCGTCGAAATTAGCAACCACGATTATCATCTCCTTGCCCGCCGTCCGTGCGAAGGCGTAATGGCGGCTGGGGTTGAAATGACCGCTCCTCGGGTTCACATACATCAAATCGAAAAACTTGCCCGCCTTCAATGCCTTTTCGTTATTGCAGAGGTTTAAGAGTCTCGAGTAAAATGCTTGGAGCTCAGTCTCTTGTGGGGTCAGCTTACGCCCGTCGAACTTACCTTTGTTACGCCATCGGCTGATTGTGGATACAGTCCAGTAGTCGAAGATTGTGGTGCGCCCGTCGCGCCCGCTGAATCCTTCCTCGTCCATACCACGTTCGCCCAGCTCCTGACCGAAATAAACCATCATCGGGTTCTGCCAGAGGCATGCTGACACCAGCATAGGGGCGCGTCCGCGCTCGCCATCTCCGGCAAAGAAGTCGGAGGCGATGCGCTGCTCATCGTGGTTCTCGAGGAAATTGAGCATGTGGTCGCGGATATCTTCCACAGCCTGCCAGCAGCCTGTTATCGCGGTGGCGTTGCTCTTGCCGCAGGTTACAGCGCGCAGAGTGTCGTAGAGCCCCACCTTGTCGTAGAGATAGTCGAATTTGCCTTCGTTGATATATCTGCGGTATTCGTTGGGGTTATATACCTCGGCTATAAACAGTAAGTCGGGGTGATTCTCCTTCACCTTGGGTATAGCCCAGCCCCAGAACTCCGCAGGAACCATCTCCGCCATGTCGCAGCGGAAACCGTCAACGCCCTTCGATGCCCAGAATTTCAGGATGTCAAGCATCTTCTGCCATGTCGAGGGGACGGGGGCGAAGTGCGCTGCACGCCCGTTGACGTAATCTACGCCATAATTCAGTTTTACTGTTTCATACCAGTCGTCGCGGCGGGCGTGGGATGAGAAGTTGTCATTACCGGTGGCGCGGGCCGGGAACTCATAATAAGCATCCTGCTCATCCTGACGCAGGTCGAAATCGGCAGAGAGCTGCTCTCCCACGGCGTAATAGAAATTATTCTCCGCAGAAAAAGCCTTGTTCTTGTCGTCGGATGCGCCGAGGTCCTCAACGCCTTCCGGACATGCGTCAGAATGATATTGGCGCGCGACATGGTTGGACACGAAGTCGATTATCATCTTCAGACCGGCCTTGTGGGTCCTTGCCAGAAAGCGCTCAAACTCCTTCATACGCCCGGGCACACTCGTCGCTATGTCCGGGTCCACATCGTAGTAGTCCTTTATGGCATAGGCGCTGCCGGCCTTCCCCTTCACTATGGCGTGATGGTCGCGGGCAATGCCGTAGGCAGAATAGTCCGTCTGAGTGGCATGCTCTATAATTCCCGTTGGCCAGATATAGTTTGCTCCAAGCTTCTTGATTTCGCCGAGAGCTTTCGCGGAGAAGTCAGACATCGTTCCGCAGCCGTTGGTGGCCTTGTCGCCGTTATGCTGGTTGACATTGGCATCCGAACCAAACAGACGCGTGAATACCTGATAGATGATGATTTTGTCTTTTTGCATTGATTGGGGGTACATATGCATAGCCCAGACAGCCATGCTTACTATGAGAAAAAGCCTTTTCATTATTATTCTACGCCGTGGGCCGTAACAGCCTCGTTGCCCTTGGCAATCTTAGCTATCATGCCTTGAAGCGCCTTGCCGGGGCCGCACTCTGTGAAGTCGGTGGCGCCTGCTGCAATCATATTCTGCACTTCCTGCGTCCAGCGTACGCTTGCAGTCAGCTGTGCTATGAGGTTCTGCTTGATCTCTTCGGGGTTGGTGTGTGCCTTCCCGTCCACATTCTGATATACAGGACATTTGGGAGTGTGGAATTCCGTGGCCTCGATGGCTGCCTGGAGCTCGTCCTTGGCCGGCTGCATCAGAGGGCTGTGGAATGCACCGCCTACTGCCAGCGGCAAAGCGCGCTTGGCACCTGCTTCCTTCAGCTTTGCGCAGGCTGCATTGATTGCCTCCACAGTGCCACTGATCACCAGCTGCCCGGGGTTGTTGTAATTGGCGGGCACACACACACCGCCCTCGGCTGACACCTCCTTGCAGATGCGCTCCACAGTCTCGTCGTCGAGACCGATGATTGCGGCCATCGTCGAGGGCTTGGCCTCGCAGGCCTTCTGCATAGCCTGCGCACGGGCACTTACCAGACGCAGTCCTTCGTCAAACGACAATGCTCCCGAGGCTACCAAAGCGCTGAACTCGCCCAGAGAGTGGCCGCCTACCATGTCTGCCTGGAAATCCTCTCCCATGCAGATGGCTGTGATTACCGAGTGCAGGAACACAGCCGGCTGCGTCACCTTCGTCTGTTTCAGCTCTTCGGGAGTCCCGTTGAACATTATTTCGGTGATCTTGAAACCGAGAATCTCGTCTGCCTTGTCAAAAAGCGACTTGGCTGTGGGGTTGTTGTCGTAGAGGTCTTTGCCCATCCCGGGAAATTGTGCCCCCTGACCGGGGAAAACAAATGCTTTCATCTTCTTATTTTTGTTTAAAATTAAATATATTATTATGGGTTATATCCAAAATTGTTGCAAAGATAGGCAATTTTTCTTAATTGAATTTGTTTTTTGTTGATTTTGTTGTTTTTCTGACGCTGAATACCTACTTTTGCCACGTAAAAACAACCATATAGAACATTTTATAGGGGTTCTCCCCTTGGTTTTTAGGGTTTTTCCTTTTGCTGTATGTAAATATAGAACGACCTTTGCAGCATAGAAAAAACAGAAGAAAAAGTATATTGTATAACTTAAGACTTAAATACTATGATACGTTATAACCACATCCTCGCAGCTATGCTGTTGGTCCTCCCCCTGACAGTTCAGGCCCAGGACGACGATATGTATTTCGTCCCCAAGAAGAAGGCGAAGACTACGAGTAGTGTCTTGCTCACCGAACCGCACAATGTTGAGATAGTCTATGACGACGACGCAGCCTCCTACGGCTCTGGCTCTCTGCGTAATGTTGACGAGTACAACCGTCGCGGAGCTTACGCCGCCAGATATCAGTACGACGACTCCATCTGCTCCATAGCTGATTCCACAGGCCTCATCAACCAAGCCTATGCAGCCGGATATTCCGAGGGCTATGGCGACGGCGAGGACTACGCCATAACGCGCCGACTCGGACGCTTCGGTTACAGCGGTTTCTATCATTCACCCTACTATTGGTCTTGCGTCTATGACCCCTGGGACCCCTTCTACTGGGATTACTACTATGACCCCTTCTGGCATTCCGGATGGGGATTCAGCTGGAACTGGGGTTACTATGGATGGCATCGCCCTTATGGATGGTATTCATGGAATTACGGATGGCCTTACTACGGCGGCTACTACCACGGCGGCTACTACCACGGCGGCGGACATGCTGCACACACAGGGCGCGGTAACACTCGCACTGGTGTCAGTTCTGCAGGCTGGGGCAACCGCGGAGCCGCAGGGCGCGGTGCCACTGGCTACGGACGCTCCTCAACGGGCACTTACAGCCGCGGAGGCGGACGCCCCTCGCAGCGCACAGCAACAACCACCAGCACATCACAGCGTGGCTCATTCAGCCGAGGCTCTTCTGCCACCTCGACGTCACGGACCACTACCACCTCATCCAGCTCCAGCAGCACCCGCAGTTCTGTAGGCTCATTCAGCTCCTCTGGAGGAAGCTCTCGCGGAGGCAGCTCATTCGGCGGAGGCAGCTCACGCGGAGGCGGCTCATTCGGCGGAGGCAGCTCACGCGGCGGAGGCGGAGGCAGCCGCGGCGGAGGCGGACGCGGCCGTTGATATCCCGCTTCTGCTCCCTCCGGACAGATTCCCGCTTACACAGATATATTTAACACGGTGAGTAACCATAAATCAAAACAATGATATGAAAAATATATTTTCTCTCGTAATTCTCGCATGCGCAGCCCTGCCTGCCGTGGCTCAGGATACATACACCAACGACCGCATATCCAACACCTCTGATATCAATGGCACTGCCCGATACGTCGGAATGGGAGGCGCCATGGGAGCTCTCGGAGCTGACATCTCGTCAATCAGCAGCAACCCCGCCGGAACGGCACTCATCAGAAAGGGGTATTTCTCCGTCGGAATGGGAGCCCTGATTCAGAAAGAAGAACCTCTACCAGGCGATGACAAAGCACATTACTCCTTCGATCAGGTCGGATTCGTAGCTCCGATGAATGTCAACGGAGAAAATCTGAAACGCCTCACTTTTGGGCTTAACTTCCAGAAGAAAATAGACTTCAACCATTCTCTCTTCGCCAACCAGGCAGGGCTCGGAGGCCTCTCACAGGTTGCTCAGCTCGCGGGAATCGCATCCGACTACTGGGATAACCTCAACCCCAATGCCTTCCTGCGCGACAGCTACTATTACGGCTTGTATGATGTGTATGCAGCCGACGGCACAAAACTGGGATTCCAGACCACAGACAACTCCTATTTCCGAACCACAAGCGGCAACCTCTACGGACTCGACATCAACTTCGCCATGAATCATCAGGACCGCTACTATTACGGTTTGACCATCGGGGTGGACTTCCTGAATTATTCCAGCTTCAGCTCTTATGTCGAACATCGCATCGGCGCTTATTCTGACGGCTCTCTGATGGCTGAGACGGACGCCGACTACAACCAGACTTACACTCTGAATTCAGAAGAACATATCAGCGGTGCAGGCATCAACTTCAAACTGGGAACTATCATCTATCCTTTCGAAGAAAATTCCCTCCGCATTGGCATCGCCCTCGAGTCCCCCACATTCTACACCCTCACCAAGGACAAGTCCTATACCACCGTTTACAGCATGTGGAAATACAACGAGAATACCACCGGCGGCTATTACTATACACCCGAGGCCGAGACTTACAACAGCCTCGACGACAACTATCTCGAGTATAACCTCAATTCACCATGGAAATTCCGCGTTGGCATCGGCTCCACTGTGGGCAAGAGCTTCGCATGGGATATCGACTACGAGTTCTCCCTTAACAACAGAACCAAGATGGGCTACCCGCGCAGAGTTTACCAGGACTACTGGGGCACCACAGCCTCACTGGCCATGGACAAGGACCGCTCCGTAAATATGCTGACCAACAACATCGTAAAGGGCGTGCACAACATACGCGCTGGATTCGAATTCAAACCCTCCAAGCACATCGCACTGCGCGCCGGCTACAACTTCTACAGCAAACCATTTAAGAGCGACGCACGCCTCTCACAGGACAACTTCTCCGAAGCAATGAACTACCAACTGGGAACGGACTTCACTAATCTCGGCGCAACGAATATCTTCACTTGCGGTCTTGGCTGGCAGGGCAAACATTGGTTCGCTGACATGGCATATAAATACCGCCATCAGAAAGGCGACTTCTATGCATTCGACGATTATTACCAGACATCATCTGACGCACTCCACGAAGATCAGTTCGTACGCTCATCCGCAGGCTCACTACAGCCAGTAGAAGTGGATTTGAGCCGCCATAACCTCACCTTCACCTTAGGCTACAAGTTCTGACCTTCACCCCCCATAACATCCGCCCCAATTCGCGGACAAACCAAAAGGCTAATGGCAAGCTCCATTAGCCTTTTGCTTACTTTACGCCTTAGCCCCGCTAATCTTTCTAACTCTTATAGCGCTTCTATCTTTCCTAACCATTCTATCCATTCTATCCATTCTATCCATTCTATCCATTATAGCTTTGCTATCTTCTCTAGCTTTGCTATCTTCTCTAGCTCTGCTAGCTTTCCTATCTTCTCTAGCTCTCCTAGTTTTTCTATCTTTGCTATCTCTTCTAGCTTTGCTAGCCATTCCTAGCGTTTATTGCGGCTGATTGTTTTGCCATCAGCTTCCCCCTGCCCATCGCGGCTTCATCGCGCCAGCCCAACCATGAACCATTAACCATTAACCATGAACCGCGGCCTCCGCCGCTTCATCGCGCCAGCCCTACATATTCCATATTCCATATTCCATATTACATAGTAGAGCCGCCCTTGGCCGCTTCATCGCGCGAGCCTCACATCATCCATCATCCATCAAACATCATCCATCTTATACACATCATCCATCTAACATCATCCATCAAACATCATCCATCTTATACACATCATCCATCATCCATCAAACATCATCCATCTTATACACATCTTCCATATTCCATATTACATCATACATCGGCCGGCCGGCCGGCCGCCGCGGGCTTCATTTTTTTTGAAAAAGTCTTTCAATCAAAAAAAAAGTATTATCTTTGCAGGCGAAATTATGAAACAGATATATGAACAGGAAAATATTCTTGGCGATTCTGACGATGATTATCTTCGCTGCAGGGG
>JAILPK010000009.1 GCA_024699495.1 Bacteroidaceae bacterium | reverse complement strand
TGCAGAAATGTTATAGCGTTGCTGTGCCTCTTGGTCAATATAACACAGACTGTCTGTAGGAGCACTGAACTGCTCTACTATATGGAAGCCCAACAGACGGAAGGCTGTGGTATCCATTGAAGAATAATAGATCCACGACTTTTTGCCTTGAGCATCAACTAAGCTGTTGCTTGAGGTCCTGAAAGGCAGACCCCCAGCCTTACCGACAGCCTCCACCTGTGGCAGGGCGAGTAACTGCTGACGCAAGATGTCTTGTCGTTCTGAGTTGTAGCCGATATCCCATGCCTCGATGTATATAAGATTGTCTGTCTGATAGCCAAGTGGCAAAGTCAGCAGATGGTGTATCTGCAGGGTTATGGTGATGGCAACGGCTATCAGGCACATACTGATGACATTCTGTGCAACGATAAATGCCTTGCTGAACACCATTTTTTTTAACTGGAAACTTCCTTTCACCACATCGACTGGCTTGAAATGAAGTACCAGCATGGCAGGTAGCATACTTGAAATCAATGAGATGACCAACAAGGGTATAACGGTTATCACTACTGACGGAAGGTCGGGCATAAGGGGAATGCTTGTAGTAAGCCATCCTTCGAACATTGGCCTGAACATACGGGCTATCCATAACCCATGATGAAACAGAAAACAGCGAACGACAGGGCTTCCATTAAATAACGTAGCAATACTCCCCTGGTCCGCTCACCCAATACTCTCCGCATGGTCATCTCCTTGGCACGCTTACCGGTGAGGGCTATGGTCAGATTCACGTAATTGAAACAGGCCGAAACCAGGAGAATGAGTGCTACAATCAATAATACCTGCACCAGCGTCTTATTACCATTCTTAAGTACGCCGTAACGCTCGAGCGACGAGAAATACGCATCATCGAATCGAGTAAGTGAAGACCCCCAATAATAGCACCCTCACTTCCGTCCTTGGCATAAAACTATGGCCAGTATTTCAGGTATTTATCCAGCAGTTTACCGGCAACTGCTTCAGGCTTTGCATTGGGCTTCAGTGTAAGAAACGTCTGCGTATTACCGAAATTATCCATTCGCTGATAGTAGTCATAGGCCTTCTTGATGCTGAAGAAGATATCGGTCTCCGTGAATAGGTCATGGCGCCCGAAGTCTTACACAATACCGCTGATGGTATAATACTCGTTGCCGACTTTTATTTTCTTTCCTATGGCATTCTCCCGACCGAAGGCTTTATAGGCAAAAGATGCTGAGACAAGCACTTCGTCTTCACTTGTCAGTACTTGTTGGCGGCTGCATCCTGTCAACTGATAATCGAACAAATGGAAAAATGTGGAGTCGATAAAGACAGATGATATCTTATAATAGTCATCGCCAACAACGACATCTGAAAGCGTGCCATTAGCCATTCTTGTCCAAGACTCAATCTCAGGTAATTGGTGCAGGAACTCCACTGGTGTATCCAGCGTCAAACCAAACATGTCGCCAGTACCAAGAAGATATATCTTATCCGCATTCCTGATATTCCTACCGGTGCTGAATTCAGCTTTGGCATAAGACACCAACAAGATGACGAAGCCTTATCCTTGCGCATGGAAGTAATCTGCAGGTCGTCCGTGATGCCTACAACAGGATAGCGGATGCAGGCATGCTTAGACAGGTGTTTATGAACCTGACAAAGAATGCCATAGAAGCTGATGCTCATAAAATGTTGATAGCACTAAACAAACCCTCTGCAAATAACCATGTCTTCCTATACATTGGAAATGATGGCCTGCCCATCCCTGCCGAAAACCGCCCGTCACTCTTCATCCCATTCTTCACTACCAAACGCCGTGGCAGTGGCATCGGACTTACTCTCAGTCGAAGGATGATGATTCAACAGGGAGGCATGCTCGAACTGGCAGAGAAACCACTTAAAGGATGTCATACCGAATTCATTGTAACTATATATTCTCCATTTTAAAATTCTCTCCCCCAAAAACGGGAATAGAGAATTTTCACATGTAAGAAGAAGAAAAATGTAAGATATATGGGCTGTGCGGGGAGGCTGGCAAATGGGGATTTGCATAAATAAAAAGGGAGATTCGCGGGTGAGGTAATCGAGTGGATTACGTCTGCTTACGAATCTCCTTGAATGTTTTTAGTGGCTTACAGGGGAACCGCCCCTTTTACTCTACTTCTGCAGTATCTTCTTGCCCTTAAATATGACAACGCCTTTGTAGTTCTTGTTTACGCGCTGTCCAACTGGGTTGTAGCGAGTCTGTGAGGCGGGGTCTGACAGTATGTTCTGAACACTAGAAGGGGTGTTAGAGAACTGCAAGTCAGTGATCCACAGTTTGGAACCAGGAACGGATGCTCCACGACCTTCTGTGCTGCTACTAAGGCCACTAATACTTGAAGTGATGTCAATGAAATAAGCCTTTATGTTCCAATTGAGATTGTTGGGACTAATGCCATCTTCATCTACACTGAGGTCAATGTAGCCGAAGGTCCAGTCTGAAGCAGCCTGGGAAATCTTCTGGCGGAACTTGACTGTGCGGGTGACATCTTGCACTACAGCCAGATCTTCATTGAACTGGATGAATACCTGCGCTGTGTCTTTGGTTACGGGCTGGTACTTGTACCAGAAGGTGAGATAACGCGCCGGGACAGAACTGCATGGTATGCCTTCTTCCACAGCACCTCCACCCATCTTCCCGAGAAAGTTGCATGTGGCCAGCAGCGATGTAGTGTAGATTTCTCCATTCATTCCAGCCACTGACATATCTACAGTCTTGGATTCCAGCAGGGCAGCTGTGGAGCCAGCGGTGCGGCCCTCGGTCTTTGTCACGCAGCCTGGAGCCAAGATATTGAAGGAGTCCCAATAGCCTGAAGGACTGGCATAGCTGCCGCCTCCCATCTCTGCTGGTAGGTTGCGCTCTTCCCAGTTGGCAAAGTTGCCGTTGGGAACATCCTGTGCCATTGACTGCAAGGAAAATAACACAAGGAATAAGGTAGTAAATGTTTTGATTCTCATAATCCTTAATGTTTGATGTTAAACAAAATATGGTCCCAAAAAGTGTGTTGGGAATTTCCGCAAAAGTATCGTATTTGTATGATGTCACCAAGTTTTTTTTCAAAAAAAAGAACAAAAAAACAAAATACCGCTATTATTGGACTTGTAAGTATATCTATAGATGCTAATACCAACGCTAACCTTAACCGTAATGCTAACCTTAATGCTAACGGCCCCCCCCAAACTTTTAATGATAACGGCTAAAAGGTAAACGGCTGAAGGACGAATCCTAGCTAAAGAAATAGCCTTAGCTTTAACACCAATGGTTAAGGCTAAGGCTAAAAGCAAACAAAGGGCTAGCAGACGGGAGCAACGTGGTTATCTCTTTTGTTTTTCCCCGTTGACTATGTATATCTTACCGGGCTTCATGCTACCCTCCTCTATCTTACGCCCCGAGAGGTCATAAATATCATTGGGAGAGGTGACGGCGGGGTGTGATGTGACTGAAGCGGGGATTCCTTCCTTGGTCCAGAAGTACTGCTCAAGGGGCTCGTTGGTGCTTGTGCCTTTGACACGCAGCCAAGGGGTATAGGCCGGTATTGTGGTCGGTTCCTTGACTTTGAAGAAACCAACGGCGCCAGTCTTTTCATCTACGCGGAAGGTGTAGTAGCACTCATATTTGTCATCATTGCTTACGATTACACTATCCACAGAACAGCCTTTGAGATATGTCTTAGTGATTTTTGAAGCTGTCATGGTGGTTGGACGGAAGCGCACGGTCTGACCGGCGTTGGCCTTATAGACCACCGCAGTGCCTGCTGGTATGACTGCTGTCCCCTTGATGGCAGAGGCGCGGACAGTGTCTTCTACTGCATTAACACCAGAGACGTTATAGGCAGTCACTCCTTCAGGAACGAGGATGGAGTAAGGTGCGTAGATTAAATCCCATCCGCTCTGCGGAACAGTGCGCTCGATGGTGTAAGCGTCAATGAGGCAATAGTTGAGATGGGGCGGCTGGTTGTATGCGCAGTTCTGGTTAATTACCTGTGCGCGGTAAGCGTAATTGTCCATGAGATGGGGAACAATATATTCAGTCTCGTAATCGGTGGCGTTGATTACGAGTTGGAAGTCGGTGCCAGACTGTGTCCAGTTGACTATCTCCTCGCGCCAGTCACCGAGCAAATCTCCGAGCACGCATGGGTTGTACTTAGAATAGTTGTTTAGGTTGCCGGCGGTGTAGTTTGTACCGTTTACCTGCATACGCCAGAATCCGCTGTTTTCTGTGTTCCAGTATTCGAGTACACTCTTATCATAGAAATCGTCGGCGAGAGTGCCGTTCCAGTAGATGCGGTTGTTGAGACTGGCGCCGCCTCCGTGGGAGATGTTTGAGGCGATTATATTCTGGCCTGTATCGAATAGGTCTGCGCTGGCGCTCGACTGCCAGTAGGCATCGGGAGCCTCTGGATTGAAGTGTGCCATCAGTCCGCGGCCTGTGTCTCCGCTAGCCTCTGTGCGGAAGATGATTGTTCCTGTGGCCGCATCTCGCAGGTCCACACCGTAGGGCTTATGTTCGTGAGCCATGAATATTTCGAGTCCCGGACGCGAGGGTATGAAATCACTCAGGTGGAGGGCGTCGCCGTGACCGAATCCAGTGCGATAGAGCGTAGTACCATCGGGTTTGAGTGCGCCCGAGCCGTAGTGGATTTCCTGTCGGCCGTCGCCCGTGACATCACCTACGGATATCCAGTGTGCGCCTTCGCCATAGACCGTTTTAGTTAGGTTGGTAACCTTACCGTTAGCATAGGTTACAGTGCCTTTGCCAGCACTCTCACCTCGGTGTAGCCAGCGCATGGTCAATTCTTCGCCGTCCCAGTCGTAGGCTCCGATTTTACACCCACTATAGTAGCCGCGAGCGAAGATTGCCGAGGGATTGGCATCCTCTCCATCGAGCCAAGCTATGGCTGCCAGATAGCGCTCTGAACGGTTCTGCTTGCTATCACCCCAGAAAGAGGTGGTCTCGTCGGCGTAAGCCGTGTGATATTTTATGGTCTTCAACTCAGCGCCTGTGATGCCGTCGAACAAGGAGATGTATTCCGAACCGTGGTCTTGCTTGCCTCTGTCACTTTTCAGGTTTACATTAGGGTCGTCGCCGTCCATGAGGACGTAGTTGCCTTCGCCATCAACAGCTCCGGGAGCAGTTTTCACCATGAACTCTCCATAGCCGTCGCCATCGAGATCCCAGGCGATGAATGGTGTGGTGTGGGCAGAGTTGAACATGTTATGTCCGGTATGCATCATCCAGAGGCGTGTGCCGTCCATCTTATAGCATGAATAGAATGCGGGTGATGTGGTTCCGTTGCTGGCGGCATCCTTCTCGTTGCTGGGAGCCCATTTCAGGATAATTTCGTATTCGCCGTCGCCATCCATATCACAGAATGAGGCATCATTAGGAGTGTAGGTGGCGTTGGCAGATGTCGGGTCGGTGGGCGCGCCACCCTGGAGAGTGATGTATTTAGTCTGGTCGGACCATGGTTTCGTTTCTTCGGTCTCGATGATGTTGCCGCTGGCATCGAGAACTTCGAGTCTGTATGTGGCTGTTGTGGCTCCCCCAGTGTCAAGATAATTGGTACGCTCTGTGATGGGGTTCGAGCCTACGAGGCGGTTGTTTCTGTAGAGTCTGAAACGGGGCTTAGATGTCTGGTCAGCGATGCGGTAGCGCCAACTTACTAGAATGCCAGCACTGGTCTTTACAGCCAAGAGGCCACGGTTGAGAGGTTTGGCCTCGCCTCTGGGTGAGAGGTGGGACACGGTGAATCGTATGCTTACAGAGAACACCTCCTTACCGTTTTTGAGGGCAGCTACGGTGATGTATTTATTAGCATAGGATATGGTGGCGGTATAGCCTGCGGCAGCGGTCACGGCAAGGTCGGTGGGGTCGCCGTAGATTTTAGTTGGCCACGACGTGCTCTCACCGTTTTTCAAACTGGCGATGCTGGCGAGCAGGTTGCCTGCAGAGCAAGACACAGAAGTGAAGTAATGAGAAGCGTCATAAATCGGTTCGTCGGTCTCGCCGCTGATGGTTACATTGTTGAAACCAATGCTCTTTGGGTTTTCTACGTCCTGTCCGTTGAGATTATAGATGTAGAGGATAAGCTGAAAGGTTTTGCCTGCATCCACGAGCTGGTCGGAGATTTGATAGACGTGATGGCTCTTGCCGGTGCTGTTGCTGGCGTCAATGCGATTGCGAGCGGGTGAAACAGCTGTGGCGATGGCTTTTTCAGCTGCAGCCCCATTGCGGATATAGACATCGAAGTTGCCGCCATCGGTGCCGCATTTGGCTGCATCGAACTCGATAGTGGTAGGTTTGAAAGTATGGCCGTCTGTGGGTTTGATTCTGAAGGACACCTGATGTCCGGTGGTCTTCTGCTCCACGCGGGTTGTCGGGGTTAGCATTACGAGGGTTGGCTCGTAGTTGATGGCTGTAAAGCCGGAAGAGACGTCGGGGGCAATCTTGGTGCCAGTGGCAGAAATCTTGCTGCCAAGCAGGAAAGAGGGCGTGACGAAAGCATCGGAGCCAGCTGTGACTGTCGAGTCAGAGAGGTTGTTGATGTCGCCCATCGGCCAGCAAATATCTACATGGTCGGCCAGCAGAGTCTGGCTACATGCCGTCAAAAAAAAGGCAAATAGGAAAAGTGATTTTTTCATAAGTTTTATTTTGTTAGTTGTCGTAATCATCGAATATCTCATTAAGAAAGTTGTTGAAGGGGGCCATAGTGCGGAACATAGCTTCGATACGATCCAGACTGTCGGGCTCGCTCACGAGTGTGTCAGGAATTGGTGTGAAGACAGTGTAGAGGCGTGGGCGCAGATACTGTGGAAAGGGGAATTCCTTAGGGAAACCTTTTGGCAGGGTCTTTACAGGGTCTTCGCCCACTACGGGGAAAAGGTTGCGAAATTCAGGGGCCTCGACAATGCTGCGGAAATGGTCGATGTCATAGACGATGGACTCACGTATATGCTTCAGAAGCGGAGCGGGCGGGCACCAGGAACCGCCTGCGACAAGAGAGTTTCCGGGTTCAAGATGGAGATAGTAGCCGCCGCGGAAACTCTTACGGCCCCGAGAACAGACAAAGGCACCGAAATGGCGTTTATACGGGCTCTTATCTTGAGAGAAGCGCGTGTCACGGGCGAAACGGTAGATGCATGTCTTCGGGGTCTGATAGGCAACGGAGGAATCGAAGGCTGCAATACGCAGAATCAGCTCCTGCACATAAGTCTCGAAGGAGGTACGTGCTGCTTTGTATTCAGGCTGATGGGCATGAAACCAGTCACGATCGTTATGGTTTGCAACCAGCCTTAGGAAATCATAAATATGTTTCATTTCTTACTATCAAAGCAATATTTCGCGACAAAGATAGGGAAAAACATAGGAAAACAAGAAAATATAGGGAAAAAAATGAAGAAGGACGTAATAGAGCTGCAGGGAGGTAAACGTTAGAATGGGTCCTAGAGTTGGACTGATAGAGTTATGGGCTGCATGAGAAGGGGAAAATCAGGTAGCTTCCACATTACCCATCAAGAAGGGTGAGAGGCTCGGTCAAAAAGCAAGCCCACTGAGGCTCTTAAAATAT
This sequence comes from Bacteroidaceae bacterium, assembly GCA_024699495.1. GTDB lineage: Bacteria > Bacteroidota > Bacteroidia > Bacteroidales > Bacteroidaceae > Physcousia. Next base: position 5,573 of record JAILPK010000009.1, on the reverse strand, counting down.
TGCTGTGGGGCTGGCGCGGGGAGCCCGGTTGGAAACCGAATGAGCTTTGTAATAATAATGTAATACACATTTAAATATAATGTAAGAAAAATACATTATCTTTGTGCCCGAGAAGAATGAGATGCATCTAATAAACAAGATACGGACGAAAACCATCGAATAAGCTAGAATAGCATCGAATAAATAAAAAAAGAGAGAAAATGTGAAGAATCAGATATTGGAACATATGAAAATATTAGTAATTGATGACGAACAGGATTTGTGCGAGATTCTGAAATACAACCTCGAGACGGAGGGTTATGAAGTAGTGACGGCTAATTCGGCCGAGGAGGCGTTGCAAATGCCGCTTCACAACTTTGCGCTGATTCTGCTCGACGTGATGATGGGCGAGATAAGCGGCTTCCAGATGGCAAGGAAGATGAAGGACGACCCGAAACTGGCAAATATTCCAATCATCTTCATCACCGCGCTCTACGGCGAGGATAATTTGGTGAGAGGCCTGAATATAGGGGCTGATGACTATATCACCAAACCGCTGAGTATGAAGGAGGTGAAGGCGAGGGTGAAGGCTGTGTTGAGGAGGTCCATACAGTCTGCCGCTCAGCACGTGGAGGAGTCAGCAGAGAAATCCGAGGGTAAGATATGCTATGAAGGGATTACGCTTGACCTAAATGCCAAAGCGGCAACGGTGGACGGGCAGGTACTGGCATTAACAAAGCTGGAGTATGAGTTGCTACTGTTGCTGGTGCAGCACCCTGGCAAGGTATTTACACGCGAGAATATTCTGATGCACTGCTGGCCTCAAGATGTGTTTGTTATGGACCGTACGGTTGACGTTAACATTACGCGTCTGCGAAAGAAGATTGGTTCTTACGGTAAATATATTAAAACGCGTGTTGGATATGGCTACTGTTTTGAAAAGTAAGTCTTTTCAGAAGAATCTTTTCTTCAGCATCGGAGGCATATTTCTGGTTTTCGCCGTCTGCTTCAGTTTTTATCAGTATGGGCGGGAGAAGGATTATAAAATAGATATTTTGCACTCACGTCTGCAGATGTACAACTACGAGATGATGCAGTCGCTGGGCGAAGAGGGAATCCTCAACGATAGCATTTTTGCGGCCTACACCAGGACTCACGGGATAGAGCGCATGCGTGTCACGGTGATAAACAAACACGGAGAGGTGCTGCAGGACAACAACTACAAGGAGGTGGACTCGCTCTCGAACCATCTGGAAAGGCACGAAGTGAAGGAAGCACTGGTCAAAGGCAACGGCTATGACATAAAACGCACATCCCAATCGACCCACGAGACGTATTTCTATTCGGCCACAAGATTCAACAAACTTATAGTACGTTCGGCAGTCCCCTACTCTGCCGAACTTACCGAGTCGCTGCAGGCAGATAGCGGATATATCTACTATGCCATAGCTCTGACATTGCTGCTGGCAATTGCCCTTTACTGGAACACAAGGCGCATCAGCCGGCATGTGGGCTATCTGCGGGAATTTGCGGTGAGGGCGGACAAGGGCGAGGAACTGGACCGCGAGCTGGAGCGGCGTCTGCCCGACGATGAGTTGGGAGAGATATCGCACACGATAATCACGCTATACTGGAAACTGCGCCACTCAGAGGAAGACAAGGTACGCATGAAACGGCAGCTCACTCAAAACGCGGCCCACGAACTGAAGACGCCGGCAGCAAGTATTCACGGCTATCTCGAAAGCATTCTTGATAACCCCGAAATGCCGGCAGAGACCCGCCAGCATTTCTTAGAACGCTGCTACGCCCAGAGCGAACGCATGAGCAGGCTACTGATAGACATGGCCCAGCTGACACATCTGGATGAAATTCCTGTAAGTTCTACTGAAAAAACAGGCAGGCAGAGCAAAACCGATCTAGTGCCGATAATACACAATGTATTGGAAGACACGGCTCTGCAACTGAATAAAAAAGGGATACATCTGATAGAAGAACTGCCCAAAAGCATCATAATCCAATCTCCGCTCTCATCCCCGGAGGGAATTCTCTACAGCGTTTTCCGAAATCTCGTTGACAACACGTTGGCTCATGGTTCGGGCGCCACTTGGATACGCATAGCCTATGACAACGGGGAATTCACCTTTGCAGACAACGGAATAGGCGTCCCTCCGGAGCATCTGCCGTATCTCTTCGAGCGTTTTTACAGGGTTGACAAAGGTCGTTCACGAAAGCTTGGAGGTACTGGTCTAGGACTTGCGATAGTAAAAAATGCAGTTGCCGCCCATGGGGGGACAACAACTGCACTACCTACGCCTGAAGGTGGGCTGACTATAAAATTCACCTTTAATCATGTCTAACCCTGTCCGTTATATAAACGGTCTTCATAGTCGTTATTCAGGCCTTTTCCTGCCTGAACCACATTCATCACGTAGTCGCCTACTTTCTCACATTCGGATATGAAATCGACATAGAACACACCAAGCTGATAACCATAAAGCCCGGAGTTAACATCGTTGAGATTTTGGTTCTTCAGCTGTTTGCGGTAATTGTTGATTTCATGCTCTATATTAATTGATTTGGTGATATTTGCCTTACCGACCGGCTGGTCTATCTTATTCATCATCTCTGATATAGCTCCTTCGACCAGATTGAGCATAACACGCATGTGCTGCAACTGGTCAGGGGTGAAGTCGTCCGGGCAATGCATCCGGTGGCGATTAAGTGTGCGTCCAAGATTATATACTGAATCCCCGATAGACTCCAGTTCGGTGATTTGGCGCAGCATCATCTGTATCTGTGCCTTGGAGGTATCCGAGAGCCGCCCCTCGCTGACTTTGTTCAGGTATGCTGCAATCTCCATCTCCATAGAATCAGTGATATTCTCGTACTTTCCGATGCGGGAAAAGATGCGGTTGAACTCAACTTCATCCTGAGTATCCATAAGTTCGGGTACAAAAGTGAGCATCCTTTGGCAACGCTCGGCAAAGTGACGGATTTCCTTCTGAGCCTCCATGATGCTGAGTTCGGCCGTAGAAAGCAGACCTCCGCTTATAAATCTCAGGCGGTAGTCCTCTTCCTGCGCTTTCATCGGCAACACCTTGCAAACGAGCATTTCAATCTGTTTGACAAAGCCTATAAGCAGAAGGGTGTTGATTATGTTAAAGGCTGTATGGAAGGCCGAGAGTTTGAACAAGTCGTTGCCGCCTCCCAGGAAATTCTCCACGAACCAGCTCACGGCATCGCATGCTGGATAAAAGAAGATAAGGAACACGACCACACCAAAGACATTGAAGAACATGTGGGCCAGAGCTGCCCGTCGAGCCTGCGTGTTGGCGGTGAGCGAAGCCATGAAGGCTGTTATTGTCGTGCCTATGTTCTGTCCCATAGCCAAGGCGGCGGCTTGCTCAAACCCGAAACCGGGGATGTTCATGCCGAAGAGCATTAGGGTAATGGCCATAGTGGCGGCAGACGCTTGCACTATCATAGTCACGAGGGCACCAACAAAAATGAAGAGGAGGATGGTCAGGAATGAGTCTTGCGGCACATGTGCCAACATTACAGCTACCATATCCCCAATGTGCATGGTGGTGGCTGTCTCCTGAAGGAAAGACAGGCCCATGAAAAGGAATGAGAATCCGAAGATAAATTCTCCGATGCTCTTGCGGTTACCTTTACTGCTGAAAAGCAGAGGCATACCCACAGCCAGCAGGGGGATGGCAAAGGCGGCGATATTCACCTTGAAACCAATAGCGGATATAATCCAAGCAGTGACTGTGGTTCCTATATTTGCACCCATAATGACGCCAATAGACTGTGCCAGAGTCATGAGGCCAGCATTTACAAAACTAACGACCATCACAGTAGTTGCGCTCGACGACTGGATAAGCGCTGTGATTAGAATACCAGTAAGAACGCCCATCACACGGTTTTTGGTCATTGCGGCCAAAATACTGCGAAGACGGTCGCCAGCAAACTTTTCAAGGCCCTCGGACATTGTTTTCATTCCGTAGAGAAATAAGGCCAGCGAACCAATCAGCGAGAAAATGTTGATAATCAATTCCATCAGATTATGTAATCAGATTGTCGTTTTATAATTCCCAAAGTCATCAGCAAAGCTTAGTGGCTTGCACTCAAGAAATTGCATAATTGATCAGTTGGCCGTTGCCAAAATCATCAAGAATAGCAATAATTGCCCGATATAGTTAGGAGCTACCCGTGAACAAAGCTGTCCTAAATAGCAATGAGGATGCCTGTGAGAAAAATCATATTTTCAATATCGCTGCAAATTTATTACAAGTATGTTACGATTAAGTTACATGGATATTACAATTATGTTACAAGTTGTCTTGTAATGCAACTATCATATTATTGAAATATTATTGTAATCAGCTTTTATTTAGTTTGCAAAAGGAAATAGCCGATGTAAAGGTTATAAAGAAATGAAGTTGAGGCGAGTCTAAACCACAACAGCCAACGGATGTATGGCGCGATAATGGCCCAGAGCGACAATTAAGAGTTTAAAAGTTTAAGGGTTCAAGAGTTTAAGAGTTCAAGAGTTTAAGGGTTTGAGGAGTTTAAGGGTTTGAGGAGTTTAACCGGTAGCTGACTACTAATGTAATTATATCACATGAATGCCCATAAATGAATGAGTGTAATAAATCAAAAGTAAAATGGGAACTGGTATGGAACAAAAATATATAAAGAAATAGATATGAACAAAAAGAAAGCTGAAACCATCATCAGAATCAGCAATTGGGTGAGAATCTTTATCCTAATTGTTTTCTTAACTTTTGTCTTTGCAGGCTTAAGCTTGACATAGGTAAGCTGGAATTAACCACAGACGAATACAAATGAAAATCCCTGCCAGCCGAAAGGCAAGCAGGGATTAGTATTTGCGGATTGCGGTTCTGAATTGAAACGAACCCGCAGAAGGTGTCAGTTAACGACTGAGAGATGATTAACCGCCGAAATTGTCAAAGCGAATCATGTCATCCTCTACGCCGAGACTGTGAAGAAGGTCAAGCACAGTCTTTGCCATCATTGGAGGGCCGCAGAGGTAATACTCGCAGTCTTCGGGAGTCTCGTGTGCTTTCAGATAGGTGTCACCCATCACAGGAGCTACGAAGCCTGGAGTATATTTGATTCCGGCTGCATCTGCCTTAGGATCGGGACGGTCAAGGGCAAGATGGAAGTGGAAGTTGGGGAAGTCCTTCTCCAACTGGAGGAAGTCGTCGAGGAATGGAATCTCCTCGAGAGCGCGTGCACCATAGAAATAATGCATCGGGCGCTGACGGTCCTCGTCCTTCACTCCGTGACCTTTAAGCATGTGCATAATCTGTGCGCGTAGAGGAGCCATACCTGCGCCGCCGCCGACCCAAATCATCTCACGACCGGTGCCGTACTGTGGACGGAACTCTCCGTAAGGGCCGGACATGATGACCTTGTCGCCGGGCTTCAGGCTGAAGATATAACTGGATGCAATACCCGGATTAACGTCCATAAAGCCCGGGCCCTGATCTTTTGGTTTGAACGGAGGAGTCGCGATACGCACGTTGAGTGTGATGATGTCGCCCTCGTCGGGGTAGTTTGCCATA
>JAILPK010000090.1 GCA_024699495.1 Bacteroidaceae bacterium | reverse complement strand
GGTCATCGTTCAGACGGTGCCCAAGCTCCATGGTGCTACGATGTGTCCATGGCTATTTGCGTAAGAGACGGCTTGCCTCTCCTTCGCTAATAGCCGGGGACTTATCGGGGCACCTTGCCATCTTCCGGTGTGGGAGGATGTCGGAAGCTGTCAAGAAGCAGTAGTCACTTCGGGTAATAGCAAAGCCATCGCGCTTCATGCACGATGTACCGTCCTGCCGAGTGTAATGGCTATGGCGACTCTGCCACCATGCTTCTGTATCTCGCTTATGGCGGCTTGCATGGTGTGCCCGGAACTGCAGACATCGTCAAACAGGACAACCTTCTTCCCTGATATCTTGTCTTCGTTGATCAGGAGCTGTGAGGTGTGAGCCTCGGGATTGTAATGGCCTCTCGACAGGTGCTCTGCCTTGTAGTCACTGTCGCGCCAAAGATAGGAAAAGCCGTCCTCTGCTCCGCAGATGCTGCATACCATGGATGAGAAACGCTGGTAGCGGCGTGTGTTCTTACGTCTGGTGGATGCAGGGACACAGAGGAACACGACGTTCTCCATATTGTTGCCTTTCAGACCGTCGCCAACCATCATAGCGGCCTTCTTCGTAGCCCAGGGGTGTCCGGCCTTGAACTGAAGGCAGAAATCACGGTAGGCAAAACCGTCTATGGAGACATTGTTCAAATCATGGTTTGAAACGTAGGGAACAAGTGATACGGAAATCATCGTCTTTGCCTTTTAGGATGACACATCTGTTAAGAAGGAAAAGAGGACGGTTATTCGCCGTCCTCTGTGTTGTTGTCCTTTGCGGGGACTTCCTCAATGTCCTTCAGGACGAAGGTGATTCTTGAGTGTTTCTCACCACCGGTCTCGTAAGCGTCGATACCGAAGAAGCCGGTACATGTCACGAGCTGGCCCTTCATGTTGTCATAAGCTTCCTTCTGGTCGGTGCGAATCCAACGCTGGCAGGGAAGGAGTGCTGACTCATAGACGGTCTCGTCGTTCTTCTTGGTGGCGTGACGGATGCTGAGGAGAATCTCTGCAAGAACGCTGTTCTTGAATTCCTTGGTTGATACTTTGGCTACATAGCCACTGATTTGAAACTGATTCATTAATTTTGTTGCCATAACTGTAAATTTTTAAAGGGTTGTTATTTAACTTAATTCTGATGCTATAGGATGGCACAGATAAGTGGTGACCATGGATTTTTGGCATTTTACTCGTTTTTTCATGTGAAGTCCTGCAGGGATGATAGTGAAAAAAAGGAAGAAAATCCCACAAATCATTGGACATGCCAGAGCACCTGCCACGGAAGGATCACATCCGCTGCGACATAACTTTGCAGAAGAATTAGGAAGTAACGGCCCTGAAAATACAGCATGGCAACAATTGAAGCAGTCTCAAAGTGGCGTCATGAAGGACAATGTCCACCAAGGGTGTCAAAAATCAAAAACAGCGAGACTGCATCTCCTGCTTCCAGTCATACCCCAAGAAGAACAACGAATACCAAGGTTAAAAAGCACTCCCCCCGTCAGCTGTTGGCTCGTGCCCATCAGAAGAACAACCCAAAGACTCAGAAGGGCAAGTTCATAACATATACCGTCTGGCAACAACAAGACGCATGAAACCAGTGGCCGGAAACGCCCAAAAACAGAAATGCCGAACATTGTAGCCCACAAAGGACAACAACATTCGGCAGAATATATCTATTTTAAATCTAAAATACTACCAAATAGTTGATTTATGTCAAACGAATGGTTTTATATCACGGAACAGAAAGAGAATTTCATACACTGATTTGATCAATTCCACAGGAACCTTTTCGCCATGCTCATATTCGGCATCATTCACAAAGAAGGCTTCCAGATTAAGGTCATCACCAGGAATCTTCCTGACCCGACGCAAGACAATACCGTCTGACATAACAAGGCAACAGACTGTACCGTTGGGCAAGTACCGCTTCCAGTCGTTGAGTTTCTTCACTGCTACCCTGTCACCAGGAACAAAGAACGGCTTGGCTTTTGACCTATGAATATAGCACCAGAATTCAGCAGCCTTACACTCCTGAGGAAAGATATAGGACTCAGGCAGTACCGCCTCACCTCTTTCCAGCGACAGCAAAAGGTCTTCTATATCATAGCGATAGCAGGGAACGCCATTGCCTTCAGGCACATTAGCCACGCCAGTTTTCACAGAGTCCGACTTCATCTCTCCCTGACCTGTCATCACCCAGGCTATATTAAAACCATAGGTAGCACAGAACTTCTCTATAGTCGGACGACTGGGCTGTTGAAGTCCTTTTTTGATTTTGGTGATAATTTGCGAACTGTTTAACACGCCGTCAATTTTCATGCGGTATGGCGTAATATGGAATTTCTCCATCGCATCCAGAAATCTCCTGGCCAAATCAGACAGGGGATGTACTATGGTAACTTCTTTTTTCATTATATACCTATTTTATAAACAATTCAAATTCCAAAGCCTTCCAGACCTTTAATTCAGCGGTTCTTTTGTTAAATAAGTTTAACCAGTGTTATACGAAAGTATAGGATTAGTTTTAAATCTAAAATAATTCGTAAATTTGCGCCGAATTTAGCAATCTGGTAACTTTTTCGATGCAAAGTTACAATAAAAATTGCTATTAACAAGAATAAATGAGTATATTTTAGACATATTTAGTAATATAAGGTAAAAAGTAGTTTCATATGGACATGAAAAGAAACTTTTCAGGAGAAACGACAGATACTTTTTCATCTGCCATTACAAAGTTGAGTAACAAATCACTCCGTCAGGACAGCTACTGGCAACCGCCACAAGCTGTCTTGGCAACTTAATCTTAGAGATTGTTTTATTAGTTGGATGATTCCAGCCTTTCACGACACGTCAACAGAAGTGTCTGCAAAAGGTTGGCAGGGACAAATACGTGCATTATGGAGTTAGGATTTAATGATATTCAGTACATCGTTCAGAAGAGTATGGAGGCTGCAACGCTTGCCACCGTACTTGCTCTGGAGCCAGCCGGAGCCTATATTCTGGAGTCTGATGTAAAACGCTGGCTCAAGTACAACATCCTCGATGACAAAGGCAAGGAGGATGGCAATACGTTCAGCAAGTTCCAGAGCCTTGTTGAACGGGGTATTATCAAAGGCACTCGCCGTGGCAAGTCCAAGAAGAGCCATGTCTATTACAACAAGGCAGAGATCAAGAAGGCTTTCGCCGAGGTTCAAATCGAGCAATGCTTAGCGAAAGCAAGGAACAGATGACGAACGAAGGGTTTATATGTGTCAGCCGCAGTATTGTGAGCCATTGGATTTGGAACAATCCAGTGTACTTCCAGCGTTGGGTGGACATGATTATGATGGCCAACTGGGAGGACAAGGAAGTTCAAATAGCACACCATCAGCTCACTGTCCAACGGGGGCAGTTTGTCACGGCATTACATTCCTTGGCTGTGAGATGGAGCATTTCCAGACAAGCCGTCTCAAAGTTCATGGTTAAGCTTTCAGATGACAAGATGGTTGACACCTTGGTTTACGGAAAGGTTACCATTGTAACCATCTGCAACTATGACCGTTACCAACTGAAAAACGGTATAGCGGTTGACGGTTTGGTTGACAATATGGTTAACAGTTCGGTTGAAGAATTGGTTGCCCAAACCAATAATATAATAAGAGAAAAAGAAAAGGGAAAGAAAACTTCTGATGAAGTTTTTAGTCAGGTTTCACTGAAACCAGACCCTCCTTCAGGTATGGAAGGAGAAGGTTCTCTTTTCGATGAAAGGTTCATTCAGTTTTTCAATAGCAAGATGAAAGGAAAAACCATTCCGAGCATCCGTGGTGAAGTCCTGGGCAAGAAGCGCAAACAGTCCATCAAGGCAAGAATGCGCGAATACGGCAAGGATGCCGTCGCTCAGGTCATTGCCAATGCCGCCGAGAGCAACTTTCTCAATGGCGGCAACGTCCGTGGCTTCATTGCCAGCATCGACTGGCTGATGAAGCCAGGCAACTTTCCTAAAGTACTCGACGGAAACTACAACAACAAGAATACAAAATTCAACAACGTACATGATAGAACTCGAAGATCTGAAGCAACAGCTACGAGCAGTGCCGACTTCAGTAAACAATTTTAAGCTACTCAACATCAGGACGCAGTATGTCTATGAACTTCTGATGGAGGCATATATTGCCGAAGTCAAGAGCCGGGGACATGTCTTCATCCATACTCAGATGATAGAGAGTACACTCATGGAAATGGCCCGTTTCATGACTGATCCGAAAGACAGTCGCTTCAGTATCATGCTCTGCGGCATCGTTGGCAACGGCAAGTCCACTGCCCATAAAGCTTTCAACCGCGTCATCACGCTTCTGCACAGCTATAAGCTGTTGGTGGCCAAAGATCCGCTTACGTTGAATGCCAAGATGCTGCAACTAACAGCAGCTGAGCCTGCCAAATGGGAGGAAGTCCTCAATTGGTATGGCTGGTTAGGAATTGAGGACATGGGCAGTGAGCCATGTGAGTCCAAGATTTACGGACGAACTGTCAGTTGTGTGGCCGACCTCCTCGAATATCGCTACGACAAATGCAAGAGTACGATAGTGACCACCAACCTCACCTCATCAGAGATACGTGAGAAATACGGCATTCGTGCTTCTGACCGTGTCAATGACTCAATGAAGGTCATCATTTTCGGAGACATCGATTTCCGTAAGCTCAACAATCCCGACAGAAAGGATAACAATAACAAATAATAAGATACATCAAAACTATGACCGAAGAAGAGAATCAACGTGTGAAAAGCCTGGAACGAAAGTTCTATCACATCCCCATCGGGGAAAACGGCAAGGAAAAGGAAGTCATCGGCAAAAGACTCAAGAAAACCTACCTGCTCGGACTATATCCGCTATGCATCAGAGCGTCCGAGGTCAAGCAGGCCTATTCGAGCCGGACACCTATCTCTATCAGGAACAAAGATGCCATCGACCAGGTTCGTCCCATTCTCATGGGCTTCATCCTGAGCAAGCGCTTCAATGTTCCTTTCAACAAGGAGTTTGCCTGTCGGCGACTCTCACTGAAGCGCTGGCCCACTCGTCATGTCAACTCAATGATATCCAAATGCAATACGACCATCAACGATCAGGTCATGGATGCGTTATGCGAAGAGTTCAGAACATACTGCGTTAAGAATTTTCTATCATTATCACATAAAAATCAAAATTGCAATGGAAATTAAGCATGAAATCATCAGATTCAATCAGCTAACGAAGGACTCCTGCAATCAGGAAGTCCTCGAGTATCTCAACAAGGAGTTCAGTCTCATTGTTATGGATCCCAAGGAACGTCACTACTTCGACCTTGAAGACAGTGTTAATTTCTTCTTCAAGACAAGAGACGAGGGCATCAATTTCGTCATGGTCAACATGAACATCAATGACGACTACAAGATTGTGCATCGTAACGGCAAAGACCATTACCTCCTGTCTATATTGAGCATGGGAATGATCATCAAGTACAAGGCTCCGTCATCAGTCTGCAGACTGTTTCACCAGGCATTTCTCACGAACTTCGAGAATCTCGTCGAGAAGTTCAACGACCTGAGACGAAGACACCGCGATTTGATTGACAAGGTTAAGAGGCTGGCTCACGAGAACAAGTCTCTTGTTCAAATGAACGCTGAGCAAGCCCAGACCATCAAGTCGCAAGAAGCCCGAATCAAAAAACTTGAAGCAGAACTGCGCTCAAAGTCACGCAAGGTAAATTGACGAACATACGTTCATACGATTGAGATGACATCTGCCCGTGAGGGTAGATGCCATTTTGAAAAGTATGTTAAATATTTGGATATTTCAGCAATATTCCGTACTTTTGCATTATAATGGTTGTTATGCGCATTTGCGAATGACAAAACATTACGCATTAGAGCATGAAAAATCCCCACAGCAGTTCCTGTAACAAAACCACTGTGGGGATTTTACAATATCAGCTATTCACCTTCTTACATCATATCTCTATTCATACTGATTTTTGCGTCTATACTGCTCCGTTAAGGCAACAAGTTCCTTAAACTTCTCCACCCTCTCCGGCTTCATCTTCCCAGCATTAAGAGCTTTCCTATTGGCCTTGATCCAGTTGAGATACTTTCCCCTTTCCTCTTCATCATGCTTTGAAGGATTCCGCTTGTTAGTCTCAATAAAATAAACCACCTCATTATATTTTGCCATCCATCGTTGTTCTTGTTTCATCGCTTCTCGTCACTATTCCCTACGGTTTTCCGTAGGGCCATTATCTCAATGATTTCATCTCCCCCTCCACCATCTTCATCAGCTGCGGCATCAGATGCTCTATAGCACGGCACTTAACCTTGCCATATTTGTCAAAGTCCATGTCATCGAGGAGTTCATTAGCCAACTCTTCAGGCATGTCGCCAGCATAGCCTGCAGCTACCATTGAGATGGCGGCAAGTTTGGGAGTGTCTTTCTCCGTTTTCAAATGCGATGCCATCAAAATAGTGGGAAGCATCTCGTACAGGATGTTGCAATAGTGCAGAAGGTCAGAGAAATAATCGTCATCCTGAAGGAAGGCATCAAGCATTTCCTCTTGGTATTGGCGAAGCAGGAGGAAGAACTTCTCCTTTCTCTGCTTACTCTTAAAGAACTGAAGCTGAGTCATTGTCCAAAACATAGCATGTGACAACACAATCCTATCCTCAGAGGAATGATAATAGAATAAGCTATCTTCCTCTTTCGGCTGTGTTTCCTTCAGTTTCTGCTCCATCTGGGAGAACCACTCCTTGCGTTTCTCTCTCAGATCTTTATTATCCATCTTTGCCATTTCTGAATCAATGCTGTATCCTAAATAACCGACAAGCGGCCATATCACTATTGGAAGTTGCTCTCAAACCAATAGTTATCTAAGCTATTTTGCCTCTTATCCAAGACAATAGCTTCTATTATGTCTTACATTCAAGAACTCTTTCAATCCTGGATATGGCGATTGGGATATTTCATCTTCCTTGTACAAACTATGCTCTTGAACATCGTCAACCATCAAGACACCGGCATCCAACTG
>JAILPK010000088.1 GCA_024699495.1 Bacteroidaceae bacterium | reverse complement strand
AAAACGCAACTGTGCCTTTTCCCAAGTGGTCACAATGCTACGCCTTACGCTCATGTATTACATCGACTTTGTACGATTCATGGAAGATCCTGACAAAACATGGAATGAAATCCTTGCTAAAGAAACACAAAAGGGACCTCCAGAACCGACATTGTTTGAATGAAAGGGGCTTACTTCTCAAAAAAAACACCCCGAAGCCTGATTTTACAGGCCTTCGGGGCAGGATCCTATTGCATTCTGAGTTTTACCGGACAGCAATAAAAAGAAATATAGTCGGGATTCGTTTGTGGTTTCAAAATTTTTGTATATCTTTGCAACAACAAATCCAACATTCAGGAATGCATATTTACACGAGGCATACCACCAGTTAGAACATGGTCAGATACACGACATGTCGAGGCATAACTCTCTGCCTGCCGATGCCAGTTCAATCTGAGACGGCCGTCTCAGATTCAGGTGACGGCCGTCTCAGATTCAGGTGACGGCTGTCTCAGATTCAGGTGACGGCCGTCTCAGATTAAATAACCCAAGTGGAATTGGCTTGTGAGCCTTGTGGAATTAGTCCATTCGGCATGTGGCAGGTGGCTGTTTGCGGGCGCCTAATAGCTTGTAAATCAATGAGTAAGGGCTTGCGGCGCAGGCGTAAGGAGTGAAAGAAGCAGAGGCTGGCAATGAATGTATGTAGGAAGTGAAAAAATTAGATTAAAATTAAAATGATGATAGAGCAGGGCGAAATCACTTGTGGAAGTAATACGGGCAGAGGTTGTATTTTGACTTCTGAATGAGTGTATAATCTGTCAGAGATATGTAAAATAAAAATCAAATAATTTAACCAAGCTACAAATTCAAGTATTTAACCAATAATAAATCAAAAAGATGGCTATACAGTATCGTATTCAGATGACTCCAAGCCCGAAGGGCAGTAAGGAGCAAAGAAATGCACACATCCGTCCTGTGACCAGTGGGGTGATTGGCACCCAGCAGGTGTGTGAGGAGATTGCTTACAAATGCACGTTGACGAAACCGGACATCGTGGCTGTTCTCACAGCTCTCAGTGAAGTGTTGCAGTCTCAGTTGTCGCAGAACCACTCTGTTCATTTGGACGGATTGGGAACATTCAGTCTGAGCCTGAAGGGAAAGGTTGAGGCTGACAAGAAACGTAAGCAGTTGCGTGTGAAGAACCCCCGCGTGAGGTCAGTGCTCTTTAAGTCGGAGGGTCAGTTGGTGGACTCGTTTGCTGATGAGGACTTCAAAGAGGGCACTTACCTTCCTAACAAACCTATAGACGAGGCTGTCGTGCAAGAGAAATTGACGACGTATTTCTCGCAACACAGAAGCTTGCGCTACAGCGAACTGCGTAATCTCCTTGTGCTCAATGAATACGACACTCGGAACCTGCTGAAACGCCTTGTTGAGAAGGGCTCTCTGAAACGTGAGGGGCGCGGTGGAGCAACTGTCTATCTCCCTGTTCCCGGCCATTTCGAATAAGTCGCAAAAAAGAATGTCTCCCTATGCCAGTAAGCTTGGAAGAATGCGCAAATACAGCTGTTGGGATAGGGACGCGGCTTTAGCGCCTGAATATGGCTGAAAGGATGTTATTGTTTTAGTCGGCAAAACCGACTAACGCAAGGGGCTGGGGGGCTCGCTGCAGCAGGCTTTAGCTGTTGCTATAGCAGTTGGCTATTGCTGATGGGTTTCGCTGCCGCTAGGTTTCGCTGCCGCTAGGCTTCGCTGCTGGAGGGGCGAGATGCTGGAGGGGCGAGATGTGCAGATAGGATTGAAGGAAAAATCTTTATGACAGGTGGTATTAGTCGCGCATAGGCTGTAATGTGGTATTAGTCGCGCATACGCTGGAAGGTGATTTCATAGAAACACGGATATACGCCTGATGAGGCTTTTTGAGTGCCTTCGGAGTGAGGCACGATGAGGCGTACCTTTGCGATGCGGTCATCTTCTTCAATCTGGCGTCCGATGCGGATATACGGGAAGGGCTTGAGCCATCCGGTAGGCACGCTGGTGCTGTTGTATGTCTGATACATGGCACCTCCGCCATTGTCTGTGCTGAATGTGGCAGAATAAGTACCATAGCGGTTGCTTATCTCCATGATGTCGGGATTGGTATGCCAATAGAAGATGTCATTGCGCGACTGGATGGAGTCGGAGAGAATGTTGTATTCGATATATCGGGCAATGACGCGTGCGGTATTGCCGCTTTCGAGGCGTTCGCCAACCCCCTCGCGCACTATTTGCATGTATATTCCGCTTTTGGTGAAGAGGACATATTCGTTGCGGGAGACGTCGGTGGTGCTGTCCTGTGCTTCAAATGTCTCTTCGCTGATGGGGTTTATGACACCGACGTGGAGCACAGTGTCGAGGCCGTCATTGCTGATAATATAGGTATCGCTGCCGAGGAAGCTATTGATGGCCTTTATCTCGCGCTCTTTCTGTTCGGCGTAAGTCTCTTCGTCCTTACATGCTGTGAGGCCGATGGCGCACGCTAAGGCTGCTATGATAAATGTTTTTGCTTTCATAATCGAGTGCAAAGGTAAGGCAAAAGGCTCGTTTGGCCAAATAAATGCGTGTTTTTTGATATTTGTTCACTCCTTGAGCAGCGGCATGTACTTCTGCACGGCCCGCTTGACCAGTTCGAGTGCGTCCTCCATAGACCCCCAGAATTCCCCTCCTGCAGCATTCTTGTGGCCGCCTCCGTTGAAGAACTCGGCTGACATCTCATTGCATGGGAAATCGTCCACGCTGCGCAGAGAAAAACGAATGCAGGGATTCTCAGTATCCTCGCGCAGGAAGATACTCAGTTTTGTGCCGAGAATCTGAAGTGGCATATTTACGATGCCTTCGGTATCTCCGTTGAGTATGCCGAAGCGCCTGCGCTCTGCATTAGTGAGAGTCATCACGGCAGTGTGTGCTTTCTTCCAAACGTTGAGCTTCACGTAGAGCATATATCCCATGAATTTCATGCGATTCTGGCTATATGTGAAGAAGATGTTGCGGTAGATTTTGTCCTTGTCTATGCCATATTGCATCAGGATGCTGATGAGCAGGTATATCTCGGGGCGGTTACTTGAGTAAGTGAAGGCTCCGGTGTCTGTCATCATGCCAGTGTAGATGGATATGGCTTCGTCTTGGGTAAGAAGTCCAGAGACAGCTCCTTGGCCGGCGGGGCAGGGCAGGGGGGCGGTGGTGGCAGCAGCATTGGCATCTTCAGTATCGGGTAGGGGTGAGAATGGCGGTTGGCCGCTGATTTCGAGCAGTAATCTCAGGAGCACCTCACAGGTAGAAGAGAGTTGCGGATATGATATGACGATGTCTGCTATATCAGGCTCCGGGTCGAGGTGGTGGTCAATCATTATGCGAGGTGTGGCATGTTCGCGGATAAGGTCTCCGAGAGTCCACATACGGCGCAGTTCGCCATGGTCACACATGATAACAAGGTCGGACTGTTCTACAATCGGTCGCACATTGTCCTCGTTCTTGTCATAGATGAGTATTTCTTCTGCTCCTGGCACCCATTTAAGGAAGTCAGGAAATCTGTTGGGCGCAATGACATGAACGCTTGCGGCAAAGTGGCGTCGGATCCATGATGCGAGGGCTGTGGTTGAGCCGATGGCATCGCCGTCCGGCCCGCGGTGGCAAGTGATGATGATATGCTGCGCGTTGGAGATGAGGCGATGCAGCCTCACCGCCAGAGTCTCTTCAGGCTCTTTTCCCACCCCTTCAGTTTTAGGCAGGAAGATAGAATCAGAAAAAATATTTGTCTCTATGGCTGAATTCATTATATATGTTTGCTTAAGACTTCTTTTTAGTATCAGTTTAATATTTCAGACTCTCCCATGATGGAGGTGTTACTCCGAGCAAGTTGCGCACAAAGAAGTCGTAGCGCTTATGCTCTCCGAAGCGCTCGCCCATGGTATGATGTACGCCAGGTAGAACGACTAGCTCGAAGTCCTTGCCGGCTTTGATGAGGGCATTGGCCACCTGCATTGTAGAGGCAGGATCGACATTGTCATCAAGTTCGCCAACGACGAGCATCAGCTTGCCTTTCAGCTTATAGGCATTCTCCACATTTGAGCACTCGACATAGGAGGAGTCGATGGGATATCCCATCCACTGCTCGTTCCACCATATCTTGTCCATGCGGTTGTCATGGCATCCGCAACTGCTGTATGCGGCTTTATAGAAATCGCCGTGAAGGAGCATTGCTGTGGTGCTCTCCTGTCCTCCTGCTGAGGCTCCGAAGATGCCCATGCGCTCGATGTCCATATATGGATAGCGGGCAGCGGCAGCCTTCAGCCACGCAATGCGGTCGGGGAAGCCGGCATCTTTAAGATTCTTGTAACAGACCTCCTCAAAGGCCTTGCCACGATGGCTCGTACTCATCCCGTCAAGTTGCACCACGATGAAGCCAAGTTCAGCCAGAGGTGTCATGTTCCAGTTGAAGGAGCTGAAAGTCTTGGGAGTGTAGGCATCGCCAGGCCCTGAATAGATATATTCAATGACGGGGTAGCTCTTTGAGGGGTTGAAGTTAGATGGGCGGTATATGAGACCGTATATAGGAGTCTTACCGTCTCTACCCGGTGCCACGAACGGTTCGGGAGCATTCCATCCGGCAGCCTGCAGTTCGCTGATGTCGGATGTAGCCAGAGTCTGGGCGACGGGCTTGGCGGCATTGGCATTGGACACAGAACGGAGAACAGTTACCGGTGCCTGTGTGGGGGTGGAATAGGTGTCAATGAGGTAAGTGAAGTCCTTGTTAAACTGTGCAGAATGGTTGGCCGGTTCAGGAGTCAGGTCGGTCAGTCCGGTGCCATCCAGGCGGATGGAGTAATAGTGTATGTTGTATGGATCTTCGGTTTTGTTCATTCCGCAGGCGGAGAATATGATGATGCCATTCTCCTCATCCACGTGCTGCACGCGGCGCACCACCCATTGGCCGCGAGTAATCTGTCTGGCCCCAAGCGGATTGCCTTGCCAGGTGGAGATGTACTGGGTCTTGGTCTTCTGCTTTTTGGCTTTTTTGCTTTTTGCTTGCTTGCCGTTAGTCTCATCTGCATAAGAGCAGTCATACAGATAAAGGTGGGCGTAGCCGTCGCGCTCGGACATCCACAAGATACGTCCGTCATCAAAGTCGTGGCGATAGTGGTAAGCAGAGTAGTTTACGTAGGTGCTGAAGCTCTCCTCGATAAGGGTAGTCAGTGAGGTTGTAGCCATAGACGCTTCTGCAGAAGCAGCAGGCACGTTCATCTCATATACGCGGTAGAGCTTATGCCCACGTTGGTTATATTCGAAGCGGACAGCCCGGCTGTCTTTGCGCCACTCGAGACTGGAGAGGTCATATTGGTTGGCAATCAGGTCCGGTTCGGGAGTAACAGAGTGTGCAGTGGCAACCTCAACTATTACCGGTGTCTTCTGCATCAGCTCGTCTCCGGGCTTGGCATACTCCTGTTTGTGGAGAATGGGCTGCAGTTGGTCGGCTGGAGAGGACTCCACATAATAGACATAGCGCTTCTCAATCGGTCGGATGCGGCATGCAGCCACATATCGGCTGTCAGGGCTCCAGCTGATATACGAGGAATAGTAGTGGCTCAGGGTACCGTCGGCTGTCAGTTGGCGCGCATTGGAGCCATCGGGTTTTGCCACATAGATGTTGTCATTGCGGACAAAAGCCACGAGTGAGCTGTCCGGACTGAGTATTGGGTCCGCGTTACGCTCGTCGTCGGTTTCCATCCAGTGGCGCTGATGCTGCCGCCTATTGGTGAATCGGCGTCGTTGTTGCTCCCGCATATAGCGCTGTCTGCGCTCATCGCGTACGGTGTCTGCAGGGTCGTCAATTACGACGCTTCCGTCAGCTTTAATACTGCCATGATGTCTCTTGCCGTCGATGAGGTAAGTGAAGTGGTCGCTGTTTTGCCATCTGACTTCTTCGGCATTGCCTTTAATCTTTTCGGCAGAATAGTTTCTTTGCAGCGAGTATGCCCGCTGATAGTCTTCCTTGGTGCCTTGTGAGAAGACAGGAGAGGAGATGAGCAAAGACAGAAGTGGAAGGATGTAGTTGCGCATGTGTTGTCTATGTGTTTTCTTTGCAGTGGGCTCCACCGCAAACAGTGAATGTTGTAGTTATTATGCAGCTTTGTTTTAATAGACAGGAATCTGGATTTATCGAATCTTCAGGTTTACTGAACTGGCGTCATCCTTTATTATACGTGCAAATTCCTGGGGACTGACAGTCACAGGTCCTGACATAAACTCGGGGATGTTGAATGAGCGCATAAATTCGCGGTGATACTGCGGGTTGCGTTGCGGCAGTTCAAATGGTTTGGTGAAGGTCCCGTCTTTGCGGAAATATGTGATGAAGGGTCTGGTGAAGTTGCCATCGACACGGCGTGATGAGAATATCACCCAGCGCCCGTTGCTGCTCCATGAGTGGTAGCTGTCCACGTCGGGAGAATTTATTTCGCTGATGACGCGGATATATTCTGGCAGAGGAATCTTCGAAGCCTCGGCTATCGAGGCGCTGTCACGTATGGTGCCTTCGTGAGCTTTGACAATCGGCCCCTTGAGCGTAGGCTTGCCTCCGGAAGCACGCGGCGAGGCAGCAGTTATACCATCCGGTTTCTTCTGAGCGGTGGCGGCGGTAACTGCATCAGGAGTGTCAGCGCCCTTTTCATGCTTGTTGTCCGCAGCAGAGGCTATGTCAGATTTGCCTGCGGCGCCCTTGCTCTTATACGCAACTGGGGCGGGAGCATCTCCAAAGGGAATACGTGTGAGGTCCATCAGATACAGGTCTGCATCGGTGTGCCATATATGGAACACTCCAAACTGGCCTTCGGTGAACATGAGCCAGCGGCCGTCGGGACTAATTCTCGGGAGAGTTACGCTGCGGTTGCGGGCTACGGCATCATAGACGAGCTGGCGTGGTCCGAATGTCATGCTCTTCTCGTCGAATGCCATGCGGTATAAGTTATACTGCACATCCTTGTAGTGCTGAATCAGTTCGAAATCAAGGTTTACCGTGTCGCGGCGTTCCCAATGGGCACTTACGTAATAAATATACTTGCCGTCGGGGCTCCAGAAGGGGAAGCAGTCCAGATTGGTGCTGTCATTGGTGATGGGGGTTACCTCATTTGTCTCCAGATTATAGAATATGAGGTTGGATTTAGTGTCCTGGACTTCAATCTTCTCCACATCACGCGTGTGGAAACTCTGGCCGGTAAGGTTTGTGGAATATACAATCCAAGGCTGTTTCGGATGCCATGTGGGATATACGCCTGCGGAGAGGGTGCTGTCTGTCTTGAGGTTTACCTTGCGGATATCTCCATCGTATGCGATGATGGTGCCGCCGAGGTGATGACGGACATGGAACTGCAGGCGTTCGGGGTTATACCACTGAGTGTGGTGGCAGTTGAGACATTGTCCGTTTTCCTCGTCGGAGTTGATCATATTTCCGTAGATCAGGCTCTCGTCGAATGTCTCCAGACAGCGCTGGTTGAGGGTGAGGTCCTCATAGGTGATGTAGGATGGAGAGATGAGGCGGTAGGAGATGTAGGGGTCAATGCTGTCTGAGACTACGGTGTAGGCGAATGGTCTCATGCGCTGCCACCCCTTGTCGTTATTTACAAAGACTTCCACATCAATCTTTCCTTCCGTTTCGGCAAGTGCTTTCTGCTTTATGTCGCGCCATTGTCTTTCCGAGGGGCAGACGTCGTCGCCACCGAAGGTCCATTCGCTGTCGCCCACACTGATACGTGTGACATAGTCTTTGGCTTCGTCATCAATATGGAAGGTGATGGGGGCTATGTTCACAGGGATTGTGATGTCAGCATAGTCCGGATATATATGTGGGCGCAGTTCGTTCTCTGTAAATTGCTTTGGAACAGAAGGACCGCTGCAGGCGGAAAGGACGAGGATGGAAAGGGCCCATCCCCATATACCTCGCTTGATGGAGGTCAGCAACTGGTGCGGTGTAGATATTATTCTTTTCATTATTATGCTTTACTCTTTGGTACTTTTTTGTTCTCTGTATTGCATATATAAGAACTGTTGTGTGTGGAGAAAGGCCGGCTATGTAGGTTCGTGCCTTTAGTTAGTCTTCTGATTTCTCACGAGGAAGTAGAAATAGAAGAATGTGTCTCCGAACATAGGAGCAAAGGCAACAGCTTTCTGCTCTTCGCTCATCGAGCCGCACTGCGTATTAAACTGCATGAAACGGTCGTAGGTGTCGCGGATGCTTTGGTCAAAGGGCATATGGCTGATGTCCACTTTGTTTTCCAGATGTCCATAGAGATATGCTGCTTCCTGATAGTAGCGCGGCATGTGAACCGTAGGATTCAGGGTGGCATATTTCATAAAGCGGGGCCAGAAGAGGTCTATGTCTTTCATTATCAGTGCACAGATGAGTGTCATCTCCTGGAACAGCAGGTCATTGCCGTTGCCTTTGGCGAAGGAGTTCAGCAGATACATCTCTACCAGAGTGTTGTCGCTGTCCAGACGGTCAGGGTAAGTCATAAGGTGCATGATGGGCAGGAACTCCTCGGTGTCCCGCTCGGACAATATCGGCTTGCCTGCTTTTATTGCGGCCTCGGCTTTTTCAAGATACATCGCGTCATGGTTGTTGAGAAGCGCTGCGTAATGGTCTGCCCATTTGGCTCCGAAAGTTGTCATGCGAATGAGATTCAGATACTTGCGGGCCACTTCCCATTCGTGGTTAAGCAGGGCATTACGTGCCATGAACTTAAAGAACTCCACTTTCCAACCGAATTCTACGCCGTCCTCCATACACCACCGATAGCAGAAATTAGCCTTTCCATAATGGTAATATATTTGCTTGCCGCCTACTTGTGCCATGTGCAGTTGCCAGGGAACATTCTGCTTCTCTGCTCCTTCGGGGTAGAGGAACATTTCGTCGCCGGCGCGGCCAAGACGGAAGAGCGCGAGGTTCTTGTACATCACGATTTGGCGTGTGGGTTTCTTTTCAGCAGGCTCTCGTGCAATTTCCAGTACGCGCTCCCAATCGAGATCGTCAATGGCGTGGTTCATAGCCAGCTCCTTCTGAAAGTTCACATCGCGATACCATGCTGCATGGACTCCAACCACGGCCAGAAGAAGGAGTGCCACAGCAATAACGGCAGCAGTGTGAGAGTTGCTGCTTTTCTTTGTGAGTCGTTGGATTAGTGCATCTCCATAGCGTGAGGCCAGCATGATGAGGATGAATGCCAGCACAATGGCGTAGTATGGGAGTCTGTAGATCTCAAAGGATTCTTTACCATAGCGCATGGATGGCATTGCGGCCAGATAGATGAATGTCCGCTTAGTCATCTCGAATATGCTCTCGTAATAAATCTGCGGGATTACTGCGATGAGCAATATTGTGAATATTGTGACGACGGCGGGCCCTCTCCATGTGGTAGCCGGCTCTTTGGCGGGGTACGCAGCCACAAGGACCGTGGTTCCTAAAGCCCATGCTCCGAAAAACGGATATCCGGCCAGACATATTATAACCATCCATCCGAGACGAATCCATCGGGCAGGGGATTTTGACAGGTTGGACTCAACAAGTCGAGGCACAATCAGGCACAAGGTGGCGAAGAGCACACCGATTGTAGGCACGAACAGATGTCCCTGCAGTTTCTGGTAATATACCCAATAACCGGTCTGGGTGACACATGCCAGCAGTGCGAGCGGCACGAGGGCAGTGAGCCAAATCCATGGCCCGCGCAGACGATATTCCCATGCGAGCAGCAGGCAGATAATAAGCCAGAGGGCGCAGAGGATAAGAGTGCCAAGCCAGGGATAGTAGAAATATTGGGTTAGATAACAGGCTATCCACGAGACTGCGCCACCGGGATACTTCATCAATGTATTCCAGAAAAGTTCTGTAGGCAACCAGAGGTTCAGTTCCTGTGCCCGCCAGAGCATTTCACTTTCCCTTAACACGAGCATGATGCCCGCCACCACTAATATGGCCACGGGCATCAGCCAATACAGAAGACCACCTCCGAATCCCTCCGTTTGGGGAAGGGGGTGATTACTTTTACTGTCTTTTGATTTCATTATAGGCTAACAGGTTTGACTATATATGTAAATGTATGGTCTTCGTACTTAGGCACATAGCGCTTCAGAGGCCAGGCTCCCCAGCTGGTCACACAGCCGAGGCCCATCTGGAATGCGCGAACCTGAAGAACGGTGTAGTCACGTTCAATCAGGTCACCGCTGTGGCTCTGGTGGGCACTCTTGTTTGGTCCGTCGTCGAGATCGCTGATTTCATAAGGCATAGCAGAAACTTCCATCGGGCCGCAAGCTTCGAAGCATACGTTCGGGTGGTTCTCATCACCAATCATGCGCCATGAGAAGACATCGCAATGGTTACCGCTTTCCTGCGGGCGTACATATCCATGCCAATATTGCTTGCTTACAGAACTGCTGTAGTCACCGATGAACGAATTGTCCTTGCGGTCGCAGTAGTTCTCAACCGGGCCGCGGCCAATATAGTTGATTTTGCCGTATGCTTTGGCCAGACGCCAGGTCATGCCCATCGCATACATTTGCCAGTCTTGGTGGTCGCCGGCCTTGATAGCCTCTGTGACAATCAGTTCGCCCTTAGGTGTGAGCACGTAAGTCATATTCAGATCTGCATCAACGGCATCACAGTGGTATTTTACCAATACCTGCTTGCTCTGATTGTCGAGCTGGGTGCATTCCATGCCAGTCTTCTTCCATTGCGGATTGCGCCATGCAGAGAAACTGTTTTGCATACTTGCTCCATAGTCATTGTCGGTTGTTGCACGCCAGAAGGAAGGCTCTACGCTCTTGCGGTCTTCCAAAACCGGTTTGCCATTGATGTCATAGTAATCAATATTTCCGCTCCATTTGTTCCATGTCACGCTGACACCATTAGCGGAAAGGGTGAGCCACGTCTTTGCTTCGTCCTTTTGGACAGCCTCAGGCTGTTGGGCAGCGGCTCCTTTCTTTGCTTTGACAGCGGGTGCAGGTGTGGCTGCAGCCATGATATTGGCCGGGGTGGGGAAGTCGTAAGACTTCAGTTCGAACTGGTTCTTGGCGATGACCTCACCTTTTTTCAGAAGGCCGCGATCGCGTGTGAGGCAGAATTCAACATCTATAGCAGCCCACTTGTGTCCGGCAACGTATTGTTTTAGCTGAGCGAGATATTCACCCGGAATGTTGTACTTCATACGTTGCTGCGGAGCCAGCTTGATTCTGTCGGGCAGGGTGTAGCTCTCTTCTTTTATCTGCTTGCCGTCATATACTTTCATTGTGACTACAGCTTCCACATCATCCGTTGAACGGAAGAAGTACTCGTTGTAGAGTTCCACCTCGCCGTCGAGCAGGGTCTTGCCCTCGGGGACGGTGGCCCAGATGTCTTGATAATAGTATTGCACCTCGTAAGCGTGGGGATGGAGACTGCGGTCGGAGGCAATCACACCATTGCAGTTGAAATTATGGTCGGAGGCGGGATATCTGCCGAAGTCGCCGCCGTAGGCCATTATCTCTTTGCCGGTAACGCGGCTCTTGGCACGCATACCCTGGTCAACAAAATCCCAGATGAATCCGCCCTGGTACTTAGGGTATTTGCGGATGATGCGCCAATACTCGTTGAAGCCACCCATGGAATTACCCATAGCATGGGCATATTCACACTGGATGAGAGGACGTGGATTATTATTTTGGGAGTATTTCTCGCAGCCTTCGTATCCGTAGTACATCGGGCAGAAGATGTCGGTCTTGCCATTCTGACCGGCCTGCTCATATTGAACGGGGCGGCTTTGGTCAATGGCTTTCACTGCGTCATAAGCATCTTCGAAGTTCTTGCCGTAGCCGGCTTCATTGCCTAAGCTCCAGAATATCACGCTGGGATGGTTCTTCTGTACCTGAACATTGTGCTGGTTGCGTTCTATGTGAGCCTTATGGTATATCGGGTTCTTGGCAAGAGTGTTCTTGCCGTAGCCCATGCCATGGCTTTCTATGTTCGTCTCAGCCACAACATACAGACCATATTCGTCGCATAGGTCGTACCAGCGGGGATCGTCAGAATAGTGGCATGTGCGGACAGCGTTCATATTCAGTTGCTTCATAATCTTGATGTCCTGAATCATGCGTTCAACGCTGACGATATACCCTCCGTCGGGATCAAGCTCGTGGCGGTCTGCACCCTTGATGAGTATTGGCTGGCCATTGACGAGCAACTGTGCATCCTTGATTTCCACCTTGCGGAAACCTACCTTCTGAGTGATGCTCTCCAGGACGTTGCCTTTTTTGTCCTTCAGGTTGAATTGAGCGGTGTAAAGGTAAGGAATTTCGGCGCTCCACAGATGTGTGGCGCCTCCGAGATTGAAGGTAAGAGGTTTGCCGGTTAAAGGCTTGGTGGTGGTAGTAGCAATGGTTTTTCCACTTGCATCTTTCAGAATAGCTTCGACTGTGCAGCCCTTGGCGCTTGGAGCGGTGATGGTAACGGATGATGTGCCAAGAGTGTAGTTGTTGACTACGTCGGGCACGATGAAGATATCCTGGATGTGAGCCTTGGGGCGTGCATAGAGATAAACCTCACGGGCAATACCAGTGAAACGCCAGAAGTCCTGGTCCTCAAGATAGGAGCCGTCGCACCAGCGCATCACCTGCATGGCAATCAGGTTCTCTTTGCCGGGCTTCAGGTATTTGGTGAGGTCGAATTCTGCTTCCATCTTGGAGTCTTCGCTGTAGCCGACTTCTTTACCATTGACCCACAGTTGCAGGTTGGAGGTGGCCGAACCTATGTGCAAATATATGGCTTCTCCTTTCCATGATGCAGGAATTGTGATGTTCTTGCGGTAACTGCCTGTGTAGTTGTTGCGCTCCTCTACGAAAGGAGGATTGGATTCGAATTGAGTATCCCATGAATACCCGGTGTTTTTGTATATCTTATCTCCATAACCTTCAAACTCGAAAAGCCCGGGCACAGGGAAATCGACCCACTTTGAGTCATCGAAATTGGGCATGAAGAAGTTTGCCGGTGCCTCATTGTGATTCTTCACGAAGTTAAATCGCCACATCCCCTCAAGCGACAGGTAGCGCTGGCTTGCCTTCTTGTCGTTTCGGACTGCCAGGTCTGCTGACTCATAGGCGAAGAATGAAGCATGTGGTGCCTCGGTGTTCACTCGGGTGATGTTTGGATTCAGCCACGGCTCCTTCTGGTCTTGGGCGTGGGTGCAGAGTTGCGACATAGCCGCAACGCACAGTACGAGGATTTGCTTTTTCATACGGGATATATATTTGATTGTTTTATCGGAAGTGCAATTATCACCGCGAATTTAGGCAGAAATACCGACATGACCAAACATTTATCCGATTTTGTGCAAAAACATATATTTTTTAGCATTTTACATAATATAAAGAAGGAAGAGAGCTAACAAAAGCCCTCTTCCTCAGAAAAATAATGTTATGTGATAATGCTCTTACATCATTGGCGTGTGCGAGTTGGCAGATACCAGTTCGACTCTGTTTGAAGACGGGTGCGGAGGGCCTCGTCTGGAGAGTCATAACTGCTCTTACGGGCTGCCACGCGGCGTGCCAGGAAGTCGTTGTCATTACGGTGGCGGGCCATGCGCATCAGGTCAAAGAAGCGGTTTCCTTCAATTCCGCTCTCCAATGCCATTTCGTCGCAGATGAGGTCCTCGATGGCATTGATAACCTTAGCTTCGTTAGCCTCGTCGTAGATAGCTTCCTTCGTCATAGCAAGTGTATCACCTTCGTAAGTAGTAAGCATCTTGTTGATTTGGTTGACATAATTAAATGAAGTGCGGGACTCATTGTATGCCATACCGCCACAACCGCGCCAGTGAATACCATTTGTGATATAAGTATTGTTGTTTGGATTATAGCGGGTGACTCCTGTATTATAATCAGAATTCGAGATAGAAACATAATCCACCTTGTCTGAACCATTGAAATAGTCTGTCAAGAACTGAAGATACGGACGGGATTTCGCTTTTGTCATTTCCTGCAGACTTATATAGTTGCAGACAGTTGACCCAAGTGCCTGAGTCTGCCACTGTGAGTAGGTTGCCGGTTGGAATTGTACAGCGGCAACTGCTGCAAGTGAGTCTGTGATAATGCTGTCGGTCAGCAGCGAATTGACGAGAGCTGTCTGAGTAGCAGCCGTAACGTGGTGAGCAACCGTGTCCGTGTAATCATAGTAATAATATGCAGGAGTTGCAATATACAAAGCGGAATCTGCAGGTAGCCATTTGCTGTTATTTACCATGCCGCTCTTCAGGATTGCAAATGCATATCCGGGGAATCCAGCACGATTAATAGCTTCAGCAAAGCGCAGCCATACAGTAGCCTTGCGGTAGATGACCGGGTATGTCGTGGAGTATGAATTAGACGGGTTTGTAAGTGCCCGGGGATTTTGTTTGGTGACAAATCTTACGGAAGCACCATCTTCATCAGTAGCATTCGGACAAGCGATGTGGAACCGGGCATCACCGGCGCCTTCAAGAACACGGACAGAATCCTGCAATGGGTTGCTGTTGGTTCCGAGATAAAACTCATATTCCTGGTTGGCGCTGAGATTCTCATAGCCTTTAGAGGCTGTAAGCTGACGTTCAAAGTTTGGCGCCAGATAGATTGATGCTGAGGTGTTGGAGGCTGTGTCGGTTTTCACTGCGAGACTGGGCTCAAAACCAAATAATTCGTTCACGCCGCGCTGAACTGTTCCCCACAGTTTATTCGTTGAGGAGGGGATAACGGTAATCAGTTCGGTGGCATTGGTGACTTCATTTTTGTTTCTGAATATGTCAATCCAGCCGTTGTAGTCTGAATAGTCGATGGATTCATCTCTCTGGTTACGGCTTGCATAGCACTTGCCATTGAAATGAACAGGGCCGCCATTCTCGCTATTGAGATAGTCATAATAGAACTGTGCAGCACGCTCACAGCTTGCGGTGGAACCTTCAAGAAGGAAAATATCGCCCAAAACCAGATTGGCCGGGAAGATGCACTGGGTGGCATGACAAATTATAGTGGAATAGCCATAGTTGCCATAGTTCATAGGCTCTATGTTACGCAGCGAGATGAGCTCCCGAATGATGCTTTGGTCCTTGAGCGTGGAAGCATTCACGGTAGCACCGTCATTTTCCCAATAGTTGTCTATCTGTGCTGTGGAAATCATTGGCTCTGTGATATAGGGTACATCGCCATAAATTTGTACGAGCTGGAGATAAATCCAAGCACGGATAGCACACACCTGAGCGTATTCCTTCTTCATTACCTGATTCTTGCGGCCATCTACCCGTGCTGTATCACAGTTATGGATAAACGCATTGCAGGAATTGATGACGTGGTAGAAGTCAGCCATGCGCAGATAACGGTTTGAACCATCTGTATTGTTGGCTTTGTCAAATTTAAGAATCGAGGAAATGGAGTCAGAAATGTATTCTGTACCATCCACGAGGTCACCACGGCATTCACCGAGTATTACATAACGTTCGCCGATATTCTGTAAGCTCTTGAGTATTCCCCAGTAGCCATACAAGGTGTCACCGACTACGGAATTGATGTCGGCGTGACGCTCGTTGTTTGCCTCAAGCATGTCCTCGCAAGAAGAGAATCCGATACTCATGGCGAGGACGATCAACAGTGAAGATATTATATTCTTTTTCATCGTTATAGCAAATTAGAGGTTGATGGAAACGCCGAAATTTATACTGCGGCCAAGAGAGAGCATGCCTGTGTCAATACCCTGATACAGGACACTGTTACGAGCTGATGTCTCCGGGTCGGTGCCATAGTACTTGGTGAGGGTAAACAGGTTGTTGCCCTCTGCCCAGATGCGCAGGCCCTGAATGGCCTCGTTGTGAACTGGGATAGTATATGTGAGGCGAATGTTCTTCAGCTTCAGATATGAGCCGTCCTCAATCCAGCGGTCGGAGAAGCGTTCGTTGTTACGCCAGTCCTCACTTTCTTTATACATGGCCTTTGGCATGTCAGTCTGCTGGCCTTCGTATGTCCAGCGGTTCTGCATAGCAGTGGTCTGGTTGTATGTCGTTGCTCCGCTTTCGATGATTGAGCGTTGGTAGTTATATATATCGTTGCCCAAAGAATACTTGAATGTGGCATCAAGACGCAGGTTCTTGAAAGCAAGACTGGTAAAGATGTTACCGAAGAGGGTGGGGTTGGGGTTACCTATAACAACCTTATCGTTGTCATCAATGATGCCATCGTTGTTTTGGTCAACGAAGCAAACATCACCAGCCTGGAAATTGCGGTAGGGTTCATTCTCAAGTCCTGTAGGATATTGGAGATATCCATTTTTGCCTGCTGTCTTGGCTGTGTTGTCATCTGCGAGCACGCCGTTGGTCTCCCATCCATAGAACGAGCCTACGGCATAGCCAACAGCTGTCAGGATGTTGTCTTGACCGTAGATGCTACTTGTGTAGCCGTTTATGGTATAGGCCACGTCATTTCTGCTGTTGTCTGTATAGATGTCAATACAGTCGGTAGAGGGCAATTTGGTAATCTCGTTCTTGTAGTGGCCTACGCTTGCGCCGAGTTCCCATTTCCAGTCCTTGCTGCTTATGAGAGCTGCATTGAAACGAGCCTCAAATCCGGTGTTCTTGAGTTCGCCGTCGTTAGTCCAGTATTTGCCCAAACCGGAGATATAATCAAGTTCTTTCAGGGTGAGCAGATTCTTGGTACGGTTCATAAAGAAGTCAATACCTGCGGTGAGCCGGTTTTTGAAGAAAGCACCTTCGAGAGCGATGTTGAAGCGTGTGGTGGTCTCCCACTGTATGGAAGTGTTCTCAATATTCTTCAGAACAAGGCCTATTGTGTTTTCTGAAACCTGTTGGCTTTCCCAATAGGTTCGGGCAGCATAATAGTCTATGGCATCGTTACCACTTTGGTCGATGCCGGCGGTTAATTTCAGGTAGTTGATGTTCTTGGCCTTGAACCATGGTTCAGAACTGACAAGCCATCCAAATTGGAAACTGGGGAATATGCCCCAACTGACTCCGAACATTTTCATACCGCCTTCTGTTTCCTTACCGAAGCGGCTGGAGGATTCTGCTGCCAATTGTGCCTCGAAGAAATAGCGGTTCTTGATGTCATAGTTAGCCTGGGCGTATAGAGTCATGTCTCTCCAGTTGTCCTTCGTGCCACCATAGTTGACATATTGCATGTTCTTTGATATATTGGGCAATTTGTCGTTTTCATTATTGTATCCGCGCATGTAGGTGTAAGAATAGTTGTAGTTGTTATAGCGCCAGCCTCCAAAGATGTCTATGGTGTGCGCGCCATAGTTGTTACCCCATTCCAGACGGAAGTCGTTGTTGATTGTGGTTTCTTTTGTGAACTGTGACTTGAGGACAGATGATATGTCACCAAGGTCGGTTAGAGTGTACATGGTTGCACCGTTGATAGGCAAGAAGTACTTCTCGTTGTTACGGTTCAGAGTGAATGCAAATCTGTCACTAATGCTGAATTGCTTTGTAACCTGATACTTGGGTGCAAAATTTATACCGATCTGAGTTAACTCAGCGTGGTTCTTGTTATTGCCTTTTCCGTTCTCAAGTATCCAGTAGGGATTACGCAGAGCTTCGTTAATGTTCATTGATTTCGGGAAACGGAAAGGATTCTGTACCCATTTTCCAGTGAGAGCTGAAGCAGCGTATTTTCCAGCATAGTCATCTGAGAGTGCCAATTTGCCGGTATTCTCATCGTGATAATATGCATAGCGGTTGATGAATGGGGCCTGAATAACGCTAAGAACGTTGGCTGAACCGATATTCTGCATATCGTATTCTTCGCTCCAACCATTGTCCAGGATATTGTAGCTGGTCTGGTTATAGGCGATGTCTATAGCTGCGCTTACCTTCTCAAACACTTTGATATCTGTGTTGAAGCGAAGGTTCAGACGGCTGAAGTCATTGCCCTTCAGGGTTGATTTACCATTGGTGTAACCCAGTGAGAGCATGTACATACCTACGTCATCACCGCCCTCTACACTTACCTTGTAGTTCTGCGTCCATGCTGTGCGGTACAGACCGTCCTGCCAATTCTCATTGTTGTGGAACAAATCGTAGTAGTAGTTCGGCGCATCGGTAAGGAATGGCATCTGGCTGGTGATGGAGTTCGGATGTGCCTCACGTATAGTGGGAATTGTTCCTGCAAAGTCTGTTAGATAGGACCTGTAGGCATCGCCGTCCATCATTTTAATTGTGCTGGGGGCTAATTCAGCGCCGCCATAAGCGCGGACATTAATTTTTGTAGCCATTGAATGACCTCGCTTGGTATTGATAATGACTACTCCGTTGGCTCCTTTGGCACCGTAGATTGCAGTGGCGTTTTTAATTACTTCAATACTCTCTACGTTCTCAGGGTCGAGACCTGCCAGAATATTGTTGAAAAAGCCTTCATGCAAGCTCGTACGGTCCTGTTCCAAATCTACCATGTTGCCGTCTATGATGAATAGAGGCTGTGCATTGGTATTGATTGTGTTGACGCCACGTACTGTGAGATATGCGCCGATGCCGGGAATGCCGTTACGGTTGACGGAATGGAGGTCTGCAGCCAGCTTGTTCTGCATGTCTGTCTCTACCGAGATACTGCTTGTTTCTTGTAGCTTGGCTTTCCGGGAGGAGGTGATTTGTGTGTCATCAGAGTAGAATAAGCTGAACTGGTTGCTAAGCAATGAAGCGTCCTGCCCGGTTTCTCCTTTGATGGCGAACTGAGTCAGGTTAAAACCTTCAGCTTCAGCTATGAGGACATTTACAAATGTAGGAACATTCAACTTATATGTTCCGTCTTCTTCCGTAAGGGTTGAATATAGTGGCTGCTGAAGCGCCTGTATGCGCACACCAGCCATAGGCAGTCCTGTGGCATTATCGGTGATGCAACCGGCCACGGACTTCATGGGATATTGTTTTGTTGGTTTCTTGACAACTCGGCGGACGGCTACTGGCTCGTCCTCTTCTACTTCTTCGTCTTGAGCATAAGCTCCGTTGATGCCCAGGCCAACAAAGAGAAGCAGGCAAAGGCTCGTACGTGCGGCCTTGTCAAGGATGGATCTATCGAAAATCTTACTCATTGTTTCAGTCTTTTTAGGGTCACACTTTATTCTTCTTTTTTAGCCTTGAGTATGATGCGGTCTATAGAGAATGGATGCTGGAATCGTCCACGTGGGTATATAGCGGTATTCTTCGCCTTTGATTCGATCGTCATCACCGGATAGGACTCTGTAATGTTACGATAAGTATAGGGGAAAGTAATTTCACCTACCCATATAGTGTCCACCTTGTTACCTTCATAGGTGACATTGTCAAATTTCTTGGTGGTTTCACTCGGACGTCCAGTAAGCGAGGCTCCATTGATGTATTTAATCTGTACAGCAAGCAGGTTCTTCAGGCTGTCACCAACTATGCTGTCGGTGTTGTTTCTGAAGAAATCAGGGACCATTACGATTCCCACCTTATAGGGAACACCACTAAGAACCTGTGTCTTGTTTTCACTGTCATAAAGCTTGAAATCTACTTTCGGAGCTGCGGTTCCATTTCGGAAATAAAGGAAATAATTATCTGATACAGAACCGAGAAGACTGTCTGTTGTCAGTTTGCTGTTGGAACTGGCAAAGGAGACATGTTCATAGCTGCCAGAAAACAGGTTAAGCTGGAAGACGCTTGACAAGCTGACTTTGATATCAAGGTCCTTGCAGTTGTCTCTGTTCCAGAAGCACCAATTATCAATCGGATAAGCAAGACCATTGGACATGGTCTCGGGTGTTGAGCCTTGGAATATCCAATTGCGCACATCACCATGCTCTGCACGTTCGCCAAGTTCATTCAAGACAAAGAATGTATCCAAACGTGTATTGAACATACTCGGCATGTCTGTTGCTGCAGTGAATGTTTCTATGGTCCAGAAAGGAGCTCCCGGGTCACGAGGCTGCTGACGAAGGTTGAAGACGAGTGTGGACGCGATTTCCATGCGTTTAGCCAGTTCCTTCAAACTGTCAGCATCACAGATGAGTGGGTCTGCTGATGCGTTCTTCGTAGTGAAGGCATTTTCCTTTTCCTTGTCTGCGTAAGCAGGTGAATAGATGAACATGCTGTCAAGCTTATCCATAGCTGCATCCCAAGCCGCATCGGTGGGTATGGCCATGGCCCAGATGCTGTCCTCGTTGTTAAGGTAGGCGCGAAAACTCTTGTGTGGCATTAGCCAATCTTCGTTGGCCTCCTCGTAGTCGCGGAAGCTGTACAGTTGGTTTTGTCTTGAATATACGCTGTCAACATATATTGGGTTGCCATTCTCGTCTGAACCGCCCTCTGCAGACAACGACTCGCTGAAATAGATGGTGTCATGTTCTATTATCCATTGGCGAAGTTTTGAGAAGCGGTTATCCAAACGTATGAGCTGATCCAGATTATAGCTGAAGGGAACAGCCTCGTCCATAGTGTGGAGAATACCATTTGTGGCAGCTATGTTGGCCTGTTTCAATGGTATTCCTTTGTATGAGCCTGTAGCGCGGTCGAATACTACTTTCTTTCCATTCAGAGAATATAGATCTTCTTCGCCCGAACCTGACTTGTCATAGCGGAAATTCACGATGTTGTTACCACCATACTTTAAGAAAGCCTCATAGGATTTGTCAGGGTCGGTCAGGTCATTTAACGCTGCTGTCAGGTCAGTAGCTGTGAACGCTGTATTTGTCGGGGCAAATACTGTGAACTGCTTGCCACTGCCATTCAAGGCATCCATCAGTGTATATGATGTGCCATCCTGTTTTTTATAAACCTGGTTCTCATCCTTGAAATAGGGAGTGTTGCTGAGCAGTGTTGCAAAATTGGACAACTCGCCACGGGAGCTTATTTGTTCCCATAGTGTCTGTGTTGCATTGCCTCCTTCTGCGCCGCTCGTATCCACATTGAAGTGGTCGTCGGTGCATGACACTGTCCCCAGGCAAATTGCGCTCGCAATCAAGCTTGCGCTGACATATTTATATATTTTGAGTGTTACCATAATAATTGGTTTTTAGGGATTACCAAATGTCTTCGCTCTCATTGGGATTGTCATATACCTCTTTCGAGCAGTATTCCATGTAGTCAAGGATATGTTCCTTTTCAGTATCTTCCAACACGGACTTGAACTTGATGTAATAAGTGACATCCGGTTCCATCCACGCACTGACGATTATGCGGCGGTTGATTTCCTCTAAATCGCGTCCAGGTGTTGACAACGGGGTGGGGCAGAAATGCATCGGAGCTTTCATGAACCCGTTGTTTCTCATCGTTTTGTCATTTTCGGTTATTGCCTCAATGTCGTCGCCATAGTCAGAGTCCTTGACCCAGCCGACGATTGATGGCTGTCTGGTTCCGTCAGACAACTTGCGATAGAGACCTCCGAGGCGCATATCCAATGGGATACCTGCAGCGGGCAGATTGTTCATGTCTGAGCCCCAGTAAACCTGACACATGCCTCGCACGTTGGAGTTACTCTGCACGGCAAGACGTAATTCATAGTGACCTGCTACAGGCACAGGCGGGAGTCGCATCTTGAATTCGTACTTACCCTTAATGTTAAACTCGTCACCTTGCCAGTTCATCCAGTTGGTTGAGGTTCCTGCCAGGTAATAGAAACGGGTGCCTTCTTCAATCCAGATGTCGTTGAAATACTGGTAGTTAGTAGGGAATCCGCGATATTCTCCATTAAGTTCTGAATACATTCCGTCAGGACGGCGCAAATCGTTGTTCATCAGTTCGGGCAGCATTGAGGCTACATCGAAACGGATGCGTTGGTTTTGCAGTTGAAGAGCAACGTTCTCTGTATAAACCAAGAACTTGTCAAGAGTATAGAAGATACCGTTGATAGGTGAAACATTGTCATCACCAGTCGGGTCTTGTACAAGTATGCCTTGATTCTCGTCCTCATACATGTGTATGGAGCCGCGCAGGGCTTTGAATGAGCCAGACTCATGATACGGAAGAGCTGAGGCCTTGCGTGCATCTTCCAACTTGTTGTTCAAGTCGGGAAAGCGGTTGAGGTATATTCCGTTACTTTCCAGACTTTCGTAAACTTTCAGCAGACGGCGCTTTCCCATAGTGGTATAGTATTCTGCCGTAGCTGTACCCAGTTTCTTCGCATTTGTGTGACTATAGCCATATTCATTCCAGTGGATGACGAGCTTATTACGGCTCAGGCGTTCCGGGAGCAGATGATAGGTGACAAATTGATTGACGATATTGTCTGCACTTGTGTAGTTGTCATCTGTTGTCGCATTTGGATAAACTCCCTTCCCAATAAGAAAGTTCTTTACGTCTTCAACAGTGATTTCACTTATCTCTTTTTCAGGGATGGCGGCAGCCCACACACTGTCTTTTTCTGCAAAGATTGTGAATCCATATTTGCGGAGCCTGCCTGGAAGACCGGCTTGTGTGTTGGTCTTGAAGTCACCGAGGTCTTCAATTTTTCCTTCTTTGTATAGGTTCTCATAGGTGTAATCCCTGGTTGCGCTCAGAGTGTCAGCTAAGCCACAGGCCAGAATCAGTTTGGACATAACGGTGAAATTGCTTCCGCCGTGCTCAGCCCAATTATAGAAGAAGTCTGCGAGGGTATTATCGCTCGGTGCAATAACCAATGTCATCGCGTGAACATAACCATTGAGAGTTTCTATGTCACGGTGTTTCATACTCAACGGGAATTCGTTGTTTATGAAGATACTGTCAGAGTTAAATGTACCACGCTTATTCGTCAGTCGGCGCTCGTTCATATTGGAGTATTCAAACTCCGCTGCTTTTTGGGAGTCTCCCAAGAAATCAGCTGTCGAGAATGACTTCACATCACCTCCATCAATGATACTGTTATATACGATTACCCTGCGTATGGAGTCAAGTGACTTTTCATCGGGGAAGCCGTCCCATGATGCGGTGCTGATAATTCCCTTGCGCTGCAGACTGTCCAAATAAAGCTGAATAGCCTCGTTGGTAGGAGCAAAACAGGTGTAATGCCCGCGAGCGGACAATAACTGTGCTACTGATGATTCAGATAAAGAACTGATAGGTACAAGATGCAGAAGAGAAGTGTATTCGCTGTAAATGGAATCGTTATTCTCAAGATAGCTCAGTATGGTCTCTCGGGTCTCAGTGAACCGGTTGGCCATATCTATATCTTCTGTACATGCATCGAACATTGTGACTGCAGCAATTGCAGGCAGCAACACAGTGCGTATTTTCTTTAGAAATTTATGTATTTTCATGTTTCGATACCTTTAAAATGTTATTTCTCGCGATTCCATACAGGATTCTGTGGAATAATGTATTTGTTAGCTTTGAGCTCCTTATAGTAAATAGGGCTATAGAGGCCGTAACGGTTCTTTATACGGGTCTTAATAGCTGACTCCTCCTTAGGAAAGGTGTTTATGATGAATTTATGCACCATATTCTGCACGCCTGTCGCTCCATCCATATACTGTGTTTCGCGAGGATCTTGGGCCTGACCGCCGCCGATCCGCTCAGCATAGCGAACAAGGTCAAACCAGCGTTTACCTTCGCCAAGCAATTCTATCTGGCGTTCATTCATTACAAGAGTGATATAATCTTCGCGTGTAGTACCTGGGCTATATGCAGCTGCCTCATTGACAGTGGAACGTTTGTGGATTGCATTCACTATAGCCTTGCATTTGGTGTTGTTGGCAGTGCCGCCGAGTACAGCGTAAGCTTCTGCCTGCATGAGCATAACATCGGCGAGCCTGTAGAATATGAAATTGCTGTAGCTGTCATATTGGGCTTCAAGAACACTTATACCGTTACTGTTAGTGTCATACGAGAATGTACAATTGTAGTATTTGACACAAGCAGGGGAATTAAGTTCAGGTTTATCTTGCGTGCTCAATGTCGCACTGACATTGAATGTTGCAGAGTGCCATGTGCGGCTGTCCTGATTCATATTTGTCTCGTTGTCATTGTAGATCTTCTTGATTGCATTGTTGCTCACCAATAACTGACTGCTGTTACCTATACCCCAAAACGTAACAAGGAAATCGTTTTTACGATTATCTATATTATTATTGTATTGGAATTCAAAAATGCTTTCACTGCTGTTTCCATTAGTGAAGATTGCATTGTAGGAGTCAATATTGAAGAGAGAAGATTTATTAGTGAAGTCCCGGGTGAGATCTTCGTTAGCAATCAGGTTGCAGTTCATGATTCCACTATTGCTGAGACCATAATCATTGGTTTTGCTCGTCAGACTGCCAAAAGTAGAGGAAGACAGGCTTTCCTGATTAGCCAAAGCGTCAATGGAAGCCTGACTGTATTCAATTACCTTGTAGGCATCAGCTTCCCACCACTTCATTGCTGCGGCAGTGGTGTCTGTACTCACCAAAACGCTGTCTGCATTTCGGCCTTCGCGCAGGGCGCTGCGCCAGAGATACATATCAGCCAGAATCGCATAAATTGCTGTATTGGTGATAAGACCTTTAGTGTCTATCTTGTCTGCAAAGCGGTTGCGGGCTTGGCCTTTGACTGATTCAACATCTTGAATCAGAGTGTCCAACACGTCAAGCTGGTTGGTATAATTGAAGTACTGGACCTCTTTGTCAGAGTTGATGACCTGAGTGGAGTAGGGGATGTCCTTGAACGCCCGAATCAAATAGAAGTAGTTCAACGCGCGTAATGCTGTTATCTCCGCTTTGATTTGCTTCCATTCGGTTCGTGTGAACTGAGCATCGTTTGCCAGGACTTCCTCACCATGAGAAAGCACTTTGTTGCAGTAGTTGATAGTCTTATAGACATCTCCCCAATCATACTGGCTCATAGTGGAGTCCAACTGAGCACTGATAATCTTGGAGTAGATATCTCTGGTTCCCGTGCCTTTTGTCAAGGTGCTGTAGTTCTGCTCATATGAATCAGAACGGAGGTCGCCCCAGACGATGAATTTACTTATAGTATTTGACATCTGTGTGTATGCGGCATAGCGTACACCATTGAGGTCGTTTTTGTCCTCCCAGAAATCCTCTTCCACGACTTTGTTCTGTGGATAGACAGTCAGCCAGTCATTGCAAGATGATATGCTGAGTGTCATGAAAGCCGCGAGGGCTATGTGGAAAATATATTTGATATTGTTCATGACGCTATATGTTTAGAATCCGAGGTTTATGCTGCATGTGAAGGAGCGGGGTGGTGGGGTCTTGCTGGTGTCTTTTGCAACTCCGTATGTGCCGGCACTCACCTCTGGGTCAACACCCGTATATTTGCTCCAGCACCAGATGTTGTTCACAGATGCGAAAAATTTCAGCTGGCGTATTCCCCATTTCTTAAGAATTTTAGGATCAAGGTCGTAAGACAACTGAATGTATTGCAGGCGCAGATAGTTACCATTCTCAACGTAGCGGTCAGAAGCCAGACTGTTATAGCTGCTGAAACCGGTGTTGCTGTTGAGGGCACGTGGTATTACGTCTTCATATTGAGAACCATTTCCGTTCTTGCGCCAGCGCCATGTCGTTGCAAAGCTCTGGTTGTTGTTGTTTGTCATCTGTTCGTTCTGCAGACGCGCAATATTTACTATCTGATGTCCGAGACGGAAGTTGAAACCAGTGGTCATCTGCAGACGGTCGTAGCGCAGGGTGAAGCCGAAACCGCCATAGCATTTGGGGTTGGAGTTTCCGAGATAGACAACGTCGTATCTGTCGATTTGTCCGTCATGGTTTATGTCCTCATATATAGCATCGCCACCTTGGAACTGATACTTATAGCTTTCATTGTAGCAATAATACATAGGAAGCGGATTGCCCAGTTTGTCGGTAAGCATGTTGCCGTCAGCGTCAAAGGCTATAGGACAACTGCCGTTCTCACCGCGTCGGAGGGCTGCGGCTGCTGTATTTATTGGATTCCCGGCAGCATCGTATCCATTGCCTGTATCTGCATATCCGTAAGCCGCAATTGATGCTGTGGTATATCCGTTATGTTCATAATCATAGGCATAAACGCCTTTGTAGCGAAGACCATAGATGGAACCGAGAGCATTGTGCAACTGGATACGTGTGATGTAGTCGGCATTTGTAGGCTGCCAGGTGTCGGATGTGTTGAAGTCTTCAAGTACGAGTGCCGGCATCTCTTCTACCTCATTAAAGTTCTGTGAGACATTACCGCGCAACTTCATGCTGAATTTTCCAGCCTTTGCAAACCAACCTGTGCCGATATTCAATTCCCATCCTTTGTTGCGTAACACGCCAGCATTGGCGTATGCTAAAGAGGAGTAACCGTTAGCTGACGGAATACGGTAATTACCCATCACCAGATCGGTTGACTTATTGTTGTATAGTTCGAATTCGGCCGTCAGAAGGTCGTCAAGGAAGCCGGCATTGAAACCAAGGTTGAAGGCTTCTTTTTTCTCACGGCGGAGGTTAAGCAATGACAGGTTCTCAGGGATAATTACGGTGTGCTCATTATATGTACCTCCAGTGGAGTACTTGTTATATTGGTTGCCGCTGCCGTTAGTATGTCCTGTGATACCCCAGCTGAAGCGGACAGAGAGCATTGACAGCCAACTCTTGGACCAGTCCATGAATTTCTCATCAATGATGTTCCAGCGGGCACCGAGTGAAGGTGAAGCGAAATATTTCTGTCCTTTGCCATATCCTGTAGATCCGTCGGCACGTATTGTAGCATCCACACTATATTTACTCTTATATGAGTAGTGAGCCTGGGCAAAGTATGATGTGGAGCGCCATTCGGAATTGGATGCACCGGCTGCAGTCAGAAGAGCTACAACCGTAGGATCTGAGATGCCGGTAGGAACGTTCCATAGCCCAGTGTTTTGGCTGCTTGAGCTACCGGTTCTCATTTCCCATCGGAACATAGCCGAGATGGAATGGTCATCGTTTTTCAATTTAGGATAGAAACGGAGGTCGTGACGTGTAGAGAACTCCAAACTCTTATATTCGGAGTTGCTAACCAGATTCCGTTCATTGCCATGGTTGGCGTCATCCCATTTGCGTGGATTGTCGCCGCCCCACCTCCAGTCCATCGTGCGGAGTTCGGCAGGGCAGTACTGATCGTCACTGGTATTATTAATGTTGAGCTGCACGTCGCCGACGTAGTTCAATTGAGTGTGGTCACTGTCTTTACCGAGCAACTTGTATTCAATAGAGAACTGTGGTGTCAGGCTATATTGGTATTTCTTCCACCATGCTTTGTAAGCGCGTGCCACCGGGTTGCCATTGTCGAACATGTCCCTAAGTTGCCAGCTGGTTTTTGTACCGTCATTCACGCCTTCAGTAGCAGATTGGGCATCATCATTGCTTGTGGCAAGCGGAAGCATGTTGAAATAGTTCCCTGTTGGGTTGTTCTGAGAGTCATACTCATAGATGCTCATATTAGGCATTGCTTTGTAAGCCCGTCCCAGAATATCGTTACCATAGTTCTTCCAGTTGGTGGTAAACGTCATATTGATGTTTGACTCGAACTTGATACGGTCACTAACCCAATAGTCTAAGGCTGTAGTTGTCGTGAAGCGGTTTAGCTTTTGGGCAATGATTGAACCCTTGGCATGGTCGTAACCTGCAGAAATTCTGAATGTTGCCTGTTCACCACCACCACTTAAAGTAACATAATATTTGTGAGTGCCGCCAAACTGTGTGACAGCATCAACCCAATCAGTGTTTTTTGTATAGTGGTTGTAGATATCCGGGTATTCTGTGGCGTAGTCCAGCTCGTGGATTCTTG
Source organism: Bacteroidaceae bacterium (assembly GCA_024699495.1). Classification (GTDB taxonomy): domain Bacteria; phylum Bacteroidota; class Bacteroidia; order Bacteroidales; family Bacteroidaceae; genus Physcousia. Next base: position 56,913 of record JAILPK010000088.1, on the reverse strand, counting down.
TGGTCTTCTGTTGTGGATTGAAGTAAGATTCCTTCATCATCATCGTGTAGCCGTCACCATCGAGCATTTTATAGCCTGTGGGTTGCCATTGTCCCTGGAACTTATAAGAAAAAGAAACATTAGTGGGACCACGATGACCGCGTTTCAACTTGATTTCAATAACACCATTGGCACCTCTGTCACCCCATTTTGCTGCTGTAGAAGCATCTTTCAATACTGTTATACTCTCAATATCTTCAGGGTTCACATTCAGAAGGGTTGAGAACTGCTCCTCGTTGTCCAAGTCTTCGAAGTTGGTGTTTTGCGCATCTTCAGGCAATTCGAAGGGGTGGTCGTTGACAACGATAAGCGGCTGCTTGTTACCAGTGATAGAGGAGGTACCGCGCAGGCGCATCTGGGTTCCAGAACCGAGGTTACCAGATGTGTTTACGATGTCAAGACCGGCTATCTGGCCTTGCAATGCCTGGTCCACAGACTCGAATGCCATACCTTCCATCTCGCTCATGGCGAATGTCTGTGTGGCACCGGACATCTCTCTTACCGGAATCTGAAGGCCGCCGCTTTGTTGCTTCTTTTTAGCAACGATTTTTACTTCCTTCATTATCTTGGTATTTTCGGCAAGGGTAACTTTGATAGACTTGCGATTGCCGATTTTCTGAGACCAGGGCCGATAACCCATGAATGTGATACTCAGCGTGTTTTCGGGATCCTTGATTGCCATAGTGAAGTTACCATTCATATCAGTAACTGTGGCGCTCACGATACGGTTGTTCTTGTCAATTTCCTTGACGCTGGCTCCAATGACAACGTCAATGTCATCCGCCACAGTTCCTGATATGCGATGTTGCTGTGCGCTAACATTGGTCGCCATGAGGCAGACTGTCCAGAGGAGGATGAATTTTATTATCTTATTCATAGTTCTTCTGATTTCGGATGGTTAATAACGTTTATACATTGATTGCTTCATCAACATGCGCGACTGCTCGTCTCTTTGACTCTTGTAAATGGGATAGCGCTTCAGATAGCGTTTGCAGTCTTTTATGTTATTGAAGTCAGGCATATTCTTAGAGTGTCTTAAGGTACCATTAATCAGGTGTACAACAGCAGAGCTGGAAGCCTGAATAGTGATGCCATTCATAGTTATGCGACCCGTGGGGGAGTATGCTTTCCCATCCTTTACACATCGGACATCGCGTGTCATCAGGTTCTTGTAATTGTTATTAACCGTGAACTGTGTGCTGGAAGCATCAATATCATCACGTACTTTCAATAGGGTTCCAGAGCCTCCTGCAACACGCTGGCAGTGAACTTTCACGAATACGCCGAGACTGTCGTCATAACTGGATGTGACGAAGTCGGTTTCATCCATTTCGGACTTGTCGGAGAATATAGAGTTATCAGTGAAGTGTACACGGATAAAGTTGTTCAGATATGTGATTTTTGTTTGCAGACGCAGGCTATCTTTAGCCGTCAGGTGGGCTACACCGTCAGTGTCTTTCAGACTCTCATAGTCGTCTATTATGTCATCCCATGTGGGAAGGCCTTCGTCAATAGCGGCTTGGACAGCCTCGTTATCCGGTGCAAACAGGGTGTAGTTGTAGTTGTTAAAGAACTGCACATTCTGATCTACACCGCCGTCATCAACGAAGGTATGGTATTTCTTCAGCAATGCATTTTTCTGTGTTTGTGTGAGTTTGTCATCAACCAGACCACAAGCAGTAATGACTTCATCGTTATACGCAGTCAGATTACAGAACTCTCGGAACGGGTTTGTGGCTGATGTGTCCTCATTGAGTATGCCGTAAACACTTGTCGTTGCAGGAATAATAGGTGCTTCGTCCAAAACGTAGGTTCGGCCGTTGTCTAAGTTATGCGTGTTGGTGGCAAGGACTTCCACGTTGCTTGCGCCACGCTCTGTTGTGCCGGGTACGAACAAACCCTTATTCATTCTGCGTTCGTTCTCAAGTTGGAAACCTCCCTGAACACCTATAATGTTATTGTTTGCGTCACGTGTGACTTTGATACCAGAGCCGTTTTTCGTGAGATAGTATTCATCCTCGCTGTCAATGGGGTTGCTGCCGTCATGGACTATGGTATGACTTTCCAAAATATCTTTCAGGCGGTTTATGATATCATTATTTTCTGTCGTTTCATTCGGACGAACAGCTCCCCGTTCTCCAGTTGTTTTGTCATATCGGTAAATACGGTAGGAGATTGGGAAATCAGCAGTTTCAGCCTTGTCGTTGAATGCCAAAGCCAAAATGGTCGGAGATTGACTTGACATGCTGATAGGATCATAGTAATACTGCATGGCGTAGTCACTCGGCAGGAAGAAAGTGAATCTGGACTTCATAGCTTTAAGATAAGCGTAGTAGTTCAGTTTCATGAAATCGGTCTTCTCTATTTGACCATTGTATATGGCGTAATTGATAACTTTATTTGTCTTACTTATGAATGCCGGTGCTGCAACTGATGTAAAGTCTGCCGGGCCATATACCTTATTCATTATATATATAGCACCGTTGTTGGCTAAGAGGCAGGTGTCAATCATGTTTATGTCAGTGGTTGAGAACATCTCTTCCTGAGCGTCGTCACGCAATTTGTACATCTTTGAGGGGACGCTCTCAGTAAATGATCTGAACATAATGACATTAATGAGAGATTGCATTTTGTCGAGAGGAATTGCGTCAATCTTTTCATACAGTGGGGTGAAGTTCCCTGTTTCCAGCATATCGTCAGGAAGCTCTGCTTCCGGGTTGGCTGCGTAAGTCTTTATGAGCTGCCAACCACCGCCGCTTTTTGTGAAGTAGTTAACAAGTGCCTCATCGCTGGGGACGAACATTGAAGCCATGTCCGGGCGGGGATCATTTTCTTCATCATAGTATTCATTCCACCCCGGATCGAACTTAAGTGCGATGTCTGCACCGAGGCCTCCTTCTTTGGGTGTTGTCAGAACAGTCTGGTGTTTTGCTCCAATCTTTGCAATATATTTCTTCGTGAATATGGAGTCGGTGAATTCCGGATGCAGAGTCTTGTAGTCGCGGGTCACAGCTGCATTGTAGGCGGGGAATGAGAAGCGGTCAATCATGTGACTGAATATGTTGGTCTGCCCGTTGATGCGAAGCATCTCGGCCATATTTGGCAGAGGAACGATAACTTTTTCTGTGACGTTAACATATCCATTCTCACAGACACCATCCTTCTCGAGCAGGAGAGCGTCGTAGATATGCACATCGCTCGAGTTACGATCGCTTCCCATAAATATCTTAAAGTCAGAATCGAGAATGGAATTGTTTGACATGTGCTCCTGTGTGAAGTGAAGCATCATGCTTAGAGTGGAGTCATTTACAAGGTATATGCCCGGATGTGTGCCACCTTCGCGGAAACGGCGCCAGAAGTTTTTTTCTTCGTCGTTTGTTGTATAGGGCACTTCGGATGCAGGCAGATACATGATGGAGTCTGTCAGCGTGACGTCTGTGTAGCGGCGCATATATTGGCCACGTGTTGGTGGGGTTGTTCCATCCCCGTCGCTACTGGCAAGATTTTCCATCACAATGGCGTTGTTGAGCATACTGGTATGAATCAGTAGCTTTTTCTGCGCCAGCGAAAGGTTTTTTAAACTGGTTGCATTGTGCCAGGGATTGGATGCTGGCAGTGTTGCGTTGTGGCGGAAGAAGGCTTCCCAAGCTGAGTCGTTGGCAACAAACACTGTTTTTGAGCCGGTTCTGCTTAGCACTTCCTGCAGTTTTCTTGAAAGCGTCGAGTTGACAACAGAGTCAGACAGCAGTTCCAGATACGTGTTGAAATTGCCTCTTTCCTGCAGACTCTGATAGACGCTTGAGTTGAGCCATGTGGGTTTCTCGTCATCAAGGATGTATTCGTCCTTGCATGACCAGTTTAGCCCACACATGATCAACAGACACACCACAAGAGTGGTATGCCTGCCATTTCTGCTAAAATGGTTTCTCATACGCATTGAAAATGAATTTATTAATGATTTTTTTTGTTTCGTTTTAAAGACATTTAAGCTCCCAAAAGGGGCGTAAAACATGTTAGTTAGAGCATAATTTTAGTTAAAAACTCCCCAAAATTAAGGCTTTTTTCAATTCGAATTATTATTGTCTCGTCATTATTCTTGCTTGTTAAGTTTATTTAACTAAATGTGCGCTTATCAGACATGTTTCTATCATCTGTGTTTTATGCTATTTCAGAGTTTATTTCAGGCCCCAAAGCTTCGTATCATAGCATACATGCAAAAACACCTCGATGTAAAGTGGAATACACCTCGATGTAAAGTGGAATACACCTCGATGTATTTTGACATGAGTTCCCTTTAGTTGTTTTCCGGCAATTGATATGCATGGAAGTAGGACTTTATGCATTCAGCTGACAGCAATAATTATAGAAAGGATTTATCAGAGGCCGATGATATTCCGAGCCGCAAAGAATTAGTCCGGAAATGTTTCCAAAAGTTTAAGTGGTTTTAATTACCGATTACTTTTTATTCCTAATTATAAAGCTATAATAAAGCAGGCGACGATCGATATAATGAGCGCCGCCTGTTTTGGACTTGGGTTATTTATGAATATGGTATCCAGAAATTACCGAATCATAACCTTGATGGTCTGAGAGCCGTTGGAAACCAGATATATTCCGGTGGGAAGACTGCATCCGGCAGCTACCTGCGTTCCGCTTGTCGTATATATTCTGGCATTGATATCCGAAGGCAGGATTGTTTGTCCCACGACACGGACATAGAATGTTTTTTGCCTGGATATGGGAGTTATTGCATTCTCGGCATCGGTGTCGTCGCTGATGGATATCCATCCGATAACATCCCCGTCCACATCTGCAGCATTTGCTCCTGTTTCATAGGTGGCACTGGGGTCCATCTGACGGCTTACTCTCATGCCAACCATATATTCTATCTGCTCTCCGTCTTCGTCAGTCACCTTTTTCGTGATATTACTATATTTGCGGAAGATGCAGCTATAATCGAGGTTGTGAGTCTGAGGCCCTGCGATGATATATGGGTTGAGCAGACTAAGAGTGTCATTGTTAGCATCAAAGAAGGTGATCATCTGACCTCTTGCGTTTGCTTCTCCACCTACAAGTGCGTTCCCGAATCCGGCATTGATGACTTTATTGTAGCCGTCCAGTTTTGCCTGTCCAGGAGTTATTGCTATATAGCGGAGATACATTGTGCGTATATTAACGGCGTTAGCTTCTTGAGCTTGAAGTTTCACCTTGAAACCAGTGTTGGTGACGTCATAAACCTGGGTCGTGACAACGGCTCCAGTGGTGCTGCTACCCTGATTCTGAGCGATTACAATGGGAGTAACTCCTTCATCAAACGGTTGGTTGAAGACTACCTCTACCTCGCCCTTCATCATTGTTTCGGTTGCATCTTCTTTGTGATAGGTGCCGACTTCAGCTTTCATGTTTCCCCAAGTATAGTTGCCCGGCTGCATTACGATGAAGTCACTGCTCTCTACACGGCTGATTTCATTGCTGCTTATTCCGTATGCCCAGGGACGATAAATGAACTTGAAGTTGTCGTTGGCTACAGTCATGACCTGAGTTGCGAAAGCGGCATTTGTATTTGTCCTGGTAGGCATACCGAGTATGGCATAGGGAGTGTTTTCCTGAGTCGGGAAAGATACGGCAACGGCCTCTTCGTTGCTGACCTGGATGCGTCCATACATTATATCTCCAAGGTTGTAAGAACCGCCAACGGTTACGCTTTCTATATCAGAGCTGAGCCATTTTCTTGGAGCATCATAGCCGATGCAACGAATGCGATAGGAATACAGGCCAGGTTCAGAGACAGAGTCGATGTATTCATAATCCTCCTTGTCGCTCGGTCCCCATGCCGCCAATGTCTTCCATGTCCCATTGCTGCCAATGCGGCGCGTAAGCACGAGAGTATCTGTTAACTCGCCAGAAACATTGTTGAAGGTTATCGTATTGATTCCTTTCTTGAGGGTGTTTGTGACAGTGAGGTCAGTGGGTACTTTGTAAGGGGGATTCTTAGGAATGTAATTGCCGTAATTGCAGTATCCGGTTTTGGATTTCATATTGGCAAAGTATTCGCCAGTTGCAGTTAGGGTGCCGTTTTTCAGTAGGCGTGACGGATCGCGCTCGCCGTTCCAGTAAGCGTAGCGCTCAATCCAGTTCCAATTATTCAGATTGCTTAATATGCGGCTCATTACTTCCTTGTTCTGTGCTTCAGTAACACCGCTGGCAAAGGTTCCGTTGCTATTCCATGAAGCACCCCAGACGAACTCGGAGATCCAGATCGGACGGCCATAGCTGTCAGCGTAGCCCTTCAGATTGTTGTATTGCCCCTCTGTCCAATAGCAGTGGAAGTCAAGGATTTCGCAGCGCCATCCACGACTGTCGATAGAGTCGAGGAATGCCCGGAACCAGTTCATGCTTCCGTCGTGTGAAGATGGAGTCATGAGGCGTTTGCCGGTGCGCATTAAATCCTCCCAGCGGTCCAGCACCTGATCTACAGTTGCAGGTTCCGGGTCAGAGCTGTTTCCTGGTTCGTTGTCCGTTTTGATGTGGCAGGAATATGTTGCGGACCCCATGCTTGATGCCGAAGGTCCCCATCGATGATTCATGTGTGAGACACACTCATAGTCGGTGCCCATGTCCCATCCATTTCCCCATGTGTAAGACCAGGTAGCGTCGAGTTTTCCGAGATTCTCAGTACTAAGCATATCCGCAACTCCGATTTTTCCGGGATCTCTCCAACGGAATACCCTATAAGAAGATATGCGTTGATCCATCAAAGAGGGCAGGCTGTTCATCACGAGGTCTTCTTCGTCTGCGATAAAGCATCGGCTGTATCCTCTTCCTTCAGCCTTGAGTGAGAAGGTAACCATATAGCCGCGTTTTAATGTGAAACTGCGGATGCGGTTATTCATCTTTGCCGTGGTTAGAGTTGTCATAAAACCGCCTGTATTCTCTAAACCGAAGAGAGAACAAGATTCCCCTTGGCAGTTCTGTTCATCGAAGACAGTGAGCGGATGGAAGGCTGCTGCAGATGCGCCTTCTTTGCCGTAGGGGTATATTATACTGCCTTTGCCGTGTAGCCTGACCTGACAGTTGTTGTCATTTTGAGCTGCTGCTCCATTGATTTTAATGTGGCTAAGAATAGCCAGAACTTCAGATGGACGCAATTGTTCAATTATGATTACAGCATGTTCGGTGTTTGTAATATCAACAGAGCCTTCCTCGCTGAATGGCTCTTCACCGGTTATGTAAAAGTCAACATCAGAACTCAGACTTACGGCAGAAGTTACTTGCGCAACCGTTTCCTTCGTGTTGGCTGCGGAGACACTAAGCGTGAAGGCTATGGTTGCAGCAGCTATAGATATAAAGCGTTTTGGTATTTTCATAGTCATGTCGGTTTGTGTTAGAATTCAGGTTAATTAGAGCCTCATTTATTTAGTGTTAGGGAAGGCTTTGAGCAGACGCTGTTTTTCTTTCTCGGTAATAGCCATGACCGTGCCGTGGCGAGGTGTGAACGCACCTTTGGTTTCTGTGTTCTGCACAGCCTTGAATGTTTTCAAGTCCGAACTCTTACAGAACTGATAGTGGCCGTTGATATAGCAGTCATACATCAGAACCCATGTGCCGTCGAAGAGGCGGAAGACGCCACTGCCTTCAACCGCTTCCCGGGTGTCTTGGCAGAAGCCGGGCTGCAGCTCCCATGTAGAACCGTCATAGAAGTCGCGGGCTATAAATTGGCGTATTCCTTTCTCGCGCTTGCCCTCAGTCTTGAAGAAGATATGCAGCAGGCCATCGTCGTCACGGACAATGTCAGTGTCTATGCTGGCATACTTCATGTCAAAGAGCAGCTGTGGAGTGCCGGTCAAATCCGTGAAGTCTTTGTTTGCGTAGCACCAGTATACTTTGTCGTAGGGAATCGTCCCATCATCGGTGAGCAGTGAGAAATAGACAATATAGCGCTTGGTTCGGGGGTCATAAATAGTCTGAGGAGCCCACACGCGGGTGACATTAGCGAAGTTTGTTCCGGCGAACTTCTCCGGGAAATGAATAGCGCTAGTCTTCCACTTTACCATGTCCTTCGAGCGCATAAGCACAAGTCCGCGGTTGCTGGCCCATCCGAGCCGTGACTTCATGTCTGTTACTACCATATAGAAGTAACCGTCTTCTCCACGCAGGATATGCGGGTCGCGGACACATCCGGTGCGTGCGATGTCAGCAGATGCGATAACAGGTTTGCCGTCATTAAGTGGAGTATAATTCCAGCCGTCCTCTGAAAGCGCATAACAGATCTGTTCCTGTTCCGGAGCATTTCCTGTGAAATAGGTGAAGAGGTAGGCCGTCATTTTTTTCTTGGCCTGAATGTTTGTGGCTGACATAACGATAGCGGCAATCAGCATTAGGATGCGAGTCTTCATATAATTGGGCTTTTCTTGTTGTTAGTATTGTTGAATTACAGATTTAGTTTCCAAAGATAGGTAGATATTTTGTTTCAATCGGTAAAATTCCGTTTATATTAAGACTGTTTAACTCTTATTAGGTTTATTCGGTTTCAGAAATAATCTCTTCGGGTAATACTTCAGGCGTCTCTTGCATATCTGAAGGCTCTTCTATTCCTTCAACGGCATCTTCGGAATCAATTAAGATGCTGTCCGCGTCCAAAGAATCATTAGGATTGTGATAATAGCCGGCACATTCCCAGTCCGAACGGTCTATCGGGTCTTTTGGAGCAGTAAACTTACCGCCATATTTCACGAATCTTTTGTCTGCCAATAGTTTTGCGACAAAATGCCCAAACACGGGCAGTGCGGTGCGGCTTCCTTGTCCCAACTGACCAGTGCGGAAATGTATGCTTCGGTATTCGCCTCCGACCCATGCCCCGGCGACAAGGTTCGGGGTGACGCCTACAAACCAGGCGTCGGAGTGGTTGTTCGACGTGCCTGTCTTGCCTCCGAAATCAGAAACGGAAAGCACCGGGTGTATATATTCCCACAATGCAGCCGTTGTGCCTCCGCGTTCGAGAAGTCCGGCCCGCAGCATCTGTTGCATAAGATACGCTGAACGATATGATATGGCTTGTGTCTCAGATGCCTTTGCCTCGTAAAGCACATGTCCTTCGTTATCCTCAATCTTATTGACCATTATCGGCATGTTATATTTGCCGTCGGCTATTACTGTGCAGTATGCGTTTACCAGTTCTGCGAGATTTACATCGCTGGAGCCGAGGCTGAGTGACGGCGTCTCGTTTAGAGGTGATTGGATTCCCATCGCGTGTGCAGTGCGTGAAATATTTGAGATGCCCACCTCGTAGCCCAGTTTTACTGCGATTGAGTTGATACTTTGGGCGAAGGCACTCTTCAGCGGCATGTTGGCTCCGGTGAAATATCCGTTAGCGTTGTGTGGCGCCCATATTGTCGGTTTGCCTTTGATTGTGTCAGGATAAGCTTTCCATTCGTCAACACGTCGGTCACAAGGGGTCAGTCCTTGATTCATAGCTTCTGTATAAACAAAGAGCTTGAATGTGGAGCCCGGCTGCCGCATGGCCGTTACCTTGTCATATTTCCAGAAGTCAAAATCGATGTCTCCCACCCATGCCTTTACCTCTCGGGAATGTGGGTCCATCGCCACAAAGCCGCAATGCATGAAGCTGACCATATAGCGGATGGAGTCGAGGGTTGATATCTCACGTTCTATTGGCCCGTCGTATGAGAACAGTCTTACAGTGTGTGGCTTGTTCAGATAGATGTCTATGCTGTCAGGGTGGTCGTTAAATCTTTTGGACAGGTATTTATAATATGATGTGCGTTGAGCCAGATCTTCGATGAAGCCGGCTATTTCCTGGTGGCGTTCGTCTTGCCATGGATTCATTCCGCGCCAGTGGTTGTCAAATCTTTCCTGAACCAAACGCATCTGCTTGATAACAGATTCTTCGGCATATTTCTGGATTCTTGTATCAATCGTTGTATAAATCTTCAGCCCGTCGGCATATAAATCTATACTGTTTGTGGAGTCTGTACCGCTTACAAGTCCTTTGTCGCACAGCATACTGATATAGTCCTGAAGGGCGCGGCGGAAATAAGGAGCGATTCCGTCATAGTTGCTCTCTTCGATATGTTCGACACAGGTGACGGGAATAGCCTTTATAGAGTCTAACTGCTTTAGTGTGGCAGGCTTATTGTTAATTATCAGCCCTTCATGTTCATAGAGGCTTTGCAGGACTGTATTTCTGCGAGTCAATGCGTTATCCGGATGCAAGCGCGGATTATATGTTGAAGTGGCTTTTAGCAGCCCGACCAGCGTGGCGGCCTGCTCGTATGTGAGGTGTTCAGGCGTGGTTCCGAAATAAGTCCGAGCCGCTGTTTTTATTCCGAATGAATTGCTGCCGAAATCCACGGTGTTGAAATACATCGTAAGAATGTCTTCTTTCGAATAGAGAATCTCCAGCTTCACAGCCACGATCCATTCTTTAGCTTTCATCACCAGAAGTTTCACTCCCGGGATGTGTCCGCAAAGGCCGGTAGAATACCTTGTGCGAACCCTAAACAGATTTTTTGCTAATTGCTGCGTGATTGTAGAGCCTCCCCGTGCGTGGCCTAAGAACATGTCTTTAATTGCAGATATCAGGCCGCGGAAGTCAATGCCATGATGCTGGTAGAAGCGCTCATCCTCGGTTGATACCAGCGTGCGGATTATTTTGTCGCTTATCTCTTCGTATTCAACGGGAGTCCGGTTTTCATTGAAATACCTGCCTATGAGTACGCTGTCGGCGCTATATATCTCGCTGGCTTCATTTGTAGTCGGGTTCTTGATGTCGTCAAATCCGGGCGATTTGCCAAAAAGATACAGGAAGTTTACATCAATAGCTCCGAACAAAAGGATGATTCCTACTGCAATTGTTAGAAGCCACATAGCGAAGCGTTTATACCAGGGGCCACTGTAGCATTTCCTGAAAGCGCTGCATGCTCTGCTGATATGCTGTTTGATGGTTGTCAGGCTCATATTAGGTATTTTTTGTGCTGCAAAGTTAAATCAATGCGGACTTTCTGCCAAATTTTGGCCGATAAAAGTTAACATTTGTGCCGTTTCGTTAGGATGAAACCAATGAATTTCTGCGTCGCGCATCCACCACGTCATTTGTTTCTTTGCATAAACGCGTGTGTTTTTCTTCAGCCTCTCAGCAGCAAATGGCAAGCTCCATTCTCCGTCCAATACTTTGAACATCTCTTTGTATCCTACGGTGTTGAGGGCGTTGGCTCCGCGGTGAGGCAGAAGATTACGAGCCTCCTCGAGTAGCCCATCTTCAATCATCTTGTCAACGCGTTGGTTTATGCGGGAGAATAGTTCTTGTCGTTCCCGTTTCAGACCGAGTTTGATAATGTTGAAAGGCCTTGGTTTTGTAGCCTGTGTGCGGAAATATGAATATGGGCGTCCGCTTTGGTGACAGACCTCCAGCGCATGGATTATACGCTGAGTGTTCTTGCGGTCTGCAGTGGCATAATAGTCTGGGTCCAATAGCCGGAGTTCTTCCGAAAGCCGCTCGAGCCCTTCGTCCTCCAATCGTTGCCGCATCCACGTGCGAACCTCATCGCTTACAGTCGGGATGTCATCTATGCCTTTGGTTACAGCATCTATATACAGCATAGAGCCGCCACTGAGTATTATCCTCCCATTCTTGTCGTCTCCACCGGTGCATGCATTGCTGGAATCAGACGCCTTTTTGTTAATCAGGGCCAGTACGTCTGCCTCAAATCGGGCTGCAGAATAATAGTCGTTGATGTCGAGGGTCGCTACAAAATGATGGCATACTTCACTCATCTGCTCTTTGGTGGGAGCAGCTGTGCCTATTGACATCCCGCGATAAATCTGACGTGAATCAGCATTGATGATTTCGCATCCGAGTGCCTTCGCAAGCGTTATGGCGACGTCTGTTTTACCAACGCCCGTGGGGCCTACCAAGACAATCAGGTCCATCATCACTCTTCGCTAATCTCAAAGCCTTCCAAATCCAGCTCGTCGTCATTGAAACCGTCGGACTCCTCTTCCCGTTCGTCGTCTTCTTCTTCGTTTAGGGCTCCGAGAGCAGAGGCATTCAATTGTGACAGCAGAGAGTCTAATGCCGACGGCTCTTCATCCTCCACCAGCGCAGGCGGTTCTCCGATGCGTTGCAGACAGCGTCCTTCCGACACATTTTGGCCATACAATATTTTGCTGACTTCCATAATCATATGTCGGTTAGCTTCGTGGTCGAAATCATAAATCAGTCTTTGTCCTTCGTCTTCGAGAAGGTCTGAGAGGCAAATATCTGCCATGCTGTCATGCTCATAGTCCCCCTCTTCCGGAATAATATGTTCTGGATGCCAGTGGCTATCGCAGACATAAATTATTGCGGGACGTGTAATCTCGGCGTCAGGCCAGCATGATTTCCGGATCAGACGGTTTAAGTCGGCAAAAGTGTCGTCGCCGTCTATCTGGAGTTTTAGTACGAAGTCTTCAATTTCTTTACTTGCAACGGTAAATGAAAGCAACATTTCAGTCAGTTTTAAATTACAAGCGGCAGAAACCGCGGTTCTTGGATGCTTCTACGAATTCGAGGATGTATTTTATTTCCTCCGTTTTAGGCAACTCGTTGTCTATGGTGCTGATGGCATCGTTCAGCGCCAGTCCGGCATTGAATATTATCCGGTATGCTTCGTGGATGGTGTTGATGACGTCACGCTCGAATCCCCTGCGGCGCAGACCTACGATATTTAATCCGCAGTAAGCAGCCGGTTCGCGTGCACAGATGCTGTATGGGACTATATTCTGACTTGTTCTGGTTCCGCCGCCTACCATTGTATATCCTCCGATGCGGCAGAACTGGTGAACCAGAACAGCTGCGCTCAAAATAGCGTGGTCGTCAATAACTACTTCGCCGGCGATTTTCGTTGAGTTCCCGATGATAATATCGTTTCCGACAAGGACGTCATGAGCGACATGGCATCCCTCCATAAGCAGGTTGCCGCTACCGACCACAGTCTTGCCTTTTGCCGCCGTGCCACGGTTGATGGTTACGTTCTCACGTATCTTGTTGTTGTCTCCGATGATAGCCAGAGATTCCTCACCGCGGAACTTGAGGTCCTGTGGAACAGCTCCTATTACGGCCCCGGGAAAGAATATGTTGCCGTTGCCTATGCGTGAGCCGTAGAGTACGGTGACGCTGTTCATCAGGACATTGTCGTTGCCAATCTCAACATTCCTGTCTATATAACAAAACGGACCGATTTCTACATTGTCGCCAATCTTGGCTTCAGGATGTATGTATGCTAAGGGACTTATCATTTTTTCTTTGTGCAGATAATTTTTGTAGAGTAATTGTTGCGCTGCTTCTTGCTTAACATCCCGACAGGTAAGCACTTCTTATTGCGCGCGCGCATTTATTATTAATAGTATGTCCGGGCTTCGTGGCTATTATATGCCCCTTTATCGGGCGGCCTATCAGAGCCATGTCACCTATTATATCCAGTAGTTTGTGACGTGCCGGCTCATTGGCCCAAACCAGAGGTCTTGTATTCAGATAGCCCAGCTCAGAGGCTTCGTGGTGAGGCGCTCCAATCCGGTCGGCCAGCTGATCCAGTTCTTCCTGCGTCTTCTGATTTTCATAGATTACGATAGCGTTGTCCAGATCGCCGCCTTTAATAAGTCCGGCCATGAGTAACATCTCAACCTCGCGCACAAATACGAATGTGCGTGCGGGGGCGATCTCCTGTTCGAAATCGTCAATGTTGTCGAGCGTGGCAGTCTGGCTGCTCAACACTTTAGACTGGAATGCAATAGTGGCTTCGATGCTGAAATGGTCTTGTGGCAGGATAGTAATAACGGAGCCCGACTCCTCATCGCGCACTTCAATCTTATCCTTTATCACGAGAAAATTCTTTTCTGCCTCCTGCTCTACGACTCCTACTTTGCGAATCTGTTCTACATATATTTCGGCGGAGCCGTCAAGGATAGGCACTTCCGGCCCGTTTACATCTATGTGGCAGTTGTCGATGCCCGAGGCAAACAATGCAGCCAGGGCATGTTCTACTGTTGAGCAGCGGGCGTCGCCGTTGGCCAGAACAGTTCCCCGCTGTGTGTCAATCACATTTTCAGCCACAGCTTCAATTATCGGTTGTCCAGGCAGATCGATGCGTTGAATCTTGTAGCCGTAGTTAGCGGGGGCCGGCTTGAATGTAACAGTCAGTTGGAGGCCGGTATGCAGGCCCTTCCCCGTCAACGTAAAACTGTCACCTAAAGTCTGTTGTTTCTGCATAATGTCAACTTTTCTTGGAGGCTTCAAGTTCATCTAACAATTTCTTCAGTTCGCGCACTTGGCGGTCTATGTCGGGCAACCTCTTAAGCACAGTCATGCTGCGTTTCCACGTCATGGCATCTATAGCAGGCATGCCCACGATCGTTTGTCCTGGCGTCTTTATGTTTCTGAGGATGCCCGCCTGCGCCCCTGCTGTCGTGCGGTCGGCTATAGTGAGGTGCCCGGCTACACCTACCTGTCCGGTCAGTGTACACCACTCTCCGACAACTGTGCTTCCAGCCAGCCCCACTTGCCCGCAAAGCACAGTATGACTTTTCACTTCGCTGTTATGCCCTACTTGTACAAGGTTGTCTATTTTAACATCTTTGCGGATTATGGTTTGCCCCATTACTGCTCTGTCCACACATGAGTTTGCCCCGATTTCGACATCATCTTCAAGCACGGCAATGCCGATTTGCGGAATCTTCTCATAGCCGTTGTCAGTCTTTGAGAATCCGAAACCGTCGGCTCCAATCACGCACCCGGAATGCAGAATGCATCTGTTACCTACAATGCAGTTGTGATATATCGTGGCGTTGGCATATAGTATGCAGTCATTGCCTACGCGGACGTTGTCTTCCAGAGTTGCGTGGGCGTGAATCTGGGTACGGTCACCAACAGTGGCTCCTTCTCCGACATAAGCAAAGGGGGCAATATATACATCCTTCCCGATTTTTGCTGTCGGAGCGATAAATGCTTGAGGTGAGATACCCTTTGGCTGCGGTTTGGTCTGTTCATATACAGTTAGCAGCTTTCCCAGGGCTTCACGGGGCGAGTCAACGCGAATCAGCGTTGCCTTGCATGGTCTTGAGAGTTTAAGAGCAGTTGGCACCAGAACGACGCTGGCTTCTGTATTATAGAGATAAGCCTCAAATTTGGGGTCATAGAGAAACGTTAATGCTCCGGAGATGCCTTCTTCTATTTTCGAGAAGGTATTCACTTTGGCTTCTTTGTCTCCCTCAATCTGCCCTCCGATGAGGCTGGCAATTTGTTGTGCTGTGAATTCCATTTATATCAAATTATTTTGTGGGGGCAAAAATACAATAAATAATTGACATAACAGCAGTTTTAACCATCTTTTGCCTTAGTTTAGTTATTTATGCTTTCGGCCGACGTCCTTTTATGATATCTGCCATCTGTTTCTGCACTTCCCTCGCTTTTTCTGCAGCGGCCTCTGCAAAGCGCTCTGACGAATCGGCATAAATAATGGCCCGGCTGCTGTTTACAATCAGGCCGCATTGCCTGTTCCATCCGTATTTGCACACCTCTTCAAGACTGCCTCCCTGCGCTCCGATGCCGGGCACCAGCAGAAAATGGTCGGGAGCCAGTCTGCGTATATCTGCGAATGCCGCCCCCTGGGTTGCGCCAACCACATACATCATCTGTTCTGAATCGGCCCATTCCTGACTGCGTCTGAGAACTTTTTCAAATAATTTCTCGCCGCCTGCATCTTCTGTCAGTTGGAAGTCCTGGCTGCCCTTGTTGCTGGTCAGCGCGAGCAGTATCACCCATTTCCCCTCGTATCCGAGGAAGGGAGTGACCGAGTCTTCTCCCATATATGGGGCCACGGTTACGGCATCCACATCCATCTCTTCGAAGAATGTGCGGGCATACAATTTTGAAGTGTTGCCGATATCTCCTCGTTTTGCGTCAGCTATTATAAACTGGTCCGGATAGTTTTCACGGATATATCTCACCGTCTTTTCGAATGCGATCCAACCGTTTATGCCGTGTGCCTCATAGAAAGCCAGATTTGGCTTGTATGCTATGCAATAGGGGGCTGTGGCGTCGATTATGGCGCGGTTAAATTCGAATATGGCATCGAAGCCTTCATCAGTTTGCGCCTTCTCCGTCAGGAAAAGCGGCATTTTCTTCATGTCTGTATCTAACCCTACACAGAGGAAACTCTGCTTGCTGAAGATATTCTCAAAAAGTTGTTCTTTTGTCATTTATTTGAGTTTTGAGTTAAAACAAGTTGACGAGTAAACAAGTTGACGAGTAAACAGGTTGACGAGTAAACAGGTTGACGAGTAAACTATTTGACGAGTAAACAAGTTGATATTTTTTTAGTTGTTGAGTTGAAACTCGTTGACTCCAAAAAACGGCTTGCCGTTACCTTTAATTTTTAAACTTTAAACTGCGGCAGGCGCGCCTGCCGGCTACATTGCGCTCTCCTTCATCCGTTCTGCGTTCTCGGCCACGGTGAGGCAGTCGATGCATTCCTGGATGTCGCCATCCATGAAGGCGGCTAAGTTATAGATTGTGTATCCGATGCGGTGGTCGGTGATGCGTCCTTGCGGGTAGTTGTAAGTGCGTATTTTGGCCGACCGGTCGCCCGTTGAGACCATCGTCTTGCGGCGGCTGGCGATGTCATCGATATATTTCTGGTGCTCCTTGTCATAGATGAACGTGCGCAGACGTGCCAAAGCCCTTTCTTTATTCTTTGGTTGGTCGCGGGTTTCTGTGCATTCTATCAGAATCTCCTCCACCTCGCCCGTGTTGGGATTCTTCCACATATATCTGGCGCGTACTCCCGATTCCACCTTGTTCACATTCTGACCGCCGGCCCCTTGGCTGCGGAATGTGTCCCATTTGATAGCCCCTTCGTTTATCTCCACATCAAACTCCTCGGCTTCCGGCAAAACTGCCACCGTAGCAGCGCTGGTGTGAACACGCCCCTGAGTTTCTGTCACGGGCACCCGCTGCACGCGATGTACTCCGCTCTCATATTTCATTGTTCCATAGACTTTTTCTCCGGTAACAGAGAAGATAATCTCCTTATATCCGCCGGCAGCGCCCTCGGTAAAACTGCTTATTGCGGTGCGCCACCCTTTTGCCTCGCAGTACTTTGAATACATCCGGAACAGATCTCCCGCAAATAGAGCAGCCTCGTCTCCGCCGGTCCCGCCGCGGATTTCCATGATCACATTCTTGTCGTCTTCCGGATCGGCAGGGATGAGCAGCAGTTTTATTTCCTCTTCCAGTTCCGGAATACGCTCTTGTGCAGCTGAGAGTTCCTCGCGGGCCATCTCCTTCATCTCTGGATTATCTTCCGACGCAATCATCCCCTTTGCTTCCTCTATTGTTCCCAGAGTCTCGATATACTCTTTCCGGGCCTTCATTATAGCCCCCAGATCCTTAAACTCTTTTGTCAGTCGGACATATCTCTTCTGGTCTGCAATCACCGAGGGGTCTGTTATTAGCGTTCCCACCTCTTCGTAGCGTGCTACCAGTCCTTCCAATCTGTTCAGTAATTCATTCATAATAATAAAACCATCTTATCAAGTCCATCCGCAGCAGGGTAGGGCTGTCGGAGTGGCGATTTTTGTCATTTGTAATTATTTCCTTTATTTTATTGGGGGGGGAGAGTCAGTCTGAATATGCTTCATCACCATATATTCTGTTTTGGCGTTTATTTGGAACAGTTTTTCATGCTCAGGCTTATTCTGTTGCGGCGCAGGTCAACATCTGTCACACGAACTGTGACATGCTGACGGAGCTTCACCACTTCGTTCGGGTCACGCACATATCGGTCTGCAAGTTGTGAGATATGCACAAGGCCGTCTTGATGAACACCCACGTCAACAAAAGCTCCGAAGTTGGTTATGTTTGTGATTATGCCCGGCAAAACCATCCCGGGACGTAAGTCGGCAATTTCTTTCACCCTCTCGTCAAAAGCGAATGTTTCCAGTTGGTTACGCGGGTCACGACCAGGCTTGTCCAACTCTGACATGATGTCTGTCAGGGTTGGCATTCCCACCTCATCGGTAACATATTTGCGCAATTCTATGTTATGCCGGCGCTTTGCATCCGCCATAAGTTCGCTTACCGAACAGCCTGCGTCCGCAGCCATTTCGGCTACAATATGGTAACTCTCCGGGTGGACGGCGCTATTGTCCAGAGGGTTTGTGGCGTCAGGGATTCTCAGGAAACCGGCACACTGCTGGAAGGCAGAGGGGCCGAGACGCATTACCTTCAGCAGATCGCTGCGGGTCGCGAATGGACCGTGCTCTGTGCGATAATCTACTATGTTCTGAGCCAACGTCGGTCCGAGCCCGCTGACATAAGTAAGCAGATGGCGTGACGCGGTGTTCACGTTCACCCCGACGCTGTTCACACAACTTTCAACTGTCAGGTCCAACGCGTGTTTCAGCTTGCTCTGATCCACATCGTGTTGATATTGCCCTACTCCGATGCTTTTGGGGTCTATCTTCACCAGCTCGGCCAGCGGATCCATCAGCCTTCGTCCGATGCTTACTGCCCCGCGAACGGTTACGTCCTCATCCGGAAACTCTTCTCTTGCCGTCTTGGATGCTGAGTAGATGCTGGCGCCGTCTTCGCTTACTACAAATACCTGGACATCAGAAACCTGCATTGTAGAGAGCGTGAGGCGGACAAACGACTCTGTCTCGCGGCTTGCAGTTCCATTGCCTATGGCGATTGCCTCGATGCGGTATTTTCTTATCATGTCCATAAGGGCTTCCATCGCGTCAGCAGGTTTGTGTATAGGGGGATGCGGGAATATGGCTTCATGATGCAGCAAAGTTCCCTGGGCATCCAGGCACACCACCTTGCATCCCGTCCGGAAGCCCGGGTCAACACCCATTACTCGTTTTTGGCCTAATGGGGCTTCCAGAAGAAGCTGGCGTAGGTTGGTGGCAAATACACGTATTGCTTCATCGTCGGCTTTCTCCTTGCTCTGGGCGGCAAATTCTGACTCTATTGACGGCATCAGCAGACGCTTGTAGCCGTCGGCAACGGCCTCCCCTACGAGCTCCGCGCACATGTTATGCCCTCTTACATAAGCCCTCTGCAGACGTTCTGTGTTGGCCTCGTCGTCGCTCTCTATCCTAACGCGGAGGATGCCTTCAGCTTCTCCCCTGCGCATAGCAAGCAGACGGTGAGATGTGCAGCGGCGCAGCTGTTCACTCCATTCAAAATAATCTTTAAATTTCTGCGCTTCGTCAGTTTCCGCCTTCGCCTTTACCACGCGGCTTGTTATAATCGCATCGCGGCGGAAGGCAGCGCGGACACTTTGCCTCGACCGCTCATCTTCGCTGACCATCTCAGCTATGATGTCCTGAGCTCCCTGCAGAGCCTCTTCGGCATTTGCAATATCACCTTTCACGTATGCTTCGGCTGTCTTTGCCGGATGATTGTCGTTTTGATTCAGCAGAATCATTGCCAGCGGTTCCAGCCCTCGTTCGCGTGCTACTTGGGCCCGTGTGCGTCTCTTGGGCTTATATGGCAGATAGATGTCCTCTAATACAGTGCTGTCCCAACAGTTGTTGATTCGCTCTTCCAGTTCCGGAGTCAGACAGCCTTGCTCGCTGATAGTGCTCAGTATGGTCTCTTTGCGTTTGACCAGTTTTTTCAGCTCTTCGTACGTGTCGCTTACCTTTGCCACCTGCACTTCGTCCATCGAGCCGGTGCGTTCCTTGCGGTAGCGGGATATAAACGGGATTGTCGCCCCGTCGTCCAGCAGGTTCATTGTGGCCTCCACGTGTTTTTCGTTTAGGCCTGTTGCTTGAGCTATAAGTTTGGAAAATGTATTTTGCATGAAGTAAATAAATACCTGTGCCGACAGATTAGTGGCGGCACAGACGCTTTTTTGATTTTAAAGAAAGAAACTGGTCAAGAATACCAGATGACAACATTGCTTGCGGCCTCATATAGGCGGTCGGGTTCGTCATCATTCAGGTAATTGTCCAATTCGTACTCTTCCTGATGGAACATTTTTCTTTTCGGTTTCATGACGAGTCCTCCTTTAATTATTAGTGAGACATAAAATGGGTTGTTCCGCCACAAATATACAGTATTTCCCCGATTCAACAAATCTTTCCTTGATATTATTTCTCAGTGTATGCTTTTTTTAACATTTGCTGCAGAGAAGGTAAATTCAAGTTGAGGATGAAAACTTATTTTCTCTGTTCCTGAAAAACGCGTTTAAATGATGCTTATTCATTTGATTTGGCCGTCATTATTGTTTATAGAGGCCCAAAATGCTGCCTTTTTGAAAGAAAAATGCAAAAATATTTGGCAGATTGAAGTATTTGAATTTACTTTGCGGCGAAAATAAAACCGAGGCATTTGTGCCGCAGACAATTTTTATAGATATGTCATTTAACGGAAACTTTTGGTGGTGGCGTAACTCAAGACCCAAAATGTCGTGAGAAGAGAGCCTTGTACACAAAAGTTTTAGAGATATTTGAAGAGAGGCTTGTCGTTCGAACGGCAAGCTTCTCTTCTTTTTGTTAGCATATATCTCCGATTAAAGACAAACAAATCCACACACACAGACAACAATCAACACAAAAAAAGAATATGAAAGAGAATTATTTTGTAGATGAGAACGGATATTACGGAGACTTCGGCGGAGCCTATGTCCCCGAGATTCTCTATGCTGCAGTGAGCGACTTGCAGGGCAGATATCTGGATGTGCTCTCTTCCCCCGAATTTCAGAAGGAGTATCACTCTTTGCTGCGTGATTATGTGGGGCGCCCGTCGCCTCTCTATTTCGCGCGTCGCATGAGCGAGAAATACGGCTGTCGCCTCTATCTGAAGCGTGAAGACCTCAATCACACCGGAGCCCACAAGATAAATAACACAGTCGGGCAGGTGCTTATGGCAAAGATGATGGGTAAGACCCGTGTCATCGCCGAGACCGGCGCCGGTCAGCATGGGGTCGCTACTGCTACAGTCTGCGCTCTGATGGGCATGCAGTGTGAGGTGTTCATGGGGGCTACCGATGTGGCGCGCCAGCATACTAATGTGGAGCGGATGAAGATGCTTGGAGCCACGGTCCATCCGGTGCACACAGGCAACATGACTCTCAGTGACGCCTGCTCGGCAGCAATCAGAGACTGGTGCTGTCACCCCGCAGACACTTTCTATGTCGTAGGGTCCACCATGGGGCCGCACCCTTACCCCGACCTTGTTGCAAGAATGCAGAGCGTCATCTCCGAGGAGATTAAATGGCAGCTTTTGGAAAAAGAGGGGCGTGACTATCCGGATATGCTTATAGCATGCGTGGGCGGCGGTTCTAATGCTGCGGGAACTATATATCATTATTCCCATGATGAGCGGGTGCGTATTGTCCTGGCCGAGGCTGGAGGTGAAGGCTGGCAGACCGCACACACCGCAGCCACCATCCATTGCGGTTCTGTAGGCATCCTTCATGGTGCAAAGATGCTTGTGATGCAGGATGATGACGGCCAGATAAAGGAGGCTTTCTCTGTGTCTGCGGGATTGGATTATCCCGGTGTCGGTCCGATGCATTGCAACATGGCCGTCAAGGGGCGTTCCGAGGTGCTTTCAATCAATGATGATGAAGCAATAAAAGCCGGCTACGAACTGACGCGTCTGGAGGGCATAATCCCGGCTATAGAGTCGGCCCATGCCATTGCGGCCCTCGGGAAATTGCAGTTTAAGTCCACGGATGTCGTCGTGCTCACCGTGAGCGGCAGGGGTGACAAGGATGTGGAAACCTATCTGAAGATGAAGCCGGAAGACATGTAGCAGAATAAACACACAATGATAAAGGTTTAAGACAATGAAATACTCATATACCACAGTCACCAAAACCTTGTTGGGAGACTTATATACCCCCGTCGGAATATACATGCGTCTGCGCGACCTCTATCCCAAGAGCGCTCTGATGGAGTGCAGCGATTACCATGAGGCCGACAGCGCACGCTCGTTCATTGGCATAGCCCCGCTGGCGTCTGTAGCCATCGGTCATGGAACAGCGACGGTAACTTATCCTGACGGCATAACAGAGCAGCATGAAATAAACGCAGAGTTCGGTTGTGAGAAGGCCATCCACGCCCTTGCCGACAGTGTGGAGATTACGGGCGAGTGTGCTTCCCAGTGCGGCCTTTTCGGCTACACCAGTTTCAACGCCGTGCGATATTTTGAAGGGATAGATATCAAGGATGAAACACAGGAACGCGACGACGCTCCCGATATGCTTTATATCCTGTTTAAGGTGGTGCTTGTATTTGACCACCATAACAACACGCTTACGATAGTCTCTCTGCAGGGAGCCGACGCTCAGGCCGAAGGCGCCGGGATGCTGTCAGAGGTGACAAAAGCCATCAATCGTGCGAACGTCCGTTCCTATCCTTTCCACACTGTGGGGGATGTGCGTTCCACTCTCTCAGACGATGAGCATCGCGAGAACATCCGGCGCGGCATCAGGCATTGTATGCGCGGAGATGTCTTCCAGATTGTCCTCTCGCGCCGCTTTGTACAGAATTTCGAGGGCGACGACTTCCAGCTTTACCGCGCATTGCGGAGCATCAACCCCAGTCCCTATCTTTTCTATTTCGATTTCGGCGGCTTCAGAATATTCGGTTCCAGCCCAGAAACCCACTGCCGCATAGAGGCCCGCAAGGCTTATATCGACCCCATCGCCGGCACAACCCGCAGGAATGGCGACCCCGAGGCCGACCGCCGCGGGGCTGAATACCTCCGCGCCGACGCGAAGGAGAATGCTGAGCACGTGATGCTTGTGGATTTGGCCCGCAATGATCTGAGCCGCAACTGCCACGGCGTGAAGGTGGATTTCTTCAAGGACCTGCAGTATTATTCCCATGTGATTCATCTCGTAAGCCGCGTTTCAGGCTCTCTTGATGACGGCGCTGATTATATTAAGGCGTTTATTGACACCTTCCCCGCAGGGACCCTGTCCGGGGCTCCCAAGGTGCGTGCTATGCAGCTCATCAGCGAATACGAACCGCATAACAGAGGAGCCTATGGCGGTTGCATCGGAATAATCGGGCTGGATGGTTCGCTGAACCAGGCCATCACCATCCGCACATTTGTATCGCGCAATGGCGAGCTTTGGTTTCAGGCCGGCGGCGGCATAGTGGCAAAGAGCGACGTCGAATACGAACTCCAAGAAGTTAATAACAAACTGGGAGCCCTGCACAAGGCAATAGAAAAAGCAGAGATGCTCTGATGGATAATGATTAAATACATTTCATAATATGAAGGTTGCAATTATAGATAACTACGACTCGTTTACATACAACTTGAGTCATCTGATGAAGGAACTGGGAGTGGAGGTGGCAGTGATGCGCAACGACCAGTTTGAGCTCTCCGACCTGGCTTCTTACTCCAAGATTATCCTTTCGCCGGGCCCTGGCATCCCCTCGGAAGCAGGTCTGCTGATGGATGTTATAAGAACATACGCCGGCAAGAAACCGATATTGGGCGTATGCCTGGGCCATCAGGCTATAGGCGAGGCTTTCGGCGCAACGCTGGAGAACCTGTCCGACGTGTTCCATGGGGTTGCTACTCCGTGTCATGTCGTTGCTGAAGAGCCTCTTTTTGCCGGCTTAAGCGAGACTTTAACCGTGGGACGCTATCACTCATGGGTGGTATCCCAGTCTGACTTCCCCGACTGCCTTGAGATTACGGCAGTCAGCGACGAGGGGCAGATTATGGCCCTGCGCCATCGCCGGTTTAATGTCCGCGGCATACAGTTTCATCCGGAGAGCGTGCTGACCCCCGACGGCCGTCAGATGCTTCTCAACTGGCTGTATCTATAGAATCCACCCGAAATCCGAAAAACAATAAAAATCAAACAGATATGAAAGAAATTCTGGCAAAACTATTAAACCACGAAGAACTCTCCCGCGAGGAGATGAAACAGATTCTTATCGGAATCACCCATAGCGAATACCCCAACGAGCAGATAACTGCCTTGCTCACATGCCTCCAGATGCGCGGCGTGACGGTTGAGGAACTGCTCGGCTTCCGCGACGGCATCCTGGAGACCGGTGTGCCTGCTATCCTCGAGTGCGACCGCTATATAGATGTGGTTGGCACCGGCGGCGACCGCAAAAACACATTCAATATCTCTACCACTGCGTGTTTCGTCATCGCGGGGGCGGGCTACAAGGTAGCCAAACACGGCAATTATGCGGCAACCAGCGTTTCCGGAGCCAGCAATGTGATTGCCCACCACGGCATCCGCTTCACCGACGACATCGACCGCCTCAACCGCTCGCTTAACGAGGCCGGCATTGTCTATCTCCACGCGCAGCTCTTCGCCAAAGCAATGAAGTTTGTCGGACCTATACGCAAAGCGCTCCCTTTCCCCACTATATTCAATCTCCTGGGGCCTATCGTTAACCCCTCACGACCCAAATGCCAGTTGCTCGGAGTGGCTAACCTGAATCAGATGCGCCTATATAACAATGTGTATCAGAGCATCGGGATAGACTATGGCATCGTGAACAGCATGGATGGCTACGACGAGATTTCCCTCACCGGAGACTTCAAGGTTACCACAAATAATTACGAGCGTATCTTCTCACCTAAAGACCTCGGCTTTGACATAGCGAAACCCGAAGAACTGGTTGGCGGGGCTACCGAGGATGAGGCCGCACAGATCTTTGACGCTGTGCTGGAGAATCGCGCTTTGCCCGCTCAGAAGAATATCGTGCTGGCAAATGCCGCCTTTGGCATTCAGGTGCTCGAGCGCGGGCAGAAGGGGATTGAAGAGTGCATCGAGATTGCGCGTGAGAGCATCGACAGCGGCAGCGCACTCCGCACATTCCGCAAATTTGCAGAACTAAATTCATAGGCTATGGCTGATATACTTCAGGAAATCATCAGAAACAAAGCATCTGAGATAGCGGCTCTCTGTGTCAAAAAACCATCCTTGCGGGAAGCGCTCTTAAACAGCAGCTCGGGTATAATCGCCGAGTTCAAGCGCCGCTCGCCATCCAAGGGATGGATCAAAGAGCACGGACGCGCGGATATCATACCGCTCTCTTATCAGCAGAATGGGGCTGCAGCCCTGTCGATTCTTACCGACAGAGATTTTTTCGGAGGCTCGGATGAGGATATCAGTGCGGCACGCCAGAGCGGAGTCACCCTTCCCATCCTATACAAGAATTTTGTGATTGAGGAAATCCAACTCTACCAGGCCCTCCTGTGCGGAGCTTCAGCCGTCCTGCTCATAGCTGCATGTCTGAGCAGACAACGTTGCAAGACCCTTATGGACAAGGCTCATGAGCTGGGCCTTGAGGTGCTTCTTGAGATGCATTCCGAGGCCGAGTTGGAATATGCGGACCTTCAGCCCGACGTGTGCGGAATCAACAACCGCAATCTCGGCTCGTTCGTGACAGATGTGCAAAACAGCTTCCGGCTGGCCTCCATGCTTCCCGCCGACGCCGTGAAAGTGAGTGAGAGCGGCATCAGCGACCCCAGTGTAGTGCGGCAATTGCGCGCTGCGGGTTTCCGCGGATTCCTCATCGGAGAGAACTTCATGAAAACCCCGGCTCCCGGTATCGCCCTGCGTAAATTCAAGGAACTAGTTGACAAGTAAACAAGTTGACGAGTTGATAGCTTCGCGGGTGAGGGCGGCCGGGGCCGCAGTCTTAAGTCTTGAGTCTTTAAACGACTTTACCGTTTTTTGGGGTCAACGAGTCAACAAGACAACAAGTTGGTTGCGGTCGCGATGTGGCGCTTACAGTTTACCGCTTACCGCTTACGGGTTGGCTGGCGCGAGGGGCCGGGGCGGCTTTGCCGCTTTTTAGATAAGAGATAAAAGATTCGGCCTTGGCCGCCTGTTTCAGCGCTTATTGCGGCTGATGTTTTTGCCATCAGCTTCCCCCTGCCCATCAGCGGCCCCCATCGCGCCAGCTAAAGCTCCAGACTTCAGACCTCAGACCGCGGGCCTTGCCCGCATTAACTCAAAAACTCAAATACTCAAAAAAACTCAAAAACTCACCCCCTCAGAGCTATCCACGCCCCTCGCCCACGTGAGAGGGGTTGGGGGTGAGGCCAAACTTAGCCCAACATGTCAACTAAAGTATCAACTCGTAAACTCGTAAACTCGTCAACTCGTCAACTTGTCAAAGTCTGCGGAATGCGCGACCCTGAAAATATCCGGGCCGTTGAGGCTCTTGGCATCGACTGGATGGGCTTTATCTTCCATCCCTCGTCACCGCGTAACGTGGATTCCAGACCCTCATACCTGCCTGCAAAGGCGAAGAGGGTAGGGGTGTTTGTAAATGCAGACATCGATGCCGTGCGGCGCATAGCTGACTCCTACCAGTTGGATATTATTCAGCTGCATGGCGATGAGACACCTGAATATCTGCAGGCTCTCAGCGGCTTCACCCTCATCAAGGCTGTCAATATAGCCACAAAGGACGATCTGCTTAAGACAGAGGTCTACGAAGGCCTTGCCGACTACCTCCTCTTTGACACCAAGGCCGAGATGGCAGGGGGCAACGGCATCAAGTTCAACTGGGATTTGCTCAGCGGATACTCTGGGCAGACCCCCTTCCTGCTCAGCGGAGGCATCGGCCCCGATGATGCCCCTCTGCTCAGTTCTTTCCGCCACCCCCGCTTCGCCGGGATAGACCTGAATTCCCGTTTCGAGTCGATGCCCGCAATGAAAGACATACAAAAACTAAAACATTTTTTAGAAGAATATGAATAAGATTGATTCTCTGTTCGCCTCACGCGGCGACCGCAAACTCCTCTCATTGTATTTCTGCGCAGGAACGCCCAGACTGGACTGCACAGCAGACGTCATTCTCGCTATGCAGAGCAGGGAAATCGATTTCATCGAAGTCGGAATCCCGTTTAGCGACCCCTTGGCTGACGGTCCTGTGATTCAGTCGGCAGCCACCAAAGCCTTGCGCAACGGGATGAATCTGCGCACCCTCTTCTCGCAGCTCCGTTCCATACGCGGGCAGGTCCATGTGCCCCTTATCCTGATGGGTTATCTCAATCCCATCCTGCATTTCGGCATAGAGCGTTTCTGCCGGGAATGTTCCGAGTGCGGAGTGAGCGGAATGATAATCCCCGACCTCCCCTTCGGCGACTATCTCCAGATGGTGAAGCCCGTGGCCGACAGTTTCGGTCTGCGGGTAATCATGCTCATTACTCCCGAGACATCTCCCGAGCGCATACGCTTTATCGACGACAACACAAACGGATTTATATATATGGTCAGTAGCGCTGCCATAACAGGTGCTCAGAAGTCGTTCGACGAGCAGAAACAGGCCTATTTCCGCCGCATTGATGCGATGAACCTGCGCAACCCCCGGGTCATCGGCTTCGGAATCAGCAATGCGCAGACTCTGGCTGCCGCCAACGCCAATGCCGCCGGAGCCATTATAGGTAGCAAGTTTGTAACCCTTCTTGATGAGGCCGACGGCGATGCCGACCAAGCTTTAGACCGCCTCTTTGACGCGCTGAAAAGGTGAGGCCAAACTTAGCCCCCTTGTCAACTGCGAAGTTATCAACTTGTCAACTTGTCAACTTGTCAACTCGTCAACTAATCAATTAAAGTATGTTAAGGGGGATGGTTTGTAATTATTATGGCGTATATTTGCAGCGCAATCAATGAGAAAAACTGAAAAATACAATCGAATTATGAGGAACTTACTGATTACGTTGTTCGTGGGGGCTTGCGCCGTCACCCCTGCTGATGTTGCGGCACAGAGCGAGAACGCGGGCTATCCCATTACCCCCGTTCCCTTCACCGCCGTCAAGGTGACCCCCGGCACATTCTGGGGGCAGAGGCTCGAAGCCAGTCGCGAAGTTACTATCCCCCTGGCATTCAGCAAATGCGAGAGTGAGAGGAGATACACTAATTTCAGCAATGCTGCCGAGCATCTCAAGAACCCGCAGAAAGTGTTCAAGGTGGACGGTGTGATGGGTTATTCCTTCGATGATACAGACCCCTACAAGACTCTCGAGGGCGCCGCCTATCTGCTACAGACCTATCCTAAGGCGAAGTACAGAGGGAGGAGCCTCGATAAATACTGCGACTCCGTCATCGCCGTCATTGCCAGCGCCCAGGAGCCGGACGGATATCTCTACACCGCCCGCACACAGAACCCTGAGCACCCCCACGGATGGGCCGGTCCGAAGCGCTGGAGCAAGGTCGAGGACCTGAGCCATGAGTTTTACAACCTCGGGCATCTCTGTGAGGCTGCCGTGGCACACTACAATGCCACAGGCAAGAAATCCCTCCTTAATATTGCCTGCCGCTTTGCCGACTGCGTCGTGCGCGAGGTGGGCGACAATCCGGGCCAGGCATGTGTGGTCCCCGGGCATCAGATAGCAGAGATGGGACTCGCCAAACTGTATCTTGCCACCGGCAAGAAAGAATATCTGCAGATGGCTAAGTTCTTCCTGGACAAACGCGGATATACAACCATAAAGACAGAGTATAGCCAAAGTCATAAGCCAGTGCTGGAGCAGGACGAGGCCGTAGGCCATGCCGTGAGAGCCGGCTACATGTATGCCGGCATGGCAGATGTGGCTGCCCTCACCGGAGACAAGGGGTATATAGATGCCATTGACCGCATCTGGGACAATATAATCACCAAAAAATATTATCTCACCGGAGGCGTCGGAGCCACCAGCAGCGGAGAAGCCTTCGGCAGAAACTACGAACTGCCGAATATGAGCGCTTATTGTGAGACCTGCGCAGCCATAGCCCAGGTATATCTCAACTACCGCCTTTTCCTCCTTCATGGCGACTCAAAATACTATGATGCCCTCGAGCGCACACTCTATAACGGCGTCATCAGCGGCATATCCATTGACGGCGGACGCTTCTTCTATCCCAACCCCCTACAGAGCATGGGCCAGCACCAGCGTCAGGCATGGTTCGGATGCGCCTGCTGTCCGAGCAATGCAGCCCGTTTCATCCCCTCGTTGCCTCAGTATATCTATGCCGTCGATGGCACAAAACTCTATGTAAACCTTTTTGCCGGAAACGAAGCCACCATGAAGGTGGGCAAGAGCAAGGTGACTCTCACACAGAGCACCTCATACCCATGGAACGGTGATGTGAATATATCCGTGAAGAAGACCTCCGGCAAATGGACTCTGATGATACGCATCCCTGGTTGGGTGCGCGGTCAGGTCGTGCCTTCAGACCTATACACCTACTCGGATGCAAAACACCTGAATTACAGCGTGGCAGTCAACGGCTCAGCCGTCAACGCCGAACTGCATAACGGATATATGGCCATCGAACGCCAATGGAAGAAAGGCGATGTGGTGAGTATCCATTTCGACATGGAACCGCGTCTGGTGCGCGCCAACGGGCGCGTGGCTGCCGACCGCGGACGGGCAGCCATCGAGCGCGGCCCGCTGGTCTATTGCGCCGAATGGCCCGACAACACCTGCAATGTGCTGAGTGTGCTGCTCAATCAGGAGCCTCAGTTCTCCATGGGCCACGTCACCATCGCCGACACAGAGATTCAGACTCTGAAGACAGATGCACAGACTCTGACATTCGACGGCCGCGGACGCCTCACAGCACGAGATGAACAGCTGACTCTCATCCCGTATTATGCCTGGGCTCACCGGGGCAACGGCAATATGGCAGTGTGGATTCCCATCGATCTGAGCGCCACCACCCCCGCGCTCCCGCCAAGCATCGCCTCCCAAAGCCGCATTACAGCCTCGGCCAAAAAACTGCCCGCCCTGAGCGCCATCAACGATCGCCTGATTCCCGCCGACGGCAACGACCGCTCCGTGCCCTACACCCATTGGTGGCCGAAAACAAACTCCACAGAATGGCTCGCCTACGACTTCAAGGAAGAAACCACAGTGAGCACAAGCACAGTCTATTGGTATGACGACCAGCCATGGCAGGGATGCAAAGTGCCCGACTCATGGAAACTCTATTACAGGAACGACGCCGGGCAGTGGGTGGAAGTGGATAACCCCACCGACTACGGAACCAAGAAGGGCGTAGCCAACACAGTCAACTTCACCCCCGTTCGGACCAAAGCTATGAAACTGGAATTCATTCAGCCTGCCGACAAGTCCTGCGGCGTTTATGAGTGGAGCATAAAGTAAGATTCCGACAGTCACATTTTCCCTCATCCTATTTACCAATCCCTCCCATGCGGCGTTACTGCAGGGGAGGGATTGTTGTAAACCAGGGCCAACAACCTCTTTTCACGGGGCTGACAACTCCATTCCCCAAGGGATATTCAATCTGAGACAGCCGTCACCTGAATCTGAGACGGCCGTCACCTGAATCTGAGACAGCCGTCACCTGAATCTGAGACGGCCGTCTCAGATTGAATTACTCAAGTGTGACGATGATTTCTCACCTCGTGCGAAGCATGGTAATAAAGCGTTGAAGGAGAGTTTCTACAAGGGTTGTCTTTTTTTGAATTTCGGGGAATAATTGTTTTCTGCGGGCAGAATCATTTGGGATGAAGAATTTTATGCTCGGCAAATCTCTTATTAATAGTTAAACATGATTGCGGTATGAAATAAAAAGCATACCTTTGCGCGCTTTTTTAAAGAGATTGAATTTGAGAACATTTGAAGAACTGGGCGTGAGCGAGCCTGTACGTCGCGCCATTGAAGAGATGGGCTTTGTTAGCCCAATGCCTGTGCAGGAAGAAGTGATTCCTTATTTGTTAGGCACACGCAACGATGTGATTGCACTTGCACAGACAGGCACGGGAAAAACTGCTGCTTTTGGAATTCCTATCCTGCAGCGTATTGACTCTAAGAGTAAAGAGACACAGGCGCTTATTTTAAGCCCGACGAGAGAACTTTGTTTGCAGATCGCGGATGACCTGCGTGATTTCAGCAAGTATCTGGATGGAATTCATATCGAAGCTGTTTATGGCGGCGCGTCCATTACCCAGCAGATACATGCTCTGAAGAAAGGTGTTCATATCATTGTTGCCACCCCCGGACGACTCATCGACCTGATGAACCGCGGCGTGGCTCATCTGGACAAGGTGACGAATGTGGTTCTGGACGAGGCCGACGAGATGCTGAACATGGGCTTCTCAGAGAGCATCGACGCCATATTGGCTGGAGTGCCCGAGGAGCGTAACACTCTGCTTTTCTCTGCCACGATGAGTCGCGAGATTCAGCGCATAGCCCAGGGCTATCTGCATGACTACAAGGAGATTGTGGTTGGGAGCCGCAACGAAGGAGCGGAGAATGTCAACCATGTTTATTATATGGTGAATGCCAAGGATAAATATCTGGCTCTGAAACGTATTGTTGACTATTATCCGAAGATTTTCGCCATCATCTTCTGCCGCACCCGCACGGAGTGCCAGGAGGTGGCCGACAAACTGATCCGTGACGGTTACAACGCCGAGGCGCTGCACGGAGAGCTTGTCCAGGGGCAGCGCGATATCACGATGCAGAAGTTCCGCCAGCATGTGACTCAGCTGCTGGTAGCCACCGACGTGGCTGCCCGCGGACTGGATGTTGATGACCTCACGCATGTGATAAATTACGGTCTGCCGGACGAGATAGAGAGTTATATCCACCGCTCTGGACGCACCGGACGCGCGGGGAAGAAGGGAACGAGCATTTCTATTATCCACTCGCGCGAACAGCGCAAGCTGAAGGCTATAGAGAAGGAGATAGGCAAGGATTTTGTCGAGGGCATCATGCCTGCGGCTGATGAGATATGCAAGAAACAGCTCTTCAAGGTCATGGACCACATCGTGAAGATTGATGTGGACGAGGGGCAGATTGCGCCTTTCATGAAGGAGATAAACCGCTACTTCGAATTTATCGACAAGGATGAGATAATAAAGAAGATTGTCTCTATGGAGTTCGGGAAGTTCCTGGCATATTATGCCGATGCGCCCGAACTGACGCCGGTGGGCCGGAAGGAGCGCGAGGGCTCCAAGGAGAAGAAGAGCGGAGCGAAGCAGTCTGCAACCGGCGGTTCGAGCGGCAGCCGGGCTGCAGAGGAGGGTTTCCGCCGCCTGTTTATCAATGTGGGAAAGGTGGACGGGATGTACCCGACCGAGCTGATGAAATTCCTCAACCGCCACGTGAAGGGGCAGTTTGAGGTTGGTCACATAGATCTCCTGCCCCGATTTGCTTATTTCGAGGTTCCGGAGAATGAGTCGCAGATGGTGATGGACGCTCTGGACGGGGTGAAGCTCCGGGGGCGTGAAATCCGCTGCAATGCGGCCGACGAGAATCCCCAGGGGCAGGGCTCATCCCAGCCGGGGGGCCGCAAGGGTGAGGATTATGCCTCTGCTGCCGGACAGCGCGGAGGCAAGCCGTCCAGAGGCGGACGCGGAGGAAGGGAAGAGCGGGCAGCGGCCCGCAACTCCGGACGTGGAAAGGCTGGCGGCGAGGACGGCGGCCGTCGCGGCAGGAAGAAGCGCGGCGACGGCTATATGCAGGAGGAGCCGCAGCCTCAGAGAGGACGGCGATTCAAGAAAGAGGACTGGCTGAAATTTCTGAAGAAGTGATGGACAAGTTGACAAGTTGACAGCTTCGCAGTTGACGAGTAAACAAGTTGACGAGTTGATACTTTAGTTGACATGTAGGGCTAAGTTTAGCCTCACCCCCAACCCCTCTCCTAAGGGCGAGGGGCGTGAATAGCTCTGAGGCCGCGATAAAGCCGCGATGCGGTGCTTACTGCTTACCGCTTACTGTTTGGGCTGGCGCGATGAGGCCATTAAATAGACGAGAAAAAATATGCAGAAAACGAGAGTATGACGAAGGATGAATTGCTGAGCCGGATTCGTGAGGGCGGCAAGCTCAATACCAGCGAGCAGCTGCGCCTGACGGTGATGCTGAGTGTGCCAGCTATATTGGCGCAGGCGGCCAGCATTCTTATGTTCTATATCGACGATGCGATGGTGGGCTCTCTCGGCGCTTTGGCCTCGGCCTCGATTGGGCTGGTGTCAACGACGCTGTGGCTCTATTGGAGCATAATCTCATGCGTCAGCATGGGCTTTTCTGTGCAGGTGGCTCATCTGATCGGGGCTAACCGGATGGATGATGCGCGCGATGTTTTCCGCCAAAGCATAGTCACGGCGATGGTTATCGGCGTGCTGCTGATGGCTTTCTGTGCGCTCATAGCCGCTCCGCTGCCCCATTGGCTCGGCGGCGGCGACGACATAGCGCCGCAGTCGTCGGCATACTTCCTGATCTTTATCCTGGGAACCCCTTTTGCGATGGCCCACATGCTCGGTTCGGCAATGCTCCGATGCGCAGGCGACATGAAGACCCCTTCGGTGGCAAGCGTGATGATGTGCGTGTTGGACATCGCCTTCAATTTCCTGACGATATTCCCGACGCGGGAAATCTCGCTGTTCGGCCTCTCATTCACCATGCCCGGTCTCGGACTT
This sequence comes from Bacteroidaceae bacterium, assembly GCA_024699495.1. Lineage (GTDB taxonomy): Bacteria > Bacteroidota > Bacteroidia > Bacteroidales > Bacteroidaceae > Physcousia. The sequence goes on along the minus strand of JAILPK010000088.1, from coordinate 23,436 downwards.
GGCGTGGCAGGAGCCGCCCTGGGCTCCATAGCTGCCGAGGTTGTTATTTCATGTTATGTGATGTGGTATGCAGCGGTGCGCCACAAAGAGTTGAGGCTCGTGGGAGAGAGCGGCCGTTTCCGCCCCGAGAGGGCGGTGCTGCGCAAAGCCACGGACATCGCGATGCCTGTGCTCTTCCAGCGCGTGCTGATGAATGCGGCCCAGATAACAATAACTATAATTGTGGCTCCGCTCGGGGCGATAGCCATTGCTGCCAATGTGCTTGGCATCACAGCCGAAAGCCTCTGCTATATGCCGGGATATGGAATAGGGGAGGCCGCGACGACGCTGGTGGGACAAAGCTACGGAGCCGGACGCCCACGTCTGACGGAGCGGTTTGCATGGATGACCACTCTGCTCGGCATAGGCGTGATGACGCTGATGGGGGTGGTGATGTATGTGGCTGCCCCGCTGATGATGGCGACGCTGACGCCCGACGCAGCCGTTCGCGCCTTAGGCACAGAATGTCTGCGCATCGAGGCTTGGGCGGAGCCTATGTTCGCCGCGTCGATAGTGGCGATGAGTGTGTTCATCGGAACCGGAGACACCCGCAAACCGGCAATAATGAATCTCGTATCTATGTGGTTCGTTAGGGTGAGTCTGGCCGCTTTGCTCGCTCCCCGCTACGGTCTGCAGGGAGTGTGGTTTGCGATGGCCATAGAACTCACGTTCAGAGGGATAATCTTCCTCGTAAGAATGAGAAAACTGAGAACCAAAGCTCCCGCTGCCACCAAATAATGGCGGGGGCCTCTGTTGGATATTTGAATAATAAGATAATAAGTATTAACCGTGGAGATAATCAAAGACAAGAGCTTCGGCGGAGAGCGTCCGCTGTTTGGAATCAGAGACACGCGCCTGGAAAATGTCACCATCACCGAGGGCGAGAGCGGTGTGAAATGCTGTCAGAACATAGAGATTGACGGCTGCCGGTTCATCGGGAAATACCCTCTGTGGCATGTTGACGGCAGCCGCATCACGAACAGCTATTTCGAGGTGGGCTCGCGCTCTGCCATCTGGTATAGCAATGACATGGAGATGAGCGACTGCCTGATAGACGGGCCGAAATTCTTCCGAGAGATGAATAATCTGAGTCTGGAGAATGTGAGCATCACGGATGCCGATGAGACTTTCTGGCGTGTGAACGGCCTGAAGGTGCGGAATCTGAAGCTTCATGAGGGCACATACCCCTTCATGTTCAGCAGGGACATCGATGTTGACGGCCTGGAGAGCGACTCCAAGTATGTCTTCCAATATGTCCGCAACGCCGTGGTCCGCAACGCCAAGATTGTGACCAAAGATGCTTTCTGGGAGACAGAGAACGTCACCATCTACGACTCTGTCCTGGATGGAGAGTATCTGGGCTGGCACTCGAAGAACCTGCGTCTGGTAAGATGCCACATAACCGGTGAGCAGCCGCTGTGCTATATCCAGGGGCTTGTGTTGGAGGACTGCACATTCGGTGCGGACTGTGACCGCATGTTTGAAGATACCGACCTGGAGGCCACGATCATTGGTCATGTGACCAATATCAAGAACCCGCGTTCGGGACATATCAGACTCGGCTCGCTCGGCTCGCTCACCACGGACGAGCATATCAAGCAGCCTGCAAATTGTGTGATAAATTTAGTTGACGAGTAAACAAGTTTGGCCTCACCCCCAACAGTTTCAACTTAAAAAACTTAAGAACTTATGCTTCCTTTTGACAAAACAATAGAGCGCCGAGGGTCTGGAGCTGTGAAATATGATATCATGCCGGCAGACGATATCATCCCGATGTGGGTGGCAGACATGGATTTCGAGGTGGCTCCCTGCATCACGGAGGCTCTGAGCCGCCGCGTATCACACGGGGTGTTCGGCTATTCCTATGTATTGCCGTCGTACTACGAAAGCGTGATCTATTGGTTCAGACGCCGCTACGGATGGCATATCAGACGGGAGTGGATTCAATATACGACAGGGGTGGTGCCCGCCATGTCGGCAGTGATAAAGGCTCTGACTCAGCCCGGCGACGGCGTTATCCTCTTCTCCCCGGTATATAACCTTTTCTTTACCTCTATCCGCAACAATAAATGTCAAACGGTTGACATCCCTCTGCTGAGAGTGGACAAGTCGCCGAATGAATTTACCTATGTAATAGATTTCGAGGCTTTCGAACAGGCCTGCCGGAGGCCCGAAGTGAAGATGCTGCTTTTCTGCAGTCATCACAACCCCGCAGGGCGCGTGTGGACGTATGAGGAACTGAAGCATGTATATGACATCTGCCGGCGCAACGACATCATATTGCTCTCGGATGAAATTCACTGTGAGCTGGTGCAGCCCGGTTGCCGCTTCATACCGATGGCCACAGTGGCTCCGGATGCGGCAGAGCATGTCGTCACCTGCAACTCTCCGTCGAAGAGTTTCAATATTGCCGGCCTTCAGATAGCTAATATAATCACGTCGAATGAAGGGTGGAGACAGCGTATTGACAGAGCACTGAACGACAATGAAGTATGCGACGTGAATGTCTTTGCCCCGCTGGCTGTGGAGGCCGCCTACAGCAAGGAAGGCGAGCAGTGGCTCACGGAGCTCAACGCTTATCTGGCTGCCAACTATCAGGCTCTGAAGGCTTTCTTTGCCGAAAATCTGCCTGAAATACCCGTGGCAACGCTGGAAGGGACATATCTTGTGTGGATAGATGTGACATCTCTGCTGAAGCGCCACGCCCCGAATGATGACGGTTCGCAATTCTCTGCCACCGACCTCGAGCACGAACTGATGCGCGATTGCCGGGTATATGTGAATGGCAGTGACATGTATGGCGCAAAGGGCTTCCTGCGCATAAATATAGCCATGCCGCGAAGCAGAATGATGGAAGGCCTGAGACGGTTGATGAAAGGTCTGAAGTGTCAGAAGTAAGGTTTTGGCACGCAGAAGTAAGGTTTTGGCACGCCTTTTGCTCTCCAAAAAAGTGTGAGCGGGTGAATAATCCCTGTCACAAACAGACAAAAAGGAAGTCAAATACATTAAAAATATAATAAAGTCATGCAAAAAGGAAACATTGGAGTAACCACCGAGAATATATTCCCGGTAATCAAGAAATTTCTCTATAGCGATCATGAAATATTCATCCGCGAGATAGTAAGCAACGCAGTAGATGCCACACAAAAGCTCAAGACATTGGCCGGAAAGGGCGATTTCAAGGGTGAGATGGGCGAACTGAAAGTAACGGTAAGCATAGACAAGGAGGCCGGGACGATCACTGTGAGCGACCGCGGCATCGGCATGACAGCCGAAGAGATAGACAAGTATATCAATCAGATTGCTTTCAGCGGAGCGAATGACTTCCTGGATAAATACAAGGAGGACGCCAACGCTATAATCGGCCATTTCGGCCTCGGCTTCTACTCTTCCTTCATGGTGTCGAAGCGGGTGGATATCATCACCAAGAGCTATCAGGATGCTCCCGCTATGAAGTGGAGCTGCGACGGAAGTCCGGAATTTACGCTGGAAGAGACTGAGCGGGCCGACCGCGGCACGGATATCGTGATGTATGTAGATGATGACTGCAAGGAGTTCCTGGAGAAGGACAAGCTCGAAGGTCTGCTGAAGAAATACTGCCATTTTCTGCCGGTGCCCGTGGTGTTCGGTAAGAAACAGGAGTGGAAGGACGGCGAAATGCGTGATACGGAAGAGGATAATCAGGTTAATGACCCGACCCCGATCTGGACGCGCAAGCCAAGTGAGCTCAAAGATGAAGACTATAAGAATTTCTACCGCTCGCTCTACCCCATGTCGGACGAGCCGCTGTTCTGGATTCATCTGAATGTGGACTTCCCCTTCCATCTCACCGGCGTTCTCTATTTCCCGAAAATCAAGCAGAATATAGACCTGCAGCGCAACAAGATACAGCTATATTGTAACCAGGTGTTTGTGACTGACCAGGTAGAGGGCATCGTGCCGGATTTCCTCACTCTGCTGCATGGAGTGATAGACTCGCCGGATATCCCGCTGAATGTGAGCCGCTCGTATCTGCAGAGCGATTCCAACGTGAAGAAAATCGCCGGTTATATTACGAAGAAAGTGTCTGACCGACTGGCTTCTATCTTCAAGAATGACCGTGAGGATTTTGAGAAGAAATGGGATGACATCAAGATATTCATCGACTATGGCATGCTTACCGACGAAGACTTCTATGAGAAGGCAAAGGCATACGCCATGGTGAAAGATACCGACGGCAAGTATTTCACGATGGGCGAATACACAGATTCCATCAAGGAGAAGCAGACTAACAAGGAGGGTCAGCTTGTGTATCTCTATGCCAATGACGTGGAGGCGCAATATAGCTATATAGATGCAGCCAAAGCGAAGGGCTACAGCGTGATGGTGATGGACGGACAGCTGGATACCCCGCTGATTTCCATGTATGAGCGCAAGATGGAGAAATGCTCCTTCGCACGAATAGATTCGGATACGATAGACCGCCTAATCCAAAAAGAGGAGACAAAGAGGGAATTGCTGGAGGCAGAAAAGGCTGACAAATTGTCAGCTATCTTCCAAAGCATGGTTCCGCGCACGGAGAAGACCGAGTATCATGTGGAGGCGCAGGCGCTTGGCGAAGAGGCTTTGCCTGTGATGATTACCCAAAGCGAGTATATGCGACGGATGAAGGATATGGCACGTATTCAGCCGGGTATGAGTTTCTACGGCGAAATGCCCGACATGTTTACTATCGTGCTCAATACTGACAGCTCGCTGATACGTGACATCCTTACTGACAGCGAAGAAAAGACAACTGAGGCCCTCAAACCGATAGAGGCAGAACTGAAGGGACTTCATGCCCGCCAGTCGGTGCTACGTAAGGAGCAGGAAGGGAAGAAAGCCGAAGAAATATCCCAGACTGAGAAGGACGATCTGAAACAGTGTGGCGATGACATCTCTGCCCAACAGCAGAAGAAAAACGATATTCTGGCCGAATATGCACGCGGCAACGAGCGGGTTTCACAACTGATAGACCTGGCTCTGCTGCAGAACGGACTCCTGAAGGGAGAAGCTCTGACGCGCTTCGTGCGCCGCTCGGTATCATTATTATAAAAAACACTATGTATCCCAATATCCAAGAAATACTGAATTGCAGTCTGGAAGAAGCCGGACGACTGATGAGCGAGAAAGTGGAGGTAGAACACATCCTGCTTGCCATAATTCGCATGGGGGACGCTCTGGTCTCTAAGACTCTGCAGGATGTAGGCGTTGACCTGCTCGAGCTGAAATGCGCTCTGGAAGAGCGGGTAAGAGGCAACACACAACCGGAAGCAGAGCGGCAGATGACAGTGGCTTGCGACCGCATGCTGATTCTGATGGACCTGGAGGCGCGCTCGCAGAGTTGCAAGCAACCGGAAGCCATACATATGCTGATGGCAATGGTTCATGACAGACGCAATGGAGTCTTTGAGATCATGTCCGAACTCGGCGTTACCTATAAGTCATTAGTAGAATCTGTAAAACGTCTGAAAGCCCTCAAGGACGAACACGTGTCGGAGGATGACGAGGAAGGAGATGTCGGAGATGAAGAGTATGATGACTGTGAAGACGAAGTAAAAGACGGGCATAAGCGCTCCAAACGCGAAAATATAGCAGCCACGAAAGGCTTCAAAATAGGAGGCGGAGGGGGAAAAAAGTCTGGCACACCGACTTTGGACCGCTTCGCAACAGATCTTACGGCGGCCGCTGCCGAAGGGCTGTTGGACCCTGTCGTCGGCCGCGAACGCGAGATAGAGAGGGTCGCACAGATTCTCTGTCGCCGCAAAAAAAACAATCCGATTCTGATTGGCATGCCGGGCGTTGGCAAGAGCGCTATCGTAGAGGGGCTTGCCATGCGCATTGTGAGCAGAAAGGTTACCTGGATGCTTTTCGACAAGAGGGTAGTGGCGCTGGATATGGCGTCCGTAGTGGCCGGAACCAAGTACCGCGGACAGTTTGAGGAGCGCCTGCAACAGATATTGCAAGAATTGCACGAGCATCCGGAGGTAATCCTGTTCATAGACGAAATACACACGCTCGTAGGGGCAGGCTCTGCAGCCGGGAGCATGGATGCCGCAAATATACTCAAGCCCGCTCTGGCAAGGGGGGAAGTGCAATGTATAGGAGCCACGACTCTGGATGAGTTTCGCAAGTCGATTGAAAAGGACGGCGCATTGGACCGCAGGTTCCAGAAGATTCTGGTAGAACAGACCACAGCCGAGGAAACCATAGAGATTCTTCATAATATAAAGGACCGCTATGAGGCTCATCACAATGTGACATATACAGATAAGGCTATCGAAGCATGCGTGCGGCTAACCGAGCGCTATGTCACAGACCGCTGTCTGCCAGACAAGGCTATAGATGTGATGGATGAAGCAGGAAGCAGAAGTCATCTCAGCCATACGCCGATAAGCACCGAGATAGAAAACAAAGAGGAACTGTGCCACCAGCTTGCGCGCCTGAAAGATGACTGCGTCAAGACCCAGAACTTTGAACTTGCAACTGTATATCGTGACCAGCTGAAGAATGAAGAAGAGCGTCTGGACATGATGAAGAAAGACTGGGAGGCCTCTCTCGTGGATAACCGCCAGGAGATTGACGAAGCAGAAATAGCTGAAGTAGTCTCGATGATGACTGGAATTCCAGTGCAGAAAGTGGGCGAAAGCGAAAACCAGAAGCTCCTCCACCTGGCGGATGCGCTCAAAGAGAGCGTGGTGGGGCAGGATGATGCCATCTCCCAGCTGGTAAGCGCTATTCAGCGTAGTCGTGTCGGACTGAAAGACCCCAACAAACCGATAGGGACGTTTATGTTCCTCGGGCCTACAGGTGTCGGAAAGACATATCTGACAAAGCGTCTGGCCACAGAACTCTTCGGCAGCGAGGATGCGCTGATACGTATCGATATGAGTGAATATACAGAAAAGTTCACTGTAAGCCGAATGGTAGGAGCGCCTCCGGGATATGTTGGCTACGAAGAGGGTGGCCAACTGACGGAGCGGGTGCGCAGGAAGCCTTATAGCATTGTGCTGCTCGACGAAATAGAGAAGGCGCACAGCGACATCTTCAATGTGCTGCTGCAGGTAATGGATGAGGGACGTATGACTGATGGAAACGGCACCACCGTTGACTTCAAGAACACGATAATCATCATGACAAGTAACAGCGGCACGCGCCAGCTGAAGGAATTCGGCCAGGGTGTAGGCTTCACTACACACGATGTGACTAACCGCGATTATAGCAGAAACATCATTCGCAAAAGCCTGCAGCGACAGTTCTCACCAGAGTTCCTCAACCGTCTGGATGATATAATATTCTTCGACCAGCTCTCTCCAGACAGCATACTGAAGATCGTGGATATCGAGATGAAGCCGCTGGAAAAGAGAATAGCGGAGATGGGTTATAAGATTGAGCTGACAGATGCTGCCCGCCAATGGCTGGCAAAGAAAGGCTATGATGTGCAGTATGGAGCGCGCCCGCTGAAGCGTATAATGCAAAATAATATTGAGAATGCTGTATGCCAGATGATATTGGACGGAAAACTCACTGACGGAGCCACAATAAAGGTTGATGCAGCGGCTCAGGATGCCCCGGAAATGACTTTTATCACTGCCTGAAACTGGTCTTAACTAATTTTAGCCCGCAAAGTTTGCATAGTTGCCCAAAACGGCGTACCTTTACACCGATTTTGAGGCAACTTGTGCGTTTAAGCCACTTTTAGGACGCTCTGACGCACGAACCCGAAAACGCGAGAGTAAATTTTCAACACAATATTATTTAAATGCAAGATTCAGAAGACAGAATTATTAAAGTGAACATCGAGCAGGAGATGCGCTCCTCATACATAGACTATTCTATGTCCGTGATTGTGGCGCGTGCCTTGCCTGATGTCCGGGACGGATTCAAGCCAGTGCATCGCCGCATCCTCTTCGGTATGCGACAGGATGGAAATACTCATGACAAGGATTACCGTAAGTGCGCACGCACGGTGGGTAATGTATTGGGCCACTATCACCCGCATGGCGATTCCAGCGTCTATTTTGCCATGGTCCGCATGGCCCAGGATTGGAATATGCGTTATCCGCTCGTTGACGGGCAGGGTAACTTTGGAAGTGTGGACGGAGACTCGCCGGCAGCAATGCGTTATACCGAGGCGCGTCTCGCTCTGATGGGTGAGGCTATGATGCTTGACCTGGAGAAGGAAACAGTGGATATGGATGATAACTTCGACGGCTCGCTGAAAGAACCTACGGTGATGCCTACCCGAATTCCAAATCTTCTTGTAAATGGGGCAAGCGGCATTGCCGTGGGTATGGCAACCAACATCCCGACGCACAATCTTGGCGAGGTAATTGACGCTTGTGTGGCTTATATTGACAACCCCGAGATAGACACTGACGGGCTGATGCATTATGTGAAGGCTCCGGACTTCCCAACGGGTGCCTTCATCTATGGAATGCAAGGGGTGCGTGAGGCTTATGAGACAGGACGCGGACGCGTAGTGATGCGCGCACGAGCTGAAATTGAGCCCGGAGAAACCCACGATAAGATTATTATCAGCGAGATTCCCTACGGCGTGAACAAGGCCGAGCTCATCAAGACTATAGCCGATCTGGTAAATGAGCATAAGATAGAAGGAATCAGCAACGCCAACGATGAGAGTGACCGCGAGGGCATGCGAATCGTGATAGATGTGAAGCGCGACTTTAATGCAAACGTCGTTCTTAACAAGCTGTTCAAGATGACGCAGCTGCAGACTTCGTTCAGCGTTAACTGCATAGCTCTGGTCAAGGGACGTCCGAAACTGCTGTCTCTGCGCGATTGCATTTCATGCTTCGTTGACCATCGGCATGAAGTCGTTATCCGCCGCACAAAATACGACAAGCGGAAAGCTGAAGAGCGTGCCCATATTCTGGAAGGACTCATCATCGCATCTGACAATATTGACGAAGTTGTTCACATCATAAAGGCCAGTAAGACTCCAGCCCTTGCACAGGAGGGACTCATGAAGCGGTTTGAACTGGACGAGCTCCAGGCTAAGGCTATCGTGGATATGCGTTTGGCACAACTCACAGGTCTGCAGCAGGAGAAACTCCACGCCGAATATGACGAGTTAATGAAGAAGATTGAGTATTACAATCAGATTCTTACAGATGAAGCACTCTGCTGGAAGGTTATCAAGGACGAACTGATTGAAGTTAAGCAGCAGTTCGGTGACCCGCGCCGTTCCGAAATTGTTTATTCCAGCGAGGAGTTCAATCCGGAAGACTTCTATGCCGATGACGAGGTGGTAATCACTATCAGTCACATGGGTTATATCAAGCGCACACCGCTTGCAGACTTCCGCGCACAGGCTCGCGGCGGGGTAGGAGCGAAAGGCTCTTCCACGCGCGATTCCGACTTCATCGAATATCTATATACAGCCACTATGCACAACACCATGCTCTTCTTTACCCGGAAGGGACGCTGCTATTGGCTTAAGTGCTACGATATTCCTGAAGGAAACCGGGCTTCGAAGGGTCGCGCCATTCAGAATATGCTAAATGTGGAGCCCGATGATGCTATCAATGCAGTTCTTTACATAAAGAATCTCAATGACAAGGAGTTCAATGAAAGCCACTATGTAATATTCTGCACAAAGCAGGGAACGATAAAGAAGACTACTCTTGAGGCTTACAGCCGTCCGCGTGCAAATGGCATTATTGCCATAAAACTGGAAGAAGGAGATCAGTTGGTTGACGTTGCCCTGACCAACGGTGAGAACGAGATTGTGATTGCCAATCGTAATGGCCGCGCTATTCGTTTCAACGAAAGCGCCGTACGCGCGATGGGCCGCAACTCCACCGGCGTTCGCGCTATGCGTCTCGATGAAGGAGAAGATGAAGTCGTAGGAATGGTAACAATCAACGATGCCCAGACCGAGACTATCATGGTTGTCTCTGAAAAGGGTTATGGCAAGCGCTCCGACGTTGAGGACTATCGCGTGACAAACCGTGGCGCCAAGGGCGTGAAGACCTTGCAGGTAACAGAAAAGACAGGCCTTGTAACTGCGATTAAGAGCGTAACAGACGACAACGACCTCATGATTATCAACCGCAGCGGAGTCACATTGCGCCTGAAAGTTGCCGCTGTCAGGATTATGGGCCGCGCCACACAGGGCGTGCGTCTTATCGACCTCGTAAAACGAAATGACAGCATCAGCAATGTATGTGTTGTTCCGACTCAGGACGAAGAAGAGGAGACAGAAGAGGGAACTGAAGTCTCTGACGGCGCTCAAGACACTTCTCAGCCTCTTGCCTCTCAGCCGGAGGAACCCCAACCGAACTCAGAAAAAACCGAAGAATAACTGAAAATTTACCTTAAAGAACAAGAAATTATGAAAAAGCTTATTTTAACCCTCGCTGTGCTTTTGGCCGTAGGTCAGACTTATGCACAGGATCGTCAGGTGCGTAAGGCTCGCAGCTTGATGGAGGATGTGCAGAATCTCATGGCTAATAAGCAACGAAAGGAAAAGGAGACCATCGAAATGCAGGAGAAACTGCAGCAGTGCAAAGAAATGATAGCTCCAACTCTTTCCAGCCCTGAAACAAAGAAAGAGCTTGCTAACGCATGGGACATTCAGAGCAAACTCTATAAGTTTACTTTCAGTCCGCTTTTGGATCAGGTGATTGCCAAACAGCCTACTGACACACTGGCACTTTACCAGAATGTTCTTGGCTCTCTGGATGCCATGGAAGAATGTTTTAAGGTGGAGAATGCTTCGCAAAAAGAGCACGTCTATTCTAAACTGAATGAGTTGGATGTGGAGCGTTTCCGTCCATATCTCGCATTCTGCGGTCAGATGTTTTTCACCAATAAACAATATACCAAGGCTGTGGAGGCCTTCTCTGTGTGGATGGATTACTGCCAGCGTTACACAATTCTGGCTGAGAATGCTGCCAATCTTATCGCTGATCCTCAAACTCCCCAGATTGCCTATTACACCTGCCTTTGTGCTTATTTTGCCAAGGATTTTAACACCTTGAACAAGTATATCAGCCAGGCAAAGCAATACGAGGATGAAATAGACAATGTCAACCAGCTTTACGCCTCTGCTCTCATAGAACAGGGAGACACAGCTGCCTGGGCTACAGAACTGCGTCAGCAGGCTATTGAGCATCCCAATAATGAAGCCTCGATTCAGAATCTGCTCGCATATTACTTCCAAAAGAATCAGCAGGCTGAGGCTGGTAAGTTCGCCAAAGAACTGATTGAAGCAGATCCGAACAACAAACTGGCCAACTATGCAATGGGAGTTGTGAACATGAATTCCAACAAGTATAAGGAGGCTATTCCATATTTTGACAAAGCTATTGAGGTTGATCCGGAATATACAGATGCCTACTATAATGCAGGTGTTTGTTATAGCAACTATGGCTATTCCATCAACGAAAAACTGGATGGCAAGAAGATGACTCAGGCACAATATAATGCTGCCGTGGCACCTGTAAAGGAACAATATCGCCTGGCAGAGCCTTACTTCTTGAAAGTCAAGGAGATGATGCCTGACAAACCAGATATGTGGGCAAGCCGTTTGAGCACGATTTACTATATCTTGGGGAACAAGGCTAAGCAGGCTGAAATGGATAAGCTGCTAAAGTATTAATGATAAACTACCATTAGATGAGTTCTAACAAAGAAAAAGAAGATGTGATTGGGTCGATTCTCGACCTAAGCGCAAATAATGTCTGGAGCGCCGACGAGCAGACTATAGCCAAACTCTGGGAAGAAGAAAAAAAGTCTGAAAGCTTTTCCCAAAGCGAGGAGAAACTTCTCAATATTATCCGTCTGGCCTATGAGGTTGTTCATTATAACCCCGAGGACGAACGTGAAGCTTCAAAGTTTACCGAGGGCTGGACGATCTTTTCCCGCACAAATCCCGCCAAGGGCAACGTGGCTATTCGTAAACGCGCAATACGTCAGTTGACAGACCTCTCATATGAAAATATCAAACATATCACCGCTGCTACCCTGCTTGAGCTGATAAACAGAAACTTCGGCGGTGGCTGGTACAGCATCCCCTTGGCCATAAGGGATATTATTGAGAGCTCATTTGATATTTCCACTTCTACATTGCCAACGTCACGTACACATATGCCTGGCGGCACATTGGAAAAGAAAGTTGCGGACGGATATGAGGTCTTGGAAGTGGCCAAAGGCTCTTGGACAGAAGCAATATTCGCCAAAAAGAAGACCCCCAACGTCAAACTTCGCTTTGTCTCTGAACCAGAATATGACGAGGACGGCAATCGTCTGCAAATGCCTGATGAAGAGCATGAGGATGATGACCGTGAAGAGGACGTAGATGTTCAGCCAACTGAGGACGACACATTCTACAGCACGTATGCCGCTGAGGCTGAAGTCAAGGATGAGGATGACGATGAAGCAGCCGGGCTTTCAGTTTTGGAATAATGCTAAATTGCTAAGCACAACAGATTATCTAAATACACATTAAAATCTTAAACAGATAATAATTCGGACGCCGGTCAAAAATTGCTTTGACTGGCGTCTGCTTTTAGTGGGGCCAAAAACGACCTTTGACCGGCGAATCCGTTCCCGCCCCAAAGGACTTAGAAGCCTCAGGAGCCCCATAAGCCCTATAAGTCCCATCGCGCCAGCCCAAACTGTAAGCGGTAAGCAGTAAGCAGTAAGCGCGGCCCGCGGCCGCCCCCGCTTCATTGGCCTGCAAAAAAAATCGCGCACATAGTGATATATGTGCGCGAAGGAAATATAGGGAGTTTCTGACTAATCTTCCAGGCTTGTTTTGCCTTTGTTGTGGTCGCCGTAGTGACCATAAGAATCATAGTGGCCATAAGTGCCATAATATGTTCCATATTTGGCATATGCCCGGTACGAGCCATAGCCGTAATAGAAGCCGTATTTCTTGTTTTTTAGGTTCAGACCGTTAAGCACAAGATTAATCTTTGGCAACTTACCTTCTGCCTGGGCTTTGTTGATAATATCAAAGTCAGCCTTGGCAGAGTATTCTGACCGGCAAACAAAGAATGTCAAATCAACGACACGTGCCAGCTCGTAAGTGTCTGATACAAGACCTACTGGCGGAGTATCAAGGATGATATAGTCGTATATGTCCTTCAGTTGCTCAATCGCCTGGTCAAGAGTCTCACGTGTTATCAGTTCGCCGGGATTAGGCGGAATAACACCAGCCGGCATAACATCCAGGTTCTTGTTGCCGACGCCATAGTATATCTGTTCTTTAAGCACATCTAATGAAGGATTGTCAAGAACAAGATAGGATGTAATTCCCTTCTTGGATGCTGGCAGTCCGAACAGCTGAATGAGGCGGGGTTTGCGGACATCAAGTCCGATAATTATAACTTTCTTGCCTAACAGGGCAAGGCTCATGGCCAGATTCGTTGCTACGAAGGTCTTGCCCTCACCGGGAACTGTGCTTGTTACGCAAACGACCTTCTCACCCGGCGACAAGAGGAAGCGAAGATTGGTTCGCAGTCCGCGGAACACCTCTTCCATGATGTTGTTGGAGTTCTCGCGCACTACAATAGCTCTATCTCCGTCATCCAGTATGTCGGAGAGAGGAATGTCTGCAACAATAGGAATATTCGTTACTTTCTCAACATCTTCGCGACCTTCGATGCGGAACCTGATGAGTTCCAGGAAATAGAAAATAGCGAGTGGAGCAGCTAAGCCAAGTATGAGAGCGAGGAGCATGATGATACGGCTCTTTGGACTAACAATGCCCCCAAATTGAGGCTCATCAATGATACGGGCCTTGGCAGCTGTAGATGCCAACGAGATATAATTCTCTTCACGCTTCTGAAGAAGAGTAAGATACAGGCCGGCTTTAATTTCCTGTTGACGCCCGATTCCATTCAGAACTCGCTCACTTGACGGAGTCCTGTTAACCTTACCGGAGTAGAGGGCATACTGGTCATCAATGCTCTTTTTCTGAACTCTCAGGTCATTGCTGATACCAGCCAGTTGTTGTTGGATGGCATCCCATATACTGCGAATATCATCTGTCATCTGCAGAATTGATGGCGACTGCTCAGATGCTGAGCGCAGCAGACGGCGGCGTGTGAGTACTTTGTCGTTATACTCGGAGATGACATTATTGATGGCTTGATTATCAACTCCGATATTTGCGGGAATAATCTCATAGCAATTTGCAGGATTGCCAACGAAGTCAGCGAGCAGGTTTACTAATGATATCTGAGTTTGTATTTCAACCTGACGTTTCTGCATCTCTGTGCTTTGGGCAAGCGACTGATTTGCATTTGTGGGAAGATTGATGATCTCATTCTCGCGTTTATATCTCTCCAACGAGTATTCGGTGCTGTCCAGCTCATGACGAATCATATCGATACGCTCGTCAATAAAAGCTTTTGTTTTGTTGGCCACTTCGTTCTTGTCCTCGTTTGCATCATCATTATATGACTTTATTATTTGTGAGAGGTATTCAAGTGCGCGTTCACGCTTTGTATCCTTCAGGCTGAGAATAGCAACGGTGGTCATCTTTGAAGAACGGTTAATCTCCAATGAGCGGGCATAGAATCGTCCCATGGTGATAGGCGGATAGATGACAGCCGTCAAATCACGGTCGGGCATCTTGATGCCTGGATTCTCAGCTAACATAATCGGGCCGACCTTTGTGTTGATAGTTGCCGGAAGTTTTGAGAGATCGCGCTCCAATATTTCACCTTCTTTAGGATTCTCCTTGGAGGGCAGGGTTATTTCCACATGATATCCATTGCCCTTGCGTTGAATTTTCACAGGCACTGGCAATTCTAACTGGGCGAGATGATTCTCTTCCAAGTCAACGACAACAGGAGTCTCTTTATAAAGCTCGATATCTGTGACACGCCCGGATATATTATAAGTGACGTAAAGCTTCATAGCAGTCACAGCCTTCGTTGCAATAGCAGCAGAACCCAAAATCTCCAACTCATTATCAAAACCGTTGGAGTTGGACATGATACCCATCTCAGACAAATCGAAATTATTTCCGTATCTGCGTGGGCGTGAGTCGTTGTCCTTGATAAGGACTTTAGTCTCTGCTGCATAAACGGGCCGTTGGTAACGTAAATAGACATACGCCAGGGCCACACAAATCAAAGTTGAAACGATGAACCAATACCAGTTCAATATCACCATTGACCAAATTTTCCGAAAGTCAAAACTGCTTTCTTCCTCGTTCTCCTTGATTTTTTCGTTGTCGATATACTCGGCCATAATCATTATTTTTGAAATTTGCGGCGCAAAGTTAAATATTCTTTTTCATTTCTGCGGTATAAAAACAAGAAAAAGTTTTCATTCTTTAGGCTGTTTCGCAGAAAAACATTACTTTTGCGCCATAAAAGTTACAACTAAATGCCTTTTTACGCTTAATTATGAAAGGAATTGTATTAGCCGGCGGCAGTGGAACCCGCCTTTACCCGATAACAAAGGGAGTGAGCAAACAGATGTTGCCAATTTTTGACAAGCCAATGATATATTACCCGATTTCAGTCCTTATGATAGCTGGAATAAGGGAAATACTTATAATCTCCACTCCGCACGATTTGCCGGGTTTCCGCCGTCTTTTGGGTGACGGATCTGATTTTGGAGTCCGGTTTGAATATGCAGAACAGCCCTCACCCGACGGATTGGCTCAGGCATTTCTGATTGGTGAGGAGTTTATCGGCGACGACTCCGTCTGTCTGGTTCTTGGGGACAACATATTCCATGGAGCCGGCTTTACCGAAAAACTTCTGAACGCAGTAACAGCAGCCGAGCAGGAGCAGAAAGCTACAGTCTTTGGCTATTGGGTCAGCGATCCAGAGAGATATGGAGTGGCAGAATTCGACAAGAACGGCAACTGCTTAAGTATAGAAGAAAAGCCTGAACACCCACGCAGTAATTATGCAGTGGTCGGACTCTATTTCTATCCTAACAAGGTCGTGAGCGTTGCTCATGACATCAAGCCTTCGGCCCGTGGTGAGCTGGAGATAACCACTGTGAATCAGCGTTTTTTAGCTGATAAAGAGCTTAAGGTTCAGACCTTGGGCCGGGGCTTTGCATGGTTGGACACTGGCACTCACGACTCTTTGTCTGAGGCTTCTACCTTCATCGAAGTAATTGAGAAGCGCCAAGGTCTTAAGATTGCCTGTCTCGAAGGCATAGCGTACAGAAAGGGATGGATTGATGAGGCTAAGATGCGTAAATTGGCCCAGCCAATGCTTAAAAATCAATATGGCCAGTATCTTCTGAAAGTAATAGACGAACTAAAGGAGCAAACGCCATCAACACTTTAAAACTTTCTTTATTTATTCCGTTTATTTTAATAAACACGACTTAATCGTCTCATTAATTAATAAATATAATGTCATTTCTTAATAAGCTATTTGGACGCAATACTAACGAATCCAAGGAAAAAGTCGGGGGCATGGAAGATTTTATGACCCTTATCCGAGTTTATTATCAAGCCAGTATTGCTAATCAGGTAGGCATTACAAATTTAGCAGCTCTTCCAGATCTTAGAGTATTCAAGCAGACACTGAAGGTTCCTACTCTCAACAACCGCCTCGGACTGGGAGAAAAGAAACGCTGCGGCAAGATGCTCACGGAAATGTATGGCGTCTCGGATGAATTCTGCAAGGAAATAGATGCGAGCATAAAAAAACGAGTTCACAAATTGCAGGATGTGCAGCCATATCTCCTTCAATTCCAAAGCTTCACACAAGAGCTTATGATGCTGATGGGAAATCTGATGCAGTGGAAATTCCGCCTGCCCTCTTTTATGCGCTCCGCTTTGCGCGCAATGACTGAGAAAACTGTTCATGAAGTTCTGACCAAAAACGACTGGAAGGACGACAACGTACGACGCAGTTGTGCAACGGTTCGCAAATTGCAGCAGACTTTAGGTTACAGCGAATCCTGGATGACTGAGTTCACCCACACAGTAGTAATGCTTGCCAAGAAGGAAAAACGTCCAAATATAGACGAAAAATAGCTTCCTTCAGAGCTTTCGGACTCTTTACAATGTAAAAAAAACAAAAAAAAAGGAAAGAATAATTCTTAAATGGGGTGCAAATGTTATAATTTACTACCTTTGTCCCCAATTAAGCATATAAAGGCACTAAATGAACGCCGAAGAAGAAAAAATATTACGTAATCTGCAAACCCAGACAAGGCAACTGATTCTCCGATTTCAACAATTGAAGCAGGAGAATGATGATTTGGTTGCCCAATTCGTTAAAAAGGATGACGAGTTGAAGGAAATGCAGCTGAACTATCGTCGGTTGAGTGCTGAGTATGCAAATCTGAAAATGGCCAAGATGCTCGAAATAGGCGAGGGCGATATCGCCAGCGCCAAACAGCGAATGGCCAAATTGGTGCGAGACGTAGATAAATGTATTGCCCTCCTTAAAGGGCTTAACCAATAAGCAACAGCCTGATTATGGAAATCAGTGATACATTTCAAATAACTCTGAAAGTGGGCACGACCACCTTCCCCATCACCATAAGGCGGGACGAGGAGATTTATTACCGCAATGCGGAAAAGCTCATTAATCAGAAGTTCAGTTATTATGCTAACCACTATCCTCGTCAGGAGAATGAGACCTATCTGATGATGGCCACTCTGGATATAGCTGTTTCTCTGCAGAAGTCAGAGGCAACCGGCAATCTCAAGCCCGCTATGGGAATACTTGAGAATCTCCTAAGTGAGGTGGAAGGCGCCCTTAAATAACCAGCTACGACAATTTTATCGCACCATCAGCACTCACCCCGCCCAATATGGGTAGGGATAAGAGGAGCCGATAGGTGCACAATTTATATATATAATATTACACAACTATGACAACAATTGGATTGATAATTACCATTTCATCTGTAGTAATCGCCGTGGCGATGGTAATCTATCAGGTGGTCTGGTATAGGCATACAAAGCCGAGCAAGATCAAGGAATTGCATGAGGAAGCCCAGAAAGAGGCCGAGGTGCTGAAGCAGAAAAAACTGCTTGAAGTGAAGGAGAAGTTCCTCAACAAAAAAGCAGAATTAGAGAAGGAAGTGCAGCAGCGCAACCAGCAAATTCAGCAGAGTGAGAACCGGTTGAAACAACGCGAGATAAGTCTTAACCAAAGGCAGGACGAGTTGAACCGCCGTAAATCGGAAACTGACAATGAGCGTCATCGTCTTGAACAGCAGGCAGCGTTGCTGACAAAGCGTGAGGAAGCAATATCCCAGCGCGAGGAGAGCCTTATAGAGCAAGAACGGACACAACTGGAGAAAATCAGCGGTCTGAGTGCTGAAGAAGCCAAGGACCGCCTCGTTGAGAGCTTAAAGGAAGAGGCCAAGACTGCAGCCGCATCTTATATAAATGAGATTATGGATGAGGCGAAAATCAACGCAAACAAAGAGGCCAAGCGCATTGTAGTTCAAACAATTCAGAGAGTGGCCACCGAGGCTGCCGTAGAAAATAGCGTTACTGTTTTCCATATTGAAAATGATGAGGTCAAGGGACGTATTATTGGGCGTGAAGGCCGCAATATCCGCGCTCTTGAAGCTGCCACCGGTGTTGAAATTGTTGTTGATGACACGCCAGAAGCTATTGTAATCAGTGCCTTTGATCCTATTCGCCGTGAAATCTGCCGCCTGGCTCTGCACCAGTTGGTGGCTGACGGACGTATCCACCCGGCACGCATTGAGGAGGTTGTGGCAAAAGTGAAGAAACAGGTCGATGAGGAGGTCATCGAAACCGGCAAACGCACGGCAATCGACTTGGGTATTCACGGCCTGCATCCGGAGCTGATTCGCATTGTCGGTAAGATGAAATACCGCTCAAGCTATGGGCAGAACCTCCTGCAGCATGCCCGCGAGACTGCCAACCTCTGCGCTGTGATGGCAGCAGAACTGGGGCTGAATGTCAAGAAGGCCAAGCGTGCTGGTTTGCTTCATGACATAGGTAAAGTGCCCGATGAGGAGCCCGAATTGCCACATGCACTTTATGGCGCTAAATTGGCAGAGAAGTATAAAGAGAAACCAGATATCTGCAATGCAATTGGAGCCCATCACGAAGAGATGGAGATGGAGACTATAATTGCTCCGATTGTTCAGGTCTGTGATGCTATTAGTGGCGCTCGCCCTGGTGCCCGCCGTGAGATAGTTGAAGCTTATATCAAGCGTCTTAAAGACCTGGAAAATATTGCAATGAGCTATCCTGGAGTCACCAAGACGTATGCAATTCAAGCCGGTCGTGAGTTACGCGTAATCGTAGGCGCAGACAAGATTGACGATAAGCAGACAGAAAGCCTGAGTGCTGAGATTGCAAAGAAAATCCAGGACGAGATGACATATCCCGGTCAAGTGAAGATAACAGTCATTAGAGAAACACGTGCTGTCAGTTACGCAAAATAACAAGTAACGCCCCATATTGACATCTGGAATCCAAAGAGGATAAATGAAAAAGGGAGTCACTGCCGGAAGAGCGTGATTCTCTTTTTTACGTTCTTTATAATCTTATTTCTCAACAAGTTCCATCAGCGGCTCCCTACGATGCATTACGCTGTAAACCACAACAAGGAACAGCAGATAGAGAGCCACATCTATAAAGAAGATAATGGTGACTGGGACCTCCGCTGCATTTAAACACAGATTGAAGCCGATGAATGCCACCATCATCAGCAAGATTACAAATAATGCCTTATGCATTGTCAGGCCACATCGCATTACGATATGATGGATATGCCGCTGATCAGCCCGGAACATCGGTTGCCCCTCTATGATGCGTGACAGAGCTACGCGCACCAAATCGAATACTGGTATTATAAAAAGAGAATATGGAATCAATATAGGGTTGATATCAGTATAAATGTCATTTTGGGTCACCATCATGTATTTCACAGATAAATAAGACAAAACGTAGCCAAGAATCAGACTGCCTGAGTCCCCCATGAAGATTTTCCATTTTCCAACCTTCCCAAAGACATTAAAGAAGAAGAACAGCACTACGGAGCCTAAAAGAGAAGCCGAGAGTATCGTGAACATCACGCTGCGCAGGTCGGCAAAGAGATAAACAAAAATGGCCAGGCAGATTATTGATATACCCGAAGCCAAGCCGTCGATGCCATCAATAAGATTGATTGAGTTCACGATTGTCATAATCACAAGCACAGTCAATGGGTAGGCAATCCATAAAGGTAAATCATAAATGCCAAAAAAACCATAGAGGTTATCAATCTGAAGATTGCATACGGGCAATATGGCTGAGCCTGCAGCCAGAACAAAGAACTTCAGATTCGCTGATAAATCCAGAATGTCATCAAGGAGCCCCAATAGATAAATAACTGTCGCACCGAGAATCATCAGGGCTGAAGTGATATTAAACTCCAGCGCCACATAAGTGTGTGAATAATAAACCAGTAATGCGATGGCAGCCCCAATAGCCATAGAGGGCAAAAATGCCAAACCGCCCAATCGCGGCACGGCTTGCTTATGCATCTTCCGCTGGTTGGGCTGGTCAAAAAAGCCATATTTCCGACAGAAGGCAATAATCAGCGGAATAATAAATGCTGTGAATATTGCACCAACCAGAAAAGCCAATAAGATATATGAACACAACGAGGACATCACTCTGTCAGGATGAAATTTAGTTTAACTACTAATATAACGGCATGCAGAGACATTTATTATACTTTTGTACAAGAAAAAAGCAAATCACGAAGTAATGACCTGACTTAAACAAGAAAAAGTAGTCACTTTAGGAGGCAAAAAAGAAGTGACAATAAAGCACAATAAAGCACAGTAAAGAACAGAACGTGTGTATAATGAGGCCACCGGCAGGTATGAGACACGCGAAGTAGATTTATAAGGTTACAAGTTAAGTCTAACCCTCCAAAAAAGTGACAACCTTTTTAACTTGAGGTCAACCAAAGGTAATTTTTTTACTAAAAAGAATTTTGATTCAAAAAAAATGACTATATTTGCACAAAATATGAAAGAATAATCATCATGCAACTTGATTTGGTTTCTATCATCATGCCCTCATATAATGCTGCACCCTATATTTCTGCAAGCATTGAAAGCATTCTGGCTCAAACATATACAAATTGGGAACTCTTGGTTACAGACGATTGTTCCAAAGATGGAACCCAAGCCATCCTCAAGGAATATGCTGCCCGCGATTCTCGAATCCATATATTTCTATTTGACGAAAACAAAGGTTCTGGAGCCACACGCAACAAAAGTATAGAAGAAGCACAAGGTCGCTATATCGCTTTTTGTGATAGCGACGACCGTTGGCTACCTGAGAAACTGGAACGGCAGGTTTCATTCATGCAACAACACAACTATGCCTTCACTTTTGCCAGTTATTATACTTGCGATGAGAAAGGGACTGTAAAAGGCATGGTCATTGCCCCTCCCAGGCAAACGCTGGTAAATACGAAGCGTGACGACAAAATAGGCTTCCTAACCGCGATGTTCGATACTGTCCAATGTCCCAAACTACTCATGCCACTCCTACGCAAGCGTCAAGACTGGGCTTATGTTCTCATGATTCACCAACACGTGGGCGATGCCTATGCCCTGAGAGAACCCTTAGGAATCTATCGTCAGCACGAAAACAGCATCTCTCACAACAAATTGTCACTCATAAAATACAATGCTGCTGTTTATCGCGAAGTCTTTGGCTATTCCAAGTTCCGCTCCTACGCCTATCTCTTTGTTTTCTTCCTGCCTACGTATTTCATTAAACGCATCCGCAATAAAATTAACTATCGGCGTTATCGGCGTATGTGGCAGGATTTTAACAGTTCGCAATCGCCTAACGGTCAGTAATTAACATGAATAATCTTTCTGTGAGCAATTCGTATGATTTTCAATTATATCATACTTCCATGTTGCTTTCTCATTTATTGGCAAAGGTTTATGACTTTGTTCACACCACACCTTAGTTCTATAGGATGGTTAGTAAGTCGCAACAAACGTGGAATAGGCTATGCCAATGTCGGCAAAACATATATTGCAATGGCAGTTAAGATATAATTATTTTCAAGCACAATAAAGAACTGTTTTGACGCGTTATATATTAAGAACAAATAACTATTAGGATGAATTTATCAGAGTTTACGATCTCGGAGTTTCTCCAATTATTAAAGAAGAACAAGCGTCTCTATCTCAAGGTAATTGGGGCCACCTTTATTTTGTCTGTTATTTATTCTTTTAGTATTCCTAAGGAATATACAGCAAGTACCAAGTTAGCTCCGGAGTTTAGCCCCGGAAACGGGTTGGGTAATCTGGGAGGTCTGGCAAGCATGGCCGGGTTGGACCTGAGCAAGATGTCTGCTGAAGAAGATGCGTTGTTCCCTGATTTGTATCCGGAAATCATCAGTTCGACGGAATTTATCAACAATCTTCTGTCAATGCAAGTCACTACTATTGATGGCGAACTGACAACAGACCTGAAGGACTATCTGGTGAATTATCAGTCCGAGGCATGGTGGAAGGCTGGTATTATGGCTCTTGGCAAGTTGCTCCCAAAGAAAGAAAAGATAGCGCCCGTCGGTGTCGAATCTGAAGACGGCCCTATCTTGTATAGCGAGGAAGATTTGTTGCTGATGAAAGGCGTCAGTGAGTTCGTCAATCTAAAGCAGGAACTGAAGACCGGAATCATAACCATCACAGCCACTGTCCAAGACCCTTTGATTGCCGCATTAGTGGTAGATTCAGTTTCCTCCCAGTTGCAGAACTATATCTTCAATTACCGCACCCATAAAGCCAGCGTAGATTTGGCTTATGCAGAGAAGATATGCGCTGACACGAAGGCGGAATATGAGGCTGCCACCCAGGCTTATGCACAGTTTGCCGACCGCCACTTCAACACTATCAAGGAGTCTGCCTCTACCCAGCGTGACTATCTTCGCAACGAGATGGAGCTGAAGTTCCAGCTATATACTCAATACAGCCAGCAGGCGGCGATGGCCAAAGCCCGTCTGCAGGCCCGGACCCCGGTTTACAATATCATACAGCCCCCTGTGGTTCCAGTCCGTAAGAGTGCGCCCAGGCGCATGGTCATCGTGCTACTGTGGGAAATAATTGTATTTTGCGGGATGAGTGTCTGGCTGGTGTTGAAAGATAAATCATTGACAGCAAATGACCCCGTATGATTTTTTTATAATAATATCTCTCCTCTCTGAGGTCGTCCTGTTAACTGTGCTTGAGTTGAAGTTGTGGGGGACAATATATACGCCATTGAATATTTTAATGCTTCCAAGCACGCTTGTCCTTCTTGTGTGTCTCGCAATGGTTCCTGCCTGGGGACTTTATCCTTTCTTCTATCCAAGTTTGTTCATCTGGGAAGCAGGCTTAATTTTATTCTTTTTGCCAAGTCTTTTCTTCTCC
>JAILPK010000073.1 GCA_024699495.1 Bacteroidaceae bacterium | reverse complement strand
GGATACGCGTTACTCACCCGTGCGCCGGTCGCCGGCAGGCATAGCAAGCTATGCCCCCGATGCCCCTCGACTTGCATGTGTTAAGCCTGTAGCTAGCGTTCATCCTGAGCCAGGATCAAACTCTTCATCGTAGAATATCTTTAGTTTATTGACCGAAGGTCAAAAACCATAATCAAATTTATTGTTGATTCCGAGCAGTCCCAGCTGACTATTTGAAATTTCATCCCAAACCCATAGGCCTGGAAGAAAAGACGGTTCGTCACTTGATTTCCTGTACTACTATTTGTCTCTTGTCAGTATTTCAATGATCGATTTGGTCTGCAAAGCGAGCGTAAGTTTTAGCCCCTGCGTTACAGGGGTGTCCCTTTCTCGTTTGCGGGTGCAAAGGTACGGCGAGTTTTTGGTTCTACCAAATTTTCGGGAAGAAAAATGCAAATATTTTTTTATTCTAAGTTCATCTTACCATTGCATCGCGCGCGAACATATATAATATTATATATATTCTAATGATTGGCGTGGTTGGAAAGATAATCATCCAAACTGCCGCCGATTATTTTTTCGTATGTTGTGCGTGCAGTCTTTATTGTGCCGAAACCAGCATCCACACAATCTCTCAGACTTGTCAGCGTGCCCTCGTCAATAAGACGTATCAATTCATATATTCGATACGTGTTGATATACTCATGGACGTTATTATACCCCTGACTTCTCAGCGACTGCAACAAAAGATGCCTGTTGATCGAAGTCTCGGCGCACAGCTGGTCACGGCCGAAGGTATAATCTTTCCATTTTTGTGTGTTATGCTGCATCCAGAACTCAACACGTTCGAAACGTTTTTTGTTCGCTTCGTTGAAGTCTGCCAGTTCTGTTTCCAGGATTTCTTCCTCTTTAGGTTGTGATTCCACATTCTTCATTGCCGGTTTGGGGAGACTTAGGGCAATGGTTTCCAGGACACGCATACCTATATATACATTAACCAACGTGAATGTTGCGAGCCAAATTTCGAAAAGCCCCAAGTTGAAATGCACCGTCACCCAAATATAAAGCACCGAACTTAAGCCGAGCGCAGTGGTATAGCCAATTATATAATTAGGTATATCCGGCAGACGCAACAGTTCCTTCGGTAGGCGAAAGATATTTATGACATAATAGATGCTGAGCATTAGAATGATTATACGGAAGAGCAAGTCCAAGGATAAGAGATTGCTTCTCACGTCGGCCCAAGTACGCAGGATCACCGGGGTAAGCCCCAACGCCATCGCAATAAGATAGAAAGCTATTACTATAATTACGGGGAGGGCATATCCCCACGTTCTGTTCCACTGCAGATAACCAGGCATAGAGATGCTGAGGGGGTATATTGACTGCAGGAATACAATGGCCAGTAGCGGAATCAACATCATCGGATGCATTATTCCGAGTTGCGTCACCTGAATGTCGTTGGCAAAAGGCAATATAAAGATTATCGAGAAGCCGAAAATGCCCAAGACCCAAGCTAAAGAAAGATATTCAACCTTATGACGTGCGAACAAAGCTATCACAGCAGTCATCAGTATATGTACCGTGGCTGAACATAGCAACACGTCATGTAATTGAACCATTATATAGCATTTATTAGGTTGAAAGGTTGGGCAAAGATAGCACAAGTTGGTTTAAAGTGCAAAATTATTCGTGTTTTTTTGAGTGTTGGCATTTTAATTTCTATCTTTGTGGCCGTAAACCATTATAACACTAATGACATGGACAGCAAAAACGATATGTATAGCAGAATTCAAGAGAGTGCTTCCTGGATTCGTAAAGAAATACCCAATCGTCCCAAAATCGCAATCGTATTGGGAACAGGGCTTGGGCGCCTCGCAGACGAGATAAAGATTGAAAGGGCCGTCCCATACAAGGACATACCCAACTTCCCCCTCTCCACTGTTGAAGGTCATAGCGGCCGACTGCTTTTCGGCAAGCTGGGCAATGCAGACGTATTGGCAATGCAGGGCCGTTTCCACTTCTACGAAGGTTACCCGATGCGCATAGTTACATTCCCGGTTCGCGTCATGTATGAGTTGGGCATAAAGACGCTGTTTGTCTCCAATGCCGCAGGTGGTACAAACCCGGGCTTTGCCATAGGCGACATGATGGTAATCACAGACCACATCAATTTCTTCCCTGAGCACCCGCTAAATGGGCCCAATTTCCCTACTGGTCCGCGTTTCCCAGACATGCATGCGACCTACGACCGCGAGCTAATAAAGATGGCAGACGAGATTGCAGCCGAGCGCGACATAAAACTTCAGCACGGAGTATATCTCGGCACCCAAGGGCCGACCTTCGAGACCCCTGCAGAATACCGCATGTTCCGCATTTGGGGAGCAGACGCAGTTGGGATGAGCACTGTGCCTGAAGTTATTGTAGCCCACCACTGTGGCATTCGCGTTTTTGGCATCTCTGTAATCACAGACCTTGGTGTTGAGGGCAAGATAGAAGAGGTAAGCCACGAGGAGGTTCAAATAGCGGCAAATGCAGCCCAGCCTCTTATGGCAGAACTCATAAAAGAGATGGCCAACCGCCTCTGATAAGCAAAAAGGAAGAATGAAGGGCTGACGGCTGAGGTTCAGGCCATGTAGTATATATCGGTTTAACTACTGGCTGACTAAGACTCATGCCCCCCACTGAGTACCCGTTACTAATACTAGGACTAAAAAATTGGAAATAGCTGAATTGGGTGAGTTTGGGCTGATACGCCACCTCACAGAAAATATTGAGATTAAGAATCGCGAGACTCTGAAAGGCGTCGGTGACGACTGTGCCGTGATGGACTATGGAGGAGAGCGATTAAACCTGATTACCACCGACCTGCTACTCGAAGGCGTGCATTTCGACCTTCAGTATGTTCCTCTCAAGCACCTTGGCTACAAGGCCGCAATGGTAAACCTCAGCGACATCTATGCCATGAATGGCCGTCCCCGGCAGATGACAGTCAGTCTGGGCGTATCAAAACGTTTTTCGGTGGAAGACCTCGAAGATATTTACAGCGGTCTGCGTCTTGCCTGCGAGGCATGTCAATGTGATATAGTCGGCGGTGACACCTCGGCCAGCATGACAGGTCTTACTATCTCCATAACAGTAGTTGGAGATGTAGCCCGCGATATGGTCACATACCGCAATGGGGCAAAAGAAAACGACATTATTTGTGTGTCCGGAGATTTGGGCGCTGCATATATGGGTCTGCAACTGCTGGAGCGCGAAAAGGCTATTTACAACTCACAACTGGCAGAAGCTCAGCAACAGGGTAAGAAGATAGACACTCTGCCTCAATTCCAACCTGATTTCTCCGGACGGGAATATCTGTTAGAGCGGCAACTGAAGCCCGAAGCCCGGAAAGACATCATTGAAGCGCTTGCTGCTGCCGGCATCAAGCCCACTTCCATGATGGACATAAGCGACGGTCTGAGCAGCGAGCTCATGCACATCTGCAATCAGAGCAAAGCGGGATGCCGGGTCTATGAGGAGCGAATTCCGCTGGACTATCAGACCGCAGCCGCCGCAGAGGAGATGAACATGAATGTCACCACCTGTGCCATGAATGGGGGAGAAGACTACGAGCTGCTATTCACCATCCCGCTCTCAATGAACGATGCCATACAGAGCATCCCCGGCGTCAAAGCCATCGGATACATCACTGCAGCAAAGGACGGGCAGTGGCTTATCTGTCGCGACGGAACAGAGATGGAGCTGAAAGCCCAAGGGTGGAACCCGCTGAAGGAATCTTAGCCGCATGCGCATCTCCTTCTGTCACCCAGATTACATACAGTTTCACATATCGGGTTCTTTAACCTAAATAACACAATACCCTAAACCTCACCTCAGTTGGAAGGCGATTTGATACATATTAATGAGTGGTTACGTCCGCTAAGCTGGTTATTCGGAGCCGGAGTGTGGGTTCGCAATTTCCTTTTTGATTCTAAGGTATTAAAGGAAACTACATTCCCCACTCCTGTAATCTGCATAGGCAACCTCACCGTAGGCGGGACTGGCAAGACCCCTCATACAGAAAAGATGCTGCAAATCCTCGGGGAGTCCTTCCCCACTCGCCCTTTAGCCGTACTGAGCAGAGGCTACAGGCGCTCTTCCAAAGGCTTTCTCATCGCCACAAAGGACACCTCCATGGAACTCATCGGCGACGAGCCCTGGCAGATGGTGCAGAAATTCCCGAATGCAATAATTGCAGTTGACGCCGACCGCCGTCGCGGTATAGAGACGATCCTTCAAAAGGTCAAGGAGACAGACTCCTCAGCCTCCCCGGTGATAATCCTCGACGATGCCTATCAACATCGCTATGTCAAGGCCGGACTGAATATCCTGCTCACCGACTACCACCGTCTCATCACCGACGACCGCCTGCTGCCGTCAGGGAGCCTTCGCGAACCAGTTTCGTGCAAAGACCGCGCCCATATAGTCATTGTGACCAAATGCCCGAACAAGATGACCCCGATAGATTATAGGGTCGTGAGCAAGAGTTTGCATCTAAAACCCTTCCAGCATCTGTTTTTCAGTCAGTTTCACTATGGCAAACTCAGGCCTCTTTTCGTGAATACCGAAGAGAGAACAATAGTAGGAGCAAAAAGCAGCACACATGAAGTGACTACTAAGAGCGAAGAGATCACAGCCGAAACCCACGTCATACTTCTGGCCGGGATTGCATCGCCCGAGCAGATGATGATAGACATTCAGAAGCAGACACGCCACATCATCCCCCTCTTCTTTCGCGACCACCACAAATTCACCAACAGCGACGTAGAAAAGATTGAGCGTATATTCTCTTCCTTGCAGGGAAGCAAACGCCTTATCGTCACTACCGAGAAGGATGCCGCACGCCTGAAGTTAGTCAAGGAAAAGCTCTCAACCATCGTGCGCCGTCACATATATATCCTTCCCATCGAAGTAAACTTCCTTCGTGATGAAGAGTCAGAATTCAGAAATCTGGTTACGTCGTTCGTAAGGGGAAAATAAGAATATTATGGAAAAACTCAAATACGCAGTCGTAGGCACCGGAGCCATCGGTGGCTTCTACGGCGCCAAGTTAGCCAATGCCGGAAACGAGGTCCATTTCCTGATGCACAGCGACTACGATTATGTCCGCCAGCGGGGGCTGCGAGTCAGTTCCTGCGACGGTGACTTCACTCTGCCGGAAGTATCAGCCTACAGCAGCACCGAAGACATGCCCAAGGCAGATGTGGTGCTCGTAGGACTGAAATCCACTAACCAACATCTTCTGCGCACACTCCTGCCTCCGCTCCTCCACAGTGATACACTCGTGATACTGATACAAAACGGAATCGGCCTCGAGGCTGATGTACAAGAGTGGTTCCCTGGTCTGGCCCTGGCCGCCGGCCTCGCCTTCATCTGCTCAGCGAAGACCGACCCCGGACATATACGTCATCAATGCTACGGAAGTATAAATCTGGGCAACTACTCATGCAGCAACGACGAACTGTTCCAAGCTGTTCTCCGCGACTTCTGCTTGGCGGGTATTGACGCCCACGAGGTGAACTACGCAGAAGCGAGATGGCGGAAGGCAGTGTGGAACATGCCATTTAATGGTATGACCGTAGCCTTGCAGACACAAACCGACCGTCTGCTCGGCAATCCCGCCACTCGCCAGCTTATATATGATCAGATGATGGAAGTAATCGGAGCCGCCAACGCCCTTGGCATCAACAATATCGATGAGAGTTTCGCTCAGAAAATGATGCAGATGACCGACGAGATGGTCCCCTATTCCCCATCTATGCGGCTCGATTTCGACTTCCACCGTCCGATGGAAATCCATTATATTTACACCCGCCCTATCGCCGAAGCACATGCCGCCGGCATACCTATGCCGCGACTTCAGATGCTTGAGCGTGAGCTCCTCTTCATCGACTCACACAACCATTAATCGCGGTACACCTCCTCAAAGCACTTCTCTGAGCGTCTGGCATTCGCGTCTGACAGGGTACTGCGTCTGGGAACCTTGCCTATGCCAATGTGATGGAGCTTGCGAACCTCCGCCGTCATGGCTGCTTCTATCTCACGCAAGGAGTCAAAGCGCATAACAACAGCATAAAGCATCGTAAGCAGATGTGTGTAGCCGTCAAAGCTCTTAACGTACTTCTCGCCACCGTTTTTGCGGCTCATTTCAACAATTTTGTCATGGTCGAGTGATTTTATTAGCTGACCATACACCGGCTGTCCGAAAAAAATGTGTACTTTTGCCCATGGTTACGTTTGGCTTTGTTTGGCGACAGCAAAAGTAACCAAAAGGGCTGAAACCAGCAAATGGTTCCAGCCCTAATTCTTATAACTATGCAAAAAGTTTAGCGGGCAGGGAGGTTCATACAAAAAGAAGCCACAAGGAGCAGGGGTGCTTGTCCTTGTGGCAATATTTGTGTTTATAGCCCCCACACAATTATGAAGGGCGGAGGGATGGTGGCAGTTAGAAGAGGGGAGAGGGATATACACCCTCGTCCACGAGCTGCTGGATGCGTGCCACGGTGGATGGGCGGTCGGCAGCGTAGGTAACGCCGAACCACTTGGATGTGGTGTCGAGGACCTTGACAGTGGCTGTCCCGTTGTTGATGAGTTTATCTACCATTAGCGGGATGAAGAATTCAGCCTTGAGGTTGGTCATATTCTTCGGATCTGAGAGGAATTCCTTGAAGAATTCTTCGCTATACTGGAAGTAGTCGGGAGTGAAGCCCCACATATTCATGCTGACGGGTACATTCTCGCCGCCTACGGGCTTCCATTCTCCATTTTCATCCTTGTAGCAGATTTCGCCGTTGACGCGCTCTATTTCGGTGCGCTCCACAACGTCGGTGAGGTTGCCCTGAGCGTCCTTGCCGCAGATGCCGCGGGCTACGGACCCATTTTCAGACAGGGTGTTGCCCACGCGGAAGCCTACCATTGCGTAGTTGCCTTTGGAGCCTTCGGGGAGTGCGGACAGGAACTTGCCGATGGTCATGAAGGCGTCGCGATTGTAGAAGTCATCGCAGTTGATAACGCAGAAGGGCTCTTTGATGACGTCCTTACCCATGAGTACGGCGTGGTTGGTGCCCCATGGTTTTACGCGGCCTTCGGGAACAGAGAAGCCGGCTGGCAGGTCGTCGAGAGCCTGGAAGCAGAGCTCGCATGGAATCTGTCCCTCGTATTTCTTGAGGATCTGATTGCGGAACTGGTCTTCAAAATCGCGGCGGATAACCCACACAATCTTGCCGAATCCGGCTTGGATGGCATCGTAGATGGAGTAGTCCATGATTGTTTCACCATTAGGTCCGAGAGCATCGAGCTGCTTGAGGCCGCCGTAGCGGCTTCCCATTCCTGCAGCAAGGAGGAATAAGGTTGGTTTCATAATTTTGTTTTTTTGTTGAATTATAAGTTTATAATTAGAGATTAAAAGTTCAGATAAGGAGTTTAGAAGGGGTATCCGATGGCAAGATGATAGCCGATATTCTTCCAGAAGTTGGGGATATTGTAGTAGCCGCTCTTGCCGGTGTCGTAGGGGGCGTGGATTCCAATGCCGATATCGAAGCGGACCACGAGGAACTCGAGGTCGTAGCGGAAGCCGAAGCCAGTGCCTAAGGCTATCTGTTTGGCGAAGTCCTTGCTCAGTTCGCCGCCGAGGCGGTTGTCTTCTTTCTTTATCAGCCACACATTGCCGGCATCTACGAACAGAGCTCCGAAGAGGGTGGAGACGATGGGGAAGCGGTATTCCAGGTTGGCCTCCATCTTGAAGTCGCCCATCTGATCGAGGTAACTCCAGTTGCTGTTGCCGGGATTGTACGAGCCGGGGCCTAAGGTGCGCGCTCCGAATGCGCGTATGCTGTTTGCGCCTCCCACGCTGAAGAGGTCTGCGTAAGGTGCCATGGATGAGTTGCCGTAGCTCCATACCACGCCGACGAATGCGCGGGCCGCCAGACTCTGGCGCCGGCCGATCGGATATGTCTCGCGGTAGTCTGCCGAGAGGCGCAGGAACTGGGCAAAGGGGACTCCGAAGAGGCTCTTGCCGCTGGAGTAGAAGTCCTTGCCGAAGATGGCATAGATGCCAGATACGCCGTTGCCGGCTTCTTTGGCGCTGAGTACGAGGGAGCGTGTGCGGCCCGAGGCGGCTCTCTTGGAATAGCTCATGGAGTAGCTCATCGACGGCACAAACTGGTTGCGCATGGACACCATCAGTGCGGGGTTGGCATTCATGATGCTGTCGAAGCGCTCAGTGCGGCTGAGCAGCACATCGTAGTCGAGGCGGAAGGGAGTTATCTCGTGTTTGATATTGGGGTTGCGCTGGTAGGTGTATGTGAGGCGGGAGCCATAGGAGACCATCTTGAAGTAGCTGGCGCGGTTCTCCCATTTGACATCGAGTTTTATGTTTGTCGTGGTCTCGGCCCGACGTGACAGTTTGTTCTGGATGCCGAAGAAGAACATCCTGGGGTAGGTGAGGGTGAGCGAGGTGCCTAACTCGTAGCAGTTGAGGAGGCTGCGCTCCCCCTTGGATGCGCCGCCCATGCCTGTCTTCCATTCGTAGGAGCCGTAGATTTTGAAGGTGAGAGATTCGGCACCGCGGAAGGCATTGCGCTTGGTGATTCCGTAGGAGAGTCCGGGGCCGAGATAGTCAGTGCTCTTGTTGGTGAGCTTGGCTTCCAGTTCGCTGTCGAAGGGTTTGTCGAGGATTGCGAGAATCTCCACGTCGAGGGTGTCGCCGACGAGTGATGTGTCGCGCGGTACATAATTCATCTGAATGCCGGAGAATACCCCCATGGAGGAGAGTTTTCCCTGGATGAGGTCATGCAGGTCTTGCTTGTAGAGAGAGCCGCGACGGTAGAACAGGTTGCGGCGGATGGGGATAAAGCGAATGGGCGGTTTCTTGCCTCCCACCCATCGCATGGAGAAGTCGCCGCGATAGGTTGCGCTGTCGGTGATTACGCGGTCGTTGTTGCGCAGCACAGTGATGTTTGTGCGCCCCATATAATATCGTTTGCGCGCCTGCGACGGCATATCGGGCTTGGGCTGAATCTGCAGCTGCACTTCGGAATCGACCTGGACAGTGTCTGCGCGATAGCCGATGTATTCAGGCCGGAAGAAATAGAAGCCTTCATTGCGGAACTTAATGCTGAGGCGCTTGCGTTCGGCGTCGAGGTTAGGCACATTGAAGGGGTCTCCCACATGAATCTTCCTCTCGTCGATGGTGGCGTGGATTATGGAGTCGGCAGCAGTGGGGAAGTGCCGGTATTCCAGAGAGCCGAGTCTGAACAGAGGTCCGGGGTAGATGGAGTATGCGAGCTGCGCTTTCAGTGAGTCCTTGGGGTTGGTGATGACATCGTAGTTGATGCGTGAGCGGAAGAAGCCGTAGTTGCGCATGGCATTCTTCGCCACCTGAATACGCAGCTGCGGGTTTACGGTGGTAATGAATACGGGGTCGGCCGCAAATTTCTTGAACATGAATTTCCCGAACTTCGACTCGCTCTTCACGTAGCGGTTGTACATCCAGAGTCCGAAGGGGAAGGGCCATCTCAACTTGCTGCTGCCGAAGATGCTGTTGTTCGGGGCGTAGGAGAGGGCGGCTTCGGCCTCCTCCTTGGCGGTGTTGAGGGCTTCCTCGTCTTTCTTTGCCGAGCCCTCGAGGGAATCGAGCACTGCCTTGGAGAGCCGGGCTCTGTCCTCTTTCTTCAGGCGCCGCAGCACCTCGGACGCGCTCGAACTGCCGTTGAGGAGGTCATCAATGGAGGTGTATGCTTCGGCCAGGGATGTGATGACGCCTTTCTTCTTATCCTCAGTCTTGGCCTTCTTGCCTTTCTTCAGATGCTTGTCCGCCTGATGGTCGTAAGCGAACTCCGAGATGCCGGTGTACAGAATCTCGTCCTCGGGCAGGTTGGATGTGGTGGAGCAGGCAGAAGGCAATAGCAGGGCTGCCATCAGGAGAGTGACGGCTGCCGCAGTGCGTATGTGGATGAGTCTGTTCATTTCTTCTCTTTCTTCCTGTCTGGGTTACGGAACAGGAACAGTTCGCCCAGTTTGTTTGTCTTGCGGCGCAAGACGAGGCTTCCGCCCATCTCAATGACTTCGCCGTCGAGGATGTTCTCGTAGTTCTTGTCGTAGAAGAGGGTGACATAGCGGGTGGAGCTCTTGTCGAGACGATACTCGACGCTGACGTTGTCGATGAGAGTCTGCCCGGTGTTCACGGCTTCGTTGCCGGTGCTTACCTTACCGCCCACGACCACCGATATGCGGTTGCCCCAGAAGCGCTTGGCAAAGCGGAAGGAGTAGTCGGTCTGGTTGGCGCCGCTGCTGGTGCTGTTGCTCTCCACGCCAAGGGTGAGGTCCACATCCACGCTCTCGAGGGCTTTTCCTGCGAGACTTGCTATCTGCCCTTGCAGGAAAGTGCTGAGGGCGTTGGCAGTGTTGAAGGAGCCACCTCCGGCGGTGAGGCTTGACACATCGGTGATATACATACCTGTGGCCAGCATAGTCACGGCGACGCGCCCCCGCTGGTCGGAGGACATGGCAGCCAGTTCGTTCTGAACAGTCATGTCTTCGGGGGCATCAAGCGTAAATTCGAGGCCGAGGTTCTCCAGGGTCTGTGTGATGGCGAGGCCCACATCGAAACTGACGTTGCGGGAGGCTCCGCCCTCGCTGTAGGATGCTCTCAGGCGCTCTTTGGCACTGAGGTTAAGCTCCGGATTCATCATGTCTCCGCGGAATTCCACATAGCTGCCTGGGGTCACGATAAACTCCTTGAGCGGGATGACCATCATCTCGTATTTTATCTTGCCCTGGTTGATGGTGTAGCGCCCGTTGACCTGAATATCGCGTATTGGGGTATAGGTGACAACGAGGTCGCCGCCGCCCTCGAGGTCAACATAGCTGCTCTTGTCGGCGCTGAGGAGGCAGTGGACTTGGGCTGCATTGTCGATTTCCACGTTGAGCAGCGCGTTTATATTCTGCATCTTAGTCTCCTCGGAGACAATCTCTATGGAGTCGGAGAAGTCCTCGAAGGTGACGAGGTCGGAGAGCTGGTCCTCGACGGTAAGCGGGGAGTCGGTGAGGATGTATGTGACATCGGTGTTGCCCAGCACTTTGAGGTTTCCCATAAGCACGAGGTCATCGAGTGTGCCGTCGATATTGGCGTCGAAATCTACGAACACCTTGCCGTAAGCCAGGCTCTTGGCAGTCTTCTTGGCATTGATGAGTTCATAGTTTTTTGCCTGCATAGAGATGTCAATTTCGATGTTGTCCATGTCGGCGAAGTCGGCGGTGCCGTCGATTTCAAATGGCGACTGGCCGGTGGAGAGCAACTGGACGCGGTCGAGATTGAGGTGGCTGTTCTTAACGAATACGGTGTCGTCGGGAATTCTGAAGTTGAGGCTATAGACGTCGGAGAGCAGTTTGGTGTCGAAGGTGGATATAGCTCCGTTGACGATGGGTTTGGCTGTGGTTCCGCTGACATGCATGTCTCCGATGAGGCTTCCTTCGAGTCGCGCCATCTGATCGGGAATGAAGCCGTTGGCAAGGGAGAGTGGGAAGCGGTCGAGGGTGGCGGTGACATCCAGTTGGTCAACAGAGGTGTTGGGCCGGTAGATGCCATTGAATGTAGCCACTGTCATCCCCGTAAAGAGCAGGCTCCCGTCAACATACTGTGTGCCGTCGTAGTTAGGCAGATATACTGCTTCCAGGCCCACCTGTCCAAGGGGTGTGCCCTCGTATTTCAGGTCGCTCACGGTCATGTCTGTGGAGAGGCTCATGGTATTCTCTGTCTGCATCCAGTGGGCGTCGCCGTCCAGTTTGCCTTCAATCGCAGGCATATATGGTATGGTGCGGGTCAGTTCGCCAAGATTGAGGTCCTTAATCTGTATGGTGAGGTCTTGGAGCGCCTCGTCGTTGTCGGTGGAATAGAGTTTGAGTCCGGTGCCGTCGTCGGCCACGAGGTCCACATCAGCATCCACATGCAGGTTGCGCCCCATGAGGATATAGTTGTTCGGATTGAGTTCGAAGGTGCGGTAGGCGATGATAGGATTATAAGGTTCGAAATGGAACATGAATCCATCTTCTTCAATCATCGCCACGATACCGAGGTCGAGCCCGGTGAGGCCCTTGCGGTCGTGGTAGGTGATGTGTGCTCCTGCTCCGTAGGGCATCAGGTAGGCATTGAGTTTGGCGTCGAAGGTGATTTGCGGGTTGCGCCGGTTGTTTCTCACGAAAGCGTCGAACTTAAGGCCGGTGGAGTCCTGATAGACAGTGGTGGTGATGGTGTCGATGAGCACAGCCCCGGTGTTCACTCTCCAGATGTGTCCGCCGCCGTTGGCTCCGGTAGCGGGGTCAAACACGATATCGAAAATCAGGTCTTCGAAGGCATACCCCATGGAGTTGAGCAGGTATTGTACCGGGTTCTCGCGTCCGGCTCTCACGTGTAAGTCGAGCATGGGAATGCGCTTGCGCAGCTCATCCTGGTCGATGCGGCGCTCCTTGAATTCTTTTTGGAATTCGGCATAGAAGTGCTCGAACTGCTCAAGGATTTTGTCGTAGCGTATTGGACTGTTCATGTTGAGCAGGAAATCGCCGCTGGTGACGAAGGCGGCAACGCTGTCCGGTTCGAGGGTGACGTCGAGGTCTATGGTCTCCGGACGGTATATGGTGTCTGCCGTCTCAACGATGAGGTCATTTATTACTCCGTTGAGATTATGGAAGTCCTTCAGGTTTGTAACGCCATCCAATTGTAGGCACATCCCGGCAGAGAGAGGCTCTTCGGCGAAGCCCATGGCACAGAAGTCTGCCATGCCGAGGTCGAGGTTCAGTGTGAGGTCGGCATTCTTGCGTGAGATGATGGCATCTATGGTGCTTGTGGCCTGCAGGTAGGGGTTGTCGGAGATGAGGTCTGCATGGGCTTTCCCCCTGTTCATGGTTGCTGTGAGGTCTATCCCGGAGACGGTCAGCGTGTCGTAGTCCAACTGGTCTAAGGAGAGCTCTACATCAGTGCGCATAGATGGCGAGAAGGGGTCTGTGCCCGCTCCTCTGGCCGATGCTTTTGCGGTAAGCAGTCCGACTCCCAGCGAGGGCATGAAATGAGCTATATTGAGGCGCTGGATGTTCATCCTGGCGTCGTAAGCCATATTCCCGCGGGTATCGACCTTGGCTTTCAGTGCGCTCAAGCTGCTGCTCTCGCGCAAGGTGGTGTTAATGTCATACTTCGGTCCGTCGGACTGCAGTGTTCCGGCCAGATGCATCTGCGGCAGCAATATCCCGTCTAATGCCTTGCCTGCCAGCGGGCGTACCCATCCTAGGTTGCGTGTCTGAAGATTGAAGCGCAAATCAGTCTGCATGTCCTGCTTAAGGATGGAGGTGTCGGCGGGTTGCAGCAGGTTCCTCACTTCGCCCGTGGCATCCAGGTATATGCTTCCGGGGAGGGCTGCAGCGGCCTCGGTGAGTTGCATCTTGTCCACATTGCCTTCAGCCGTGAGGCGTATTTGTATAGGCTGGTCGGGATATGCGCGTGCAAAATCCTTCGGCAGAATCTTGTTTCCGGCGCGTAGAATATCGGTCTTGGATATATCCGAGATGAATTTTACGGTGATTTTCCCCTCTCCGTCGACTTCCAGGGCGGAGAAGTCGGCAGCCACTTCTGCGTTGACAAATGATGTCGGGGTGTTCAGAGCGGCTTTCTCGAGCCTTATGGTCATCGGGTCGCCTGTGAACACGACGCCTTGAGTGGTGAGATTCACGCTGTCTAAGGCAATGGTGTCGAGTCCGGCTGCGAAATAGCTGATTGTACGCGCCTCGGCTTCGGCCCTGCGGATGTCATAAATCTGATTGCCTAAGTCTATATTTGCGCTGTCGAGCCCTAACAGGGCGACCGCGGCAGTCACCACCATAGAGTCGCCGGGCATTGCAAAGCGAATGTCGCCGTTGGTCACGCGAGCCTCGTCAACCAGAATCTTCCAGAAGAGAGGAGCCGAGGTGGTGTCTTCCTCAACTACGGTGTCGCACATGGCGATGTCGAGCTGCGCGCGGTCGAGCGTGGCGCTGTTGATGTGCACTGTCTGCGGTTCCAATGCTATATTATCCGCACGAAGGGCGAACTGGCCGGCATAGCCGCGAAGCACCATCGTGGCGAT
This sequence comes from Bacteroidaceae bacterium, assembly GCA_024699495.1. GTDB lineage: Bacteria > Bacteroidota > Bacteroidia > Bacteroidales > Bacteroidaceae > Physcousia. The sequence continues at coordinate 3,078 of JAILPK010000073.1, read as the reverse complement.
GAAATCCTTGGAATTGAATGCCACATCGGCGAAGTTTACTGCATCCACGCCCAACACGCCCGTGGCGATGTCTGTGAGGTCGAGGTCCACAGTGGCCATACCGGCGGCGAGCAGAGTGTCCTTCTCTGCATCAGTAATTACGAGGTCGTCGAGCTGGAGGTCAATAATCGGCGTGATGCGCAACCTGCCGATGGTGATGTTAAGCCCAGTCTGCTCCGAGGCATACCCGGAAGCCTTCCTCACTGCAAAATCCTGAATAGGAGGCAAATAAATGAGAAAGGCAATCAGAGCAAGTATCGCGAATGGAGTCACGATAATGCCAATGAGCCATTTTAGCAGACGCTTCATGTCAGGTTAAAGAGATTTTCCGCCACAAATGTAGGGTTTTATCGCATAATACGAGCAAAAAAAGTAATAAAAATGGCCTATACACCTAAAAAAGTTGGAATTTATGCCATAAAGGGAGGCTCGGAAGCGGTGCTTCCACGTTAATCTGAATGTGACTGACGGGGTGTTCGAATGAAATGGTGCGGGCATGGAGGCAGATGCTGCCGTCGGGGTTGCTCCTCGGAGCGCCGTATTTCAGGTCTCCGACAATTGGGCTTCCGATATGAGCCAACTGGCATCTTATCTGATGGTGACGCCCTGTGTGTAACTGCACTTCGAGCAGATGGTATCGTTCGCTCCTGCCGATAAGGCGGTATGTCAGACTGGCGCGTTTAGAGTTGGGACGCTCATTGTCGTAGGCAAAGGATTTGTTCATCTTCTCGTTGCGCACCAGCCAATGGGTGAGCGTCGCTTCGGACTGAGGCGGCAGATTGCGCACTATAGCCCAATAAGTCTTGCTGACCTGCCGGGTGCGGAACATGTCATTCAGTCGCGCCAGCGCCTTGCTGGTGCGGGCAAAGACCACGGCACCGCTCACCGGCCTGTCCACACGATGGGTAACACCAAGGAACACCGCCCCGGGTTTGGCATAGCGCTCCTTGATGTATTCCTTTACCGTATCAGCCAGCGGGATGTCCCCGGTCTTGTCGCCTTGGACAATCTCTCCGGCTTGTTTGTTTACGATAATAATGTGATTGTCTTCGTATAAGATGTTCATTACATATTCATTCCGCCGTCAATCTGTATGACTTGGCCGCTGACATACGAACTCAGGTCGGAAGCGAGGAAGAGAGCTACGTCGGCCACATCCTCGGGCTTTCCTCCGCGACGCAGGGGAATCTTTGTCATCCAGTCCTTGCGCACATCTTCGGGCAGGGCGGCAGTCATTGCTGTCTCGATGAAACCGGGGGCGATGGCGTTGGCTCGTATGCCCTTCGGTCCCATCTCCTGGGCGATGCTCTTAGCCAATGCAATCATTCCGGCCTTGGAAGCGGCGTAGTTGGCCTGCCCGGCGTTGCCGTGGACACCAACCACGCTTGCCATGTTGATGATACTTCCGCCACGCTGCCTCATCATGATGGGAACCACGGCATGTATGAAGTTGAACGCGCTTTTCAGGTTCACACCGATTACGGCATCCCACTGAGCCTCTGACATGCGGAGCATCAGGCCGTCTTTGGTGATTCCGGCGTTATTCACCAGGATATCGATGGTGCCGAAGTCGCTCTTCACCTGCTGGACCACTTCTTCTGTCTGCTTGAAGTCGGCTGCATTGCTGGCATAAGCCTTGCAGATGACGCCTTTGGCTTCAATCTCCTTGCGGGTAGCCTCGCCATTTTCATCAATGACCAAATCTGTGAAAGCTATGTTGGCTCCTTCTTCTGCAAATTTCAAGGCAATGGCCTTGCCAATGCCTCTTGCTGCGCCTGTGATGAGTGCTGTTTTTCCTTTTAATAACATGATTGTTAACTGTTAGTGTTTATCAATTATTATCTGAGTTGTCTGTCGGATTTTTTGCAAGAGCTTTGTGGATCAGACGCTGCACAATCGGACGGCTGGTCCTGATGTCCAGCCCCTTGCCCAGGCGCCCGTAGATATATGGTACTTCAAGCCCTTTGACGCAGGCATGGATGATGTCTGTGGTTAGTTTCAGATCATCCACCTCGAACACGCCGGTGGCCATGCCTTCGGCGATGCATTTCTGGAATATGTCGCATTCAATGCGGTCGTATTTCTTGCGCACCCTTTCCACCTGCCATATATTGCGGAAGAACTCCGCCCGCAGGTTCCCATTGCGCCATACAGCCTCCTTGATGAGACTGAGATGGGCAAAGATGAGCTCTACCAATTTCTCTTCCGGAGGCAAGACACGCCGGGCGACAGCCAGATAGGTTTCTGAAACTCGCCTCAGTTCTCCGTCGATGACTGCCGAATAGATGTCTTCTTTACTCTTAAAATAGGTGTACAGGGTACGACGCCCCTTGCCCGAGGCTTCAGCAATGTCATTCATCGTGATGCCTTCGAATCCTTTCATGGCGAAGAGCTTGCGCGCCACATTCACCAGTAGATGTCTTGTCTTGAGCACGGCCATAATGTAGGCTTTTTTGCTTGTCAAGTGCAAAAGTAGGGCTTTTCTCTGAAATGACCAAAAAAGAACGGGATAAAATTGCACACAAGTGCGGTTTTATTGCCCCTTTTAGCTGTTCTGAATAATTTTATGCATATTAATTTTGTAGTTTCGCAAAAAGTTCTTACCTTTGCACCCGCAAACGAGAAATCGCGGAGTGGAGCAGTTGGTAGCTCGCCAGGCTCATAACCTGGAGGTCGTTCGTTCGAGTCGGACCTCCGCAACTAAAGAACAAGCAAAAGGCTGTGTCATCGATGTATGACATAGCCTTTTTTTTGGCGGCGGGAGGAGGCGGGAGGAGCGGCCGGCTTTACCTCACTATAAACCAGGGATTGTGGAGGTCTGGCTTATTGTAGGTGAGGGGTGAGCCGGTGACGGCATCGACCATCTCGCAGCCGGCGGCGAGGGCGATGGCATGTCCTGCGGCTGTGTCCCACTCCATAGTGGGGGCATGGCGGGGATAGATGTCTGCCTTTCCTTCGGCCACGAGGCAGATCTTGAGACTTGAACCGGAGGAGACGAGCTCAAGGTCGGGGTGCTCGCGCCGAAGTTCGTTGATGAAG
>JAILPK010000043.1 GCA_024699495.1 Bacteroidaceae bacterium | reverse complement strand
GAGCATAACAGCAAGCCTGAGAACCGCGACAGTGAGAACATCTATATCAGCGGTGACAACCTGGATGCGCTGAAGCACCTCTGCAAGTCGTATGCCGGACAGGTGAAGTGCATCTATATTGACCCGCCATACAATACGGGTTCCGACGGATTTGTATACAACGACAAGTTTTCGTTTGATGCCCAGTCGCTCAGTTCCAAGTTAGGTATCAGCCTGGAGCAGGCAGAGCATATTCTCGACATGAAGAAGACGTCATCTACCAGTGATGCTGCATGGCTGACCTTTATGCTGCCGCGTCTGGAACTGGCAAAAGACATGCTCACTAAAGACGGCGTCATCTTTATCTCTATCGATGATAACGAGCAAGCCAGTTTGAAACTGCTGTGCGACGAGATTTTTGGTGTGGAGAATTTTATAGGGCAAATTATTTGGAAAAATGCAACAGACAATAATCCGACAAATATTGCATGTGAACATGAATATATTTTATGTTATTCCAGAAATAAAGAATTAATTGAGTCTGCATGGAAGTCTAATATCAGTGCTATAAAAGATTTACTAATAGAAAAGGGAAAAGAACTAAATAGTTTATATAAAGGGGATTTATTGCAAAAAGAATGGAAGAATTGGTATCGTAATCATAAAGATCAATTAGGACCATTTGCTGATTATAAATTTATAGATGAAGGAGGTGTGTTCACAGGCAGTAGAAGTGTTCATAACCCTGGCAAAGATGGATACAACTATGATATAATTCATCCAATAACTAAAAAACCGTGTACACCTCCTTTAATGGGTTATCGCTTCCCCCAAACTTCTATGCAGAAACTTATTGATGAAGGTCGGATTCTTTTCGGTGAGGATGAAACAAAGTTGGTTGAAATTAAGGTTTATGCAAGCGAATACCAAGATAAATTATCCAGTGTATATGTCTCTGATGGAAGAACAGGAGCGAACGAATTGAGAAAACTCTTCCCCGAGTATAAACAAATCTTCAAAAATCCAAAATCAACTGATCTAATAGAGCATCTACTGTCCTTTATAAATTTAGACAACTGCTACGTTATGGATTATTTTGGTGGTAGTAGTACCACGGCGCAATCATTATATCAGATGAATGCTATGGATAATGGCCATCGGAAATACATCATGGTGCAATGGCAAGAGCCTTGCAAACCTGACAGCGAAGCCGCCAAGGCCGGCTACAAGACCATCGACGAGGTAGGCCAGGAGCGCATTCGCCGTGCCGCCAAGAAGATAGCCGAGGCCAATCCGCTGTTCAAGGGCGACCTTGGTTTCAAGCACTACACGCTGGAGGACTTCGAGGGCGATACCATCGACCGCTTGTATGACTTCGACATGAATGCAGAACTGAATGGCAACGACCTTCTCGCGAAGTTTGGCCCGAAAACGGTGCTGACCACCTGGTTATGTCGCGACGGTTACGGACTGAATGCGAAGGTCACGGAAGTGAAGTTGAACGACTATACGGCCTATCTCTGTGGCAAACATCTATATCTGCTCGATGCCAACTTCTATCAGGATGAGATGGCTTGTCTGATCGACAAGATGGCCGATGCCAGCCAGCAGTTCAATCCTGACGTGATAGTAGTATTCGGCTACGGCATGGGCTACAGCACCCGACTGATGCTCGACAAAAACCTCCATGCTCTGGCAGAAGCGCGAGGTAACAAGATTTCCCTGGATGTCAGATATTAACCACTAAGGAACTGTAAGCATGGAACTATATCTGGAATCAGGATTAAAGCACCAGGAACTGCCCGTTGAGAGCATAGCTGATGTCTTCGAGGACGTATCGCTGAAGAGTGGGGAGCGGCTCAGACACCAGAACCCGATATTCGACTATACAGAGAGTCGCAAGCAGCTGGTTGACAATATCATCCAGGCACAGCAGAAGGAGAATGCCCACGGCGGCAAGTACCAGAAAGTACCATTAGCCAATCAACAGCAGACGCTGACCCTCGATGTGAAGATGGAGACAGGCACGGGCAAGACCTACGTATATACCCACACTATGTACGAGCTGCATAAGCGCTACGGTGTGAACAAGTTTATTGTAGTGGTGCCCACCCATCCCATCAAGACCGGTGCCGAGGCTTTTCTGGGCGACTCCAGCGTGATGCACCACTTCAGCGATACTGGCGGTTATGATGGCGTAAAGATAGACCTTTGCGTAATCAATGCGATGAAGGGAAAAAAGAAGGGGCGTCAATTCTTCCCCTCGTCGGTGCGCGATTTCTACTGGGGTTCAAAGGACGACGACAAGACTATCTTTGTGGCGCTGGTGAATATGCAGTTGCTGACAAACGGCAAAGTGCTCCGCGGAACCTTCGACAATGGCTACGACGGCATTCACCGGCCCATGGATGCACTGAAAGCCACGCGCCCCTTTGTGATTATCGACGAGCCACATAAGTTTGACCGCAAGAATGCTGCCTACAAAGTGATTATGGAGCAGATAGCGCCTCAATGCCTTATCCGTTTTGGTGCGACATTCCCTGAAAACACAGTCGGCAGAAGTAAGGAAAAACATACCTATATAGATTACGAGAACCTGATATACGACCTGAATGCTTTCGATGCCTTCTGCAACAATCTCATTAAAGGCGTGGCAAAGGAACATGTTGAAGCAGAGGGCAATGGCACGAGGCTACTGAAGTTTACTGGTTCTGGAGGTAAGGAAGAGGCCCATTTCCAGCTCATAAGTGCTACAGGCAAGAAATCGGCAACCTTGAGAGAAGGCGAATCGCTTGGTGGGGCTTTTGACATCAGAGATATGGACAATCTCACCATCAGCAATATAGGCAACGGGATGGTTGACCTTAGTAATGGGCGTGAACTGATGACTGGCATGGAAATCAGTATTGATGCCTATAGCGACTCCTATCAGCGGCTGATGATTCAAACAGCTCTAAAGCGTCATTTTGAGACCGAGCGCGTTAACTTCAATTTTCCACGTAAGATAAAAACCATTGCATTATTCTTTATCGGCGACATTGAATCATTCCGTGGCGAGAATGCCTGGCTTCGAGAGATGTTCAACGTAGAACTGAAGAAACAGCTCGAAGAGCAGATAGCCTGCAGCGATGGTGATTATAGGGATTTCCTACAAGCCTCGCTTGACAACTTGGAAGAATGCTCGGCTGGCTATTTTGCCCAAGACAAGCAGGACTCCGACGAAGAGATAGAGAAGGAGATGGACGATATCTTGAAGAACAAAAAGGAGATGCTGCGCTTCAAGGACGATAAGAGCCGGTGGATTGTGCGCCGCTTCTTCTTCTCTAAATGGACGCTGCGCGAAGGTTGGGACAACCCCAACGTGTTTACCATCTGTAAACTGCGCAGTAGTGGCAGCGAGATAAGCAAACTCCAGGAGGTAGGTCGCGGATTGCGCCTGCCCGTGGACGAAACGGGGCATCGCAATACCACCACGGGGTTTATGCTGAACTATATAGTGGACTTCACCGATGCCGACTTTGCTGAGCGTTTGGTGAAGGAAATCAATAGTCAGCTGAAAGTGGCTCATGTAATAGACAAGATAACTGAAGACGATATACGCCGTGTTGCTGGTATCAGAAATATGGACCCCGAGGAACTGGCCGAGGACTTAGTTTCGAAGAAATATGTCTCGTTGCTTACGTTTAAAGTAAAGGAAGAAAACCGTATCACATTTCTTGACGAATATCCCGAGTTTGCCGTTCCCGATGACTTTGCGGGCAAGATTCAGAATAGAAACAAGGCTGAGCAAGAGAAGATAAAGATTCGCAAAGAGAATTTTGACCTGCTTCGCGACTTGTGGCAAAAGATAAACAGCAAATATGTGCTTTTCTTCGACAACGAAATCAACGGAAAACTGGCCCAGGCCTTACCAAACCAGATACTCTCGTTTACCGATTACTATACCGCGCGTACCGACCGCCAGCAAGTGAGCACCGATGAAGGTGATATAGCTGCTGTTCATGAAGCAGGACTGGAATTCACGGTGAAAGCTACCCGAATGGCTTATGGTGAATATTTGAAGCGACTGAGCCGTGCAACGTCGGTACCCGTTGACATGCTCCACGAGGCTATCAAGACGTGGTCAGGTAATCATCCTCAGATTGCTATCAACGAATGTTTTACTGAACACACATTAAGCGAGAATATAAACTACATTAGGAACTGGATGGTGGAAAATCTGCAAGGGCGTTTCCATTATTGCCGCACTCATTTCTCACCGCTTCAGACTGCACTTACCGATGCTAAGGGAGATGTGCTGACAGAGATTGTACAGGCTCGTGTGGGTATGAAGATCGAAGAAAACGCCATCGTCTCCGATAAATATCTCTATGACAAACTTGTCTTTGATTCTCCACTCGAGCGTGTGAATATCCGCAACGATATTGATAGCGTAATCGTCTATGGCAAGATACCAACAAAGAGTCTTCAGATTCCCACTATCGCCAATTCAAGCTACAGTCCCGACTTTATGTATGTGGTGCGCCGCAAGGGAGGAAAGACTGACCTTAATCTCATTGTTGAGACAAAAGCTGTCGATATGGACAGCCAGCTTCGTGGAGATGAAAAAGCAAAAATCGCCTCAGCTGATTTATTTTTCAAAAGTTTGGAAGAAGAAGGTTATAATGTAAAATACAAGCGACAGATAAATAGTAAGGGTGTAGGCGAAATCATAAAGGAAATAATGGAACAGAAATAATTTAGCATTGTGCATCATTGCAAAGCGATTTCAATCTTCTTTGAGGTGAGGAAAGTGGAGGAAGTGGAGGATTTTTCGCAAAAAGTTTTTTTCTGGAACACAATTCTTATCAGTGAAAAAACATGATGAGGTCAGGAAAGTGGAGGAAGTGGAGGATTTTTCACAAAAAGTTTTTTTCTGGAACTCAATTCTTATCAGCCTAAAATCCGCAACTAATTGTTTCGGCTACTAAATGTACCGTTCTGCTGCGTCATTCTGCACTTTGTCGATAACCGGAGCCATATAACGGGAAAAAAGCTCTCTCACATGAAATATTCCTCCGAAAGGAGTGATTTTCTCAGATTT
>JAILPK010000034.1 GCA_024699495.1 Bacteroidaceae bacterium | reverse complement strand
TCATGGTCAGAGGATTGCGCTTTCAAAGAAGCAGGGGCCGCCATAAGCAGCACCAATAAAAAGATATGTAAGAAACGGGGCATGGTTATTATAGCGTTTCTCTTTTAGTTACTCTTAAAGTTTCTCTAATTCAGTGACTTCTGCACGAATCTTCTCCCAGACATCGCTGCTCAAAGTAGTGCCGATTACTTGCAGCACCTCGGAAGCCAGCAGCGTGCCTATCTCAGCGGAAGCGCGCAGAGAGTGGCCATGTACAAGTCCGTAAATGAATCCCGCCGCGAAGTAATCGCCTGCTCCGGTGGTATCCACAGGCACAACGCTGCGTGCAGGTACGGTCACTCGCTCCTCGCCTCGCGCCATTAGCGCCCCGCGTTCGCCGACTTTCACCACTGCCGTTTCGCACAGAGCGGCCAAATCCTCCAATGCTTCTTCGGGTTCCTTACCGCTAAAAGCCATAGCCTCTTCCTCATTGGCAAACACCACATCCGCCTTTCCCAGCAGATAGTGGAAGAAGTTGCGGTCGGCCTCTACAATATTATAAGAAGCGAGGTCGATACTCGTTTTCAGACCTGCGGCATGCGCCATACTGAAAGCGCGGTCGATCAGTTCGTGATCCTGCGTCAGGTAACCCTCAGCATGGAAGAAACCGAATCCCTCGAACATGTTATGTTCCAGAGCATCAGCGTGCAGTTGTGCCGCTACGCCCAGGTGTGTGCCGAAGGTACGTTGACCATCTGGCGAGATAAAAGTGAGTGCCACACCCGAAACGCCCTCATCACCGACACGCTTGAAGTCAATGTTATTCCTGCTGCAATTGTCTGCAAAGAAGTCACCATTCTCATCATCGCCTACACGACCTATGAAGCCTGTGTCGATACCAAGGTTCGACAGCGCCATAATGGTGTTGGCCGCAGAACCGCCGGTTGCCTTCTTCAGCTCCCAACCGTCCAATTCTTTGCGCAGTTCAATATATTTTTCTGTATCGATAAGTTGCATTGAACCTTTGGGCAATCCCAAACGTTCCAGCATCGAGTCGCTATCTATTCTGGCCAGCACATCTGTAAGCGCATTGCCTATTCCGAGTACTCTCATTCGCTTTTTTTACAAATTTCGGGGCAAAGTTATTGCTTAATTCAAAAACACACACTACTTTTGCACCGCAATTTCGCATTAGGCGCCTTTTTGGTACCGCAAATCTGCTTCAGTAGCTCAGTTGGTTAGAGCACCTGACTGTTAATCAGGGGGTCGTTGGTTCAAGCCCATCCTGAAGCGCCAAGATAACGAATGTGAAATTGCATTTGCTTCAGTAGCTCAGTTGGTTAGAGCACCTGACTGTTAATCAGGGGGTCGTTGGTTCAAGCCCATCCTGAAGCGCCATAAAAATCAAGGAGTTACGAGAAATCGCAGCTCCTTTTTCTTTTTCTACGGGAACTTCATGTGCAGCCTTTCTGTCTCTCTTCTGCGTGAACCCATGATATTCCTGCGTTATAATCCAAATGATTCTTTTGTCTTTTTCAATGTGTTTTCTCCAACTGTATACGAATAGCAAGCAACAGGCATAAAATGTAAACTGCCGTATGCCATTTCTTTTTTCCCTTCTTCTGATATTGATGTCACTATAGCATGAGAAAGATTATTTGTTCTCATAAAGGTTTCTAAAGACTTCAATTCTGCAGATGGATTGGCAAAAGGCTTATTAGACCACTTTACTTCGACCGCCCATTCTGGTTTTAGTCTGTCATCGCTAATCCCTACTATATCCACTTCTCCTTTTTTTCTGTTGCCTTCGTTCCAGTTGGCATAGGCGATATTCACATTCCTTGGAATCCACTGAGCATAAACTGCCGTTTCCACCATATTGCCAATTACCTCATCATGTTCGTCAATTGGTTGGAAGAGTGCACATCTAAGCGATGGATTTGTTAGGTAGAGTTTAAAAAGCATTTCACGTCTGTACTCTTTTGCAGTATCGTCTGCCCGACGAATTTTCTTCACCAAAAAGGCGGCTTCTAAATATTGAATGTATTTGCGTAGCGTGTCTTTCTTTACCCCTGAGTCTTTCGACAAACCTTGATAGGAGAATTGTGAACCAGAATGATAGGCTATCATAGTGAAAAGAGAATTGAGCTCTTGTACATCAGTTATGCCATAGAGGCTTGGCAAGTCCCTAAGCAAGACTTTATCTATAATGTCATGTCTGATAAACTGTCCTGGATCTTCTTGAATACGTTGAGAAAAAACCACCTCCGGATAACCTCCATAATTGATATAGTCAATAAACAACTTATTCAATTTTGAAATATCGATAGTGGAGTTCCCTTGTATGGTGTGATGGTTCCATTCTATTTCTGTAGGAATTATTAACTGTGAATAGTCTTTCAAATGAACGTATTCATAAAAGGTCAAAGGTGGCAGATGGAAGTCTGTAAAGCGTCCTGCCCCACTTTCGTTACTACGTTTTTTCAATTCTGCTGCGGCTGAACCGGATGCTACAAATTTTACATGATGGTAGGTGTCCACCAATGATTTCAAATTTATCTCCCAGTCTTTCAGATATTGGATCTCATCGAAGAAAACATAAAACCTTTCTTTGCTATTTGATTTACCTAATGCCTGTTTGGCCAGATTGAACAATTGTTCCAACAATATTTTATTGTAGATAGGTGTCTCTACAGAGATATAAATAATATTCTGAGGAGAAACACCGTCAGCAATCAATTGCTGAATCGTATGATATAACATTACAGTCTTACCAACACGACGAGGTCCCATAAGGATAATGGCACGCCTTATTTCAGATTCCACAACCAAGGGATAGAAAATATCGAGATATAAACGGGGATGCATCTGAGCATAAACGGAATCTATTTCGTTTTCTGTCCACCATGGATTATCGACTCTTAGTCTTCCTATGACCTGCTTTTCTATTAGTTCATTATAAATCATACAAATAGATTTTAGACGGCAAATATAATTAGTTTCTTGTTAATCTGCAATTTTTTATCAAAATAAAACAATTTAATCCTGCTTAATATATAAGTAATTGGAATAAGATATAGAGGAATAATGATATATCTTAAAATGAAGAAATACCTATAGAACAAAAAACTACACTTAGAATATAGAAATAAATATCTAAATTTCAGTCAATTATATTCAGATATATAATTAAGGGGTTTTGAATCTGCTTATTTTGTTTCTTAAACTCCATGGATTTACACCTATAAAAACAGTGGAATGTCAAGGACGGAAAGAAAGACAAGAAACCAACATTTGAATATGCAATATGTAAAATCAGAGGCGCTTGCGTTGATTTCCAACTACAAGACCGGCAGAAAGTTTGTTGGGGCGTCTCGGGGATGCTATGACAACTTGACGAGTTCGAAGAGCAGGTATGAACTGTATTCTTTGAGCCAGCCGTTGGCAAGCAGAAAGTCTATCTTTTGGAGGGGTTTGCGGATGCCGACGGGTAGTTTATGTACGGGCAACATCATGATACCGTGGCGGCTGCGGAGTGCGTAGCGGCCGGCGATGAGTGCGGAAAGGTCTTCGGTAGATAGTTCTGTGCGGCCATGCCATGATGCTTGCTTGTGGCGGAGTAGCTGGCGGCGTTTCTTCGAAGGGATGTCGAAGATGAAACGGCCGCCTGGTTTCAGTATGCGGTGGACCTCGCTGAAAATGGCCTGAACTGTCGGCATGTCCAGATGCATGAGTAGGTGGAAGGAATATACAAGGTCGAACGTGTTGTCGGGAAAACCTGTTTCGGCTGCTGAGGCTTGTCGGAACTCTACCGACGGATGGCGCTTCTTCGCCAGTTTCATCATCTCATTGCTGGCATCGAGTCCGTGCGTGGCATAGTTGGTCAGACGCCCTGTGCCGCATGCCATGTCCAGTCGTAATGTGGAAGATGCCGTATCGATGAGGCGGTCGAGCAGCTTGCGTTCCTGCGCGTCAATAAATCGTCCGTATGAATTGTTGAAACGGCTGTTGTCATAGTCTTCGGCGATGGTGTCGTAATAATCCACCACTTCGTTCGGACATTCCATATAGTCGCATACTTTGCATATTTGCTCTGGGAACGTGTCTCCGAACTTCTTCTCGAAAAACGCGCTGCCAATGGTGAACGCCCATGGATTGAGTTGCTTCACCTCGTCCAACTGTTCGAAACTTTGTATGCTTCCGGCCATGCACACCGGTGCCTTTATCTCGCGAAGGAATGCTCGACTGAGTTCTACGGGGTTGCCTGTGTAGCGGTAGGCCAATAGGTCGATGCCATAGACGCCTTTCTCTAAATACTGTCGCGCCTCGGCAATCATGTCGTCCACGCTGCCGCTCAATACAGAGGGACGTCCCTCAATCTGACCCACGAAAGGCATGTATTTCAGGTTGTGCTGTTTGCAGAACTCGTTGATGGAGTCGTGATATCGTGTTCCCATCAGTATGTCGCAACCGCACTCCGCTGCCATCTTCGCGCCTTCGAGTCCCTCCGCTTCGGAATAGACCACCACTTCCATGAAAGTCTTTTTGCCGCAGGCTTTCATGCGCGCATACAGTTCCTTCATCTGCAGAAGGGGGAGGGGATGCTCCTTGAAACCCCAGCATTGTGCCGGCGTGTCCTTGCACTGCTCGAAAATCTCGGCGGCGTTCATCACGGTGAAGTCGTCCTTTGTCAGCATGACGACCAATGTTGGCTTTCTTCCTTGGTTGTTAAATGGTTCCATAAGGCTT
>JAILPK010000022.1 GCA_024699495.1 Bacteroidaceae bacterium | reverse complement strand
CCACGGCATATCGTTTGATGTGCCGCTACCGCCTGACACCTGGGCTACGCCAGTCGCACCATCTATTCCGGCAATGAAGACTCTTAGACCTGTGTTTAGCACATCCTTCCAACGGAAATTGTTACGGTCATCAATGAATGTGTCCTCTGCCATCGCATCTGCTTCGGGGATTTCTCGGCATATTTTGACTGCTTCATAGAACACCTGGTCCAGAATAGAAGCTTTGAGCATGATGGAAACATGCTGATTGAGGTAGCTTGTCATCTGACTTGTCACCTCCTCAGGAGTCATTCTTCTGGGAGCCTTTCTTTCTGTAGTGATAGTCTGGTCCATCATCGTCGTCATCGATATGAGAAGGTACAGACCATCTCCTAACCCTGCAAATATTATCTGCGAATTATCCGATACCAATAACAGAATTCCTTTTCCAGTATCGATGAGATATCATTAGTGTCCCGTTAAAATTGGGACGAGTTAAATAATAATCTAATAACCCCTGAATAGGGGGACTTTATTGCTCTTTGTCATCATTTGAATAAGTCTTATCGAACAGTTCTCTGAGCTGTGTCTCGGTGAATGACATGCAATGGGCGAATACATACTTGTCTTTGTTCATCTTGCAGTCTATTTGTTTGGCTGCAAAAATACAAATTCAAATCGTCGCGCCTTCAAAACAGGTAGTAAAAGACTTTATTTCAGTGATTTCAAAGAACAATTAGTCCACTTTAACGGGACAGTAATGATGAGATATAAAAAATAAAACTTCGCCCCATAATCGATTGTAAATAGAGGAAAAACGGAAGAAATAAAAATTACTTCAATTTACTCTCATACAAAAATAGCGTGTAACTCATGGAGCTACACGCTATTCTATTATGTTTTATTGAATTGAGGATTACTTGACCTCCTCGAAGTCTGCGTCTTCAGCGGTGGTGTTCTGACCGCCTGACTGCTGACCGGGTTGTGCACCGCCCTGGAAGCCAGCGCCTCCTCCTGCACCTGCACCGGGATTGAATCCCTGACCAGGCTGCTGTGCTCCATACATCTTCTGTGCAGCAGCATTCAGTTCGGCGATAGCAGCATCGATGGCAGCGATGTCCTGAGCCTTGTGTGCATCCTTCAGTTTCTGCAATGCGCCCTCAACCTCAGCCTTCACCTCAGGCTGCAGTTTGTCGCCGCTCTCCTTCAGCATATTCTCCATTTGGAATATCATGCTATCAGCCTGATTGAGCTTGTCAATGCGTTCGCTCTCACGCTTGTCGGCGTCTGCGTTAGCAGTAGCCTCAGCCTTCATGCGTTCGATCTCTTCTTTTGACAGGCCGCTTGAAGCCTCGATGCGGATAGCCTGCTCCTTGCCTGTGGCCTGGTCTTTAGCAGAAACTTTCAGAATACCATTGGCATCAATGTCGAATGAGACCATGATCTGTGGCACTCCACGGGGTGCGGGAGTTATACCGCCTAGATTGAATTGGCCGATGCTCTTATTCTGGGATGCCATAGGACGTTCACCCTGAAGCACATGAATTGTAACTTCTGTCTGATTGTCAGCAGCGGTTGAGAACACCTGCTCCTTGTGGCAGGGTATTGTGCTGTTGGCCTCGATGAGTCGTGTCATGCGGCCTCCGAGAGTCTCGATACCCATACTCAGCGGGGTCACGTCGAGAAGCACGATATCTTCAACACCGCTCTCACGATTCAGGATAGCACCCTGAATGCTGGCGCCCACTGCAACCACCTCGTCGGGGTTCACGCCCTTTGAAGGAACACGTCCGAAGAAATTCTCCACGAGCTGCTGGATAGCCGGAATACGGCTGCTACCGCCCACGAGTATTACCTCGTCAATGTCAGCATTTGAGAGGCCGGCATCCTGCATAGCCTTCTGGCAAGGCACCTTGCAAGCCTGGATGAGCTGGTCGGCCAGTTGTTCGAACTTAGCACGTGTCAGAGTCATCACGAGGTGCTTAGGCACGCCTCCGACGGCAGTGATATAAGGCAGGTTTATTTCTGTGGATGTGGTGCTTGACAATTCCACCTTTGCCTTTTCTGCGGCTTCCTTCAAGCGCTGCAGAGCCATCGGATCAGCCTTCAGGTCGATTCCTTCCTGACTCTTGAATTCAGATGCCATCCAATCGATGATAACCTGGTCGAAGTCGTCACCTCCGAGGTGGGTGTCGCCGTTGGTTGAGAGCACCTCGAACATTCCGCTGCCGAACTCCAGGATAGAGATATCAAATGTACCTCCACCGAGGTCAAACACGGCAATCTTCATGTCCTTGTTAGCCTTGTCTATACCATAAGCCAGAGCTGCAGCCGTAGGCTCATTGATAATACGCTTAACATCGAGACCTGCAATCTGTCCAGCCTCCTTGGTGGCCTGACGCTGAGAGTCGGAGAAGTAAGCCGGTACTGTGATGACAGCCTCTGTCACTTCCTGTCCCAGATAGTCTTCAGCGGTCTTTTTCATCTTCTGAAGGACCATTGCGCTAATCTCCTGCGGAGTGTAAAGGCGTCCTTCGATATTTACGCGCGGAGTGTTGTTGTCGCCGCGATCTACCTGATAAGGAACGCGACTGATTTCCTTCTGCACCTGGTCATAGGTCTCACCCATAAAACGTTTGATGCTGAAGATGGTGTTTTTCGGGTTTGTGATAGCCTGACGTTTGGCAGGATCACCAACCTTACGCTCGCCGTCCTTCATGAAGGCGACAATGGAGGGAGTTGTGCGCTTGCCCTCGCTGTTAGCAATAACGACGGGCTCGTTACCCTCGAAAACGGATACGCAAGAGTTAGTCGTACCCAAGTCAATTCCAATAATCTTTCCCATAATTGTATTGTTTTTAGTTTTTTGATTATACTTGATTTATATTCCGGACATGCCGATTGGCACACACGGCTTCATATTCATCTGTGCAAAGTCCGTGCCAAAACCTATTTTTGAAGAAAAATAAGGTATAATTTGTAGAATTGCCCTAAAAATCCTACTTTTGCGCAGTCGCAGGCGACAACTGACAAAATGTCATGTCTGCCAATTCCGATTCTTTTCAAAAGAGTTTTAATTATGAGCAAAACAGGTTTTACATTAATAATATTTATTATAGCGTTGGTGCTTTCCGGCTGCCGCCGTAGGACAGATGCTGAGCATAAGGCTGTGCGTGCTGCTGCGCAGGAATATATGGAAATGCTTAAAGACGGTGAGATAGACGACTATGTGGCCGGAATCGTTTATGCAGACAGCATGACCGGAGATTATATGTCTCAGATGGCAGACTTGCTGGCAGAGCATGTTGCCATGTTACAGGCAGAGCATGGCGGTATAAAGGAAGTGCGGGCTGTAGCAGACACGCTGTTGGACCAGCATGCCCAGGTTTTTCTTGAAGTCATGTTCGCTGACAGCACCATTGAGAGCATAGACCTCCCGATGGTCAAGGACGGAAAAACATGGAAGATGCAGTGAGCCGCACCTTCCGCCTATTGGATATGGGTCTGACTCAGCGTGAAAGCCTTCTTACCTGCGTAATTTGATTACGACATACTCGGACTGGGTACCTATGCGGAATTTGCCGCCCCAGATACCGAGTCCTGATGATACGTAATAATTAGTATTTCCACGTTTGTGTTTTCCCCAAGAACACTCATACAGCGAATGAGTTATCCAAGATACGGGCCATACCTGCCCCTCATGTGTGTGTCCGCTAAGCTGCAGGTCGATTCCTGCCCGTTCGGCCTGTTCGAGATGATATGGCTGATGGTCAAGCAGGATTATATATTTAGTCTTGTCAGCCTGCTGCATCAGTTTCATGATAGAGGTGCGTGAGCGGTTCGTCCTGTCGTCGCGGCCTATCAGACAAAGGTCATCCACTAACGCACAAGAATCCTTCAGCAGGTGTATTCCAGCATCAGCAAAAAATTGTTGCGCCCTGGGCTCACCGCTATAGTATTCATGATTGCCCAGACAGGCATAAACAGGCACTTTCAGCCTACGGAATTCCGCTGACATATCTTCGTCAATCAGCGGTTTTATGCTGATGTCAATGATATCCCCTGCGATAAGCACCAAATCGGGCTGTTCTGCATTTATCAGATCTATCCATCTGACCAGGTCGCTCCGAGTGTTGTGGAAGCCTAAATGCAGGTCGCTGGCCATCACGATGGTATAATCTTTAGAAAGCGGTTTAGCGCTATTCAACTCCAAGGGCACCCTCACCTTGCTGTTATAATGAATGTTTCCGCAAAGCATAATGGTGAAGACTGTCCCCAGCATGGCCGCCGCAGTAATCCAATTGGCATAAAGCCACGAGCGCGGTATAATATTCAGCAGACGTCCGACATCGAGGACGAAGAACATCATTACCACGTAGAGCAACACAATAATTGACGAAGTGCCAATGGCATAAAGGATACGCGACAGCGTCAGAGGCAATTTTTCCAACATGCCGCTCATAACGGGAAACAGCAACAGAAAACAGACAACTGTAAAAATGACAATGCCAGACTTCCAAATGGCGGACAGCGGGAGCAATACCCAGATGTGCCAGCAGACATAAGCTAACCCCAAGAGGGGAAGCATAAGGAAAACCAGGAAACCTATATTCATGACTGAAGGATGCGTGGGACTCATTCTTACTTTCTCATTTCCCTGTATTCTGGTTGAAGTCCTTTACTACCCTATAAACATTTTTTGGATTATAGTCCTTGTCGAAAAGCAGGGGATAGTTGTTCGAACCGAGCCAGGAATCACGATCGCTCAGATTCCAGAATGTGACGCAATCCACGACGTCGGCATGCCGGCGCATCACGCGGAAGATGGCTGCATATTGAGCCTCCTGCTTCTCTATCTGTTCGTTGCTGATTTCAGCCCCCTCGTTGCGGCTAAAACGCAGTTGTCCTCCCATCTCTCTGTTTACGCGGATGTCCAGTTCTGTAACGTGAATATGATCCACTATTTCCGCATATTTGCTTACGGCGGCTTCGATATCCTCTTCCGAAGGGCCATATATATTATAATGTCCCTGCATACCGATCCCGTCAATTGGGACGCCCGCAGCCTTCATCTCTTTCACCATCTCGTAGATGCGGTCGCGTTTTACATGGTCACACTCATTATAATCGTTGTAAAAGAGCAGGGCGTCAGGGTCGGCTTCACGGGCATATTCAAAGGCCTTGCGGATATATTCATCGTTGCCGCAGATCTTATAGAATGTGGATTCGCGCAGAGGCTGGTCCTTGCCTTCGGCGTTAAGGCGTCGCGGTCCGTCAGCAATACATTCATTAAACACATCCCAGCAATAAACCACATCCTTATATCTGTTGACAACAGTATGAATATGCTCGCGCATTTTGCGGAAGAGGACCTCTTTCGTCACGAGATTGTGGTTCTCGTCATAGAACATCCAATCGCACATTTGCGCATGCCACATCAGAGTATGTCCCCGCAATTTGATGCCATTCTGACGGCAGAAATCAGCTATCCGGTCGGCCCTCTCCCATGTCCATCGGCCTTCTGCCGGATGCACAGAAGCGGGTTTCATGTCATTCTCAGCAGTCATGCTGCTGAACTCTCTCTTCACCAAATCGCTTTGCTGCGCATCTGATATATTCCTTTGATTCACAGCTACTCCAATCATGAAATAATCCTTATAAGCCTCTTTAAGACTGTTTGCTGCGTTTTGCCCCTCGCTGCCAATGCAGAACGAAAGCATGCAGATTGTTGTAAACAAAAACTTTTTCATAATTAATAAGTTGACGAGTAGACAAGTAGATGAGTTGATAAGTTGATACTTTTAGTTGATGAGTTGATAAGTTGACAAGTTGACAAGCAGACAAGTTGGTTCTTATAGTTGAGAAGTTGACAAGCAGACAAGTTGGTTCTTATAGTTGACAAGCAGACAAGTTGTTTCTTGTAGTTGATGAGTTGACGAGTAGATAAGTTGACAAGTTGATAGCTTCGCAGTTGACGAGTAAACTAATCCTAATACAGCACTTTTCTTGTCTGCGCCCCGGTGCGCTCTATCACGATACCACGCGACTTAACGCTCAGTTTGCGGCCCTGAAGATCATAGGCTTCGGCTCCGGCAGCGTTTCCCGCCACTTGTCTCACATCGTCGGAATTCTCTGCAAAAGCCTTCAACACATATAATGCCGGCATTGCCTTGTGCGAAGAGTTGTTCCAAAGGCCGCGATTAACCCACGAGGTAAGCACAGAGTTGCTTGGGCCGTTGCCGTTTTCTTCCGGGAACCACCAATAGAGGCCGTTAACGTTGGAATGAGTTTTCAATTCGGCCACCAGGTCCCTGGCATAAGCAGCCTGACCGGCCGATGTTATTGGCCAAGTGGAAGAGAAATCATAGGTGATGCCGTTGCCTACTGACGGCTGCCATTGGTAGTAGTAGGCCGTCTCAACGATCTGCACTGGCTTATCCGGGAAATTCTGGGCGAGCATCGATAGAGAGTTGCCAAGCACATTAAGCGAGTTATGCCAGAAGGGGTAATACGAGAGCCCGATGATATCATAATCTACCTTAGAGAGCTTATTATAGATTGTTTTCAGCGAATTCTGATTGCCAGCCCGCTCAGTGTGGATAATTATTTTTGCGTTTGGGCACACTTCGCGGCATGCCTTCGAGGCCTGTGTAAGCAGATTTACAAACCGGCTCCAGTTAGCTGCCGACGAGTTGGCATAACAGATATTCTCAATCCCCGACCTCTTCACCGTGGCACTCCAGAGCATACCATAGCTGATTTCGTTGCCTGTCTGAATGAAATCGGGGGCTGCCCCCTCATCCGAAAGCCGTTGCAGACACTCCTTGGTATAATCATAAACGCGTGTCTGCAGCTCGGCATTGCTCAGACTGGCCCAATCTGCCGGAATCCATTGGTTTGCCGGATCTGCCCAGGTGTCGCTATAATGGAAGTCGAGCATGATGGCGAATCCCTCCGCCTTGAGCCTCTTGCAGAAACGCACTACATAGTCGAGGTCCTGGCATACCTGAACGTCAGTCTCTCCATCGGAATTCTTCTGCTTCGGATTTACAAAAAGACGCACGCGGGCGGCATTCCAACCCACAGCATCGCTCTTCAAATACTTCAACACATCACTGATACGAGCTCCGCTCTGGTCGTAATATGCCACATTCTTATCCTCATAATTCTGCAACACAGAGATATCTCCGCCGACATAAAGCGTCTGCGCCACTCCGTCGGTCTGCCTGCTGCAAATACAGGCGAGGGACAGGAGGAGGATTTTAAAAAATTGTTTCATCACAAATAGTTATGCAAGTTCTATGTTTATCCGTATTTTGTAAGTTCAAAGACAATATCTGCAAGGTTTTGGGATGAATCCCGCTAAGCCAGAGTCAAGTGGGCTTAACCTGCTCTCAACAATGCTGCCCACCATGAATCCTGCCCCTGATGCCCGGGTTCGCGCGAGTCACATTCAGGCCCTTTTCGTCGGGATGCTTACGGTCTTCGATAGCTTGCGGTTTTTGTCCGTCACTTTCACTTTAATTGTCCCTGCCTCTTTGCTGCTGCGGACGACCATCACGAGCTGACCGCTAAACAGCTTCATTGTGGGTTTGACAAAACTTTCCAGGCTCGTGGCATCGCCGTTGCAAACGGCTTCGAAAGAGCCGGCGCCTGTGACCTCAAAAGCCAACTGATCATCTGCATCTGGGATAAGAGTTCCCTGTTTGTCGGTCAACGAAACTGTAATGAAGGCCAAATCCTGCCCATCAGCATACAGAGTGGGGGTGTTGGAACCATCCGACTGCTGAGTCCACACATCCAGCTTCAGCTGCGATGGCTTGCCTGCAGTTCTGACCACCTGCTCTCCGGCCTTCTTGCCCTGCCCGTCATAAACCACGACTTTGAGTTCTCCCGGCTCATACTTCACCTCGTTCCAGCGGATGCGGTAACGGTCAAGTCTCCCCTCCCCGTCCTTCGGCATGTCATTCCCGGCATTCAGTTTTTCTCTCTTCCCCTGGCTCTTTCCGTTGACAAAAAGCTCAGCACAGGGGTAGTCAGTATAGCAATAGACCGGGGTGACTTCTCCGATGCGGTTGTTCTTGTCCTTTTTGCTCCGTCCCCAAGACCAGTGCGGCAGAAGATGGATTGTATGCTCCTCATCATTCCATTTCGAACGATATAGATAATATCGGTCTTTGGGCAGGCCCGCGAGGTCGAAGATGCCGAAGTAAGAGCTGCGTGAAGGCCAGTAGCCATCATAAGGCGAGGGCTCGCCCAGATAGTCGTAACCCGTCCATACGAATTCGCCTATGACCCAGTCGTAGTCATCCTGCCATCTCCAGTCATCGTCTGGAAGATTTGACCATGAGCAGAATTGCACATCGTAGCTGGTGCATTGGCCGTTGTAATGGATTTTGTGGAGATTCGACGCCGGATTGTCCGCCGCTTCGGTGACGACCGGGAACTGATAAACGCCGCGCGAACTGACAGTGGAAGCTGTTTCAGAGCCCAAGAGAAATCCCTGTGGCAGTTTCTCCAGATTCTTCTTGTATTTATGTACCCGGTAATTGAATCCGGCCACATCCATTGCCTGTGCCACGCCGCTGCCGAGGGCCGCTTCAGCCCTGTCCAGTCCCTGCGTAACCGGTCGCGAGGGGTCCAGAGCGTGGCATAGTCCCTGCAGACGTGTTGAAATCAGCCGTCCCTCATCGCTGCCCTGTTCAGGGATTTCGTTTCCGATGGACCACATCACGATGCTCGGATGATTTCTGTTGGCCAGCACCAGATTAGTGATGTCGCGGTCAGCCCATTCGTGGAAGAACCGGGCATAGCCGTTCTTACATTTAGGATATATCCACATGTCAAAACTCTCTGCCATCACCATCATGCCCAGCGAGTCACATATTTCCATCTGCCATTGGCTTGGCATATTATGAGCCGTGCGAATGGCATCGCAACCCATTCCCTTCAGAGCCTTGATCTGACGTATGAGGGCTGCCTTGTTGATAGCAGTGCCCAACGGGCCGAGGTCGTGATGGAGGCACACCCCTTTGAACTTACGCGTAACGCCATTGAGCTGGAAGCCTTTGTCCCGGCTTACCCTCACGGTGCGTATGCCTGTCTTTATGTTTTTTGAGTCGATGACATTGCCGTTGGCGTCTGCGATACTCGCTGTGAGAGTATAAAGATAAGGTGTTTCAGGAGACCACATCTTTGCGTTTTCCAGACTGAAGGTAGCATGAAAGAGGCCGTCCTCGCCAAGCCTAAGTCCCTCGGCCTTTGCTGCTATGGAGCCGTCGGGGGCCTTCAGCACAAACATACCCGCCATGTCCTCCCTGCCGCTCACGGCCTTAGCCTCTGCTTCAACAACAGTCTTTCCCCTGTTCATTCCGTTGCAGCGGAAATAGATGCTCCAGTCGTCGATATGGGTTTTCGGAGTAATCACCAGAGTCACAGGGCGATATATTCCGGCTCCCGGATACCACCGCGAACTCTCTTCCATGTTCTTCAGGTCAACCTCAAGCTTCAGATTGCGCTCTGCTGCCGGTTGGCCCTTTTGCAAATAAGGCGTGATATCCACTCTGAATGTGTTATATCCGTAGGCCCAATAACCGGCTTTCTGCCCGTTGACAAACACCGTAGGCTCTGCCATAGCCCCGTCGAATACCAATTCAGCATGGACATCATCCCTACCCCATCTGCTTTCGTCTATGACTATGTTTTTGCGGTAATGCCCATCACCGATCCAAGGCAAAGCCCCCGAACGCCCCGTCTTCTCCGAAGCCTCGCGCTCGCCGTTTTGGATAATTGCCACTCGCTGCAAATCCCATTTTTTGTCAAACGGGCCTGCAATAGCCCAGTCATGAGGGACACTTACATCCTCCCAGACCTGTTTGTCGCGTGAGAACTGCCAACCGTCGGTCAACACAGTCTCAGTCCGCGTTGCATACTGCTGGGCCTGCGCAACAAGCACAGACAGCAGGAAGGACACCAATATAATACTCTTTCTCATAGAAAACAGAATTATTTATTTTGCTGGTTTAATTTATTGTTTAACGGAGATTCGCAGGGCCGGGATGTCAGCGATGCAGATTGTGGATTCCACTGTTATAATCACCCGCTTTGCTCTGAATTATCCGAGGGCAAAAGTAATATTTTCCCCGCAAAACACCAAGATAAAAATGCCTTAAACACAAAAAAGAGCCATCAAATTCACGCTTTTGCATATTTTTAACTGCTTAATGAAGTCAAGATAGCCTTAATTCTGTATCTTTGCTGCGGATTGTTACTGAGGAAGCATCCTCAAAACCAAAAATAACCGACCAAAACAAAAGAACAGACTAAATCACAAAAGCCATGCAAAATTTCAAACTTAATTTACGGACCGAGGCCATAATTCTCGCTCTGGGTATCTTCCTCGCAGGCAATGCGATTGGAGATGGAATAGTGAAGTTCAAGAAGTTGGATCGCACCGTGACGGCAAAGGGGCTGTCAGAGCGCGAAGTGAAGGCCGACAAAGCCACGTGGCCGCTGAAATTCAAGGAGTTGGGCAACGACCCCTCAGAACTTTATGACCGCATAGAGAGTGACACAAAGATAATAGTTGCATTTCTGAAAAACAACGGGGTGAAAGATGAGGACATCTCCCAGGCTCCGCCTATTCTCGTGGATCAGCAGGCAAACATGAGCTACTCCAACGAGCAGGTCCGTTACCGCTACAAAGCTAACTGCGTGGTAACCGTTGTTTCCAAAGACGTAGATTTGATTCGCCGCCTCGTGAGCCGGCAAGCCGAGCTTATGCGCAGCGGAGTGGCTATTGTCGGCAATGAATATGAAGAGGGCTCATCTGTCAACTACGAATTTACGGGATTGAATGACATCAAACTGGAGATGATTGCCGAAGCCACCAAAAATGCGCGCTCCACAGCCCAGCGTTTTGCTGACGACTCTGACAGCAAACTTGGAAAAATCCGGACTGCGGACCAGGGCCAGTTCAATATAATAAGCAGAGACAACAACACTCCATGGATTAAAAATGTGCGTGTTGTTTCTACTGTAATTTATAACTTGAAGGACTGATACAGGAGCCGCTTTCCCCAGAGTTTTCGGCTGGTAAATGGCAATGGATAATTGACAATCAGAATCTCTCGTATTCTATTTGTCTGTTAAGCCACCAGCGGCCGCATCTGACATTTAGCCTCCAGCCAAGGCTTCACCTTTTTCTTTACAATTCCACTGCAGGCCATCCATGGTCTTTATAAAAACGCACTGGCAGTTTGTGTTGGCGAACATAGCTGCTAAGCTGTTCCTTACGGATTGCCTCGCGCACATCCTGGTTCGAACTCATATTCATGAAAATATCATAATAATCGCCGAATATATCCATGGCTGTGGGATTGAACCGGGCTCCGTCCTCAACTTGTCTGAATGCTGTCACCTGCCATCCGCCGGGCTCTCGCGTCAATGTCATCATTCCCGGGTGACTACCTCCGGAGACCACACATAAAGTGTCGCCCTCCACATTATAATTGAACACCCAGAAATCGCCCCACACATGGGCTTCGGCAGAGTCCGCCCCCTCCTCGCGCACAATGCCGACTGAAGGGATGCAAACCTCTCCTGGCAGATAGTCCACTCCAATCTGTTCCATCAAATAATCACTGATTGCCTTACGGATCGACTCCTCCCTGCGGTTGATGGCAATATGACGGATGCAGTCGGACTTATGGCCGTCGAAATCGGCCATAAGCCAATCTTCATCTACTCGCTCCATATATAGCAGATGGTCTTCGAAGTCACTTCCCTCAGCTATCGAACCGTCATCCCATTTCTGCCTCACTCTGATTGTCGCTACTGCGTGGTCTTTATCCTTTTGTTCCACTTTTACCACCTCGTAGTCAGCTATGGTCCCACTATTTCCGGTCACAAAATAATAAAGCCATTCATGTTCCATAGGCTCATGCTCAGACATATTGAACATCGTGTCCAACACCGAGTAAAAATCCTCAGTAAGATAGTCTTTTGAGCTCTCCAGCAGCTCGTGGTCCGGGATATACTTGCATAATTCTGCAGCACGCCAGCGCAGTTTATCTTCCTGATTGCCGCATGAACTCAGCAGCATAACGCAGCACAAGAGAATCAGGAGTGCAGAGCAGAGATGCCAATTTCTGACCTGAGGCAACAGTCGTTTCCGAGGGCAAGACATACCACTCGCCACCCCGCTGACTGCCGAACGAAGAAGAATAGAGACAGGAGATTCCATAACAGCCATGATAATTGTGAAATCAGAAAACTTACGAGTTGCAAACAACAACCACATCAGCCCCCTCACAGATGCTGAGGGGGCTCATTGTGTTACTTCAGATACTTGGCCAGAGGACAATCGGAAGCACGAAGACCCTTGGCTATGCCTTCAGCATTAAGCTGGGCACCCTTGAGGCTGGTGTGTGTGTGATCGTGGTTATAATAGGCCTTGGCAGCCTCCTGACCGAGGGCATCGAGGGCATCGGCGCTGATGTTATGCAGATCTATGAAAGTGACGCCTGTGTCCTTCACCACATCCCGATACCAGCGGCCGTAGGAGTCGTTGCGTCGCTCAATTTTGCCGTCGGGCCATTCGTTGCGAGGGGTGAGGCTGACGAGGATGGGCACCGCACCCTTCTCGCGGCAGTCGTCGATCATCTTGCGCAGATAGAAACCGAAGCTGTAAACCACCTCGTTGTATGCCTCCTTGTCCGTCACTACCCTGCTGACAACACTGGAGTCCTGAGAGCACGCGATTACACCGCGATGCTTGCCGCGCCCCAGTTCGCCTATGTCATTATGTCCAAACTGAATTGTTACGAAATCGCCGGGACGCAATGCGTTATAAACTTTCTCCCAACGTTTTTCCTTCAGATAAGTACGTGTGCTGCGGCCAGCCATTGCGCAGTTGACAAGAGTAATGCGTGAGGCATCAAAGACGCGGCTTGCCTGTGATCCCCAGCCCCACATGCCGGTGCTGTCGTTATCGTTGTTTTTCACCGTGCTGTCTCCGCAGATAAACAACACCGGCTTGCCTTCTTCCCGCTTCACATCCTGTGTGGGAGGGAGAATATTCTGCATCATTGCCTGAAGAGGTTTCAGTTCGGGGTGGGTGGACGCCATCAGTCCTTCTGCTGCCAAGCGCGCGTTGAGCTGAGCTCCGAAGGCCGAGGTGTGGATATTGTCAAGATAGAAATGATAATTTATCTTCCAGGATGACATCTTGTCATATTTGGTGGCAGAGAGTTCGTTGAGGTCTATAAACGGGACATTCATCTCTTCGGCAATCTGACGGGCCCAGCCGCCGAAATTGTCAGCCACGCGCACGGGCTGCCATCCGGACGCATCGCTCTTGCCCTTGCTCTTGCGTGGGGTGAGGCTCATCAGAATGGGGTGTGCCCCGAGCGCTCTTGTCTCCCTGACGAAGCGGCGCATATATTCTCCGTAGCTGTAAACGGTCTCTTTCTTCCCCCTATTCGGGCCGTCCTTGAGAGTTACAATCATCGAATCGGTGGCAGAGATGCCTCGGATTGTGGCGCGGCAGCGTCCACTGTCAAATGGCCCGTTGTCGTTATGTCCCAGCTCGATAATGACGTAATCGCCCGGACGGATGCCTTTCTTGACGTCAGGCCACAGCTGGCGGTAGAAGGTGCGTGAGGAAGTGCCTCCGAGAGCCTGATTCTCAACGGTGATTTGATTCTCGTTGAAATACTGCCCTGCATAGAATCCCCAGCCCCACTGGCCGTTGTCACCATTTCCTTTGGTTCCCGTGCGCATCGTGGAGTTACCCACGAGGAAGAGGACGGGGTTGTCTCCCTTTCTGCTGCTTCCGGCAACTGGGCGGGCAGTTTTCACTTTCTCCAGACTGTCCAAAGTCAGGTCAACTACTTTGTTCACGTCCTCCATAGGGCGGAATTCTCTTTTCTGGGCATGCGCTGAAGGCACAGCAAAAGCCGCTGTCAGAGCGAATAGCGCAATTGTTCTGTTAACATGTTTCATTATTTCGGTAGATAATATTTCTAAATGAAGAATGAAGACTTCAGACTTCGGTTCCGTGCCAGCCTCACATATTCCATATTCCATTGGCCGGCCCCCGCTCGCGGCCTCCGCGCACGTTTATGGTTGCAAAGTTAACCATTATTTCCAGAACAGCATCATGTTTTACATTATTTATTTAGAAAAAAGCGGCTCCCTTCTGATAAAAAGGAGTCGCTTGATATCTCTTTGTCTGGAGAATATTACTTCTGGCGGATGAAGATGTTGATAGGGGTACCGGAGAAATCCCAGCGCTCACGTATCTGGTTTTCAAGGAAGCGACGATAGGGCTCCTTGACATACTGCGGCAGGTTCGCGTAGAATACAAACGTCGGCACGCGGGTGTCGGGGACCTGAGAACAGTATTTGATTTTGATATACTTGCCCTTGATTGATGGTGGCGGGTAGGCCTCGATAAGAGGCAGCATCTCCTCGTTGAGGCGCTTGGTCCCGACGCGTGCGCGGCGATGCTGGCTCACAGCGTTTGCGGCTTCGAGCACCTTGAATATACGCTGTTTGGTGAGAGCAGATGAGAATATTATCTCAAAATCGGTGAATGGAGCCATTCGCTGACGTATCGTGTCTTCGAAGAAGCTGATGGCCTTTGTGCTCTTGTCTTCAGCCAGGTCCCACTTATTGACGACCACTACCATGCCCTTCTGGTTACGCTGTATGAGCTGGAAAATATTGATATCCTGGGTCTCAATGCCCCGGGTCGCATCAATCATCAGAACGCAGACATCGCTGTTCTCTATAGCACGTATGCTGCGCATGACACTGTAGAACTCCAAATCCTCGCTCACCTTGCTTTTCTTGCGTATTCCAGCAGTATCAACCAGCAGGAAATCGAATCCATACTTTTGGTAGCGGGTATAGATGCTGTCGCGGGTGGTGCCCGCGATATCTGTCACAATATGGCGCTCTTCGCCTATAAACGCGTTGATGAGACTGCTCTTACCGGCGTTCGGACGACCCACGATGGCGATGCGCGGCAGGTCGAGCGTCTCCAGTCCGGCTTCTTCTTCAGGCATCTTCTCCACGATGAGGTCAAGCAGCTCGCCTGTGCCAGAACCGGTTATGGCGCTGATGCACATAGGGTCTCCGAGCCCGAGTGCATAAAACTCAGCAGAATAGAAGTGCTGAGCGCTGTTGTCGGCCTTGTTACAAACGAGAATCACCGGTTTGGTGGCGCGCCTCAGGATATCGGCAACGGCATCATCGAGATCGGTGATTCCACCAGTGACATCAACCATAAAAAGGATTATATCCGCCTCTTCGGTAGCGATAGCCACCTGCTTACGGATCTGTTCCTCGAAGATATCATCGCTGCCCTCAACCCAGCCGCCGGTGTCAACCACAGAGAACTCGCGGCCAATCCATTCGCATTTTCCGTATTGGCGGTCCCGTGTTGTGCCAGCCTCATCGGAGACAATGGCGTGGCGGGTCTGTGTGAGACGATTGAATAGGGTTGACTTACCCACATTGGGGCGTCCTACGATTGCTACTAACATAAGAAATGAGGGCCTCTCCCCCACCCCCGTCCGTTGTCACAGCGGGAGCCATCAATCTCTCACTTCAAAATCAGGAGAGAGTTTCGGGATGAGAAGGACTTGTTTTATATAGTTTCTACTTAATTATTCAGAAATATCTGCTGCCTGCCAGCGGCAGAGCCTTGGGCCGAGGGGGCCGCGGTCTAAGGTCTAAGGCTAAGAGCCAGGGGCTCTTGTTGAGAGTAGATAGCGGCAGAGCCGCAGTTTAAGGGGTTCGAAGCTCGTCGGGTTAGTAGAGCTAGGAGAGCTAGGATCGATCGTGGGGCTAGTAGAGCTAGCGGGGCTAGTAGAGCTAGCGGGGCTAGTAGGGCTAGTAGAGCTAGCGGGGCTGGCGCGGAGAGGTGAAGCTGCTTCACCCTACAGAACAGGCGGCCGAGGCCGAATCTTTTATATCTAATCTGCGCGAACCGCGGCTTTGCCGCTTCCCCCCCCCTCGCCCACGGGAGAGGGGGTTAGGGGGTGAGGCCCTGTCAACTCAAAAACTTACTCTGGCTCATAGCCGAAATGCCTCATAGCCTTATCGCTGCTGCGCCAGTCCTTATCCACTTTCACGAACGTGGAGAGATAGATCTTCTTGCCGAAGAAACGTTCCAGATCGCGGCGGGCTTCGGTTGATACCCGTTTGAGAGCTACGCCCTGGTGCCCTATGATTATTCCCTTCTGGCTGTCGCGCTCCACGTAAATAACAGCGCTGATGCGTATCAGTTTGTCGCTCTCCTTGAATTCCTCCACTTCCACCTCTACGGAGTAAGGAATCTCCTTAGTGTAATAGAGCAGGATTTTCTCGCGGATAATCTCCGAGACGAAGAACCGGGCCGGTTTGTCCGTGAGTTGGTCCTTGTCGAAGAAGGGTGGAGATTCGGGCAGGAGTTCGCGTATGCGGCGCAGAACATAGTCAGCATTAAACTTATGCAGGGCTGAGATGGGGATTACCTCTGCGTTAGGCAGCACCACCCCCCACTCTTCCACCTTCGCCGAGAGAGTGGCCTGGTCAGTGAGGTCTATCTTATTGATGAGCACCAGCACAGGCACGCTCATCTTTTGCACCTTAGCCAGGAAGTCCGCATTCTTGTCGGGCGTCTCCACCGTATCAGTCACATACAGCAGCACGTCGGCATCCTGCAGAGCGCTCTCGGAAAACAGCAGCATCTGCTCCTGCAGCTTATAGTTAGGTTTGAGCACACCGGGGGTATCCGAGAACACAATCTGTGAATCTTCCGTATTCACGATACCCATGATGCGGTGGCGCGTAGTCTGAGCCTTGAATGTGGCAATAGATATGCGCTCGCCCACGAGCAAGTTCATCAGAGTGGACTTGCCCACATTGGGATTACCGACGATATTCACGAAACCAGAACGATGTGTCATTTTATCAGAACTATAATCGTTAATACGGGGGGGAGTTATTCTCCGTCGTATGCCCACTTCATATAGGCAGCGCCCCACGTAAAGCCCGCTCCGAAGGCTGTGAAGATGAGGTTGTCACCTTTGCGCAACTGCTTCTCATACTCCCAAAGAGCCAGGGGCAGGGTTGCGCTGGAGGTGTTTGCATAATGCTGAATATTCATCATCACCTTCTCCGAAGGTATCTCGAGGCGCTTTGCCACGGCATCGATGATGCGTACGTTGGCCTGATGGGGGACCACCCATGCAATATTTTCCTTGTCAAGATTGTTGCGTTCGGCGATGCGGGCCACGGCATCCGACATGTTGGTTACGGCGATCTTGAATACAGTGCGGCCCTCCTGATGGAGATAATGCAGACGGTGTTCCAGAGTGAAAGTAGATGTCGGGGTTGCAGATCCGCCTGCTTTCACGCATA
The DNA here is from genome assembly GCA_024699495.1 of Bacteroidaceae bacterium. GTDB lineage: Bacteria > Bacteroidota > Bacteroidia > Bacteroidales > Bacteroidaceae > Physcousia. The sequence continues at coordinate 5,708 of JAILPK010000022.1, read as the reverse complement.
GGAAAGGCAAACCGGCTCCGTCGGTGCGGAGATAGCTGTCCATCCATCCCATATCTTCAGTTGTCGCTTCTACGAGCGCTGCGCCAGCTCCGTCGCCGAAGATGGGGCAGGTCTGGCGGTCTGTATAATCCACGACGCTCGACATCTTGTCGGCGCCAACCACAACGATCTTCTTGTATCTTCCGCTCTCTATCATACATGAAGCCTGATCCATAGCAAAGAGCCATCCGGAGCAGGCGGCAGAGAGTTCGAAGGCGTGGGCGTTCGTCATCCCGCATTTACCGAGCACAATGCTGGCAGTAGAAGGGAACTGATAGTCAGGAGTTGAAGTGGAGCATATCACAGCATCCACAGACAGAGGGTCGGTATTTGTCTTCTCCAGAAGTTGCTTTACGGCCTTCCGCGCCATATAACTTGTCCCGAGTCCGTCTTCATTGAGAATCCTGCGTTCTTTTACGCCTATGCGCGACATGATCCACTCGTCGCTGGTATCTACCATGCGCGAGAGTTCCTCGTTGTCGAGCACATACTCAGGAACAAAGCCCCCGACTCCAGTAATTATGGCATGTATCTTTTCCATAATCTTTTGTCTGGTTATTATATAGTGAAAAGAGTGAAGAGCCGCGCTCCTCACTCTTCCGTTTCAAATGTGTTTATGCCTCGGCTTTTTCGATTGCTATCTTACCTCTGTAATATCCGCAAGCGGGGCAAACAGTGTGGTAGATGTGAAATTCGCCGCAGTTGGGGCATACTGCCAATGTGGGAGCTACTGCTTTGTCATGAGTACGACGCTTCAGCGTACGTGTCTTTGATTGTCTTCTTTTTGGATGTGCCATTGTCTTACTTATTTAATGTTTTTCTTACTATTATCCTTCTTCGTCAGCCTTGAGGCTCTTGAGCGCGTCCCATCGCGGATCGCTCTTGCTTGCGGCTGAATGTTCATTGAGCAGCTCTGTCATCTTGCTGTCGCACATTCCCTCAGGGTGGGTGTGACTGATGGGGACAGACAGGGCGATGCACTCATATATGTTCCAGGTGAAGTCCACGGATTGCATGTCTGCCGGAATGGTTATCACCTGCCCGTCGTCGCAGAACTCGTCCCCCTCCTGAATCTTCAGCTCAGCATCTCCGCTCACTTCCTGCCGCATCGGCTCGAGGCAGCGGTCGCAGGGGATAGTCACATATCCTTCGATATGCATATTCACCTCATAGCCGGCAGTTTTCTTCTTAATCCTAAGAGTCACATCCACCAGCCCGTCGGTCACCAGATCCTGTTCCAAAGCCTCGAAAAACGGAGCTCCCACCTGCCATTTGCAGTCAAGCGGCCCCGCTCCCAAGTTCAACAGATCGATGCTATAGGAGGCATTTTTGCTCATACTGGGCGGCAAAGGTACGCACTTTTTATTGTTTGGCAAAGGAAAAGCTTGAAAAAGTGTGCCATATCCCCTGTTTTTTGTTCCAACACCAACTTTTCAGCCAATTATGGAGGCCGCAGTTCAAGCAGTTCAAGCAGTTCAAGAAGTTCAAGAGTTCAAGAGTTCAAGAAGTTCAAGCAGTTCAAGAAGTTCAAGAGTTTAAGAAGTTCAAGAGTTCAAGAGTTCAAGAGTTTAAGAAGTTCAAGAAGTTCAAGAAGTTCAAGAGTTCAAGAGTTCAAGAGTTCAAGAAGTTCAAGAAGTTCAAGAGTTCAAGAAGTTCAAGAGTTCAAGAGTTCAAGAGTTCAAAAGTTTAATAGTTGGAGCGGCCGGGGCCGCGAGGTTAGGGTTAGGGTTAAGGTTAGCGTTAGCTTTTAGCTTTTAGCTTTCTTCGCGCCTCTTCGCGGCTTCATCGCGCCAGCTTCAGCGCTCCTCGGCCTCATCGCGCCAGCCCTACATCTTCCATCATCCATCTAACATCATCCATCTAACATCATCCATCAAACATCATCCATCTTATACACATCATCCATCATCCATCAAACATCATCCATCTTATACACATCTTACATCTTACATCGGCTCCGCCCCATCGCGCCAGCCCTACATCTTACATCATACATCTTACATCATACATCTTACATCATACATCTCCCCGCCGCTTACCTCTTCAGCTCTATCCTGAAGGTGGTGCCCTTGCCCAATTCGGAATTTTTCACGAAGATGCGTCCGTGATGATACTCCTCAACAATTCGTTTGGCGAGGGAGAGCCCGAGGCCCCAGCCGCGTTTCTTCGTGGTATAACCTGGCTGGAACACACTGCCGAAATGCGATCGGGGAATGCCCTTCCCGGTATCACTGACCTCCACAATCACACTCTTGCCCTCATCCATGGCAACAATAGAGATGCTCCCCTGCCCGTTCATCGCATCAATGGCATTCTTGCAAAGATTTTCCACCACCCACTCAAACAGCGGGGCGCACATATTCACCATTATCGGCTGCTCTGGCAGGCGCGTGATAATATTAACGCGGTTGGAGGTCCGCCGCCCAATATAGTCACAGACATGCGAAATCACATCATTGAGATTCTCGGGAGCCGACTCGGGAGCCGACCCGATTTTGGAAAAACGCTCAGCAATCATCTGCAGCCGCTGCACATCCTTGTCCATCTCCGGAAGCAGTTCGTCGTCAGGATATTGCTCGTGAAGCACAGCAGTCCAGGCCATAAGCGAAGAGATGGGGGTTCCGAGCTGATGAGCCGTCTCCTTCGACAGGCCCACCCACACCTTGTTCTGCTCTGCGCGCTTGCTGCTGAGCAGGGCAAAGACAGCAACCACCGCAAACACAAGCACTATGCCCAACTGAATATACGGATAACGGGCCAGACGTTTAAGCATCAGACTCTCATCATAGCATATCTCCATGAACTCCCTCTCGCTCAGATCAATACGTATGACGTTCCCAGCCGCCTTCATCGTCTTGGCCATGCGCATCACCTCTGCCATGGTGTCATCTGCCGAGCCTGTATGGCGCAGCGGAAGATTGCGGTAAGTCTGCACAGAGCCGTCATACGAGAGCACAACGACAGGGATAGTGTTGTTCCCGTTGATAACCTGCAGCACCAGATTCAGATCTGTATTCTCATCGGCGTTATTCAGAGTGCGCATGGCCTCTGCCCACACCTTCATGTTATTACGCTCCTCCACAGAGAGGTCCTTGACAAGAAAATGAGACCACAGAAGCGAAGAGGCACAGATCAGGACGGCGGCGCAAACCAGCACCACCTTTATCTGTCTTATCCTGTCTGTCAATTGCATAATACCGATGCAGAAAAAGCTAAAATGAATCCTTCTCCGTTTATAAACGAAAAAGAATCGCATTTTAGTATGCTATATTCTCATTTTTGCCTACCTTTGCGCCGTGAAACACAGATATCTTCATTTATTCCATTCCCTATTATATTTAATGTTCGCGTGTGCGAATATCTCCCTGCTGCTGACCTCATGCGCCGACGAGGGCCCCGAAGAGAGCTGGCTCTCCGACGACCGCTATCCGCGCACACTCATTATCTACATGGCAGCCGAGAACTCACTCTACTCATTCGTCTCCAACGACTTCAACGAGATATCCAAGGCGCTGCCGGAGATTGACAAAGGCACCCGCGTAGTCATTTATATAGATGACAAACAGAGCACACGAATATGTGTTGGAACCAAGGACCAGCCGCTGCAGCAGGTAACGACCTTCGCCCAAAACGTCTGCTCCACCGACAGCGCCGGGATGAGCCAGGTCCTCAAAGACATCATAAACAGATACCACTCGAATAACTACAGACTCGTGCTTTGGAGTCATGCTTCGGGATGGGTATTCCCCAACACGACAGACACCACAGCCCGGAGAAACAGCCGAAGGAACACTTTCGGGGCAGACAACGGGCATCGGACTTCATCCGACGAGGGGGTGAAGATGCCCATCACCACGCTGCGCCACGTCCTGGCCCAACTCCCGCATTTTGATTACATCTTTTTTGATGCCTGTTTCATGCAATGCGTTGAAGTGGCCTACGAACTGCGCGACTTATGCGACTATATCATAGCCTCTCCGGCAGAAATCCCGGGTATGGGAGCTCCCTATCATGAGTTGCTGCCTACGCTCTGCGCGCCCTCCTTTGATGCTGACTCTGCCATCACAAAATATTTTGATTATTACAACAGCTCCTTCTCTTATACTTACAACGGCCTCGAAATAGCTGCCGTGAGGACCTCCGGAATGGAGGCGCTCGCCGAGGCTACCCGCCCGCTGGTTACAAGCCTCTTTGCCGACTCTCAAGTGCCATATTGCGACGATGTCCAGAAATACCGCCCTGGCACAAGCAGCATCATATACCCGGAATACTATGACATGAGGCATCTCTTTTCCCTGCGCGCCTCAGCAGAGGAGTTTGCGCGCTGGGACTCTGTATTTCAGAGCGTCGTTTCGTATCGTCTGTCTAATGTCTGGTTCTCGGCCATCCCCAACGGGCACATGGAGGTGATGAAAGACATCCCTCACAGCGGAGGCATGTCCATCTTCGTCCCAATGGAAAAATATATTACAAACGGCTGGATGGAGGATTACAAAAAACTTAGCTGGTATAGCGCGGCAGGCCTCAACCAAACAGGATGGTGAAGGAGTCCCTACGCCTGGCTAAATGATTCAGCAGACCCCAAACCAAAATAGCGAAGCAGTAGAAAACAATTGCAGATACTTCAAAGAAATAATTATGGAAGAGAATCTTGAAACCCTGTTCAAAAGCAGTTATACAACAAAAGAACGTGACGAATGCATTAATTGGTTTGAAGCACGTCTGGAACGCCTACCTGCCACTGTGAATGCGCCTAAGCTGAAGGGATTCAAGATAAAGGACCTGCCTAAATCAGTGAAGTATTTAGCAGGAAAACTGAAGAATTGCGACCTTTCCACAAGTGTTCACTGCGGCGAATTCGCCATTTTGCTGGAACTCCGCCGTGCGCTGCTGGCAGAACATCCCGAACTGAAATAGAGGCGCGGCCATGGGCCGCTGTTTAAGAAGTTCAAGAGTTCAAGAGTTCAAGAGTTCAAGAAGTTCAAGAAGTTCAAGAGTTCAAGAAGTTCAAGAGTTCAAGAGTTCAAGAGTCAACGAGTCAACGAGTCAACGAGTCAACAAGTCAACAAGTCAACAAGTTTTTGTTAGGGTTAGCGTTAGCTTTTAGCTTTCTTCGCGCCTCTCCGCGCCTCTCTGCGGCTTCATCGCGCCAGCTTCAGCGCTTCGCGGCTTCATCGCGCGAGCCTCACATCTTCCATCATCCATCTTATACACATCTTCCATCATCCATCTTACATCTTACATCGGCTCCCGCCGCTCCGCGCCAGCTTCACATCTTCCATCATCCATCATCCATCTTACATCGGCGGCGCGGCCGCCGCCGCTTACATCATCTGCCCAGCGGAGTTGTACTTCACGCCATTGCGGATGATCACAAGCTTGCCATTCTCAATGAATTTGCCGTCGGACTGATTTTCTCCGGCCGCAACACCGCTCACGCCCAGCTCCTCCTCCGTAAGAGCCACAATCATACCGAAGTTATACCAAGGATCTGAATAGTTGTAATCTTCTATCAGTTCAGCAGGAATATGCAATGTTGCATTAGCAATATATTGATTGGTAAAGGCAATAGTAGAGGTTGTAGGCACAGTTGAAGCATAGCAATAACAATCAGTGAGTTTAGAACAAGAAGCAAACGCATTTTCTCCGATGCTTATCACATTAGCGAG
>JAILPK010000021.1 GCA_024699495.1 Bacteroidaceae bacterium | reverse complement strand
CATAGAGGCCATAAAGGCTACGCTATATGAGATATGGCACACGAAGGAGCGTATTCGGGAGCTGCGCAAGGAGAGGAAGGTTATTCCTTCTTACCTCAAAGGGTATCTGCGGAAGCTGGACACGCAGCTCAATAAAATGCGCTCGGTGGCGGTGTATTACAAGGAATACTCGAGTATCGAGAACATTGAACTGCTCGGAGAGAACTATATCCGACAGATGAAGCGCGACCTAACGCCGCTGACGTTTCAGACGTCGATTCTCTGTCAGCGTATTGGCATTCGCAAGGATGGGTTCTACTCTTCAATGCGCGAAGGGCATAAGTATAATGCCTCGGATTTTGAATACCTGGACAGTCTGGGATATGAGTTCGACGAGGCGGCAATGGACTGCCGTGCGGACAAGGACCTGAACCGTCAGGCTCCGATTTGTATTGGTATGGACTACAATGCTAATATCAACTGGCTTGTGGCCGGACAGCCTGACGGACGCAAGCTGCGTGTGCTGAAGTCGTTTTTCGTGAAGTTCGAGCGCAAGCTGTCGGCACTGATTGAGGAGTTCTGTACGTATTATGCGTACCATGAGAACAAGACTGTGGTTTTCTACTACGATGCCACGGCGCTGGGCTCTAACTATGCGGTGAATGACCAGGACTTCCGCTGGGTCATCGTGCATGAGTTCGAGCGACATGGGTGGGAGGTGATTGAGGTGTACCTCGGCAACCCGATGAAGCATGACGAGAAGTATCTGCTCATCAACAGGGGTTTCGCTGGCAAGCAGCGCCTCATGCCGATGTTCAACCGACAGAACAACGATGACTTAATACTCGCTGTTCAGACGGCGCAGGTGTACCGCGGACGACTGGGATTCCGCAAGAATAAGTCTGATGAGAAGAACCCTGAGACGGAAGAGGATCTTCTCGAACATCGCACCGACGGAACGGATGCTTTTGACACACTATATATAGGGTGCGAGAAGTTCCCGCAACATGATACTTATTCGGTCAGTGGTGGAGGGGTGCTGTGATTACTTCTTGGATTTTGGATGTGTCAGCCTATATAGCATGAACAACAGGTGGTTTTCCACCTCGTCGTCCTTAGACATATTGATGATAGGGTCTATCTGTTTTCCGTGGACCAAAATGGGATTGTCCAAGGGGTCGAATCCGATATACATCTCTTCTAACAGCCCTATTCCGGGTAGGGTGACGGAATAAAAGGGCTGGATAGAGGCATGGACGAGCTTGACTTCTGGAGCATCGTCTAACTGTAATGCCAGGTTCTTGGCTCGCTGCTCCAACTTCCTGAAATGCTCGCCTACGGCTTGCAGTTCTTCGGGGCTGATGGGCTTGGAGTTGTACTCTGGAGTAAGGTCCAAAGTCACCATGTGACCATCACCATAAGGGCTTTCTACTTTGGCATCCCAAAAATAGAAAACTGATGCATCATTGATTTTGCATGCTGTCAAGGGCTCATCTAGGTCAATGGACTCATAGCCCAATTCCCTAAAGGTGTTTGCCACTGACATATCTCCAACACCGATATCTGAGGTCGGTAGGAATTCCGTTTCTTCATCAGGGTCTAAAATGACATATCTGCCATCGGCATCCAATATTGCCTCAAAAAGGCGTTCAGGGTTTTTCTTGTCAGATAGAACATAGTACCTTGCGCTTTCATAGCGTTCCATGAAATCACAGGATGAAAAGTTTTTCCCTTCGGGGTCAATAAGATTCAAAAATCTTTCTTCGTCTGGAGTCATTGTCAGTGATTTTATTGCAAAAGTAGCGCTTTTATTTTTATAATCGAAAATTCTAAGCGGAAACCATCCACAAAATTTGAAATTTGGCGATTTACACCGTTTTAATGCGTTTCGATTGTTTTCGATGCGTTGCCTGAATGAGGGTGTACTATACAAATTCACTTTTACCATGAAAAAAGGTAAGAAATTTGGAATAGGAACAATAAGAGTGGTCCTATTCGCCTTATTTTTGCACGGAATTGGTTAAAAATTGTATAAAAGAGGCTTAAAATCGTCCTCATCAGCTGAAAATGATGGTCGTCTCAGAAAAAAGTCCTACCTTCAACACGATTTTCGCATCAAAATGGCTATTAAACACATTAAAATTTATGGCTAAAACCAAGAATGCTACTGTTCGTGAAATCATCATAGACAGGTGTCTGAGTGATTGGAGTGGACGATATACTGTGCGCAGGCTGATGGAGAAATGCAATAAGCGCCTTGAAGAAGAGAAGATGGAAATCGTCTCTTCTCCTACTACCATCCGTCTTGACATGAATAATATGGAGACGCACTATGGGGTGCAGATTGATGCACAGAAGGTGGGGCGCAATATCTATTACCGCTATGCAAAAAGAGGGATGTCGATATTCCATCTGCAACTCAAAGAGGAAGAGCTGCAGCTGCTGAATCAGACTATGCAGCTGCTGACTCGCTTCGAAGGAATACCGCACTTCGAATGGCTCGAAGAAATCAACAGCCGGCTGTCTTCACAGTTCTTTATGAATCCTGCGAATGGCAAGGCCGTTGTTGCTTTCGACGAGAATCCTTATGTGGAGGGCATGAAATACTACCGCACAGCTTACCAGGCTATCATAAAGAAAAACGTGGTTCGAATCAAGTACAAAAGCTTCAAACATAAGGAACCTTTCATATACACCATTCATCCTTACTTCCTGAAGCAGTACAACGGACGTTGGTTCCTGCTTGGTTGGTATGAGGAATGGTCTGAAATAGCAACCTTGGCGCTAGACAGGATTGTGGAAATCACTCAGCTGAATAAGGAGTACCGAGAGAACACGGATACTGACTTCAGCGAGTTCTTCAAAAATATTAT
>JAILPK010000085.1 GCA_024699495.1 Bacteroidaceae bacterium | reverse complement strand
TATTGAGAATGTTGCGCTTGTGAAGGTAGTAGAACAGGATGGGCAGCAGGATGACCGCCGCAGGAATCAGTTTGGAAAGAAACCGGAAAAGTTCGTACATGGGTAATAATTATTAAATGTTTCAACACTTATTAGACCGGGTGCGAAGCAAAAATGTTGCAGATAGACGGATAAAGATACGTTTTTTTGCTGATTTGTATTATGAAATGTGAAGCTTTGGATATGGCGGTTCTGCCGAGGGCTCCGCAGCGCCGGGGCGGTGCGGGGTCACCCTTGAGGGTTTGGAGTGAAAACAGATGTGCAAGTTTGTGGAAGGCTCTTGAGCCTGGAACAATCTTGCACGCCGAGAGATGTACCGTCGTTGACTACTCGCGGCGGGATTGGACAGAGATGATGAGCAGGTGTCCGAACATCAGGGCTAACAGGAGATATGTGCACCAGGTCGGGGGGTTAGGGACTCCAGTGGCAGCTAGATAGGTGCATAAGGAAAGGCAGGCGATAACGGCGAGAGCCCAAAATTTTAGTGTACGGGCAATGGCAACGGCACGGAGTCGATCCTTATCAGTCATCGATGCTCGGTCATGAGATGATCGGTTAGACAGATTAATGAGTTGCGGATGCTTCTGACAGAAGAAGAGCAAGCCATACACTACCAATGCGATAACTCCAATCCAAAGAAACATTGTCCGATTGCCCCAGGCATCTGCTACTCCACGACTGTAATGTCGTGGAACAGCCACACCGTCGAGAGCGCCATAATGCAGCAGTGGAAATAGCGATAACATCAGCATCAAGATAGCACCGATTTCCAATAATGAGATTCTAACAGACTTCATTTGCAGAATTATAGTTATTATGTTTGACGATGATGAGATTTTATATAAGAGGGGAAAAAAATAAAACGTGCCTCACAAGGTAAATACCCAGCGTAAGGTTACTTCTGTTGGCCGGATGGGATATGCGGTTGTTGTGCTTGATTCTGGTGTAAGGGCGATGCAGGCATATTCTCTTGTGTTGAATATGTTAGACCAGCGTAATGACAAGCGGCTTTTCCCGATTTTGTAATGGATGGAGGCATCTGCCAGCATGAAAAAGTGATTATCGTAGGCCGTTGTATAGTAAACATCCCCATTTAAAACCAGGGATAAGTTCTCCATAAATGAAAACTCAATGTCGGTTTTATTCTGTCCGGTAATGGCATGTTGTGAATAACTAGCTTCAGCCAACTGCTGTTGAACCCAGCTGCAGCGGACGGATTCGGACAGCGATAGCCACTTCAAAGGGGATATCTGAAATGACACAGAAGGCTCGATACTGCTTGACAACATATCGGAGACGACACCCTGCGTGAATACAGGCTGTCTGGAAATACCCGCCATAATGCCGAATTTCATTGAGGCATCTACTCGATAAAAGCTTTTACTGAGATCGAAACTCCCGTTCAGCGAATGGCCCATTTTATCCGTTGGCGTAGAGATACTATGCGAAATAATTCCATCCAGTTCCTGTCCGTAGAGGATTCGTGGTTGTAGTAATCGATATCGGATATTCGTTGTCAAGAACAACATTTTCAGGACATCCTTGTAGTCCCACTGTATGGTAAAATTATGGTTTCGGCCAGAAGTGAAATCAGGTGTATAGAAACGATAATTCCGATAGGTTGTCATCAGCACTCCTCTATGCAATCGAGTAACGGCTGGGTCGTTGTGAGTCAGGTTATATCGGAATTCAAAAGCGGCTTCTGCATTGATTCGATGATGAATCTGAAGAGAAGGTTCCACGATGAGCCTGTGTTCGGTCATCTGATTAATATCGGAAAGACTCCGGAACCGATAGCCAGCTGGCAACCCGATATATAGCGTGGTCTGCTGGGCCCTATAGCGGAAGCTGGCACTTATTCTTGCATCAAATTGGTTGAGGAACAGATTGTTGTCATATGTCAGCCCGTTTTCTGGTTGGTATGCCGGGAGATTAAGACTACTGACGAGTCGGTCGCCACCATAGGAAATGCCTGCAGATGGTGAAAAAGTCCATTTCCCCTTTAAATGCATCTCCTGATATTGGGATGCGAAAAGAGAAAAGCGAATGTTGTCGTACAAGACCTCCTGATCGCGAGTCTGTCCCGGCTCATCTGATACAATGAAAGACTCCTCACGGTGCAATGCGGACAAACGTGTCGAAAGATCATAGGCGGAGGTCTCCGCAGAACGCCTTATGGCGTGGAAGTTTCCGTCCAATTTCAACTGGCGAGCCGAAAGGCTCTGCGCCAGTTCATTGACGCGTCCGGTTTTAGCATCCTGTTCTGCCGAAACTTTCATAATCCCATTCAAATAGACGGCAGGGGCATTTTTCGTGAAAGAAAAGTCACCATATAGTTGCTCTCTCTTCCTTTCGAAACCGATTTGTTCTTGTGCAAGAGTGGTTGAGTCGCCTGGTAACAGCCATTCCGTAATCAAAGAACTCTCTCTGGAGCGCCGTTCGTGCAAATACCCGGCATTGGCAACAATCGTACGTTCTCGATGCGTTTTAAAAAGATTGTTGGAGGTAACAGCCCAGTCATTATTGAACGTATAACGACGGGAGGCCAGTTGGCCAGAACCGCCAGACGGAATGTTGGTAAAACTCAAAGAAGCGCCGCCCGACATATCGGCCATGGTTTCACCGAGATCTTTACCGGTGTTGTTGTGACTCGCTGTTAGAATGTGTTGATGTCGCTGTCCCAGATAAATGGGTGATGCCTGAATGTCACGAAGAAAATGATCAGGGTAGCCCCAACCGGATTCTATACCAAAAGGCCAAACCCATACGCCGCGTGCAGATGACTTTAACTTGAGATTCAGCGTTGTTTTGTCGCCAGGGACAAGATCCTGCAGCGCTTTGATCACCTGGTCGTTCTCCAGTATCTCGACCGAGGCTATCATTTCATGAGGGATATTGCGCGTAGCCAGGGCATAACGGCTTTTCAGCATATCCATGCCATCAATAGTCAGAGAGACGGCACGGCCATTATAGAGAATCTTGCCACTTTCCAACACACTGATGCCCGGCATACGTTTCAAAACATCCTCTATGGCAATATCC
>JAILPK010000084.1 GCA_024699495.1 Bacteroidaceae bacterium | reverse complement strand
CTGAGTGTTTCTGGTGAAGACTTGAGGTGTAGTCATCGACTTGTGCAAGGGCAGATGCAAGTCTGACCGAAGCAGAAGGCGTTAATGACAAAGGGGGCAACAGTCATCGACTTGTGCAAGTCTCAGCGAGAGCTTGAGACGTAGCAGAAGGCGTTAATGACAAAGGGGGATAACGGCAGAGCCGTTTTTGTGTTACGTTTGGGTTGCCGTTGGCCATTAGCTTTTAGCCGTTAGCCATTAGCCGTTAGCTTTCTTTGCGCAGCCCGATTACCTTTTGTAATTTTAGTCACGACTCAGCCATTTAAGAGCGAGCTCTTATGGCCTTCGCTGCTCCAAAAAATCTTCATTTTCCATTTAATTGAGGGCTCATAAAGAGGTTGATGAAGTCATCGCCTTCGATGGAGCCATATATTCCCCCGGCAGCTGCGGCCTCATCAAATGTCTGAACGGCATCGGGCCGGATGCCTGGATGCCATATTGCGAACGGAATCGGTTCGGCTGTGTGGGTACGCAGTTTGCAGGGCGTGGGGTGGTCGGGCAGCAGAGCGATGGCAACATCGTCAGCATCTGCATTGGCCGACAGGATGTCGTGACAGTTGGTGTCTGAGCTGTGCTGCGGAAGAGCTCCGTTGTCTGACAGCTTGTGCAGCTCCGTATTTCCTGCCGAGTAAGGCGTGAAGGCCTTCAGTATGGGTTGTATGAGTCTGTGATCGAGATCTTCTATGGTCTGCATCTTGAGGGAAACAGAACCGTCGTGTCCGGCTTCGTCGGAGGCTTCGACATGAAGATAGACGAAATCATAACCGGAGCGCAGGGCATCAATGGCGGCCTGCGCTTTCCCCTCGAAGTTGGTGTCGTAGAGGCCTGTTGCTCCCTTTACGTTGATGACGTCCAAGCCGGCATATCTTCCGATGCCGCGAATGAGGTCAACAGCAGTTATTACTGCTCCTTGATGCACTTGTTCTGGAAAACGCTCCTTGAGAGTTGACATCTGCGGACGATAGCCACCGCCCCAGGGCCAGATGCTTGATGCCATATCCTTACCCTCGGCGGCCCGCTGAATATTGAGCGGGTGCTTTGGCAGCAGTTCCTGAGAGCGGGCCACGAGTTCGCGCAGCAGTGCTGCGGTGTCTTCGGCCCCAGTCTCCATAGCTTTTATCTGGTGGTCTCTCCATGGCTGTCCCGGGACGTCATGCGGAGGGGTGCATGAGAGGTTCTTGTTACCGTTTTTTATGACCAGCAAATGGCGATATTGAACTCCGGTATAGAAATGGATGCGTTCGTTGCCGAGCTTCTCCTGAAGATATTTTATCAGCACCTCCCCTTCCTCTGTTTCCAGGCGTCCGCAGGAGTGATTCTTCAGAATATCGCCTTCGATGCAGACCAGATTGCAGCGCAGGGCCAAGTCGCCAGGCTCCAGTTCCACTCCGATGCTGGCAGCCTCAAGAGGGCCGCGCCCTTCATAAACCAGCTTCTGGTCGTAACCGAGTATGCTGCTGTTAGCCACTTCGCTTCCGGGATGGAAGCCGTCGGGCACAGTCTTCAGCCGTCCGCAGCAGCCATATCGGGCCAGCCAGTCCATAGCCGGCGTGTCCACATACTGCAGCAGAGTCTTATCTCCGAGTTCAGCAACAGGCCAGTCGGCCATGCCGTCGCCCAAAATAATCAGATGCTTCATATATTTGCTATAGACATAATATCAGCGAATACTCCGGCTGCTGTGACGCTCGCGCCAGCTCCGTAGCCCTGGATGAGCATTGGGTATTCGCGGTAGCGCTCAGTGGTCAGGAGGACGATGTTGTTGGAGCCTTCGAGACGATAGAATGGGTGTGATTGCGGAATCTCCGAAAGGCCCACAGATGCCTTCCCGTCCTCGTATTTGGCCACGAAACACCAGCGCTTGCCGTCATCGGCCAGGCGCTTGCGTTGTGCCTCGAAGTCGGCATCGAGGGAAGGGAGGTTCTTCCAAAACTCTTCGATAGAGCTGTCGAAGAACGCCTGAGGCATAAACAGATGAGCTTCTACATCGCTCTTCTCAATGCGGTATCCGGCCTCGCGTGTCAGAATCACGAGCTTGCGGATGACGTCCGTCCCGCTCAGGTCTATGCGCGGGTCTGGCTCGCTGTAGCCCTCTTGTTTGGCTTTCTTTACGATGAGGCTGAATGGCATGTCGGCGCTCAGTTTGCTGAATATATAGTTGAGAGTTCCGCTCAATACGGCTTCTATCCGCAATATCTTGTCGCCGCTGTGGATGAGGTCGTTGATGGTTCGGATTATTGGCAGGCCCGCCCCCACATTTGTCTCGAAGAGGAACTTGACGCCACGCCTCTGGGCAATCTGCTTCAGTTCGTGGTAATTCTCATAATCTGATGAGGCGGCTATCTTGTTGGCTGCCACCACATTAATATTATGCTCGAGGAAATCGCGGTATAAGTTGGACACGTCAGAAGAGGCTGTGCAATCAACAAACACCGAGTTGAATATATTCATCCCGATAACCTCGTCGCGCAGGTGGCGTGTGGTGCTTTCCGGCGCAGCGTCGAGCTGTGTGCGCCAGTCGGTCAGGTTTATTCCGTCGCGCGAGAAGAGCGCCTTGCGGCTGCTTGCCAGCCCGACGACATTCAGTTTGAGTCCCTGCTCGCGCATCAGTTTCTCCTGCTGCGAGCCTATCTGCTGGATGAGAGATGCGCCCACAGTTCCGACTCCGCAGAGGAAGAGGTTCAGAACCTGATACTCGGAGAGGAAGAAAGCGTCGTGGATTACGTTGAGCGTCTTGCGCAGATATTTCTCGTTGACTACAAAGGAAATGTTCGTCTCGGATGCGCCCTGTGCACAGGCGATGACGCTGATGCCCGAGCGGCCGAGAGTGCCGAACAGCTTGCCGGCGATGCCTGGGGTGTGCTTCATGTTCTCACCCACGATGGCCACTGTGGCCAATCCGCCTTCTGCCTGCATCTTAAACATTGCTCCCGAAGCAATCTCTTGGGCAAACTCCTCGTCGAGAACGCGGCAGGCGGCATCCGAATCCTCGTCTCTGACGCCGATGCTGGTGCTGTTCTCTGAGGAAGCCTGACTGACCATGAATACAGATATGCCGTTGTCAGCCAAGGCCGTGAAGATGCGGCGGTTTACACCGATGACGCCTACCATCGACAGACCGCTGACCGTGATGAGTGTGGTTCCTTTGATGCTCGATATGCCCTTGATGGCCCGGCCGTCGGTGGCTATCTCCTTCTTGATGATTGTGCCAGGGGCTTCCGGGTTGAAGGTGTTCTTAATGAGAATGGGTATATTCTTAATGCATACGGGGTAAATGGTAGGTGGATAAACCACCTTTGCGCCGAAATTGCACAGTTCCATAGCCTCCACGTAGGAGAGTTCGGGAATCACGTAGGCCGAGGAAATCACACGCGGGTCGGCAGTCATGAAGCCGTCAACATCAGTCCAAATCTCCAGCACAGAGGCATTGAGGGCCGTTGCTATAATGCTTGCGGTGTAGTCGGACCCTCCGCGTCCGAGGTTGGTCACCTCGCCGCTGTTGGCGTCGGTGGATATAAACCCGGGAACCACAGACACTTTGGGCAGTTTCTGCCATGTCTTGCGGATTAGTTGGATGGTGATATCGCTGGCCAGAAGAGAGCGTCCGCCCTTGACCTCCGTCTTTATGAACTCGCGGCTGTCAAAACAGTGTGAGTCGTTGATCAGAGTGGAAACGATGTGTGATGAGAGGCGTTCGCCATAGCTGACTATAGCGGCCTGCGTCTTCGGGGAGAGGTCGCGAATGAGATAAACGCCCTGGTAAATGCTGCGCAGCTCTTCCAGCATGCTGTCTGTGACTCGAATCAGGCTGTCGCGCTCTGCTCCGGCTGGGATTACGGCGTCAATCATAGCGTGATGGCGTTGAGCCATCTCAGCATAAGCCATCTGGTATGCTATGTCGCCGGCTACTGCAAGACGTGAAGTCCGTATCAACTGGTCGGTGATTCCGCCGAGTGCAGACACAACAACGACTACGGGTTCGCTCTGTGCCTCAACGATACTCTTCACATTAAGAATGCTATCTGCGGAACCTACGGATGTTCCACCAAATTTCAAGACTTTCATAAATGCTCGATTGTTCGTTTTGTCTGAAAAACCGCGCAAAATTACAAAAAAAACTGTGAATGAGGATTAGATAAAAGATTTATTTGTATATTTGTGGCGAAATAAATAAGGATTAGAACGTAAAAGTGTTATTTATGATGTCAAAAAAGCATTTGCTGGCAACATTATTCGTTGCCTTTACTGCCGTGTTTACAGCATCGGCACAAGTTCAGACTATATCTGTCGGTAAGGGGCGTGATTATGCCTCGCAGTCTTACAACCGATGGCGCACTTATGACAGAAGAAACTATGTGGGAGTGCGTGTGGGATTGGACATCCCTCAGATGTTTATGGGGCTGCTGGCTGCTGAGGCTCCCAACCGCCATGCGCTGCCGGGTTTCAGCACCGGTCTTGTGTTCGGATTTACGGTGTCAAATGATCTGCCTCTGATTCTCGAGACAGGCCTGATGTATATGGGCAAGGGAGTCGTCATCGAGGAGAACCGCGACATGACTGCGCCTCAGCAGAAGATGAAGATCAGGATGCATTATGTGGAGTTGCCGTTGGTATTCAAATACCGCATAGATACAAACCTCGACGACTTCAATCTGCAGCCTTTCTTCGGAGGCTTCTTCGCCATCGGCGCCGGCGGCAGCACCAAGTATTTCGGTTTGGATACCACCCCGCCGCTGGAGCGACATAAAGAGAGCACCTTCCGCCACGAAGGGTTCCAGAAATTCGATGCCGGACTGAAGTTAGGCTGCGGTATGGCTTATCAGAATTTCTATTTCGAACTCGGCTACGAGCTGGGACTGGTGAATGTGGCCAACGATGACCTCGTGGATTTCGACTACAACGAATTTGACGATCACATCCGCACCGGCAACTTCAGTGTGAGTGTCGGACTGAATTTCTGACATTCTATTATTTCGCGCTCGAGCAGCTCTTGAACTGCTGACATAACCTTACGGTCCGACACGCCATCCAGATGAATATCATGGGGCAGGGTCGGGCCATTTTTCTGCAGAAAATCCACTATCTGCTGCCCTATATCCATTCCGCACTCCCCGGTCTCCCCGCCATCTGAGCTGCTGTGGATATCGCCCCCGCAGTTGTCGCATAAGCCGCAGGCGGCAGACTCTTCGCCGAAATAATTGAGCAGGTATCTGCTGCGGCATTCGTGGGTGTTCAGATACCCGGCCATGGTCTGGATGCGCATCTCCAGTTGTCGTTTCCGCTCCGCATAGACGTGAGGAGGCAACACAATTTCCTCCCGCTCTACTCTGCGGCACAAGAAGGTGATATAAGGGATGAAACGGCGTGGCACAAAGCGCAGGATATGCATTCGGGAGAGGCTGATTAGCTGCTCGCTCACGAAATTCTCGTCATATCCCAACTCGCTCCCGATAGCTGCTTCGCTGATATAAACGAAGTCGGCAAAAATGCCGGTATATCGGCGCAGCAGATGCCATAGGACGCGCTCGGCCGCCGGCGGCAGTGAATATCTGTAGAGAGCGTCGCGCTCGCATACCATCATCAGTCGGCTTTGGTTTTCCTCGGCATCCGTCCATTCAATATATCCAGCCCGGGACAAGAGCTGCAGGGCGTTGTATGCGCGGGTGGGGTAGTGGTGGAAATTGATGCAGAAGGTCTGCAGGTCAAACTCGCGAGTGACATGAAAGCCGTCGCCTACAGCCATCTGCAGTTGGCAGCACATATCCTCATACACTTGAGCGACATATTCTATTGGCGGGTAGGCCGATTCTATGTGGCGGCGCAGGGTGCTTTCGGCGCGTGGCCCAGCCAAAAGCACGGCTATCGAGGGCTTGCCGTCGCGCCCTGCGCGTCCGGCCTCCTGGAAGTATGCTTCGGGTGAGTCGGGCACATCTGCGTGGATAACCATCCTCACGTCGGCTTTGTCTATGCCCATCCCGAAGGCGTTGGTTGCAACAATTACTCTGTAACTGCCATTCTGCCACCCTTCCTGATGTTCATTTTTCTCTTTGTTTGTGAGTCCGGCGTGGTAAAATGTCGATGAGATGCCGTATGACGTAAGCCATGTTGACAGCTCCCTTGTGGCAGCGCGGTTGCGAGTATAGACGATTGCCGACCCCTCGTGCTCATGCAGCAGCTGCATTATCTGCTGTTCGCGGGGCACATCGCTCCGCGACACATTATAAATAAGGTTCGCGCGTGCGAAACTCATCTTTTTGACATTCTCGGCGCGAAAAGACAGTTGGCGTTGGATGTCCTTCACCACATCTGGGGTCGCCGTGGCAGTGAGGGCCAGAACCGGGATGTCAGGCAGGAGTTTGCGTATTTCAGCTATGTGGAGATATGCGGGCCGGAAGTCATAGCCCCACTGTGAGATGCAGTGAGCCTCGTCAACGGTTATCATCGATACCCGCATTCGGCGGAGCTTCGTCTTGAAGAGGTCTGAGCTGAGGCGCTCGGGGGAGACATAGAGGAATTTGTAGTTGCCGAAGATGCAGTTCTCAAGCGCTATTATCACCTCTTCGCGTGTCAGCCCGGTATATATCGCGGTGGCTTTGATGCCCCGGCGCCGGAGCTGACGCACCTGGTCCTTCATCAGAGCTATCAGGGGGGAGATTACCAGACACAACCCCTCGTGGGCCAGAGCAGGCACCTGGAAGGTAATGCTCTTGCCGCCTCCGGTTGGCATAAGGCCGAGCGTGTCACGCCCGGCCCCTATGCTTTCGATGATATCCAGCTGAATGCCCCGGAAATCCTCGTAACCGAAATATTCCTTTAGAATAGCCCTATAGTCCATTCCGTCAGATCCTTCTATTCTTTGCCCGGCCGAATGTCTTCTATCTGGAGCTGGACCTCGCCGCGTTTATGGGTGTTCTCCTCCACGGAGTAGCAGATGTCGAAGGGATGCTTTGTCTTTATGAAGCGCACCTGTGAACTCTGTCCGAAGGCGATGCCGCCAATCACGTTGGAGCTGCGCTCGTCCACAAGTTCCAGTTTGATATGCTCCTGCCTGTGCCCTACCACTTTCGAAGTGCCGAAGTCATAGACCCGCTCCGTAAGCCATATCGGTTTGGGGTTCTCCGGTCCGAAGGGAGCGAAGCGCCGCAGCTCGTTGTAGAAGCCGATGTTGATGTCGTTGAAGGTCAGACGCCCTGCGATATTCAGTTCTGACTGAATCTGGGCCGGCAGGATGTTCTCATCCACATACTGCTCGAAGCGGCGCTTGAATTCGGGCACGTTCTCCACCCTCAGCGTCAGGCCGGCTGCATAGGTGTGGCCGCCGAAGTTTTCCAGCAGGTCCCGACAGCTCTCTATGGCCTTGTAAACATCGAATCCGGGAACAGAGCGGGCAGAGCCGGTGGCCATGTCCTCGAATCGCGTAATCACCACCGACGGGCGGCAATATTCCTCGGTAAGGCGTGATGCTACGATGCCGATAACGCCCTTGTGCCACTCCTCGTTGTAGAGCACAATGCTGCTCTTTTCATGCTGATGGTCGAGACTTTCCACGATGCGGCTTGCCTCTTGGGTCATCTCCTTGTCCAGATCCTTGCGCTGGTCATTGTAGGCATTTATCTGCAGTGCCATCCTGTGGGCGCGGTCGGGGTCACGCTCCACAAGCAGAGCCACGGCCTCGCCGCCATTTTGCATGCGGCCCGAGGCGTTGATGCGCGGTCCGATCTTGAAGATGATATCGCTCATCGTTACCTCGCGGTCGGTGACGCCGCAGATCTCGATTATTGCCTTCAGTCCTACGCTCGGCTTTATGTTTATCTGCCGAAGTCCGTGGTATGCCAGAACGCGGTTCTCGCCCATAATCGGCACAATGTCCGAGGCTATGCTCACGGCGCAGAGGTCAAGTAACGGCGTGAGCCGGTTCTGCGGTATGCCGTTATCCCGCGCAAAGGCCTGCATGAACTTGAATCCCACTCCGCATCCCGACAGATGCTCGTAGGGATAGGTGGCATCCTCGCGCTTGGCATTCAGGATGGCCACGGCCGGCGGCAGAACAGGGTCGGGCACATGATGGTCACAGATGATGAAGTCTATGCCAAGACTCTTTGCATATTCAATCTCTTCCACGGCCTTGATGCCGCAGTCGAGCACAATAATTAGTTTTACACCTGTCTCGTGGGCGTAATCTACGCCCTTTATACTTACCCCGTAGCCTTCCTCGTAACGGTCGGGAATGTAATATTCGACGTCGGATGTAAACAGTTGAAGGAAACGATAGACGAGAGCAACAGCAGTGCAACCGTCAACATCGTAGTCTCCATACACAAGTATGCGCTCTTTGCGCCCCAAAGCCAGATTCAGCCGGTCAACGGCTACGCGCATATCCCTGAAGAGGAAAGGGTCGAGCAACTCGCTCAGATGTGGTTTGAAGAAATGGCGCGCGTCAGAAACTGTCGTTATGCCTTTCTCTATCAGCAGCCGGCCCAGTGCGGGGTGAATTCCTATTTCCTTTGCCAGTCGCTTAGCTGCTTCGGCTTCTGCTTGTGTGGGAGGTGTGTAATTCCATTTATATTTCATCCTGTCAGATGCCTAACTTACGGCGGATCTCTTCGGGAATGCCGTTTTTATGCACGAGGATGTTCATGGTCTTATATGCTACAAATTCCTTGCTGGCATACCAGATGCCTTCGTATTTGCCGAATTTACCCCAGGAGTTCTTCACCAGATAATACTGGTTTCCGATCTGGTCCTTGGCCTTGCCGTAGATGAGCATGCCGTGGTCGTCCGTGGTCTCCCAGTTGTCATAGGCCAGCTGGCGCATCTCCTGCGTTACAGCCATCTGTGGGGTGGGTTTGTTGAGAGCCTCGGTCTGACGCTGGTCAGGTGTCAGACCCAGCCAGTGGGCCATGTCGCTTCCGTTCAGATCCTGAGTCTTCGCCTTCGTGTCGGGCAGCACCGCAAATCCGTTGCGGCTGAATCCTGCCTCGCTCACGTCGCTGCCCCATGCTATTGTGTACCCTTCGTCTATGGCATAGTCGAATACCTGCATAAACTCGTCCAGAGGCAGGTTGTATGACTGTGCCCAGCGCCAGTTGTCCTGAATCTCCAGCACAAAGGGCTTGTAGAAGGGGTGGTGGGTGTAGCTCGTGAGGCTGACGTAGTCATTCACGTTCAGACCCAGGCTTTCAGCATAGCTCTTCGGAGTATATTCCACACCCTCGATGATGAATTTCTCCGGACATTTGCCGAGGTATTTGTCATAGACGTCGGTGATTGTGGAGCGCCACACCGGCGACAGCTTGTTCTGTTTGCCCTTGGCTATGGCGTTCACGATTCCGCTGGCGATGGCATCCACCTCGTTGTGATTGATGCTCTCGGCGCCATAGGGCTTTCCGGGTTCAGGCATCGCTCCCTGGGGCACAATGCCATAATTCTCCCAGCAGTAGAGGACATCGTAGAACGACCCTCCTTGGGAGAAACTTACGTCACCATGGGTGCGCACGGCCTGCTGGGCGCGGTCTTCCATGGTCTTGTGCACCACGAACATTTCGCATAAGTCCTGCTCTCCCTTGCCCATGCGTAGAAGTTCGCTTTCCAGGAAAGCAAGGCCGCTGAAGCACCAGCAGGTGCCGCTCTGTGCCTGGTCTTTAACAGAGGTGATAGGCAGGGATTTCACTGTGGTGAAGACATATCCTTCCTCTTTCTTCTCCTCCTTCTTTTTCCTTGTGCCGGCGCTGACGGGAACGGCCACGAGGGCGGCCAGCAAGATTACAAATAACTTTTTCATTTCTATAATATTTTGATTATTGCTCTTATTTGGATGGCCTTCTTATCTTGCTGCAAGGAAGGCTTCAAGTTCGTCTGTGTGGTATGGGATGCGCTTCTCGCCGAGATAGCGGCAGCCGTCGGCGGTGATCAGCAGGTCGTCTTCGAGACGTATGCCACCGAAGTCGCGGTATTGCTCCACAAGGTCATAGTTGATGAATTCTGCGTTGTGACCGCGGCTCTTCCAGTCGTCGATGAGCGCGGGGATGAAGTATATCCCTGGCTCGTCGGTCATTACCCATCCCTCCTGGATGCGGCGGCCGCATCGCAGACAGTTGAGACCGAACTGGCTCGAGGGTTGCACCTCGTCATCGAAGCCTACATACACCTGGCCGAGACCTTCCATATCGTGCACATCCATGCCCATGTGATGGCCGAGCCCATGCACAAAGAACATGGCATGAGCGCCTGCCCTGACGGCTTCCTCGGTGTCGCCGCGCATCAGACCTACAGCCTTCAGCCCTTCGGTGATGACGCGGGCAGCTTCCAGATGGCAGTCGAGCCACTTCATGCCTGGGCGCGCAATCTCATGTACGCGGTCGTGGGCGTCAGCTACAATCTGATATATCTCTTTCTGCTTTTGTGTGAAAGTGCCGCTGATTGGCGTCACGCGGGTGTTGTCAGAACAGTAATTCCCGTTCGTCTCCGCTCCGGCATCGCAGAGCATCAGACGGCCGGCCTCAAGCGGTCGGGGAGAGGGGTAGCCATGTTGTATCTCTCCGTGCATCGAAAGGATGCTTTGGAAACTGACTCCGCAGCCGCGCGACAGGGCGATGCCCGTTATTGCTCCGGCTATCTCCTGCTCGGTGACGCCTGGCCGGCACATCCGCATTGCTGTGGTATGCATGTCGTAGCCTATGGCGCATGCACGCTCTATCTCGGCAATCTCTTCTGCGCTCTTCACCACCCGCTGTTCCACAATCGCTTTGATGAGTACGAGCGAGGCCTTGGCGCGCTGCTCCGATGGGTGGATTCCCAGCAGATCCATAATCTGAATCATCGTGTCGTGGCGATAGGGAGGCAGGAAATGCACCATGCGCCCGCCGTCGCTCGCATCCTGAATCAGACTGCTCAGGCGGCTCATCGGAGCGCTTTTGCCCGCTCCGCTCTGCTCGGCCATGTCTGCCACGCTGTCCACAGAGCCGAACCATATTATGTCGTCCAGGTCGATGTCGTTGCCGATCAGCCACTCCTCGCCGGAGTCAGCGTCGATGACGCCCACCAGGCCGTCGCGGTGCTGCCCGAAATAATAGAGGAATGAGGAGTCCTGTCTGAACTTGTATGCGTTGGCCGGATAATTGCTTGGCGCGTCGTTGTTTCCGAAGAGCAGAATCAGGCCGTGGCCGACCTTTTTGCGCAGCTGTTCGCGCCTGCTGACATATATATCTTTTGAGAAAAGCATATTTATCTTTTTTTTATGATTATTTGGTGCAAAGATAAACAAAATCCTCCGATTTGTAAAAAACATTTATATTTTATTATAATTTTGCACCGTTTTTCTGTGATATATATAATAAATACTCCACATAAAGGCATAAAATGCCTCTCTTTGACATGCATCAGATATTAAGTATGCTAAAAAACTGGACCCTCCCCGTAGCTATCGTGACGGGCACGTCGTTATATCTCATTTTTGCTTTCATTCCACAGTTGAGCGTAGCGGCCGACATGTTTGGTGATGTCATATCTGTGGTTTTCCCTATGTCGGTGTTTGCCACTCTCTTCGTCACCTTCTCCAAGGTGGATTACCATCTGATGGGCCTCCGGCGTTGGCATTTTGCGGTGGTCGCCGCACAGCTGTTGCTGGTGGCCCTCACAGTCTCGTTAATCATCTTCACCAGGAGCTCCGGCGCCTCTGCAGTAGTCTTTTGCGCCAGTATCCTGCTTGCCCTGCTCACATGCATCATAGCCCCATGCGCTTCTGCGTCGCCCGTGGTCACGGCCAAATTGGGCGGTAACCTTACGGAGATGACTTCGTTTGTCCTCCTGTCTTCTGTAGTGATGGCAGTGGCTATTCCAGCGGTCTTTCCCCTTGTCTCTCCCTCGGCCGGATTCGGGTTTTGGGATACCTTCCTCCGGATTCTGGAAAAGATGACCTTCGTGCTCTTGCTGCCTCTGCAGCTCGGAGCGGCAGTCAGGATGGGAGCACGCCGCAAGGTGGCGCCCCTCGCCGCCATTTACCGGTTTATCCTTGCCACTCCCGACCTGGCTTTCTATTGCTGGGCCTTCTCGCTGGCGATAACAGCAGGCGTTACGGTGCGCAATATCGTTCACAGCGAGGCCTCTCCGACCCTTATGTCTCTCATCGCCATCCTCTCTTTCATCGTGGCTGTGGCGCAGTTCGGCATCGGACGTCTCATAGGCCGCCGCTTCCTCGTCCCCATAGAATCGGGGCAGGCCATGTTTCAGAAGAACACCGCGCTGTCAATCTGGGTGGCCTCCCTCTATCTGCCGCCGGTGGCCTCCGTCGGGGCTGGCTGTTATGTGTTGTGGCAGAATATAATTAATTCCTATGAGCTGTGGGCTTACCGCCGCGGCCAGGCATCCGCAGCAAAATCCTGAAACTGATGAAATCACTCACATACCTCGCCATATTCCTCGTAGTATGTCTCCTTCTGGCCCTGTCGCCAGTCAATGGCATCCTCGTTTGGGACCAGTATATAATCATTCCGTGCACAGCCCTCCTCTTCACTCTGCTGGTGTGGCTCGTGGCGCGTTTCCTCAGCATCGGCCAGCGGCCCCTGGAGATCATTGTCATTGCCCTGTTCCTGCTGCTGTTCTCGCCCAACGCAGATATATTCTTCTCACGCGACGAGGAGGCTCTTATCGAACTGACATCCCAATGTATCATACCCTTCTTCCTCTCTCAGTATATCAGAATCCGTTCAAAGGATTTCCGGCGCGTCTATGCCTTCATGCTTCTCATGGGCATTTTCTGCAGCTTCACCCACGACGGTCTGACACTGCCTCTCTGTGCTGCCTTCCTTCTCGATGCGTGGCAGAGACGCTCCGAAGTGATCCACCGCGCCTGCTGGCCTATGATGGCGGGCTGGTTCATCGGCACAGCCCTTCTGTTCATTGATATGGACAACACATCGGTCTCGTTGTCGGAGATTCCCTCGCGCACCAAACAGGTGCTGACGCTGCTTTGGGATGCAAAGATATTTATCATCGCGCTTGTGATGACAGCCTGGCTATCCACCATTCATTGGGGAAGACAGGAGATGCGGCATATATGGCGGCGCAACCGCCTGATAGCCCACAGTCTGGTGTTCGCCCTGTGCCTCGTGCCGTTTGCGCCTCTCGGGATAGAAAATGCCGTCACCGGCGTCTGCTTCTTCTCCATGCTCTGGACGATGTTGCTAATGCGCGGTCTGGAGCGCCAGTGGCAAGCCCGCAAATTCAGGAATGTGACATTCTTCACCGACTGACAAATTGTCAGTATTCCGTCTTGGCACGGATTTTGCTCTGTTATTTACAGCGGGGCTGCAGAGTCTCCGCCTCAAACACTGACAATCATCAATCAACCAATAAAAAAAATAATTATTATGGCAAAGATTCAACCGTTGGCAGACCGCGTCCTCATCGAGCCGGCTCCTGCCGAAACCAAGACTGTAGGCGGAATTATCATTCCAGACACTGCTAAGGAAAAACCATTGCAGGGAACTGTCGTTGCTGTCGGCGGCGGCACCAAAGACGAAGAGATGGTGCTCAAGGCCGGAGACCAGGTCCTCTATGGCAAGTATGCAGGAACAGAGATTGAGCACGACGGTCAGAAATATCTGATCATGCGTCAGAGTGACGTCGTGGCCGTTTTGGCATAACTGCTCTGGCTCCTGTCCCTTATCTTTATTCAAAAAATCAACAAAACAATTTTATTTTAACTGCGGATGATTCCGCTAACTATTATGGCAAAAGAAATTAAATTCAATATCGAGGCACGCGAGCAGATGAAGCAGGGCGTAGATCAGCTTGCTGATGCCGTCAAGGTTACCCTCGGCCCGAAAGGCCGCAACGTGATTATCGAGAAGAAATTCGGCGCTCCACAAATCACTAAGGACGGCGTTACCGTGGCCAAGGAAATCGAACTCTCCGACGCCTTCCAGAATGCTGGCGCACAGCTCGTAAAGAGCGTTGCCTCCAAGACTGGCGACGATGCCGGCGACGGCACAACGACCGCAACTGTGCTCGCTCAGGCTATCGTTCGCGAGGGTCTGAAAAACGTCACAGCCGGCGCCAATCCTATGGATCTGAAACGCGGTATTGACAAGGCTGTAGCCCGAGTAGTAGAATACATCAAGAGCATCTCCGAACAGGTCGGCGACGACTATGAGAAGATCGAGCAGGTTGCCACTGTCAGCGCCAACAACGACCCCGAAATCGGCAAGCTCCTTGCTGAGGCAATGAAGAAGGTGTCCAAGGACGGCGTAATCACCATCGAGGAAGCCAAGGGACGCGACACCACCATCGGCGTCGTTGAGGGCATGCAGTTCGACCGTGGTTATCTCAGCGCTTACTTCGTCACTGACACAGAGAAGATGGAGTGCGTGATGGAGAATCCTTATATCCTCATCTACGACAAGAAGATCTCCAACCTGAAGGAGTTCCTGCCGATCCTCGAACCTGCTGTTCAAACCGGCCGTCCTCTGCTCGTAATTGCCGAGGATGTTGACAGCGAAGCTCTCACCACTCTCGTGGTCAACCGCCTGCGCAGTCAGCTCAAGATCTGCGCTGTGAAGGCTCCTGGCTTCGGCGACCGCCGCAAGGCTATGCTCGAGGATATCGCCGTGCTTACCGGAGGCGTTGTCATCAGCGAAGAGAAAGGCCTGAAACTCGAGCAGGCTACCATCGAAATGCTCGGTTCTGCCGACAAGGTGAATATCTCCAAGGACAACACCACAATCGTGAGCGGCCACGGACAGAGCGAACTCATCAAGGACCGCATCAACCAGATAAAGAACGAGATTGCCAACACCACCTCTTCCTACGACAAGGAGAAACTGCAGGAGCGCCTTGCCAAACTCAGCGGCGGCGTTGCAGTGCTGTATGTCGGCGCTCCCTCAGAGACGGAGATGAAGGAGAAGAAGGACCGTGTTGACGACGCCCTGTGCGCAACCCGCGCTGCCATCGAGGAGGGTATCATTCCTGGCGGTGGCGTAGCTTACATCCGCGCTATCGGCGTTCTGTCCGGCCTGAAGGGCGAAAACGCTGACGAGACAACAGGTATTCGCATCGTAGAGCGCGCCATAGAAGAGCCCCTGCGTCAGATTGTCGAGAACGCAGGTCTCGAAGGCAGTGTCGTCGTGAACAACGTGAAAGGCGGCGAGAATGACTATGGCTACAATGCCCGCGCAGACAAGTATGAGGCTCTGAAAGCCTGTGGTATCATCGACCCGGCTAAGGTTGCCCGCGTAGCTCTCGAAAATGCCGCAAGTATTGCCGGCATGTTCCTGACCACAGAATGTGTCATCTGCGACGCCAAGGAGGACAAGCCCGAAATGCCAATGGGCGGCGCTCCGGGAATGGGCGGCATGATGTAATCCACTGGAATATAATTCTCATTCCATATTTAAAGCCACTCTCCACT
The DNA here is from genome assembly GCA_024699495.1 of Bacteroidaceae bacterium. Classification (GTDB taxonomy): domain Bacteria; phylum Bacteroidota; class Bacteroidia; order Bacteroidales; family Bacteroidaceae; genus Physcousia. Next base: position 600 of record JAILPK010000084.1, on the reverse strand, counting down.
CCAGGAGCGTGGCTTTTTTGTGCGGCGGAGGCGGCCCCGCGCCAGCCCTACATCTTCCATATTCATATTACATCGGCGGGCCGGCCGCCCCGCAGTTCAAGCAGTTCAAGAGTTCAAGAGTTCAAGCAGTTCAAAAGTTCAAGCAGTTCAAAAGTTCAAACAGTTCAAAAGTTCAATAGTTGGAGCGGCAGAGCCGCGGAGTTAGGGTTAAGGTTAGGGTTAGCGTTAGCTTTTAGCTTTTAGCTTTCTTCGCGCCTCTTCGCGGCTTCATCGCGCCAGCCCAACCATGAACCATGAACCATGAACCATGAACCGCGGCCCCCGCCTTCGGCATCGCGCCAGCCCTACATATTCCATATTCCATATTCCATCTTCCATCGGCCCCGCGCCAGCCCTACATATTCCATATTCCATATTACATATTACATAGTAGAGCGGCTTTGCCGCTAAAACGCCCATCTCGGGATTCTCTCGATATAATCTACTCGCTTGAGGAGTCCATTGAGGTATTTCTCGTTGATGCCCCCTGACTCCACGCAGCGCCGGATGAAATTGCGGCGATGCTCGCAGATCTGACTTACGGCCTCGTCTTCTGCGCTG
>JAILPK010000083.1 GCA_024699495.1 Bacteroidaceae bacterium | reverse complement strand
GGAGTATATACATGTGCCCCTTGCAGATGAAAACTCACTTTGTCAGACTCATTCTACTCCCCTCCCTCACAGGGAGGGGCAGGGGGGAGAGTCCATTCTTTACCGCCTTGGATGATATGGCATTTCCAGGCAGTCGGGCATGTGGCATGTAAAAGACACATCAAGGATTGCGGTCCGGATGCCATGATTCTCCACTATATCAACGACAGAGGAGACAAGGGGCCCGGTCTGCCATGCGAAGGCGCTGCCAGGTTCGAGAATGGTATGAAGATGCGGGTAGCGTTGGTGGAAGTCCTTCAGGGTATGTATAAGCAGGTTTACATTATAATCCTTGCGTGTCATCAGATGTCCCCCGCCGAAGTTAATCCATTTGATTTGAGGGAACCAACGCGCGAACTTTAATTCTATATGCGCGAGTGTGCGCGCAAAAGCCTCTGCGCTGCTCTCACAATGACAGTGGATATGGAAGCCCTCTATCCCGGGGTCGAGCTGGTCAGGCAGGTCAGAAGCGAGGACCCCGAAACGTGAGCCTGGCGCACAGGGATTGTATAGTTCGGTCTCTATCTCGCTGTATTCCGGATTCACGCGGAGGCCCATCGATGGCGTGTTTTCACTGTTTGTGATACATTTTTCGGCAAAGTGTCTGTACTGAGAGAGGCTGTTAAACGTGATATGTGATGACCAGCGTATGATGTCATCGAAAGAGTCGTCAGTAAATGCCGGGCTATAAGTGTGAGCTTTAGCTCCAAACTCCTCATATGCAAGCCGTGCTTCATCAGGACTTGATGCTGTAGTGGCGCTGACATATTCCCTGAATATGGGGAAAGTCTTCCACAGGGCAAAGGCCTTGAAGGCGAGGATTATTTCAGTTTCACTGCGTTCAGCCACCTCGCGTATGAGTGCGAGATTACGGCGAAGCAGAGGTTCCTCGACAAGATAATACGGAGTATGGAGTTCAGCTATGTTCATCAATATACAAGTTTGACGTTGTCAACCCAAAGAGTAGTACCTTCAGAGCCTACATACGCTCCGCCGAAGGAAGAATTGAAAGCAAGGATCATATGTGTTGGCTCATCATCGGCGCTCCCCCACTCTACTTCGATTATGGGCATCAGTTTACCTTTTGAGTTGTAAGCATACTTAACAGCTTCACTTTCTTTTGTAAACAGCGCCATAACTTTGGCATCATAACCAGGATTGGAAGTTATATCGCCATACATGAGTTGGAATTTGGCTCCGTTTACCCAATCTGTATTATGGTTGAAGCGGTGTGACATTGTGGCGATGCGTTTGGCATAGATGTTGCCATCTTCATCTTCCCACCGTTTCTGCAACAGGAGATAAACGTCAGGCATATCTTTGCCGTTAACAGTGCGCACCTTACTGAATCCATTCTGGCGGACGCGGTTGGGTTTGTCGGAGAGCTGCACCTTATAGTCAAACTGCACAGCCTTAGGTTTCTTTTTGAAAGGCACGCCATAGCTCATCTTCGCCTGCGGGTTAGAGCTGCTTGTGATCGGTTCGCGCATCTCTCCCAAGAAGAGGCTTCCGGCAGCGAGCACGTGAATATTAACCATGCCCATGACCTTCACGCCCTCGACGTGAGAATAGAGCTTAGCGCAATAGCCATTGCCGCGTTTTTCAGGATATACAGAGGTGTTCGTCTTCACAATGCCGACCACTTTGGCAAGCACGTTGCTTGTTGCCCATGGCGATCCCCCCTGATTCACGTAAGGTTTATTTTGTTTCCATGTCGTGGCATTTGTAACCTCATAAAGAGTCTTGGTTGCCCCGCCCAAGATGGCGCTCTCCTTGACCTCACGTGAGAGCCAATGATCAAAATCTCCATATTTCAGGGAAGCGACTTGAGCCGGGAGTTGCGCTCCTGTCAAAGCGATAAATGTAAATAAAAGAAGTCTTTTCATAGTATAATTTTATTGTCAAAGCCCTATATTGTCCAATGTCTCGGGGCTTATAGTCATTTTGCGCAGGTCCTGTAGTGACCCGTTGAATATATTGCAGTCCACATTCCCCTGGATGCCGTCAATCTTGCCGAAATCCGTATATTGCCAGAATTGCCATGAGCCTTCATATGTAGGTTTTTCCACATAGTAGTGAGCTATCCAGTAGGGATATTGGCAGAAAGTGGAGTCATTGAGATATTTCTTCTTAAAACTGGCTCCAGTATATAAAATCGGTTTTACACCATAATGCTGTTCCACGACATCCAGCCATGTATGAACAGCGCGGCGCAGAGCGTCAGGGCTTAGGTTTCCGGCCTTTTCCACATCGAGCACCGGAGGCAGGTCCCCCTCTTCGAGGTGCACCTGTTTCAGGAAGAAACGCGCCTGTTTTTGTGCATCTGCATCCGGGACAAAGAAATGGTATGCACCACGAATCAGGTCATTTTGTCTGGCCTGATAGAAATTATCATTGAAGTTCTCGTCAATCAGTGACACTCCCTCGGTGGCTTTTATGAACACGAAACGGAGCGGCACGCGCTGCACGTTGGCGTTGCGCAGTAGTTCCCAGTCTATTCTCTGCTGATAGTGGGAGATGTCAATACCGCGGATTTCAAACCCATCGGGGTCATTTGCCTCACCGTATATTGCCTGCCAACGGAAGGAGTAAGGATTAACAAAGAAATAATAGAAGAAGAAGACGTATCCGCCCACAATCAGGAGGACTCCCGTTACAACCGCCCAAACGGGAATGCGGCGGAAGAAAGTCTTATGGTTTTTCTTCCGTTTCTTTTTCCCGTGGGAATAATGTCGCGGCGCGCCGCTATTATTTACAGCAGCGCGCCTTGACGATTGTGTTGTGGGTGTGTTCTGACTTTTCTTCAATGTCTTTAAGCTTGTTCCAACTGCAAGGTGCGAGTACATTGGTCACACACTTCAGCGGGACCGAAGTACTGGATAGGACCGGGGTAAACGTAACTTGTCTGGCGGGCCCATTCATCGCGATGAGCAGCAAAATACTTAAACGGAGCGCCATCCAGTTCTACGAGAGCCTTGCGTATTACGGGCTTATCCGCACCATTGCGGCGCTCGATGTTCATCATCATAGTGATAGGCACACCACCGGCGACCCACTCGTTGGCAGGAGCTGTGGTGTTCTTCACAATGCTCATGTAACCGGTCTTTCCGGCTGCAATCAGGCGGCTGGCATTGAAGCCGAGGCTGTAGCAGTAGTCAGCATCGTAGTTGCTTGGAGCGGCGCAACGTCCTTCATATCCGAAGAAATGGTGCTGTGCGCTGAACTTCGGTGCCCGGCCAGTCTCCTTAAGTTTCTTGCCTACCATTCTGCTAAGCAGTTTCTCGGTCTCGATAAGAGACACCTGGACATTGCCATGAGGGTCACGGTCGAGGCATAGCTGGCGTGCAACATCTTCGGGCAGGCTCTCCAGAACGGCAAGATTGTCCTTGGCGATGCTCTTCTTCACGAAAGCGATCTGAGCGTCAGCACTTTCGAAGTTGCGCGGTTCGCCTGTGGCGGGATCTGTGAGGACCTCATTCAATTCCCTGATCAGTTTTTTGATTGCGGGAATGAATTCGATGAGACCTTCAGGAATGAGAACGGTGCCAAAATGGTTGCCATCCTCAGCTCTTTTAGCCACGATGTCAGCGATATAGCTGACCACGTCGTCGAGGCTCATGCCCTTAGCCTCCACCTCTTCGCTTACGAGGCAGATGTTCGGCTGAGTCTGGAGAGCACACTCAAGGGCGATATGGCTAGCGCTACGGCCCATCAGTTTAATGAAGTGCCAGTATTTGCGTGCGGAGTTGCAGTCGCGCTGTATGTTACCGATGAGTTCGCTGTAGGTCTTACAAGCGGTGTCGAAGCCAAAGCTTGTCTCTATCTGCTCATTCTTCAGGTCGCCGTCGATGGTCTTCGGGCAGCCAATCACCTGAACGCCATATTTCTTTGCTGCGTAGTATTCAGCCAAAACGCAAGCGTTAGTGTTGGAGTCATCACCGCCGATGATCACAAGAGCTTTGATGTTCAGTTCACGCAGGATTTCAATACCCTTTTCAAACTGAGCTTCTTTTTCCAGTTTGGTACGGCCGGATCCAATAATGTCAAAACCACCAGTGTTACGGTATTCGTCAATGATGTCGGAAGTCAGTTCCATATAGTTATGGTCAACAAGTCCGCCGGGGCCAAGGATGAATCCGTATAGTTTAGAATCAGGATTGATGCTCTTAATACCGTCGAAGAGGCCGCTTATCACGTTATGACCGCCAGGAGCCTGTCCGCCGCTGAGTATTACCCCCACATTAATTGCCGGCTGGGCCTTAGCCTCGCCTTCAGCAAATTCAATCACGGGCAGACCATAGGTGTTAGGGAAGAGTTCGCGAATCTTCTCCTGATCACCAACACTTTGTGTAGGCTGACCCTCTACGGCTTTTACGGCGCCTTTCAGGGCCTTAGGCAGTTTGGGCTGATAGGCAGCCCTCGCAATCTGCAAAGCACTTTTCTTCATAATTTCTAAGTGTTTAGAGTTTAATGGTTGATAGAATATTTTATTTACGGGCGCAAAGATACATAAAATTTGCGTAATGTATATGTATGAATCACGAATTAATATATTTTTTATCAATAGGCCTTCTACGCTTTAACTAAAGTTAAAAACCAAATCCTTCATTGTATTAATGTACTTTATTCGTACCTTTGTCCCAATATTGAATAACAACACGATGAGAAAAGCCCTTTCAGCACTTCTTTTTATTATGTTTGCATTCACGGTCTCAGCCCAGGTGCGAGTAACTGTGAGCAAGAAAGCGGTAGCAGGTCATAACGACCTGATTGATATTGTATTCAGCGGTAATATGGATGCCGGATGGCATGTATATGGTCCAGACAACACAGGCGGTCCCACCCCCCTGAGTTTCAACACAGACAAGCTCTCCGGAGCGAAAGCTGAAGGAGGTCTCAAACTGGGTGGCAGTCTCATAAAGAAGATGGATGACATGTTCGGGTGTGAGGTCACCTTCTTCGAACAGACCTTCTCCGCCACGCAGCGCCTGCGCCTCACTGGTGGCGCGTGGGAAGTGGCAGGATATCTTCAGTACGGAGCATGCAACGACATGTCGTGCCTCCCTCCCACCCCTGTAGAATTCTCCTTCAACGGCACTTATGAAGCGAAGGCGGAAAAGCCTGTTGCGGACAAAGCGCCCGCCGCAACACCTGAGAGCACAAGTCCCACAAAAGAGAAGAATCAGGCCAGCGAAGAAACGGAGACAGATGCCGCTCAACCCCTGGCCGCTGTCACACCTTCAGATTCCACATCTCAGGCAGAAGCGGATACAAATATTTCTGCCATGTCCGCCAGTGACTTATGGCAGCCGGTTACAGATGAGCTGAAGGCTCTGAGCGATGTAAAGAACGAATCTTCCCGCTCACTGTTCACCATCTTCCTTTTAGGTCTTGTAGGCGGTCTGCTGGCACTCATAATGCCATGCATCTGGCCTATAATACCAATGACCGTATCCTTTTTCCTCAAGAGAGCTAAAGATGACAAGCGGCGTGGCATTCGTGATGCGGTCATCTATGGTCTGAGCATAGTGGTAATCTTTGTGGGCCTGGGTTTGCTTATCACCTTAATATGGGGACCGAGCAAGCTCAACGAACTGAGCACAAATGCCATATTCAACATCTTCCTCTTCCTTTTGCTGGTTGCATTTGCAGCTTCATTTTTAGGTGGATTCGAGATGACGTTGCCGTCTTCATGGAGCAACAAGATGGATGCCAAGGCGTCTTCTACCACTGGTGTAATAAGCATCTTCTTCATGGCCTTCACGCTGGTGTTGGTCAGTTTCAGCTGCACAGCTCCGATTGTAGGTCTGCTATTGGTAGAGATGGCCACGAGCGGCAATATCATTGCCCCCACAGTAGGTATGTTAGGTTTCTCCATAGCCCTGGCAGCCCCATTCACGCTCTTTGCCCTCTTCCCAGCCTGGCTTAAGTCAGCTCCGAAGAGCGGCAACTGGATGAATGTGGTCAAAGTGGTACTGGGTCTCGTGGAGTTAGCATTTGCACTTAAGTTCCTGTCCGTAGCAGACTTGGCTTACGGCTGGCGTATTCTTGACCGCGAGACATTCCTTTGCCTCTGGATAATGATTTTCGCTTTTATGGGTTTCTACCTGTTAGGGTGGATACGTCTGCCTCACGATGAGGATGAATATGATGATGAGGGGAATGTAATCCAGCGTCCGCGCATCGGAGTCACCCGTTTTCTCACCGCACTTGTTTCCCTGGCATTTGCCCTGTACATGGTGCCGGGTTTATGGGGAGCACCCTGCAAGGCGGTAAGTGCCTTTGCTCCCCCGATGTGGACACAGGACTTCCGCCTGGATGAGAGCAGTGTTGAGGCGACATTCACCAACTATGAGGAAGGCATGGAAGCGGCCCGGAAAGCAGGGAAGCCCGTCATGCTTGACTTCACAGGTTTTGGTTGTGTCAACTGCCGTAAGATGGAGGCCGCTGTATGGCCGGATGCCCAGGTTAGGCAACTTATGACAGAGGACTATGTACTGATATCCCTGTATGTAGATGACAAGACCCCGCTGGATAAGCCTGCAGAAGTGACCGAAAGCGATGGCACGACACGCCGGTTACGCACGATAGGTGACAAATGGAGTTATCTGCAGCGCAGGAAATTCGGCGCACAGACACAGCCTTTCTATGTTTTGCTTGACAAAGAAGGCAAGCCTCTCGCTCCGGCATACAGCTATGACGAAGATGTTTCGAAATTCGTAAAATGGCTGCGTGATGGCATAAATAAATTCAATGATAAACAGCAGTAGGGTTTAATTCCTGCTCAAAAACATAATCATAACTAACTAACTATGAGAAAAAAAGGACTTTTTACGGTAGCAATGCTACTAATAGGCGTCAACACCATTTTGGCTCAGGATATCCCATGGAACAAGGAGGCATATCCTGATTATGACCCCAATCCCCATATTGACCAGACATGGGTGAAGCAGACACAACGTAGGATGCGTCTGCAGAAGGCAAAAGGAGAAACTCGTCCCGATCACTGGAACAATGCAGAATCGAAGGCGTTTCCTCCAGTAGTGAATCAAAGCGGCGGTTCGTGCGGCTCCGCCTCGCGTATATATTATATGTTCACGCACGAGATGAATGCGATGCGCGGTGCTGACGGTTCGCTCGAAGAGAACATCTACCCCACCCACTTCACGTGGCTGCTGACATGGGTGCCTGATCAGGGCAAGGAAATAATAGCCCAGCACAACGGTATTCCCAGCAGTGCAGTATATGGAGGAAGGACCTACAGCGAGATATTCGGCTATCAAGACTGCGATGACGACCAGAGCAACTACGGATGGATGCAGGGTTATGACAAATGGTATCACGCCATGCACAACCGCATCTCCGGCTCAGGTAATTTCCCTTATGCCCTGAATACCACTGAAGGCCGTGAGATGGTCAAGAACTATCTGTGGAACCACTGTGGCGATGAGCGTTTTTCCACAGGCGGTATAGTGGGCATAGGTGTTGCTGCCGACTGCACCACAGGCAAGATACCCGGCACAGCGAAGAACAAAGAGATTGGCGTGTCAGGCATGAATTACGTCAAATACTGGGGCTCCAGCGTCAATCATGCGCTCACGATTGTGGGTTATGATGACCGAATTGAGTTCGATCTGGATGGCAACGGTATTTCAGGCGAGGCCGAGAAAGATGAGGTCGGAGCATGGATAATAGTCAATTCCTGGGGTGAATGGATGAACAAGGGCTTCATCTATTGCCCGTATGCAGAAGCACGTCCGACAAAGACCTCTACCAGCTACTGGCAACCAGAGTATTACACTGCCCGTTGGGATTACCGTCCGCTCCGCACCCTTAAGGTCACCATGGACTACAGCCGCCGTTCGGAAATGGCCCTCTATGTTGGTGTAGCCCAGGATCTCAATGCCACGCAACCAGAGAAATCCACCTTCTTACGCCATTTCTATTATTCAGGCTTAGGCAAGAAGGCAACAACCAACCCCGACCCGGAAATACCAATGCTCGGCAAATGGGCTGATGGTGATCTGCACTCCGAACCGATGGAATTCGGATATGATGTTACCGACCTCACATCTACATTTGACCTCTCACGTCCGCTGAAGTATTTCTTCTGGGTAGAGACCTGTGACTATGCTGAAGGAGAAGGACATATTTATGATGTAAGTATTATTGATTATAATCTTGATCATAACGGAATTGAGACGTCATTCAATATCCCAGAAGGCGGGACTCTGGTCCAGAACGCAGGTCAGCGCACCGAACTCACAGCGATTGTCCGGAGCGAGGTGGCCAATGTGCCACGCAATCTGAAAATGGATGGAACTACACTCAGCTGGCAGCGTCCTATCGGTTCCATCAACCCTGTCACTTACAACATCTACCAGGATGGAGATTTAGCCCAGCAGGTAGCTGCTGACCAGTTCTCCACCACCACAACCGGCTTTGGCACATTCGCCGTAAGTGCCGTTTATGAAATCAACGGCTATGAGGTAGAGAGTAACCACAGTACGCCTATTGTGGTAAGAGATGGCGGCTTCAATAAAGACAATGATGTGCTGATAATGAAGAGGCTAAATGAGGGATTCACCCTGCCTGATGTAACTTCTGGCACGCTCAATGCCTGGACACTGGAATTCTGGGTACGTCCGAACAGCACATTCCCGACCACTGGTGGCGAGAAAAGCGCGTTTGGCATAAAGGCCTCAAGCGGCAAGTTCTTCTTCAAAACCAATTCCAGCAAGATTATGGAAGTAGGCTTTGATGGTGGCGACTTCACCACAGGAACCTCACTGACCACATCCAAATGGTCACATATAGCCATAGTAGAAGACGGCAGCCAGATATTTGTTTATGTAAACGGTAAATTAAATATCAAATTTACTTCCGGATATAACAACAGCGGTCTGCGAGGAGCAAACGACCTCATATTCGGCCAAAGCGAAGGAACCGGAAGCAACTACAAGGAGCTGATTAATGCTCCATGGGAAGGCTATGTGGATGAAATACGTTTCTGGAATGTGGCTCGCACACAGGATGAAATCAAAGCCTGCTACGACCAGGCTTTCACATATCCGATGATGCAGAGCGGTCTGACCAGCTACTATCAGATGAATGTGAATGAAGACTCCACGGCACTCGTAAGTGCTATTGGCGGGCCAGATGTCGTTCTGAGCAACCCGCTGAAGTCATATCCTGTGCTTTGCAACGATCAGGTAAATGCGAAGCTGAATCAGCTGCAGTTCACGGCATCTGCACAATTCAAGCTCTCAGACAGAGAGGTCGTAGCCGGACAGCCTGTGACTATCACAGATATGTCAGCTCCCTGCACATGCGAATGGGACTGGACATTTACAGGCGCTGAGCAGGAAACGCTAAGCGGGAAGAGTCCGATAATCGTATTCACCAAGCCCGGTCGTCAGGCAATACATCTGACTACGGCATCTGTCAGCGGCGAAACAGCCGAGTATTCAGACACCATCAACGTAACTGAAGCCACTGTCCCTGTAGCTGATTTCTCATTGAGCACTACAAGCACTGCCGTTGGCGAGCGCGTCAGCTTCATCAACCAGAGCACACCGCTCAATGCCTGCACCTATGAGTGGACATTTGAGAATGCAGAGACCACTGGGGCCAGCACCACAAATGCCGCAGCCACCTTCACGACAACAGGCACGCAACGCATTACCCTGACTGCAACTAACAGCGCTGGCACGAACACATGCACAAAGACCATAAGTGTAGAAAAGGTGGCACCCAAGCCCTCCTTCAACATAAAGAACAATATCGCTATCCTCGGCGAAAAGATCTATCTGATTGATGACACCAAGTATGAGCCACAACAATGGATGTGGAATATCAGTTCTGACACTTATGCCTTGGTAATGAACGGCAAGGAGGGCAGTATAGATATTGACAAACCCGGTGTCTATAACGTAAGTCTGACTGCCAGCAACGAAAAAGGCAGCGGCACCACGACCCGCTCACGAGCCATCGTAGTTTGCTCGGCTGACGGAGGACACGGTCTGGCTATGGGCGGAGGCAACGACAGCGGTTCCAGCACTCTGAACAATGTTGTTGAAGCCACTTCTCCGTTTAATATTGCACGCACACGCATCTCTATAGCATTCTGGCTATATCCCACAAATCTCGTCAACGGAGGGAATGGCATCGGCAGCGACCCGTCAACCCTGCTTCTAACCACCAATGCAGATGGTTCGATGGACTTTCAGGCTTCCAACAAGACAGGCAAGAGCGCCACGGGCTACGTCATAGCCAATGAGTGGCACCACTATGCTATCACGTACTCAAGCGGCACCGTCACATTCTATCGTGATGGAGTGGAAATCAGCACCGCGACAGGCTTGGGCAGCAGCATTAAGAAACAGAGTGTGCTACGTATTGGAGGAGACTATCCATTTACGGGCATCATCGATGAGCTGCAGATGTGGAGCCGTGCCCTGACCGTGTCTGAGATTCAAGAATACGGTTCAAAACCGATTGAAGACCCAGTTAACATGAAAAACGGGCCTGTGCTCTATTATCAATTCAACCAGACTAGCGGAGATGTGATTGACTCCAGCGCCAATGGACTTACCGGCGTGCGTTCGAACTTCGGGCCTGACGGTGATGCATGGGCAAGTACCAAAGGAATCTTCTTCCTGAACTTCGAAAGCACAAAGACAGATGTGACCGCCAACTACCTGAAGAACTACAAGAGCAGTTTCAAGACTGCAGGCGGATATGTTAACGGCACCTCACGATTCCAACGTCTTGCCACAGAGACAGCCGACTCTCCCTGGGTGATAGAAAATGCCGTTACGGAGAATGGTGTGACGACATGTTGGCATGTGGATGCCCAGAAAGGCAACTCTCTGGTGCTGAGCACGAAGTGGGATGGATTTGCAGATGCAGTCAAAGACCTGAAGCTCTATCAGACTATTACTCTCGAGCCTGGAGCATACGAGTTCAGCATATCTCGTTATGCAGAGTTTATCACGGCAGGAAATTATCTGGTAGTTGCTGCCGGCAAGGGCTTGCCTGATCTGGCTGACATCAACAGCTCAATAGCCTATTCAACGGCGAACAAGCCAGTGAATTTCCTGATAACAGAAACGACTGAGGTATCACTCGGTCTGGTTACCAGCCAAAGTGGCAGCTCCTGCCTGACCATAGACCACTTTACACTCACAAACAAAGAATTCGGTAAGATTGATGCCAACGGCGAAACATCCATCAGCCAGACCTCTGCAGATACTCCAGCTGACGGTAAGTTCTATGACCTCAGCGGGCGTAGCATAAGCAGACCGTCAAAGGGCATCTATATTAAAGACGGAAGAAAGGTTATCATCAAGTAAGCAATTCCATGAAATCAGAGGGTTAGGACAAACCTGAAAGATCAGATTTCTCCTCACTTGGTTTCAGACTCTTCATGGGGATGTGTCACACAGAGGCACATCCTCATTTTTTTTGCAAATCGCCGGCAGGAAGCGCCGCTCTAACTTTTGATTTTGGCCATTAGCTATTAGCCGTTAGCTGTTAGTTTTTTGCTTCAATATCACAGTTGGAAATCGGGCCTATGAAATTGTTCTATTTAGGAAGTACAAATTGACCAATATTTTGCGATTCCAGGGCGATAAATCCGAGCAAAAAATCCAATCCAGGAAGGGATTTATGGCATTTCACACTGAAAGAAGGGCATTTTCATGTAATAAGAGAGGCAAATAACACGAGGCTTACAAGTCAATACATCGAGGTGTAAATGCCAATAAACCAAGGTGTATTTGACAATACATCGAGGTGTATTTATGTCTATGGCTTGATACATAGGCAATTAGCCATTTTTCAACAAATTGGGGATAGCAGGGCTGTCGGCTCTTTCTATTTCACGCGTTAAGCCATACATAAAAATCCGCCATAACTTACTATATCACAGGTGATTATGACTAAAAACGCGCTCTGAGAATCGCACAGATTGCGCCATGGGCATCCATGCGTGCAAATAAGCGAAAATAGAAGGCATTAATTGTTCTATTTGTACTATAAACACACATGTAAATCGGCCTTTTAGAAACATTTTAAAGGAAAAAATTGTTCTATTTGTACTATGTGGGGTTCTTGGATCTATTGAACTAGGAGCTGGCGCGAAGGCAGATGGCCGGAAAAGATCTGGCGAAGAGGAACTGGCGCGAAGGCAGATGGCCGAAGATGGGCGGCCGAAGGGAGCTAACACGATGACAGATAGCCGGAGAGGGGGGCAAGGGGGCTGGAACGAAGGCAGATTCTGAATGCTATTTTCAAAAGTTGTGTTTGTGTAGAATGCTGTTACTCAACTTTTAGCATACAACAAGAATAGAAAATTGATATAAATAGGGCTAAACAGTGTTAAAAGAAGTATCAATTCAACTTTTTGCACATTTCTGTCACCACTCTTTGCCATTATTGATTTTGTCAATTCAGCAAAAAGTCGTACCTTTGCAGCCGATTTGAGAAAGTAAAGGCTTTCAAATCACTTAAAAAGGAGATAATAAATAATACAAAATCACATTTAATTAAAAGAGTAAGATGAAAAGGACAATGAACGCTTTCGTTTTCGTAAGCTTTATGACAGGACTGCTTATGCTTTCCTCCTGCGGCAAGAAGCAGCAGGCTGGTGCCCAGAATGCGCCTGTGGCTTACAAAACCATCAAGGTGAAAAAGGCCGACCGGACAATAGACCAGAAGTATAGTGCGACAATCCGAGGCCGTCAGGATATATCCGTTATGCCCCAGGTAAGCGGAACCCTTCAGAAGTTGCTTGTTACAGAGGGACAGCGCGTCAGCAAGGGTCAACTGATGTTCGTGATTGACCAGGTGCCATATCAGGCAGCCCTCAACACCGCTAAAGCAAATCTGGAAGCAGCTACTGCAGCACAAGCCACTGCAGAACTTTCTTACAAGAGCACCAAGCAGCTTTTTGACCAGAGTGTGGTCTCTGACTTTGACCTGCAGAAGGCCCAGAACGCTCTGATGCAAGCCAAGGCAGCAGTAGCTCAAGCAAATGCCGCTGTGGTAAATGCAGAAAACAGCCTCAGCTATACCACCGTAAAGAGCCCTGCTGACGGTGTTGTAGGCACCCTGCCCTTCCGCGTTGGCGCATTGGTAAGCCCCCAGATGCCTACGGCGCTGACGACCGTTTCTGACAACCATCAGATGTATGTATATTTTAGTATAACAGAAAGTCAGATGCTGAACATGACCCGCAAAGCTGGAAGTGCAGAGAAGGCAGTTAAAGCCATGCCTCCAGTAAGGCTTCAGTTGGTTGACGGTTCTGAATATGAGCAGACCGGCCGTGTAGAGACTGCGTCAGGTGTTGTTGACCAGTCCACTGGAAGTGTTTCACTTCGTGCCGTGTTTAACAACCCCCAGAGTCTGCTTCACTCTGGTTCTACCGGGAATGTCATAATCCCTATCAATTACAAAGATCAGATTATTGTGCCCGCCGCTGCTGTAAAGCAGCTCCAAACTGTTCATCAAGTATTCGTAGTAGAGAACAAGGATGGTCAGCGCACAGCAGTTAGCCGCAACATCACCATAGCTCCCTTCAACACCGGTAAGGAATTTATCGTTACAAGCGGTTTGAAGGAGGGTGAAGAGATTATTGCAGACGGAGCCGGAATGGTGAAGGAAGGCGCATTGGTAAAATAAAAGACCCACCCCCTGCCCCTCCCTTGTATGGAGGGGAGTAATTACTTGTGAAAGCTGGGGGGAAGACTAACTTCATTAAACTTTAAACATTAAATATTAAACTAAAAACATCCCTTGTCCTCATTTCGCTCCCTCCCTACAAGGGAGGGCGGGGAGAGGGTCCTAAATTAGACAATGAAAGGAAATATATTTATCAAACGCCCAGTGATGGCTATGTCTATTGCCATAGTCATCGTATTGCTTGGCGCCATCAGTTATTTCAACCTGCCGGTGGAGCAGTTTCCAGATATTGCTCCTCCAACGGTTATGGTGAGCGCCAGCTACCCCGGTGCTTCAGCCGAGACTGTCACCAAGGCTGTAATCCAGCCGCTCGAAGAGAGCATCAACGGTGTGGAGAACATGACCTATATGACATCAAGTGCATCCAACTCCGGTTCTGCTCAGATCACCATTTATTTCAAACAAGGCGCAAATGCCGATATGGCGGCCGTCAACGTGCAGAACCGCGTCAGTATGGCCCAGGGTCTGCTGCCGCAGGAGGTGACGATGATTGGTGTGATGACCTTCAAGCGTCAGACCTCCATGCTGCAGATCAACGCTATGGTCAGCGATGTGCCGGAGTACGACCAGAACTTCATGGCCAACTATATGAACATCAACGTCACGCCTCAGTTGAAGCGTGTGCCAGGTGTGGGCGAAGTGATGGCCATGGGTGCCAACTATTCGCTGCGAGTGTGGCTAAAGCCGGAAATCATGGCCCAGTATGGCCTCATACCCAGCGATATCACCGGCTGTCTGGCCGAGCAAAACCTTGAGGCTGCTGTTGGCAAGTTGGGTGAGAAGCCCACCGAAGGCGGTCATGGAGATAATGTGGACAACGTATATCAATATACACTCCGCTACACAGGCCGTCTGAAAGAAGTGGAAGAATTCAAGAACATAGTCATAATGGCAAAGTCCGACGGTTCGCTGCTTCGCTTGAAAGACGTGGCCGAAGTGGAACTCGGACAGGTGGATTACGGCTATGCTGGCCAGGTGCAAGGCAAGCCCTCGGTTATGTTCATGGCCTTCCAGTTGGCAGGAGCCAACGCCAAGGAGACCAACGACCGCTTCACCGCCGCTCTGAAGGAAATCGAGAAGACTCTGCCCAAGGGCCTGCACTTCCAGCAGATGATGTCAACCAACGACTTCCTGCTTGAATCCATCGACAACGTTGAAGAGACCCTCATCATCGCCATCTTCCTCGTTATCCTCGTGGTTTATTTCTTCCTTCAGGACTTCCGCGCGACCCTCATCCCGGCCATATCCATCATCATATCGCTCGTGGGCACATTTGCCGCCCTTCAGGTGGCAGGCTTCACGCTTAACCTGCTTACGCTCTTTGCCCTCGTGCTGGCTATAGGCACAGTGGTTGATGATGCCATCGTTGTTGTTGAAGCGGTGCAAGCGAAGTTTGATGCGGGCTACACATCAGCCTATCAGGCTACCAAGGACGCCATGGCCGACGTGACGATGGCCGTGCTCTCTTGTACATTCGTGTTCATGGCCGTGTTTATCCCAGTAACGATGATGGGTGGCACCTCGGGTATGTTCTACACCCAGTTTGGTATTACGCTGGCAACGGCCGTAGGTATCTCATGCGTGTCAGCCCTCGTGGTCTGCCCTGCTCTTTGTGCTATGCTGATGCGCCCCGCCAAGAGCGACCGCAAGGCAAAGAACCCCATAAGCCGTTTCCTGCTCGCAGTAAACAAAGGTACGCGCAAAGCTTACGACAAGGCTTACGGTTCTACAGCCCGAGGTTACAACCGCGCTTTGCGTGGCACCATCAACCGCCGCTGGCTGGCTCCGCTCAGTCTGATTGTAGCCGTTATTCTGCTTGTGTTCTTCATGACCTCGCTTCCCAAGGGCCTTGTTCCTCAGGAAGACCAGGGTGTTATCATGGTAGATGTCACATGTCCTCCGGGTAGCAACCTCTCATACACCGAATCGGTAGTAGATCGTGTGCAGGCCATTGTGGAAAAAGATGAAGACATAAGTGTCGTAGCGCGAACCTCAGGTTATGGATTGATGGGCGGACAGGGTGCAGCCAACGCTATGGTCATCCTGCGTCTGAACCACTGGAACAAGCGTGAGGGACTGGAGCACAGTTCGAGCATCAAGAAACTCATGCTCATGGGTCAGTTCATGAAGGAGATTCCCGAAGCCCAGATATTTGCCTTCGAACCGGGTATGATTCCCGGTTATGGACTTGGTTCTAACGTGGACCTCCACTTGCAGGACCGGTCCGACGGCGACAAGGGAGTCTTCCTCGAGCAGACTCAGAAGTTCCTGGCTGCCTTGAACGAACGCCCGGAGATTCAGATGGCCATGACCTCTTATGCCCGCAACTTCCCTCAGTATCAAGTAGATGTCGATGCAGCCCAATGCAAACTGGCCGGCATATCCCCCGCCACAGTACTCTCCACAATGAGCGGTTATCTCGGCGGTGCTTACGTGAGCAACTTCAACCAGTTTGGTAAGGTTTATCGTGTGATGCTCCAGGTAGATCCCAAATACCGCACCACTGAATCCGACCTTTCGAACATGTATGTACGCAGCGGTTCTGGTATGGCTCCTCTATCCCAGTTTGCCAAGCTCACCCCCGTGCTTGGACCTGAGATTGACAAGCACTTCAACCTCTTCTCTGAGATTACCTGCATGGTTCAGCCTGCCCAGGGATTCACCACGACCGACGCCATGAAGGTGATAGATGAAGTTCGTTCGCAGACTCTGCCCGACCATATCACCTATGAGTATGGAAGCATCTCGCGTGAGGAATATGAGCAGATGGGCTCCAACCAAACCATCCTCATCTACGCTATCTGCGTAATCCTCATCTTCCTCATCCTCAGCTGCCTTTACGAGAGTTTCTTCGTGCCCTTCGCCGTTATTCTCTCTGTTCCTGCAGGTCTTATGGGTTCGTTTGGCCTTGCATGGCTGTGGAACCAGGTATCAGTAGGTTTGGGACGTATGTTCACAGGAGCAGACATGTATATATTCGGTCAGATAGAGAACAACATATATCTCCAGACCGGTGTGATTATGCTTATCGGCTTGTTGGCCAAGACAGCCATCCTTATTACAGAGTTCGCTCTTGAGCGCCGACGTAAAGGAATGGGCATTGTAGAAGCTGCTTACGCTGCCAGCGAAGCCCGTCTGCGACCAATTCTGATGACCGTTCTTACCTGTGTGCTCGGAATGCTTCCTCTGATTTTTGCCTCTGGAGCCGGAGCCAACGGCGACCGCACCATAGGAGTCGGTGTTGTAGGCGGAATGATAGTCGGCACCTTTGCTATCCTCTTCACAGTGCCCGTCTTCTTCATCTTCTTTGAGTGGATTCAGGAGAAGATACGTCCTGCCATGAAAGTGGAAGCCGACCAGCAGTTCCTGCAGGAGAAACTGCATAGCCAGCACCAACGTCAGGAAGCAGAAGAGGGAGAATGAAATAACACAATTGTCATAAATACACATTTAATTATATGATGAACAATTTTTCGTATAAAAATATGCTCCTCTCCTTTCGGGTAGGCAGAGCAATACCCCTGATGCTGGCTTGTATGCTTCTTGCCTCATGCAGTCTGTACAAGGATTATGAGCGTCCTGCTGATCTGCAGACCACCGGTCTCTACGGCTCGGCCCAGACCGGGGAAAGCGAACAGGGACTCGGAGCCAAAGCGTGGAGAGAGTTCTTCACTGACCCCACTCTGCAAAGTCTTATTCAGCAGGGACTGACACAGAATGCCTCAATCCGTCAGATAGACCTGCAGATTCAGGAAGCTCAGGAATATCTCAAAGTTTCCAAACTGGCATACATACCAAGTATTGCCTTTGCTCCGCAGGGACAGCTCTCCAGCATGGACTGGAACAAGCCGCTGAAATTCTACACAATTCCCGTGTCTGCTTCCTGGCAGATAGGCAGCATCGGTTCTCTTCGCAACGCAAAGAAAACAGCTCTCATTGGTGTAGAGCAGGCAAAAAATGCACGGCAGGCTGTTCAACAGAATCTGGTTTCGAACATCGCCAGTCTCTATTATACTCTCTGCGTACTTGATGCCGAACTGGCCATCTCTGAGCAGACAGCTACAAACTGGCGCGAAAGCGTTAAGAAGACAGAGCAGCTCATGGCTGCCGGACGCAGCAACAAAGCCGCTCTGGCTCAGACTCGCGCTAACTGCTACTCTGTAGAAGCCTCCGTAATAGATCTCCGTCAGGCCATCACGGAAGCAGAGAACGCACTATGCACCATAATTGGCGAAGCTCCCCATCACATACAGCGCTCAAATCTTGACAGTTTCCAAATGCCCGCTGTGGTTGAGACCGGAGTTCCGTTGGCTCTTTTACAGAACCGTCCGGATGTGAAGGCAGCCGAACTGAATTTAGCTTCTGCCTTCTATGCGGTGAACAGTGCAAAGGCCTCCTTCTACCCGTCACTGACGATAAGTGGAACCTTAGGCTTCACCAACAACGGCAATAGTGTAGAGCTTAATCCCGGGAAATGGATTTGGAATGCTGTAGCATCCATTGTTCAACCGATATTTCAAAATGGACGTCTTCGTGCTCAGAAGCGCGTGGCAGAAGCCAAACAGGAAGAAGCCAAAATCGCTTTCTGCCAAAGTTTGGTTACAGCAGGCAACGAAGTAAATACGGCATTGACAAAAATGCAAACAGCGAAATCAAAAGAAGAGCTCATTGTCGGGCAGGTAGCCAGTCTTCGGGAAGCGGTAGATGCCACGCAGGCTCTTTACGAGAACAATGTGACCGGCGCGGTGAACTATCTGAATGTGATTACCGCACAGACAGGACTGCTCTCAGCTCAGCTCGGTCAATTAACAAACAAATTAAACGGTATCAATGCCACAATAGAATTGTATCAGGCTCTTGGTGGAGGCAGTATCGAGTAATGAATATTTTTGACTCTGAAGAATGGCGGCTTTCGTCTTATGCATCCAGCAACAAGATGAATGCCGCATTCTTCTTTAACTGACCGTATTATAAACTATAAGAGAAGAGATATTCCACAAAATGCAAAACAACAATGATTTTTTAAGCCGGACCGAGCTCCTTTTGGGAGAGGATGTTATGGACCGGATAGCAACAGCCCGGGTTATTGTATTCGGAGTTGGCGGAGTAGGTTCCTGGTGCGCAGAAAGCCTCGTACGGACAGGCATCCGGCATCTGACCATTGTTGATTTCGACACTATCTGCCCCAGCAACATCAACCGCCAACTTATGGCCACACATACAACTGTAGGCCAGCAGAAAGTGGAAGTGCTGAAGCAGCGGCTTCTCTCAATAAATCCGACAGCTGACATCAATGCTATATCCGAGGCTTTTAACTGCGAAACAGCAGAAAAATTCCATTTGGAGAGTTACGATTATGTGATTGATGCCATCGATTCCCTTTCGGATAAAGTTTTACTTATAGACCTTACCTGCCGCACATCTGCCCACCTGTTTTCTTCTATGGGAGCTGCCCTGAAAATAGACCCCTCACACATTCGGGTAAGTGAGTTCTGGAAAGTACAAGGGGACCCCTTGGCAAGAGCCCTTAGGAACAAGTTCAAGAAACTAAACCAATTCCCCAAACGCAAGTTTATGTGCGTGTATTCTGATGAGGTTGTCAAACGCCGGGAACCGGCAACAAACAAGGTAAATGGCACAATAGCTCACATTACGGCGATTTTCGGCTTTACTCTTGCGAGCCTTGTCATCCAAAATATTTACAACCAGAATCCGTAACCTTCATCCGAATTCAACAAGATCTTATTTCCTTAGTTCTATGAAAAAGCTCGTTTTGACTTTCACGCTTCTCGTAAGCCTTAATTCTACGGCATCTGCACAGGGGACTCACTGGAGAATTGAGGCAGAATCGCCGGATACAAGAATTTTGCTTAGGGGGGACACGCTGGATATCACCACCCCGAAGGGACTGTCATTATGGTGGGACCAGCCAATGGAGGCACCTTGTACCATAGAATATAAGGCTTGTGTAATCTTGGATCACGGCCCATGCGACCGCCTATCTGATTTAAACTGTTTTTGGATGTCAACAGGAACGCCCGAGGGGGGAACTGCAAGTGACCCTCTGAAAGGGATTTCCCACAGAGGGGGGAAATTCGTGGAAAGCTATCGGCAAAGATGCTATTATCTGGGATATGGGGGTAATTACAACACGACAACACGATTCCGCCACTACAAGGGTGACACACTTGCGGTAAGCGACCCCACCCACCGCCCACCTGTTCTTCAGGAATACACAGACAGCGCGCATCTTCTGCGCCCGAATCACTGGTATGATATCCGCATAGAAGTGTTTGATGATGGCAGAACTCAGTATTATATTGACGGCGAACTTTTAGTTTCTTACAAAGACCCTGCCCCACCCCGTAAAGGTTGGTTCGCTTTCCGGACAACATGGAGCCATACACGCCTCACTGCCTTTCATTTATTAAACAAACGTTAAAAAAACAGTAATTTTTACATGTCTGTCCATAAAACGACAAATGTTTTACTTAATTTTGGGGCGATTAAGTAACAAAAAGCATGGACAGACATACCCAAAACAGCCTGATAGCTAACACAGGCCTCCATTTTAAAATCACAAGAATTGACATCAATCCAGAGGAACCCTTAGTCATGGAAGGCGGCAAGACGCTTAAGATGACGTTCCTCGAAACAATCGACTTCCTTAATGATGCGCGTGTCCGCTTAGACCTGTGCAGCCAGCGCGACGGGCTGTATGTTCCTGTGGAGTGTCTCCGACAGAATGAAATCATGGAGATGGCCCCCAACGGAACAGTGATGCTTGATAACATTGGAGTTCCGCGAATAAAAAAAGATGCTCCCCTCGCCATCTACGAAAATTATGAGACTGGAGCACCTGAATTGATGAGCATCAACTCGCTGGCTTCATTCCGCGTCAAGCAGGAACGTGAAGTCCGTCCGGCCTTCGAGTTGCTTTTGGGAAAATGGCTGCCGATGCCAATGTATGAGGTTGAAGTCAGCGGACAGAGCACAGGCTATCCGAATGGCTGGTGCCGCGTTCGCATAGACCCCGAAGGAGAACGCCAGAAGAACGGGACCCGGCGTTATCGCCTTACGTGGGCATTTGACACGCGTCTGGGTGAAGATAATATCGAGGGCATTCTGCGTCCGACCTTCCTGGGCGGGAGCGGTGAGCGCAAGCAATATACTCTCTGCAACCGGGCAGATCTGCTTTTGGGTAATTTCATAAATATTCCTGATGGTCAAAATGATGCTCCGATTGGTGACTACATAGCATCTCTGCTTGGTATTGACCTCTCTTCGGATGATCCGCACAAGTATAAATTCCTCGCTTACTATGTCTATTTTATAAATTATATCCGTATCATTGGCGGTGCGCCAGAGATTACGCTCTACAACAAGCCCGAACGAATGATACCTGTGGATATGTCTGTAGATATAGGCAACAGCCGCACTTGTGCAGTCCTTTTCGAGCGTGGCGATTTCACCAAGGCCCGTATGCTTCGCCTCTATGACCTGTCGGAGCCATGGCGCACATACGACCGTAACGGCGGTTCGTATGAGAACGCTTTTGACATGCGAATTGTATTTCGCCGCGCTGATTTCGGAGGTGACCTCACTCAGGACAAGACTCTTTTCCAGTGGCCATCGCTCGTGCGTGTCGGCGAAGAAGCAAAGCATCTTGTTTACCGTTCGCTGGAAGGACACGGTGAGAGCGAGCGCACCACAAACTACTCCTCTCCCAAGCGTTATCTCTGGGACGACCGCCCATACGAAGACCGTTGGGAGCTTATGGTTGTGTCTGATGACCCCACCAACCTGCGTGTGAACCCTCAGATTTTTATTGAAGGTTTCACAGACCATTTCGATGATGACGGATCATATCTTGAAGAGGAAAAGGAATTTGACCTGTTCTCCTTAGGCCAGACAGACAACCAATGTCATTATAGCCGCAGTTCGCTGATGACATTTGTGATGATTGAGATGTTACAGCAGGCTGTAGGATACATCAATTCCAGCAAGTTCCGCGACATGCACGGACAGATAGACTGCCGCCGTTATCTGCGAAACATCATTATTACCTGCCCCACTGCAATGCCGCTCCGCGAGCAACACACATTGCGCAAGGCCGCAGAAAATGCCACGCATCTGCTGCATAAGCTTACCCCGTCCCTGCCTGAGATGACTATAATTCCTGAGCCGTCACGCCTTCAGCCCACCCAGGATATAGAAAAGCTTGAGGCACGCGGCTGGCTCTATGACGAGGCGTTCGCCAGTCAGCTTGTTTACCTCTATGCTGAATTAGCACAACGTTACAGCGGGCGAGTGGATCGCTTCTTCCAACTCAAAGGTCACCCCCGTAAAGAGATGGAAGAGCAGGGATTTGAAGGGAACTCCCTTACTATAGGAACTATTGACATCGGAGCAGGCACCACGGATATAATGGTTACAGCCTACGGGCAAAGAGGTAGCGGGAAGCTTACTCCAGTGCCACTATATTACGACAGTTTCTATACCGCTGGGGATGACATATTACATAACGTGATACGTGACATCATCCTTGAAGGCCCCGACAATAAGTCCGAAACCATCGGGAGCATTGGCAGCGCTGTATCAACACGCATCCAACGCATGACTCCGGACGAGCTGCTTCAGATTCCACGTATCCGTGAGACCAAGACCTATCTAAGTACTGTTGAGGACATACGTAACGCGATCAACGAAGAGGATGCACGTCGTTACAGGCATCATCTGACTCAAGAACTCATGCATCACTTCTTTGCTGAGAACTCTGCAAACCAAAGTGAGAAGGACCGCAGATGCCGCCTTGACTTCTGCACTCAGGTGAGCCACCCAATTTCTCAGTTTATGCTGGAACGCCTCAAGCTGAAGCGTCCTTCCAAGTTATACACCTACGATGAAATATTCCCCCACGAAAAACCGGCCTCTTACCTGTTAGACCATTTTGAGAATCACTTCGGATTCCGATTCGAAGAACTCTCATGGCGTTTTGACCCGGAGGAGGTGGCCGCCGTAGTGCGAGACACGATGGAGTCGCTCATCAAAGCCCTCTCAGTAGTAATGTATGCATACAACTGCGACATCTTGGTGCTTTCGGGGCGTCCCACAAATCTCGAGCCGCTCACCGAGCTTTTCCTGAAATATATACCTATAGCTCCCAACCGCCTGGTTCTGCTCAATCAATACCGGGTAGGCCGCTGGTTCCCGCTGGCCACGGAGGAAGGTTATTTCCAGGAGAATCAGAAGGCAGTCGTAGCCGTTGGTGCAGAAGTTGGTTATCTCGCAAGCACCACAGGCTTCAACGGTCTTGTGCTTGACTTCTCCCGCATGGCCAAAGACATGAAATCCACAGCCAGATACATGGGTATTTTCGACGAGGACCTTCAGGAGGTCCGTGTACCGCTGCTCACACCTGAGAACGGCACTTGCACTCTGAAGGCCGTATCTGTATTCCCCTGCTATATAGGATGCAAGCAATATAATTCGCCCAAATACCAAGCCCGGCCGATTTATGCCATATACAACAACAGCGGCATAAACCAACTGAATATCATGCTGCAGCGCAACTACTTTGAGGACCGCGAGCTGCTCACTTTGGAGGATGTGACCGACATGGAGGGCGAGACTATACCTGCATCTCAAATAGACCTCCGCATGCAATCCTTGGCACAGGACGGCAGATTCTGGATGGACAAGGGAGCGTTTACACTACGGATTCAGGAACACTGATTCATGCTTGTTCATATTCTATTTTCAAATTTCACATTTAAATTATCAGTTTGCACTATAAGATTATGGCTTCAGATATAAAGACCCAGATAGAGAATATCAACAACAGTCTTGGTTGGATTAAGCGCCACCATCCCGAGCACTATGAACAGCGTTTCCTTCAACTTATAGAAGAGCGTCGCAAACTTCGGAAGATTGCTGAAGCGGAGAAGGATAACCCGGCAATCGCAGCCTATGGCGTAAGCCAGGTTGGTAAATCCTATCTGATGAGCAACATGCTGCAACAAGATATCACTCTTCCCGACGGTTCACATACCATAAAACCATTCGAGGTGGAAGCAGATGGAATCCGCTACAACTTCATTAATGACATGAACCCCATCACCACGAACACCGAGGCTACCGGTGTGGTGACGCGCTTTTCATCGTTCTCACGTGATGAGTCCCGCTACAGCAAAGAGTATCCTGTTCTGATGAAATGTCTTTCCATTGCAGATATGACTCTCGTCATCTGCGACGGATATTTCCACGACGTTGATGACCCGACTACAGATAGCCGGAATGAAATTGACGAGCACGCTGACCAGCTATATATGCAGTATCGCGACCGTGAGCCTCAACGCGGCACCCCGCTTACTCCTGACGATGTCATGGAGATGAAATACTATTTCCGGAAATACATCAAGAATGCTCAGGAGATAAACAAATCCAGCATCTTCGACCGCATAGCACTTATCGTGGACCGGATTCCCATAGAAGACTACGTTGCCGTGTTCTCATATCTCTGGAACAGCGAGGCCAATTTGAGCAGACTATATAAACGAGTCTTGACGACACTACACACACTCAACTTTCAGCGAGAGATATACCTACCCGTTGATGCTGTGCTCCATCAGCAAAAGAACGAGAACACAATCATGAGTGTCCAGTGTTTAGACGGACTTCTTGATGATCAGACAGAATACAAATGCGATGCTTATCTGAAACAGACCGATGGCACATTCCTGAAGCGCCCGTCAATGAGCAAAAGCGCGCTCTCCTCGGTTTGTGCAGAGGTGGTATTCCGCATCAGCCGCGACTTCCTGGAGGGTAGCGGCAGCTATGATATGACGTTTGTCTCTCCGAATGTGCGCTCACAGCTCTCTCAGGGAGGTGTAAACTACGACCTACTGAAGAAAACAGACCTCCTGGACTTCCCCGGAGCACGCTCACGAACTACTCAAAAGATATCCACCCTGCAGCAATCCAAAATCCTTACGACTGTGCTGCTACGTGGTAAAGTAGCCTACCTATTTAATAAATATTGTGAGGCACGCGCTATCAATATCCTGCTGTTCTGCCACCACGGAGAAAAGAACGAAGTCACCAACCTCTACATCATCCTCAACGAGTGGGTGAACCAATATGTCGGAACAAGCCCGGAAGAACGTGCACGCACTCTCCAACTGGCCGGAGGCATATCCCCGCTCTTCTACATCGCTACGAAGTTTAACATGGATATGGCTGAAAACCAGAACCCGTCAGCAAACGAGCGAATTGCCATCGATGGCCGCTGGTCTGCCAGATTCATGAAGGTGCTTTATAAAGAATGCTTCCAGGCAGACAGCGTAGATTGGGTTAAGAACTGGACACGTCCCGGGCAATATTTCCAAAACAGTTATCTTCTGCGTGACTTTAAATATTCCGGTCCGAAAGGGTCCAAGCTCTATGATGGATTCGCTGCTGAAGGGAAGGAGATGGATTTGCTCGTATCTAAAGACTATCTGGAATTACTCCGGGATTCATTCTGTGAAAGCGAAGATGCAGCCATGTTCTTTGAGAACCGTGAGCTTGCGTGGGATGTGGCCACAACAATCAACAACGACGGTTCCTTATACATTATAGAAAATCTGACACGCGCTTCAGCTGCCATGGGCAAGGTGCGTGAAGCCCAGTTCAAGGACACATGCTCTCAGGTACTCAACAAGGTCCTGACCATCATGAAAGAGTACTACATATCTGATGACACCACCGAGCTGCTTGCTGAAAACATTCGTAAGGCTAACGGCATTTTCCGCGAACTGGAATTTACATGCCAGGAAAATCCCGGTTTCTTTGGGCATCTGATACAAGCGTTGCAACTGACAGAGGCACAGAGTTTCAAGGAAGTCCACCGTTTGATTCCAGAACTTGGGCGCGCCGTCCACGACACGGGGAAAATCGTTGATTACGAACTGATTCGCAAGAGATGTAACAATTTCGAGGGATGTCCCAGCGAAGCCTCTAAATGGGAAATGTTCATTCAGACGTACCATTTCACCAATCAAGAGGAAGCAGCAGAATACCTCAGGTCACGTGGCGTAGATGAGCAGAAACTCTTCCAAGGGGATACTATCAAACGCAAGAACTCCGCTATAATAGCAGATGCCTTAGTTTCATTATGGCTGGAGAATATCGGCAGCGTACAGTTTATGAATGCGTTTGCCGGAGATGGCCTGATGGATGAAATTGTTCTTGCGAACCTCGTGGCATGCATATCGAACACGGCTTCCTGTGTAAATCTGACCGAACGGATTGAACAGGGAATAGCCGACTATGTAGATATCCTCAACACCTCAAATATCAACGAGGACCTTATTGCAGATATGATAGCTACTACCATCAGCGATTTCGTTATAGACTTTGGTTTCCGCTATCTCAACGCAGACCAGGTAAATACCTCGCGGAGAGTGGCCGGAGAGCAGCATCTTCCATGCTTCATCTGGACAGAGCGCGAACGAAAAGAGCATTTTGAAGAGGAGGAAATGGCAGCTCTGTTCAATGACATCCTCTCCTCTTCCGGGCGTTATACTCCGGCATACGAAGCCAACTATAACACCTGGTTGGAATATATGTATGTGGCTTTCATAGCCCATATTAATGTTCCTGACTACGACCGCGAGGCAAACGAACAAATAAAACTTATTCTGGAAGCCATCAAACAATAAAGATTGTCAAATATCAATAGTCTAAATTAATAGATGAAACGCATATTTTACGATAAAAACGGGCGCGTACGCAAGCCTTCATTCCCGTTTTGGCAGCCGTGGGGCCCCTGGGGGTGCCTATGGCGGACATTGCTGTTCCTGACGGGGTTGGTTCTAATCTGTTTACTGATATCTCTGATTAGAGGATGCCATAAAGATGATCCATTCAGCGGCAGCGGCAAGGATGATCCATTCACCACCCCGCCCGACTCCCTGATAAACCTGCCGGAGGAACTGCGTGACACGTCACTCGTAGAGGATTGGAACGACTCCATCCCCGGAGTGCCTGAACTGCCCGCTCCGGAGGATAATTTTATTCCCCCTATCGATTCCTCACAGATAATCACCAATCCGGAGGACACCCTATCGCAGATTGTTGCAGATCAGCTCTTTGTCATATTCAATTCGCAGGATCTCAAACGCGATATGGCCGACTTTGCCCGCAAATTCAAACAAATATATCCCGACCCCGCATATAAAGTGCTGTATTACAATCCGACCATCGGAACCATGGTGCTTACTGTGCCTCAGGATAAAGTCAATCAGGTGGCTAACGAACTGCCGCAGCAGATTACGGACATCGATTTCCGCGTAGCCACAAACGAGATACTCGAAGACGGGGGAAAACCCTCAGACCCGGGATTCTCCACACCTGCCTACGATGAGTACTTTCGTCTCATCCAAGCTTATGAGGCGTGGGAGATCACACGCGGCTCCAAGGATATCAAAGTCGGGATAGTTGACAGCTATTTCGACCTTGCACACCCGGAGATAGGCACGCGCTTCACTGACCCCATACATATTCCCACGCGAACACGCAACGTCCAGCCGCCATCCCGCAGACCGGCGTCAGAAGCTGAACTTGCCGCTTACTGCCATGGCTCTCACGTAGCCGGTATAGCCATTGGTGAGCAGAACAACAAAATTGGCTGCTCTGGCATAGCCCCTGAATGCACCTGGATTCCAATATCATTAGGGACCCAGCTGACGACAGCCAACATGATAGAAGGCATTCTCTACGGCATATACCACGGTGCTGATGTTATTAATTTCTCTATGGGACGCGCCTATCCTTCCAACATTAAAGGGCAGATTCCTTTGGGAGACCAGGTGGCTGCCACCCAATGCAGCAAACTTGGCGAGGAGCTCTGGAAATATGTTGTAAAGGTAGCCAACGACCATAAGTGTGTTCTTGTCACGTCCGCCGGCAACAGCACTCTGCTGAGCGGCATGGACCCCAAGAACCGCAGCAATGAGTTCATAAAGGTGGAAGCTGTGGATGGCAAAGGACAGATGGCTTCATTCAGTAATTTCGGCATCGTCAAGGAAGCTGGCTTGAACTATAGCACCGTGGCGGCCCCCGGCGTCAAGCTTTGGAGTGCTACCGACAAGCGCTGTACTGCTATATGGAAGAAACTGGGCTTCAAAGTGTCAGAGAAGGATGGCCTTCAGGAGATGGACGGCACATCGATGGCTGCGCCTGTGGTTACAGGAGCCGTTGCTTTGCTGAAGAGCAAGAAGAAAGACCTCACTACAGACCAAGTCATCAAAATCCTCACCATGACTGCCAAGCAGACCGACACCACCCACCCCATCGGACCTACTATCCAGATCAAAGACGCTCTGGATGCCACGGGTGGCGAGCTGCTTAACTTCGACGACCTAATGAAGAACCACGACCTGATTATAGGCAAGTGGAGAAGCACCAACGAACTCTCGCTCAACAACGCAGATACGGGTGCCAAGATCGACGATATGTGGACCTACCTCATCTTCACCTCTACCTCAGAGGGAAGGGTGGAACACCATACAATCAACTCCAGACGTATATACACCGCCCGTCTCTCCGTAAAATGGGAGCAGGACCGTATAGTGCTTATTCAAGACGGCGACGCCGTAAGTAAAGACGGCGACACCGTGAACCACGACGACTACGTATGCGTCCCCAACAAAGACCGCATGCTGGAAGCCTACTGGGTACGCCACGGAAAGAAGCGCGGAGAGACATTCCTCATGGAGAAAGTGAACTGAAGCGCGGAGAGACATTCCTCAAACAACAAATAATATCAACCATTAAATAAATCATATCAATATGAAATCAGACAGCAGCAAGATATCAATTGCTAATATCATCGCCTTAGCCGGTCTTGCAGGAATTGGCGTAATATCATTCTTCGGAATGCTCATGCATTCAGCCGACGGCAAACCGGGAGGGGCAATAATCGGTTCTGTCGCTTTAGTCGCCGGTTTGGCATTCCTGCTCATCATGGCAATCAAAGCCAAGGGAGCTGAAGAAAATGCAAAAAACTGGCGTTATGTCGAATGGTGCTGCGTAGCTGTTTACATCATCGTAGCTGTCTTGTGCGCATCTCCCTTCCTGCGGTTCTTCCATATTACAGGCCAATCAGCTGAAATGCAACAGCAGGCCCGGTCTGAAATCGAAGCAATAAAGGCATTATATGCGAATTATGACCAACAGCGCACCACATTCCTCTCGTATGCTGTAGAAGAAATCAAGAATTATAAAGCCTCCGGCCAGAAAGCCACCGAAGGAGACGCCCTGGCTGAATATGTGGAAAAGGTGGTCGTGGGTGACCCCGACCGTTGGGGCGCTAAAGCTTCATCTCTCACCCAAGTACCTGAAGAGGTTATTGAATATCTGGGGAAGATGGAGGAGCAGGTCAACAGTTGGAATTACTTCGAACTGCCGTCTTTGGCTGCCTCATTGGAGACTGAGGACAGTCTGGCCTGGCTCAGGATAAACGAGCAGATTGCGACCCTCGAAAACGAATACAAACTGATTCCTGTAATTGAAGGCGGTTCCGGTGCACCTTACACATTAAGCGGATATGCCAAGTTCGACCTCGGAACAGCGCCCGCTCCCCTGTTCGCACAAAACCTGCGTGTAGCCGACGGGATAACACCATTGGGACTTATCCTGCTGATATTGCTCCATCTGATGGTCTTGCTCAACTACTTTGTGGCCCCGCGCTCGTCCGTAGTGCCCATATCCAAAGGCAAGTATGTATCCGGAGGCGCTGACCTCTAATCTGTTCATATCCTAAATTCACTTTTTGACCATTATACTTATCACATTTATATGGCAACACTAAACGGAAACAAAGCGACACTTCTCAACCAACTGAGAAAACAGCCCAATATAGAATTGCAGAAAGTGGTAAAACTCCTGCAGACCTACGAAGACTTGTCTGTGAACGATCTGGAAGGGGTCGTTCCTCAACTCGTATTTGAACAACTGCGCGAAGCTGGCCGTAAACCAGAAGAAGTTGCTCTTTGGAATGAGATAGAATCGTCACCCCGCAACACACCCGCTGAAATCCAGGATGTACAGCGTAAGGTTACCACTTATCTGCAGCGGTATTCCGATGGCCCCAAGGCAGGCGAAGCACAAAGTCTTACCAACATTCTCCAACAGGAACTGGCCGATGTCATTCAGAAGCAGAGAGAGGCTGAAGCCGCAGCCCGCGAGCAGTCGGACTGGGCCACTCTGGAACGCGGCAACTACACAAACCTGCGTAATTACAAATTAAAGTATCCAAGCAGCGTCCACATGGATGAGCTGGACGACCTCATGTGGGAAAACACCAAGAATGCCATAAGCATTCACAGTCTGAACCGCTACCTCTCCGACTGGCCCTTAGGGCGGCATGCTGCAGAAGCGAATAATGCCATAGCCAGTTTTGGCGAATGGGACAGCGTGAAGCGTTCGGGGGACATATTCCTTGTTGACGACTATCGCGACAACAATCCTGACAGCCCATTTATCAATGAAGTAAACGCGCTCTATTATCAGCTTAGGGATGAGGAACTGGCCAAGATGAAATCCAATCCCTCAGAATACAGCAAGGACGATGTCGAGCGCCTACTTGCAGCAGACATATTTACGCGCTGGGAGCTGGAAGACGAGGAACTGATCACAGAAGAGAGCTGGGAAAAGCTGCAGCTGGACCGCGACCTCTTCCCCGTAATTCAGGATTATCAGATTGAAGACCCCAATATCACAGCTCCTGCAGGCTGCACAGACATCTATCTCTTCGGAACCCCGGGAACCGGTAAGACCTGTCTGCTGATGGGACTGGCCGGAGCCAACGGACAGGGATATACCCTCAATATGAAAACCAACGGTGGCCCTTATGCGTCTGCTCTTCAGGAATATGTTCACGCAGGCATCACCCCGGGCCGCACATTTGGCAAGTTCGTTACTACTATAAACGGACAGGTCAGCGAACAGACAAAAGGGGACAATTACATTCAGCATCACATCAATCTCGTTGAAATGTCCGGTGAGGAGTTCGCGCTCCGAATCGCCGAGTCCAGCAAGGTCACATTTGCTGATATGGGAACGGGTGCTACCAACCTGCTCCAAAACGAGAACCGCAAGGTCTTCTTCATCATCGTCGATTCTACAAAAGATAAGGTGAAGGTAGAATATGTCGAGCAAGTGAAGGACAACGAGGGAAATGTCATCGATGAGCGAATCCGCAAGAAATACATCTCCCAGCTCTCTATCCTCAACCAGTTCGTATCCCTCTTTGAACTCCCCGAGAACCAGGCAGTTATGCAGCGTGTAGATGCCATTCATTTCATCGTCACCAAGGCAGACATGCTGGGCGAGGCTGACGTACGTCTGGAAAAAGCCAGGGAACTGCTTACCTCCAAATACTTCGGTCCTGTGGAGCAGCTGAAGACCTACTGCCGTCAGACAAAACGCATAAACGTCTCCACCAACTACCGGCCACAGGTGTTCACCTTCTCGCTCGGGAAATTCTTCCTCGGCGATGTGTTCGACTTCAATGACACAGAGACACGCAAGATTATTGATACCATCCGCTTTGTGACCGCCGGCAAGAAGGAAAAGACATGGTGGGACCGCTTTAAAGAGAGTATCAGCTAAGCTGCGCATTTATAATCTTCATATAATATTCATCATGGCTCTTCACCTCTTGTCCTCATTTCGCTCCCTCCCTACAAGGGAGGGCGGGGGGAGAGTCTCCTAATTCTATAATCCTATGATCCCACAGATAGGCCTCCGCATCGGAGGAACTAAAGAACGTCGCGCAGGTTTTGCGCCACTGGTCACCGTAGGCGTCCTGGCAGGTAACGAAGGGGATAACATGGACCGCTCATCCCTAATAGCGGACAACCCTTCATATCTTGTAAAACACGGCGACGGATATATCATGTATATGATGCTTGACATCAGGGTAAAGTCGTTTGATGCTGATGCTTCAGGTGTTCTCAGCATTGCCATTACGATTCCGTCAAACCAGTGCCTTGCAGATGGGAAAAGCCCATACACCCTGCTTCAGGATATATATAACCTGTTTGTGGCCAACTATATGGCGCCGCAGACCGACGGCCGTCACAGCTTTATCAACAAGGAAATTGATGACGAGCCATTCCGCCAGATTGTCAGTCAGTATTCTCTGGTCCCCTCCGCTTATGCATATATCAAGATGAACCCGAACGGGCTCACCGGAACGCTCAATGTGCCGGCAGACAAGATGGCCGACTTCATGCGTGACACTCAGTTCCCCGAATTTGCATCATACAAGGAGATTGAAATCGGAGCTCTCTGTAAGAATTCCATCGGATTGGAAAACCTGGAAATCCCGCGCGTACATACATATAATATAATAGTAAACGGAACTCCAACCGGTCAGGCATTGCGGAATCCCGAAGACAAATATACCACCGCGCTCGAAAGCACCAGCATGGTAGAATACACAAATGTGTCGTTCTCCCTGGGCCGACTGCTTGCAGCCGCCGGTCAGCAGATGTCGTTTGAGGGGGCCAACGTCCGTTTGGACCCGATGACGGAGACCATACATTGCACCATTCCCAAACGTATAGTGAAATACACCGTTAAAGTAGTTCTGAAACGCTCCGGGTCCAAAGATTTGCAGACGGAAGACAAGAATGCTATAATCAATCTGCTCAAGTCTGGCAAGATACACCTTCTGATATCCGGAAAAGACATAAGCGATATTATCGCCTCTCCCATCAGCGACCCGTATCAGATTGACGCCTCAATAGCCACAGGAGAGGCAAAACTGATGCCATCGCGTTGCGGAGATTACTATTTTAGCGTTACGTCTCAGACAGATAAGTCTAAGCATGATGTGGCCATCACTATCTCTTATCAAAAAAGTTCTGCAGCTTCCGCAACGCCCCATTCAAGACCAACAAGCCCCAAGCCTGTTTCTCCCGAAATGCCGGCGGCTCCTGCTGCCGCTCCTGAAACAGCGGCGGGGTACTCACGGAAATCCTTGATTATCAGCGCCCTGGTAGGATTCGCATGCGGCTGTCTTCTTGTCGGTTGCCTATGGTGGCTTCTTGGAAACAACGAACCAAGTAATACGCCCTCGGGCGATGACGATGTAGTTTATGGAGACACACTTTCCGCAAACCAGAACGACAGCACCAAGGCTATGTCCGCAGGAACTCTTGACCTATCACCCGATGACAACCCAGCAACAGCCCCCGAGCCAACCACTCCTGAAACGGATGAAGCAAAACGGGTGGAAAAAGTTGAAGATGAGATGAATAAAGCTGAGGAGGCAGCCAAGAAAAAGAAAGCAGAAGAAGAAGAAGCAAAGAAGAAGCAGCAGGAAGAAGCGAAGAAAGCTCAGGACAGAGCCGAGATTCTGGCTTTGCTGAACAAGAGCGACCTGCAAGGCTGCCGCAATCATACCGGGTGGAAAAGCAAAAGTGCTGTATCGAAGTCTGAGCAGAATGCTATCGAGAACATTCTCAAAAAGCGCGATGAGCTGAAAGCCACCAAGTTGGAGAATGAAGTCTTAAGTAAATACAAGCCATTTACCTGGGATAACATATCGAAGGCAAGCAAGGCTATCAGCGAATGGGAAAGTAAACCAGAGAATAATTAAATAGTATGAAGATAATAAAATTAGCTGCAATATTTGTCGTTTTTGCCGGATGTATCTTCTTGGCAATCAACTGGAACCGCCTGTTTACAGGTAATACTACCACAGAATATGCCAGCGAAGACAAACTGAACATCACTGACGAATGCAACCGAATCCGGGAAGCCTGGGCATCCGAGAGCGGATGGAACGAGGCTCTCTACCGCGAGCAGCGGGTTGACATAGACCAAAGCAAAGCGATGAAGATGTTCTCCTTGGAGGGTTTCAACAAAGTCAACAACTGCCTGCGCGAGACCGCGGTAAACAAAGCATGCGAAGGCTACAACAACGCTCTGCACAGCGACAGTTTCAATGATGCTGCCCTGCAGAAGCAATTCGCAGGAGTTTCGATGCTGTCGAAGGCCGAGAAGATGGAAAACGACCCGCGCATAGCAAACGTAACGGCTATACACAAGCTTTACACGAATGTGAACAGCTTTGTCCATAAGAAACACTTTATTACTCCGAAATTCGACACGAGAACCACCGACTGGAGGTCCTTTGTCAGTCTGCAGAACTCTTTGGTGAGCACAGCAAAAAGCTATCTCAACAACCGCCTCTTCAAGGAGATAAAGCATCTGCCTGGCTTTCAGCAGGGCTTAGAGGAGAACAGGCTGCGCGCCGCAACCAACGGGCAACGCCCCTCATTCTATACAAGCCTGAGCCGTCAGATTGTAGATTATTTCAGCACGCTCGAAGCCACCCAGGATAACCTTAATCTGCTCAACCAGATATATAAGAACTTCGCAAACGAGGAAACCAGATACGGACTGGACAACCTCGCCACCATAAAAGTGGAGATGGACGCGAAAGTTAATCCCTAACTGTGAAATGATATGAAGTCTATAAAAGAAACTGTGAAGACATACGCCCTGCTGCTGGCTTTCGCTGCCTTCTGCCCTTTTGGCCTTACAGCCCAGGATGAACAGCCGACACCAGCTCCTGCGCAAACTCCGGAACTCACAGGCGATCAGGCAACAATCAGAAACCTGAACCAGCGTATTACCCAACTGGAGACTGTAGAAAAAGCCAAACAAAGACAAATAGATTCTCTGATTACTGTAATCCAAGGGCTTAAGAAAGACACTACTTCTGTAAAAAAGGATTTGCGTGAACTCACAAAAAAATATAATAGTGACTCTCTGAAGGGCAGCGACAAGTGGACCAAATCAAAAGCCTTGGAAGCAGACAAGAAACAACTGCAGAAGGAGAAAGAAGCAGCTCTCAAGCAACTCGGCGAGATGGCTGCCAAACAGAAGGAACAGCACAAAGCAGACTCCACAGAGATTGCTTCCCTAAACAAACAGCTTGAATCTCTCAAGAAATTCCGTGCTATGCGCCTGGAACAGATGTGCAGCACAGAATTGCAGGCGTGGCTCAGCAAAAAATACAGCGAGATAAACCTTCAAGACTTACTTTCGGCCTACTCGCAATATGTAGAACTGTCCGGGGAAAGTCCCACTGTAGCCAATGCGGCTAAACAGCTGGCCCCTCTGGTTGAGGAGATGAAAGCATATCAACTCTCGGGCGAGGTGCTGAAACGCCCTTACACCTCCTTTGATGTCTCCGAAGCCAAGAAGGCAATAAATGCAGTCATGCAGAATATTCCCGATGACGTCAAAAAAGAAGAGATGCAGCTTCACTACAAAAAGCTGGACAACTTCTGGGTGACAATAGAAATCTTCAAAAAACTTATCACGGACGTCGAGAAGCAGACTAATGACCTGGACAAGCATAATGCAGCCATACCTCTGGTGAACAGAGTCCTGGCCACGGAAACGAACATCAAGAGAGTTGAATATTTTAACAACATACCATGGCTTGCGGCACAATGGGTTGCCTATAAGAAGCAATTGGATACCGACTGCATAAAAGCAAGTTCCAGCGAGCCCCGCAATACCATAATGAATCTGCAACCATAAACTCACCATGATTTTTTTACGTAATATATCACTTCGAATCTACGCCGGTCCGTTAGCTACGGGCCTTAAAGAGGAACCGCTCGTTGCAGCCGGGACTGTGCCCGAGGAGTTCCGCGCCATACCTCCCACTATCGTCGATGAGACGCAGACGTGGATAATCACCCATGCACAGAACTATACCCTATATGCCCTCCATACCCGGGCCTGCAAGACCTCTGACGGACAACCGGGTCAGATGCAGGTATGTCTGCTCTTGCCCACACAACAGCGCCTTGCTGACGGGAAGAGCCCCATGGAAGTACTTAACTCCATCTCTGCAGCCTTTTCTATTCAGGCTATGATGGGTGGAGATGAGCTGCCGGATTCTCCTGTGGACAGTTCGCCCTATCAGAATCTTCTGCGACGCTACCGTCTGGAGCAGCGCCCCACGTCATTACCCGTGATGAATGGTCATGAGGCTGCCGCATATTGTGTGGAGAATATGACTCAACTTGAGGCTCTTATGCGCCATAGCCGTTATCCTGAATTGGGGCATGTGGGACGTCTCGAACTTGGAACTCATTGTCAGTCAACAATATCCATAAATACTAAGGCGGCTGCAAGACCGGCTAAACAAACTCAGCTGCCATCTGGGACACCGGCAGATTCGGGTGAGAATGTAACCTCTCCCACTCCGCCGCCGCCACCAACTCCTGCCAATAACCCGGCAGCAGTTCCGACAACCCCCAAAAAACCTGACGGAGGCAGTATGGGGGCTGGAGGTCTGGGAGCTGGCAGTTTGGGGGCTGGAGGTCTGGGAACCGGAAGCACAGGAGCTGGAAGCACAGGAACCGGAAGCACAGGAACCGGAAGCACAGGAGCTGGCAGTCCGGCTGACATCCCCGATTTTATTAAGGCGATACAAAACCCTCACCGGGCAAGCGGACAACCCGCCACCCCGCATTTCACGCCTCCGGCCGCTCCAACTCCTTCTTCCCGACCATCCCAGACAACAGCATCCTCTGGTGGAAACAACAGCAATGGCAAGAAATGGCTGTTTATTGCGCTTGGGGCAATACTGTCCTGCCTGATTATCGCTGGAATCATGTCACTTTGTTCCAACCCATCTTCCGAGGTTAATGATGATATTACGGTTATTTCAGAAGAACTGACCGACTCTGTCGAAGAGAAATCAGATGACGCTCAGCCAAGTGACGCCGACGAAATCAGGGAAAGGCTGACGAGAATCGCAGAGGAAGAGGCTGCCAGAAGAGAAGCCGAGGAGGCCGAGCGCATAGCCCGAGAGGAAAGCAAGAAGCCCAAAGCTGATGAAGAAGCAGCAGAAGCACCTGTAATCCAGGAAGAAGAGGCTCCTGCCCCACGTCGCGAGAACGCAGGCCGTTCAGCAGCCCAGGAAGAACTGCTCAGGCTTATAAACGACGACGAGGTAAAACTTTGGACTTGCCGCACCAGCGACGGCTATAACAACACTCTCAACCGCAGAGAACAGTTGGCCGTTGACGCAGTAAAAGGCTATTATGATGAGAACACCCGACCTCTCGTTAACAACATCCTTTCAAGATACAAACCTTTCAGAAGTATTGACGAAGTGGTCCGCGCAAGCGACGAAATCAAAAAAGCGCTCGAAGACTTCTGAATCCCAAATACATAATCTTAACCATCTACGGCCGATCTTAGATTAGAGATGAGAGATTAGGGATGAGAGATTAGCGATGAGAGACAGATGAGCGCTCCGCGCAGATGAGAGATGAGAGATTCGGACTCCGGCCGCTCTTAGATGAGAGATTAGGGATGAGAGATTAGTGATGAGAGACAGATGAGCGCTCCGCGCAGATGAGGGATGAGAGATTAGGGCTCCGGCCGCTCTTAGATTAGAGATGAGAGATTAGTGATGAGAGACAGATGAGCGCTACGCGCAGATGAGGGATGAGAGATTAGGCCTCCGGCCGCTCTTAGATTAGAGATGAGAGATTAGTGATGAGAGACAGATGAGCGCTCCGCGCAGATGAGAGATGAGAGATTAGCGATGAGAGACAGATGAGCGCTCCGCGCAGATGAGCGATGAGAGACAGATGAGCGATGAGAGATGCGCGATGAGAGATTCGGCCTCCGACCGCCTGTTCAGTATGGTGAAGCTGCTTCACCTCCCTGCGCTAGCCCTACTAGCCTCGCTAGAACAGCTAGCCCTACTAGCACCGCTAGAACAGCCAACCCCGCCAGAACAGCTAGCTCCGCCGCCCCTCGCCATTAACCATTAACCATTAACCATTAACCATTAACCAAAAATAACCCTTACCCCAGCGGCCCGGCCACGCCCACGGCCCAGGCCACGAAAACAAATGATAAACTGTTAGCACTATGAATATCAAAATAAAGTCTGCAGGCGTATCATGTCTTATTGGTGATGATTACGACCGCGTATATACAGCCTTAAAGAAACAGTTTGGCGTTGGAGATGAGCAACTGTTCACCGAACGTACGCCCGGACATGAATACCTTCAGTGGGAACTGCCCGGCGAAGGGTGGACCTCACTCGCTGACGGAGACCCGATTATGCGTCAGGAAGTTACGGATGAGTGGCACCGGCGAATGAATGCCGTGGCCTCCCGCTTCGCTTCCAACCAGCAGATGGGCCAACGGATTCTCACCGTTCCCGATGAGAGTTACGTTTATTACAAAGCCGATGAGTCAGGCCACCTGCTCATACGCCTCACAGCCTGGGGCTACAGGTATCCGGAACGCATCAGCAAAGGAGCGGCTTCCGGCTCCGTGGCTCCCAAGACACAAACGGAGCATGTCGTCATCGAACTGCTCTACGATGGGCAGCCGGCGGCAAACCACGACTTTCGCCTTAATGGCTATCGCCGCCAGACTGACAACGAAGGCACAGCAGACTTGGGTGACCTGCCTATAGGATATGAATTTGATGTAGAGGCAGATGCGGCCCGCCAGCACGTGGCTGTCTTGCCCGGCCAAGGCAAAATCCAAATCGACATCACCACATTCACACGTGTTCAGATCAACGCCACACTCAATGGCCTGCCCTATGTCGGAGCATCTGTCAGAGTTCAATACAAAGGACGTGACTTAACCCTCACCACCAACGAGATGGGAGTATGCGTCACCACCCTTCCCATAGACCCTGAAGCCGGCCTCTGCTCTGCCAGTCTCGATAATGAATCCCAGCAAAAACCGCTCATCTCGGGAGAAAACACCTTCACCTTCAGCATTACCAAAGAAGAGGAGCAGGCTGAAGAGGAAGCACCTGAAGAAAAGAAAGAGGACGAGACCGTCAAGGAAGAAGAAAAAGCCAACCGCATCTTCCGCCCGGTAATAGAAGTGGTAAACAAGGAGGGGAAGATTTGCAAGCAGTTCCCCATAAAGGTGATAATCAACGGAGTAACAGCTTCTTACGTCACCGATGCCCAGGGGCGCGTTCATCTGCAGCCGGTGCCTGAAGGCCAGCCGATGACAGTCGCCGACGGCTTCAACGGGGAAACCACACAGATGTTCGATCTTGATGCCGACCAGGAAGTATATATCTTCCAATTGCCGTTCGTCAGCGTCGAGAGTGTGCTGGACATTACTGTTACGGTCTATGGAGAAGGCGACAAGCCTCTCAGCGGAGCCACGGCCCACTTCTCCCAGCCTGGCGCCCCGAACACGCTGGCATATCTCGATGAGAACGGGCAGACACATATCAGCCATAAAGATTATAAAGCGGGCACTCCAGCCACGCTGACACTTACCGTCGGACAGGAGCAGCTTACCCCCATAGAATTTGAGCTGGACGACGAGGAAGACGAATATTCGTTCTACCTCTATCATAGCCCCACCCTCTTGACCCGCATCCTCGAAGTGCTCGGCGCAATCGGTATTGCCGCACTCGTAGCCTGCACCTATCTCATCGGCGGGGCGTTGCTCTTCGAATGATATTCCGGCATAATCCGCGCTGCAAATGGAATAATTCCACAACAACCCACAAGACAACAAATCTGTTTCATCTAAAATATTCCATATATTATGTCTCCAGTTTTGCTCTATACCTACCTGTTTGCCATAAATATTATCGCTTTCTTCCTGTATGCAGAGGACAAGCGCTTTGCCCATTACGGCAGATGGAGAATACCTGAAGCTGTGCTTCTTGCAACAGCTGTCCTCGGCGGAGCTTACGGCGCCGGCGCTGCGATGTGGCTCTTTCGTCATAAGACACGCCACACAGCATTCCTCTGGACTGTTCCTGTCGCATTCATAATCTGGCTGATAATTTTCATCCTCGTATATATCTCGAACTAATGAATATCAAGCTCAATATCAGCGGCGTCGCCCCGTTATTACCACAGCATGTGCCCCTTGCGCAGGTCTTCAGCCAACTGCGAAACAAAGCAAAAAGCGCCAATCTGATTTTTGCTGAACCGCAGACTGGCGTCGGATATCTGCAGTGGGTCTTACCTGGTGACGGGTGGACCTCTTACACAAAAGCCGATGACATTTCACGCCAAGCCGTAGCGGAAGAATACAATAAGCGCAAGGCTGTGCTGCAGTCAGCTATGGACGGGCGCACCGCAAACGCGCTTTTCACCCTTCCCTCCAACGACTACATTTTCTATCGCCCCAATCCCGAAGGCTACGATATTGGCCTGGTGGCATGGGGTTACCGTTTCCCAAACCAGTCGCCGGGCGGCGAACTGGGAAGTGTCATGCAGAAGCAGAAACTCCAAAAGGTGAGCATCGGATTCCTTCTGGACGGCATGCGGCTGCCAGCCACCTCCTTCCACATAGACACACCGCAGAGCGGATATCTGCGCACTACAGGTCAGGATGGCCTTTTCCATTCAGACCACCCTCTGGAGATTGGCAGCCTGCATACTCTATATACGCTTGATGGAAAAGCATATCCATTCACTATAGTTGAGGGGCAGGAAGAATACCTGATTGACTTGACTCCACCAAAACCGGAGCCTGTACCCGAGCCCGAACCGGAGCCCGAGCCTGTACCCGAGCCAGAACCGGAGCCAGAACCGGTACCCGAGCCAGAACCAGAGCCTGAACCAGAGCCCGAACCAAAGCCTGAACCAGAGCCCGAGCCCCAACCCGAGCCGGAAAAACCCAAAAAGAAAAGGAACTGGTGGTGGCTGTTATTGCTATTGCTGCCGCTTTTGCTCCTCATCCGATGCCAGAAGGACATCACAGTAACCTGCGCCGAACCGGACAGCGGGGCACCTATTGACAGTCTGCCTGTCACCATCGACTATCAAGCCCACTTCCTATGGAAGGACATGCGTATCTTCGCCACAGATTCCATAAATCTGACCCAGAAGACCGACTCTGCAGGTCAGACCGTCTTCCGCGACCTCCCCTGCAGCGTTTTCAGCTACATTTTCTACTGCCTCAGTCAGGCGGCATTCACAGCCAAAAGCGGGTGCTACGCTGCCGCAGGCGAAGAACATAATTTCCATTATACGCGTAAGGTTCATCTGCAGATGATGCCTCGTCGTGAGGACCTTCACATACGCGTTATTGACAAGGAGACGCGCGACCCTCTGCCTGGAGCAACGCTGATATACCGGTATAAAGAGCTTGGCGAAGAGCATACTGACTCTGTGCAAACCGATGCTTCGGGCATCGCCACCATACCCGGCATGCGCTACTGCGCCACTGCCGACTTGCTGGCCCGAAGCCATGGTTATGCCGACACCTTACGCACCGACGCTCCCTGTCAGGAACTGGTAGCAGCCAACGACTCTACCTCTCTCCCCCTGCGGCCCATCAAGCAGCGCTTCACATTCTTCGTTAAAAACAAGGAAACACGTGAGCCTATCCCCGCCGCAAAAGCCATAGTCACTCTGACTCACAACAACCGCCAGAGCCAGCGTACCGTACTCACCAGCACAGACGGCAAGGGTATTGCTGCTTACGACAGCGCTTTTGTCCTGGCCACCATCGCTATTCATGCCAGCAAAATCCATTTCCGGGATGGAGACCTCGAAGGAGGACCCTTCACTGTGGAACAGTTTATCCGTCAGGACGATGACACACGGACCGTTTGGCTTGTTCCAGAGCCTTATACCTGCGAATTTGTCATCGTTGATACCATCACAGGCAAGCCCCTGGAAGGTGTTCGCAACCGAATCAAGATAACCGACCCCAGTGGCAACACTGAGACCGTAGAAGAAATAAGCAACCGCAATGGCATCATCCCCGTAAAGGCTAAAGAAGGCTCACGGATAGAGATAATCTCCGAGAAAGATCCAGCTTACAAGAAACACAGTCAGGTTATACCTAAGTTCAAGGACAAGGAGAAAATAAGGATGACCCCGAACCTCGTTTCCCTGCAGTTCCGCACGATAAACGGCACAAACGGGAAAATCCTCTCCGGCTGCGCCCTGAACATCAACGCCTCCATCACCGGAAAACACGCGCCCTCCAACAGCGGCGACGGCGTATTTACCGTAGATGGCCTGCAGCGCGATGAACTGCTGAGCATCACCGCCTCCAAACCGCAATTCGGTTCCAACAGCACAAAAGTGAACAACGCACCGGTAAACACTCTGATGACTGCTCCCCAAAGCCGCCGCGACATTCCGCTGAAGCCAGACCTCCCACCATGCCAGGGCGGAACTGTTACTCCACGCAGGATGGGACAAGCCCTTGACCACAAGCAGACATATAATATGGGGCAGCATTGCGGAGACTTCATTTTCCATGGCGACGCCTACGGCCAGGCCGACCACTTCATTGTCTATGACGGTCCCTCGGCAGACCCGTCACGCCAGATATTCCCGAAAGCCGGACAGAATAATTTCCTGCAGGACAAGTTCTCCCTGCGTCTGCATTTCACCGACTGGACTGTTACCGTCGTCGTCAAGACCTACAACAACAACTCCGAGTGGAATTACATGGTTGATTGTCCCATCACCACCTGTCCCCACTAAGGAGGACTCTCCCCCCCTGCCCCTCCCTGTGAGTGAGGGGAGTAGTTAGAGGACAAGGGAAGAAACCAAATGTAAAATGTAGAATGTAGAATTGAGAACTATGAATAAAGAGAATTTATCCTGCCAATCTCATTCTGCTCCCTCCCTACAAGGGAGGGCGGGGGGAGAGTCCGCTACATCCATTTTGTTCGTGTGTCACGGCAACATCTGCCGCAGTCCGATGGCCGAGTTCATAATGAAGGACTTGGTCCAGAAGGCTGGCCTCTCATCTGAATTCCACATCGAATCCGCCGCCACCTCGACAGAAGAAATAGGCAATCCCGTTTATCCGCCCGCCCGCGCAAAACTGGCTGAACACGGCATTTCCTGCCGAGGCAAGACGGCCCGCCAACTCACATCTGCCGACTACGACCGCTTCGACCTCCTCATCGGCATGGACAACTGGAATATCCGTAACATGCAGCGCATTTGCGGCAAGGACCACGATTCCAAAATCCGCATGCTTATGGACTATACCGACCGCCATGGTGAAGTCGCCGACCCCTGGTACACCGGCAATTTTGATGCCACATGGCGCGACATCTACGAAGGGTGTCAGCGCTTGCTGCAAAAACTCCGCTAAATTTTTTTCTATAGTTTTTTCTTTAGTTCTAACTTTTTTCTAAAGGTTTAGTTTTTTTCTAGAGTTCTGGCTTTTTTTCTAAAGATTTAGCTTTTTTCTAAAGATTTAGCTATGTTAGTCCCGCTATATTTGCTAACTCTGCTAAAGTTTTCTATAGTTTTCTAGAGTTGCCAGATTTGCTAGCTTTTTCTAAAGATTTAGCTATGTTAGTCCCGCTAAATTCGCTAACTCTGCTATAGTTTTCTATCGTTGCTAGATTTTTTCTAGAGGTCTAGTTTTTTTCTAAAGATTTAGCTATGTTAGTCCCGCTATATTTGCTAACTCTGCTAAAGTTTTCTATAGTTACCAGAGTTGCCAGATTTGCTAATTTTTTTTCTATAGTTTTTTTCTAGAGTTCTGGCTTTTTTTCTAAAGATTTAGCTGTGTTAGTCCCGCTATATTTGCTAACTCTGCTAGAGTTTTCTATAGTTTTCTAGAGTTGCCAGATTTGCTAAATTTGCTAGGTTTTTTCTATAGTTTTATTCTAGAGTTCTGGCTTTTTTTCTAAAGATTTAGCTGTGTTAGTCCCGCTATATTTGCTAACTCTGCTATATTTGCAAGCCTTCGCGGCTTCTTCGCGGCCGAAGGCCGATATGTAAACCAAAATCCCGAGATGGCTAAAATTGCCACCTCGGGATTCTCTCGATATAATCTACTCGCTTGAGGAGTCCATTGAGGTATTTCTCGTTGATGCCCCCTGACTCCACGCAGCGCCGGATGAAATTGCGGCGATGCTCGCAGATCTGACTTACGGCCTCGTCTTCTGCGCTG
>JAILPK010000074.1 GCA_024699495.1 Bacteroidaceae bacterium | reverse complement strand
CGCCTTCTGCTCTTTCGTCAGCTCGACTTCCGTTTCCGTTGGTTCCCCTGCAGGCAACACATGCGCCTGCCCCAGGTCATCCACAGTCACACGGCCTGCCTTCACCGCCTTCTCCCACTCAGCGTCCAGCTCCTTGCGGATGCTCTTTACCTGACTGTCAATCCTCGTGGCGGTCTTTGCCCACTTCTCGCGGTCAGCATTCTTGGCGTTCGGGTCGTTCATCAGCAGGCGCATATTCTCGCGGGCTTCTTCCAAGGCACGCATCAGTTCGCCATACTTGGCCGCACGCTCCTGCGTCTTTTTCGGCAGG
Source organism: Bacteroidaceae bacterium (assembly GCA_024699495.1). Classification (GTDB taxonomy): domain Bacteria; phylum Bacteroidota; class Bacteroidia; order Bacteroidales; family Bacteroidaceae; genus Physcousia. The sequence goes on along the minus strand of JAILPK010000074.1, from coordinate 2,099 downwards.
ATATGTACATACTGGTCAATATGCTTTGGTCGTGGAATGATAGCCGTCTTACCGTCAGCGGGTTTGAGGGGAGTGCCGCCTGTCTGTGCAGGCTTGGCTCCGGCGGCGCATTTTGGCACTTGGTTATAGAGCGCAGCCGCTCCCCCACCCTTATCGTTGTGTTTGTGTTGATTGTTGTCAGCCACCGTTCCAGTCGGTTTTCCGACGGGTTGAACCACTGTGTTCACGCCCTGCAGAGCCACAGGCTTTGCCCCATCCGGCTCACCCATCGTCTTCAGGCACTTCACCATTCTTCGGATGCTTCTGTAGGCAGCCTTGCCATACAGTCTGTCAGGCAGCCACGTGTCAGTCATGTTGGAGAACGATGACAGTAATCGTGCGCCCTCTTCCCAGGCGCGGCATTCCTCGTCGTTCCATCTGGCACTCAACTGCATCACGTTCTGCAGCTGCGCCTCCGGTTCCTCGGCACGTCTCAGCAGCATCTTTGCAGCGGAGCGCAACCACTCCCCTACCCGCTTCGCTATTGTCAGCCGCTCACCGGCATCCATATTGTCGTACCGCTTCAGGTACTCGCTCATCATAATCTTCCTAATCATATCTTCGCTGTGTTTTGAATTTCAGATTTCTCCTTTTGTTCTTTTAACCACTGTACATAGCAATAGCGAACGGCATTCTCTCCCAACTGCTTGATTACATTACGGATGACCGACGGCTGCTGCGACTGTTTCGCACGGATCAGGTCAAACTCCTGCAGTATCTTCTCTGCATCGTCCCAACCGAATCGCCGGCAGAACTCCTCGTACTCATTCTTCTCGTTGTAGCGGATGCCGTATTTTGCCTTGGCATCGCGCATCATCTTCCGCATCTGTTTTACGGCCTCCCTGATACCTTCCAGCATACGCTCTCTCGACACATCCACCATCTGCATCCCCTGTTGCTGCAACTCCTGTTCGATTTGCTGCTTCAGTTGGGCCTGCTCCTGTTCTGTGGCTTTCGCCTCTTGTTTCTTCTTAGTCATATCTCAAAAAAATAAAATTAGATATTTTCAGTCTCTCGTTAGAAGAATATTGCTTTAGCGAAATACATAACCGCTGATGCGATGGATATCATTTTCAACCAGAAGAAAGCCCATGCACCACAGCCAACCCATGCAGGATAGTCTTCCGGTGTTAGATGATGGCGGTTTATCTTCTGCATGAATAGCCACGATGTAAATGTCTGCCAAACGGCTTGTAATACAGATAGCAGCATATAGATAGCTGCAAGTGCAGAACAAATTGAAAATGTCTGAAACGCATGGCCAGATATCAAACCGCCAGTCATCATAACGATAAACATCCATGCCAACTGGTCAGCACGTTCGCCAGCCTTCACACTACGCTCCTGATAATAGTCATAGACTTCCTTTCCTGTCAGCACATCTACGTCAGGAATTTCCTCAAATAACTTACCACGGGCATTATCCACACCATATACTTCCTGACACAAGCCATCCCCACATTCTTCGAGGCAATAATCCTTCAAAGCACAGCGGTCACATTCGTTCAAGTCATCGATTGTGTCAGGCACAAGAGCGTATGTTTTTCCGTTAATTTTGATTTCATTGTCTTTATTCATAATTCGCCGAATTTGTCTTTTGTACTAAGATACATATATGTAATTCCTACGTCAAGGGCAACCTGAGACGAGAGCAGAATCCATGAGTTTACTCAATGGTTATGCCGAGACGATGGTTGCACTCGGCGACAGCCAAGGGCAGACGAGGCGAGAGCAGAATCCATGAGTTTACTCAATGGTTATGCCGAGACGATGGTCGCACTCGGCGACAGCCAAGGGCAGACGAGGCGAGAGCAGAATCCATGAGCTTGCTCAATGGTTATGCCGAGCCGAGGACGGCACTCGGCGACAGCCAAGGCAAATAAAAAAAGCGTCCAAACGTTAATGTTACTTAAATAATCATTTAATCATTTGCTTAGTTGCTTAAATAAGTGTATATTTGCAGCAGCTACATTTAGAGTCCCTTGATAAGGGGCGGCTTTAATGCAGGGATTCCGCTACAACAGTCCCTGTCAATCGAGCAGACATATTTTATATTCATA
>JAILPK010000026.1 GCA_024699495.1 Bacteroidaceae bacterium | reverse complement strand
TGGAGGGACTGTAAGTGGGGATGCTTGTTCGGCACTTCCATAATAAAGTTCCTGTTTTACAGGTACATATATTACTCCCATCGTTGGTGTGCCGTCTTCTACCAGGGCGATGTTTACGGTGAACTCTCCGTTGCGCTTGATGAATTCCTTGGTGCCGTCCAGCGGATCCACAATCCAGAGGAGGTGCCAGTGGCGGCGCTCCTCGTAGGGCAGATGTGCGCCCTCCTCGCTCAGCACGGGGATGCCGGTGGGCTCCAGGAAGGACATAATGCGGGCGTGTGCGGCCTTGTCTGCCCGTGTTAGGGGGGAGTTGTCTGCCTTCCGCTCTATGCCGAAGTCTGCAGCGGGGTCATCATAGATGGCCATTATGTCGCGTCCGGCCTCGATTGCGGCTTGGATGGCGATGGAGAGTAGGTTGCTGTTCACGGCTGGTTAGACGATGCTGTAGAGAAGGAGGATGATGAGCTGGGCGGTGAGGATTCGCAGGAACATGCAAAGGGGATAGACAGTGCTATAACCTACGGCTGGGGCATCATTGTTCGCTGTCTGATTGGCATAGGCCAAGGCCGGCGGGTCAGTGTTGGAACCGGCAATAAGTCCCATCAGTGTGAAGTAATTCATCTTGTAGCGCATGCGCGCAATGACACCCATTATTAAAATAGGAATGGTGGTGATGAGAAAACCAGCCCATACATAAGTCAGACCATCGCCTTCGGTCACTGTATTCCAGAAGGTGGCGCCGGCTTTGATTCCTACAGAAGCCAGGAACAGCACGAGCCCGAATTCCCGCAGCATCAGGTTCGCAGATGTTGTGGTGTAGCTGACAAGATGGAACTTGTAACCGAAGCGGCCGATGAGGATGGCAATAATCAGCGGACCGCCGGCAAGGCCCAATTTCACAGGCGTTGGAACACCGGGGAGGGCAATGGGCATCATACCGAATACTATACCCACCACTATTCCGATGAATATAGCGCTGAGATTTGGGGTGTCGAGTCGCTTCACCTCGTTGCCGAGCATATTCGCTACGCGGTTGACGGCATCCTCGGGGCCGACACATACCAGCTTGTCGCCGATTTGAATGCGAAGGTTTCGGTCGGCAAAGAGATTCATGCCATTTCGCAGGATGCGCGTTACGTTGACACCATAGACCGAACTGAAATGCAACTGACCGAAGGTCTTGCCGTTGATGTTTGGTTGGGTGACAAGTACATTCTTGGACACCATGGGCACATCCTGCTCCTCCCACTCGATGTGGTCCACAGGGCCGATGAATGCAGAGATGGCTTCCCAGTCGTCCTCGGCACAGGTGATATACATCAGGTCGCCAGTGTTCACTATAGTGTCGCGGTTGGGGATGCTCACATGCCCTTCATGGAGAAAGCGTGAGCATACGAAGTTGCGGCCGAGAAACTCTCTGATTTGCAGTATTGTGCGCCCGCTCAGAGCTTTGTTCTCGGCTCTGAGAGTCATGCGGTGGGGCTTGGCATGGGGATTCTCATTCATCTCCTTTTCTATCTCCTCCGCCTCCTTATTGAGGCTGATACCGCAGATATACCTGATAGCGATGGTGGCTCCGATGATGCCCACAACGCCCAAGGGATAAGCGCAGGCGTAACCAGAGGCAATCTGCGGGATATGCGCGGCACCCCTATATACATTTGCTACTGCTTCAGAGGCAGCACCGAGGCCGGGGGTATTGGTGATGGCCCCGCAGAGGACACCTGTCATCATTGATAGATTCCAGATGTTCTCCCCGCCGTGGATTGAGGGATTGTAGAAGAGTACGAAATAGAGTACGAGCATCGTAACCACATTGAGAGCCACAATGCCCATGGCAAGCATGTTGGCGGTGATTCCGCCTTTGGCAAAGCTCTCGAAGAAGCCCGGGCCGACCTGCAAGCCTATGCAATAGACGAAGAGGATAAGTCCGAAGTCCTGAACATAATTGAGCACTTCCGGCGTGCCTGTGAAGCCGATGTGTCCGGCCAGAATGCCTGCGAAGAGGACAAAGGTAACCCCGAGAGATATTCCGAAGATCTTGAATCGGCCAAGGGCTATGCCGATGGCGATTACCAGCGAGTAGAGCACCACGATGTGCGCAATTGAATCGGAGTTTGTAAAAAGATTAATAAGCCATTCCATTGGTAGGGCGTTGGTGAGAGATTATAATTTTCGGCACAAAAGTACTGCTTTATGTCCATTATGGCAAGTTTTTATGCAAAAACTGATGATTTGAGCATCTTTTTCTGACTCAAATTTGGCCACCCAAACAAACTTTGTTACCTTTGTCCGCTTTTAGACACATTTAACCATTATTCATTATTTTATTATGGCAGAAAAAAAAGAACAACTCTTCGCGGACTTCACAGCCCCGACACGTCAGGAATGGCGTGATAAGATTGAGGTGGACCTCAAGGGCGCTGACTTCGAGAAGAAAATGGTGTGGAGGACTACCGAAGGCTTCTCCATGCAGCCATTTTATCTGAAGGAAGATGTGGACCAATTGCCCACAGTTAACGCCCTCCCGGGCGAGTTCCCCTTCATTCGTGGCAACAAGAAGGACAATAATCTCTGGTATGTGCGCCAGAATATTGTTGTCACAGACCCAAGCGAGGCCAACAAAAAGGCCCTGGACATCTTGGGTAAAGGCGTTAACTCACTCGGCTTCCGCTTTCATGGCGAACAGGTGAGTGCCGAAATGATTGAGACCCTGCTTCAGGGCATTGCATGTGATCAGGTAGAAATCAGCTTCCGCACCTGTCAGCGTCACATATTGGAACTGGCCGACATCGTAGTGGCTTACTATGAGAAGAAGGGCTATGACAAGGAGAAAATAGTTGGCGGCATCGGCTTTGACCCGATAGAGCGAATGCTCATGAAGGGTAAGGACACCACAATGTTGTTGCCCAATATGCCCAAGCTGGTAGAAAAGCTCAAGGACTTCCCCAACCTGCGCTGCGTTATGGTCCACAGCGATCTGCTCTGCAACAGCGGTGCTTATGTCTATCAGGAACTTGGCTACGCTCTCGCATGGGGTAAGGAATATCTGGATGAGATGGTTGAGGCCGGCGTACCTGTTGACCTCGCAGCCAAGAAGATTAAGTTCTACATGGGCATTGGCGGCAATTACTTTATGGAAATTGCCAAATTCAGGGCTGCCCGAATGTTGTGGGCACAAATTGTAAAGCAGTATGAGCCTAAGTGCAACTGCGCTTGCAAGATGGTGGTAAATGCCGCCACAACGACCTACAACCAGACTGTCTTCGACAGCTATGTGAATATGCTCCGTTCGCAGACAGAGACGATGTCCGCCGCTCTGGCCGGTGTTCACTCTGTAGTAGTCACTCCGTTTGATGCCCCTTACGAGAAGCCGACGGAATTCGCTGAGCGCATTGCCAGAAACCAGCAGCTCCTGCTAAAGGAAGAATGCCACTTTGACAAGATCGTTGATGTCAGCGGCGGTTCTTATTTTGTTGAAGAACTGACTGTGGCCATCGCCAAGGAAGGGTGGAAGCTGTTCCTCGCTGTTGAAGAGGAGGGCGGATTCCTGGCAGCTGTAAAGGCAGGCTCTATCCAACAGGCCATCAACGACACCGACAAGGGCCGTCATGCCAATGCAGGCAAGCGCAAGGAGTTCCTTCTTGGTACAAATCAGTTCCCGAACTTCACAGAGACCAGTGAGGGAAAAGAACCTCTTGCTTGTGATTGCTCATGCAAGCATTCCGACGATCCCGATGTTCCGGCATTGAAGACCAGTCGTCTGGCTTCTGACTTTGAGACCCTGCGCCTCACCACCGAGAAGGCTGCCAAGCAGCCCATCGCCTTCATGCTTACTATCGGTAACCTGGCTATGCGTCAGGCCCGCGCTCAGTTCAGCTGCAACTTCCTGGCTGCAGCCGGCTACAAGGTGATGGACAACCTCGGCTTCCCCACCGTGGAGGAAGGCGTCGAAGCAGCTGTGAAGGCTGGTGCCGACATCGTGGTGCTCTGCTCCAGCGACGACGAGTATGCCGAGTATGGCATCCCCGCTTACAATGCCCTGAAGGCTGCCGATCCCAAGGCTATCTTCATCATCGCAGGCGCTCCCGCTTGCGCCGAGGACCTCAAGGCCGCCGGCATAGAGAACTTTATCCATGTGCGTGTTGACCAGCTCAAGACGCTCAAAGAGTTGAACACTAAACTGGGTATCTGATTATGAAAAAGAATTTTGCAAATATAGACATCTTTGCTGGCATCGAACAGAAAAATGGCCAGCAATGGCAGCAGGAGAATGGCATCACCGCCAACTGGAAGACTCCTGAACAGATTGATATCCAGCCAGTATATACCCGGGAAGACCTCGAAGGCATGGAACACCTCAACTTCGCAGCAGGTATTCCTCCCTTCCTGCGTGGCCCGTACTCAATGATGTACCCCTTCCGCCCGTGGACTATCCGTCAGTATGCCGGTTTCTCCACCGCTGAGGAATCCAACGCATTCTATCGCCGCAACCTGGCCAGCGGTCAGAAGGGCCTTTCTGTGGCCTTCGACCTGCCCACCCACCGCGGCTACGACCCCGACAATGCCCGCGTAGTGGGCGATGTGGGTAAGGCTGGTGTGAGCATCTGCTCGCTCGAGAACATGAAGGTGCTCTTCGCAGGCATCCCCTTGAACAAGATGTCTGTGTCCATGACAATGAACGGCGGTGTGCTGCCTATCCTGGCATTCTACATCAATGCCGGTCTGGAGCAGGGCGCCAAGCTCGAAGAGATGGCCGGAACAATCCAAAACGACATCCTGAAGGAGTTCATGGTGCGTAACACCTATATCTATCCGCCTGCCTTCTCCATGAAGATTATCGCCGACATCTTCGAATATACCTCTCAGAAGATGCCTAAGTTCAACAGCATATCCATCTCCGGCTACCACATGCAGGAGGCTGGTGCTACTGCCGACATCGAGCTGGCATACACGCTGGCCGACGGTATGGACTACCTCCGCGCAGGTATCAACGCCGGCATCGACGTGGATGCCTTCGCACCCCGCCTCTCCTTCTTCTGGGCTATCGGCGTGAACCACTTCATGGAAATCGCCAAGATGCGCGCCGGCCGTCTGCTCTGGGCCAAGATCGTCAAGAGCTTCGGCGCCAAGAACCCGAAGTCCATGGCTCTGCGTACCCACTCGCAGACCTCTGGCTGGTCACTCACCGAGCAAGACCCCTTCAACAACGTAGGCCGCACCTGTATCGAGGCTATGGCTGCTGTGCTGGGGCACACCCAGTCACTCCACACCAACGCCCTCGATGAGGCTATCGCCCTGCCTACCGACTTCAGCGC
>JAILPK010000011.1 GCA_024699495.1 Bacteroidaceae bacterium | reverse complement strand
GTTTCCCAGTGGAACTGCACATTCCAAGGGCCTAAACCATCTTTTCTCTCACGCGACTGCATATACAGCGTAGGATTTGACAGGTTGCGGAGGCCATAATCCAAATTCTCATCATAATCGATGGTCCACACCATCGTGTTATCCTCGAGCGGATTCACAGCTGTTTTATACACACCCGTCAACTCGTCTTGCTGATAACCTGTCACCTTTCCCTGTGCCAGCATCAGGTTCGTGCCCTCCACAGAGTAGAATACATAATAATACTGTCCCAACGTGGACGTGTTGAGTTCCGTCACCTCCGTCCATCCATTGTCTGTCAGGTCTGCTTCGGTATAAGCCTCCTGACCCTTCACCTCACTCGCCATCAGCAGCGAGGTCAGCAAGAAAAATAGATGAATATGCTTCATCTTTAGTCTTTCATTAACCATTTTGAATTAGATAATTTAGTAGATAATTTAGTTATGTTTTAGTCAAAATTGAGCGGGCAAGGGTCTTAAATTAGCGATTGCGCGCGTTCGGCTTGCAAAAGTAAGGTTTTTTGCAGACAGGGCACATACGCATTTGTCTAAAGGTTGGTGACGAAATGTATAAAATTAAGAAAATAGACAAAAAAGACATCACTTTTAGACAAATGAAGCCGCGGTCCCACCAGCCGCAGCACCCACCCCGAAACCAGTAAGCGGCAGCCGCTTTTCGGCTTCGCCGGTCTAAGGTCTGAGGTCCAGGAGCCCCCTAAGCCCCAGTGGCCCCTACTAGCTCTACCAGCCCCAGTGGCCTCAGAAGCCCCAATAGCCTCAGAAGCTCAGAAGCCCCAGTGGCCTCAGAAGACTCAGAAGCCCTAGAAAACTTTGGACTTTAGACGCGGCGTTAGCCGCTATAGTGACACAACCAAATACACCTTGATGCATTTGTAAATACACCTCGATGTATTTGCACTTACACCTCGATGTATTTGGCTGTGTCACTTTGTCTATCATCCTGCCTCTAATCGTCGGAGCTCCTCAGCCGCATTGTGGCGGCGAGTATGCCTGGCGGGTTAGCCGCCCCCCCCTATACTTCTTAAACCCTTAACCCTGCGGACGAAGGCCGCTCAACTCGTTGACTCGTTGACTTGTTGACCTGTTGACTCTGGCGCAGCCCTTAAACCCTTAAACCCTCAAACTGCTTATTGTCCTCGCAAGTTTGTTCTTTTTTTTCTCCCTTTTCAAACTTTTCTTTCTTTTATAAAGAGGTTTTGGGGAAAACTCTTCTTTCATTTTCTTTTTATTTCTTTTTCCTGCCGCAACTTCTGCCGCATCATTAGAATTTTGCACCTCACAGACGAGAATTATTAAATCAAAACTCTGTTGGTGCATCAAACACCTGAAACTGGAATGTCGGGTCAAAATTAGGAGCGTTAACTGGTGATATTTTGCCGCTTGAGGGGCGTAACCGGGGGCTATTTCTTTGGTGAGGAGATGAAAAACAGCGACAAATGAAAAGTTTAAGTTTATTTAACTTCTCCAGCGCTTCACCTTCTGCTATAATTCCGTAACTTTGCACTGCAAAAAGCGTGGGAACTATAATGTTCGAGCGTAAAAGAGCACCCTCCGCCACTGCGGAGTTACAAAAGTAAAATCAAAAATAGAATAACTAACAAAAACACATGAAAAAATCTCTACTAACTTTATGCGCACTGCTCATGGCGGTGAGTGGGGCGTGGGCAGATGCAACAACAAAAAGCTTCACGGTGACGTTTGGCCACACTTCTTCATACGGAATAGTCTACACGTCAAGTGGTAGTGCAACCACAAACAACTGGGGAGTAAAATGGGTATCTGGTGGCAATTCTAGCACACAGTTGCCCAACGTAACCATTACAAGTAATGGAAACACAATAAGCGGAATTAATGGTTATTTTCTTAATGGTTCTTATACCATCTCTGTTCCTGAAGGACTGACCATCACCGGCTATACGATGCAAGCAATGAGCTATGAAGAAGGTGTATCAGATACTGAAAAATATATCACCCCGGCAGGTGGTTCAGCTACAGAACTGAACACCTCTACTGATAAAGAAGTTGCTGTTACTGGACTGAGTTCAAACACCACCTCCTTCACTATTACTGGTACAAATGATGGCCGTTCACGTGTTATCTTTAGTTCCTTTACGATTAATGTACAAGCTACCGTTCTTTCGTCTCTGGAAGACGCCAGTAGTGAGAATACGTATTATTTAGTATGTCGCCGTGGTTTCACAACAATAGCCAATGCCACTAATGTCGGTAATGTAGTGAAGAGCACATCATATTCTCCTGAAGTCTTTAAGATTGTTTCTGAAAATGAAAGCTACTATCTGAAAACTGCAGATGGCCTATACGTCACCCAGACGGGTGCTATTTCAAGCACCGCAAACGGTGTCCTTACTACAGGTGCAACTGAAGTTACCGACTTTCCTTTAATGCCTAAAATTGGTGAAAAGGTTATGAATGCTGGTACAGGTGGAACTTATGGCATTGTTTGGAATACAGAATCAAGCCAAGATGCAGGTAATTGTTATGCCATCATCCAAGGTCCCAGTACATCAACACTAAATTATAGCCTGACCGATGCCAATGGAGCTACATACACAGGCTCATTTACTGGAGTCACAGGGCAATCAATACCCGTGTTCTCTGGTTGCTATGGCTATACTCTTTCTAATGGCTCATGGGATGGCAACACTTATAGTGCTACGATTACTTTCCCATTTAAGATTTCTTCAAACAGTGTTAATAATTACACTTACATAGGGAGTTTCCACAATAAGAATTTGTATAGTTCTGAGAACTTCCTCTGGCACGCTAGTAGCCCAAACGTCATTTGCCACTCTGGGGATGCTCCAACAAATGCTAACAGTAATGGCGCTTATACAGAAAACCTATTATACGAATGGGCTATAATTCCTGTGATAAGTGATTTAAATATTACTTTCACAATAAAAAATGCATCAACAGGCACATCGATTTATAGTAATTCTTCAAAGAATTCGACAGCTATTACTTTGGAATCTACTGGGACTGCATGGACCTACGAAACAGGCTCCACCACTAACTGCGGAACAATTTATTATTGGAAGCGTTCTACAGATAATTTCTATCTATCAGTAAACGGTGTAGGAGGTGGAACTGATCAAAAGCTAGCTGTACATTCAAGTGTTCACGATGGAATTTCAATTGGTTTTTATAATCCTGCAGACTTTGCCAGTTTAATGTCTTATTTATCGAGTTATTATAATGCAGGTTTGAATTATAAGAATTATTACGTAGGTACAGGACTAGGAAAATATACTGATACCGACAATGCCCTAAGCACAGCTATCACTAACGCAGCAAGTGTTGCTACTGGTGAATCAAATGCAACAGCGTCTGTTATTGAAGGATATACGACTGCGTTGGAAAACGCAATTAATGGTTTGGTAATCAACCAACCTGCAACGGGTTCATTCCTGAAGTTTAAAGGCGGAAATAGTGGTAACTATGTTCTTTATGGAGATAAAGTTGAATCACGCTATCCTATGGGAGCAGATGCAACAGCTGCTATCTTCTATTACGACGGTTCTCACGTCTTATCATACAGTAGCGGAATCTATTGGGGTGTAACAGGTGGAAGTGGCACCACGAATTGGGGTTGGACCAGCGTAGGTGGTACAGGTAGCACAATTACTTTCTTAGGTTCAAATGACATTGGTAAGTATTTCATAAATCTTGAGAAGAACACCTCATCTTATACCTATAATCTCCTTTATGATGCAAGTACACGTTGTGACCGTAGTGGCTACAATGACGTCAGCAGCGTAACTACAAACAATCTTAACTGGACTCTTGAAGAAGTCACCTCGCTGCCCGTCACCATCAGCACTGCTCAGTATGCTACATTCTGGGCACCTGTGGCTGTGACAATCCCAAGTGGTGTGAAGGCTTATTACATCAGTGAGTTGTCTGACACTGAAGCTACGCTGGCAGAGATTAGCACTACCATCCCTGCTGAGACTCCTGTAGTGCTGAAAGCAACCTCTACCCTGGAGGAAGCAACCACATTCAACTTTGCCATTACCACAAGCGACGCTTTTGCAGGTACCAATAAGCTCGCTGGTCAGGCTGCAACCATTGCCTTTGCAGATGGCAGCTACACCCTACAGAAGCGCAGTGGTGGCTCAGACATCGGCTTCTTCCCAACGACGACCACAGGTAGCACCCTCGCTGGCTTCAAGGCTTATCTGCCCAGTTCTGCCTTCGAAGCGGGCGTTAAGGGCTTCACCTTCAAGTTCGACACAGAGACTATAGTGAAAGCTATTGAAGCTGCTGAGAATCCGAACAAGGTGGTCTATGACCTCAGCGGTCGCCGCGTTCAGAACCCCGCTAAGGGCATCTTCATCGTGGATGGCAAAAAGATTGTCATCAAGTGAATGTGAAAGTAACATGTCAAATGCAAACAATAAAATAAGAATCCTATGAAAAAGACATATATAATTCCGAGAACAGAGACAGTAATGCTGGATTGCCAAGGTATTTGCGAGGTTCTTACAGTAAGTGCTACCGGAACAGGTGACGGTACTCAGCTCAGCAAAGGCGAATTCGAAGGTGAAGGCGGCTCCGACTGGGACGACGAATGGTAAATAAGTGAGGGGTTTCTTACGGCCCCGACCGCGATAAGAGCAGCTATATGTCTCACTCCGGTGAGGTATATAGCTGCTTATGTTTTACAGTGTGATTGGGCGGGAAAATATTTTCTGTATTTTCTTCGTCTAAATTGCTTGGATATGGAAAATTATTATTACTTTTGCAAAGCAAATGTATTATTGTGGAGGGGCGCCCGCCCTACGACAGCGATGAACGCAACTAACTAACTGGAAAGATTACTAATTAGACTACCTAAAAGCATGAAAAGACTGACTTTAATATCCATGGCCTTTATCCTCTGCCTCGCTGCACAGGCTCAGAAAGTCATATTCCCCCAGCAGCAGCAGGCCGGGACGGCTCTTGCCGCAGAAAGCAACGGGAAATACACCATAAGCAACGACCTCTTCTCTGCCACCTTCGTCAAGAGCGGCGGCAAACTGTCATTCGGCGGTTGCGAGGCCATGGGGCTGCAGGCCTCCGACGACCTGTTCAGCATTCGTCAGGCCGACGGCATCGAGACGCCCTCGTCAGCAATGACGCTGGGTGACGTGAGCATAGAGACGCTCGCGGCCGACGCCAGCGCAGCCAAGGGTTCGCTGAAACTGCCCGGCAAGGCTCTGAAAGCAGTATTCACCTGCGGCGACCTGACTCTGACATGGCGGGCAGCGCTGCGCGACGGCTCCCATTACCTGCGCACAGAACTGATGCTGACAGCCGCGGCTGACGTGAAGATGAATGCCATCGTGCCCATGCTCTACTCTGTGGACAACAGCAGCAGCAGTCAGGCGCCGGCCGTGGTGGGTAACACCCGCGGGGCAGTGATTGCCAGCGACAGGATATTTGCCGGTCTGGAGACTCCGATGGGCAAGAACTCCATCGTGGGCAGCATAGGCACCGAGCCCTTCACCTTCGACTCATGGACTGGGACCTACTTCAACTGGAGCCCGGGCGAGGAGACTCCCCAGGGCATTCTGGACCTCGGTCTGCCCGCCAGCGGAATCGAGGCAGCCAAGGGATATGTGGGTATTCTGGAGGGAGGCACTCAGACCGTGACCTTCCAGTGGTCCGGCGGCGACCACCGCCTGGATATCGCCGGCGTGGATGTGGTTGACCTCAGCGGCAACGTGGTAGCCAGCGACTATCACAAGGCTTACACCGGCGGCGGCAAGGAGAAGCGCGTATATACCCTGAACATACCTGCAGCCGGATATTATATGGTACGGTACTTCCGCGACATAGTGACGGACGCCGTCACCACAGCCTACAACTCCACAGGGACAATCACATGGAGCTGCGACGTGATAGCCCCGGAGCTGGTCCTCGACGGACAGACAAACGCCAATGTGCTGCCCGCAGCAGGCAGCAGCAGCGAGGCGGAAGGGACCGCAGAAGCGCCGCTGATGAGCATCGGCGGCAGCCGCACAGACAGTTGGACAGCCTCCTCATGGAGCGCCGTGACGGACCTGCCTGCCCGCATAGCAGAACTGGGATTCAGCAAGACTTACGTGAGGCAGATGAGCAAAGGCATCACCATAGGCGAGGCCGGCGGCGAGCTCAAGGTCGAATTCCTGTATAAGAGCGGCAGCAACCGCCTGAATATGGTCGGCGTGGAACTGCGCGACGGCGACAACAACGTGGTGGCATCAGACTATCACATCGGCTTCACCGGCACTCAGAAGTCAGCGAACGAATACTCGCTCAGCGTGCCAGCAGCCGGGACTTACACCCTGATTTACTACTGCGAAACCCAGACCGAGGCAATCACCTCCTCGGGAAACATAAACCTCAGTTACAACAAACACTATGTGCTGCATCTGCCGGCGGCAACCGTCACGGTAATCAGAGGCGAATGGAGCCGTCAGACAACTCTCGCAGCAGGCAAGACATGGAAGGTGAGCGCCGTGGTTGGCCTCATCGCCCCGGGGCAGGCACGCCGCAGTTTCCTCTGCTACAGCGAGCGCGAGCGGGCAGTGCCCTGGCGCCCATTTACGATGTATAACTCATGGTTCGAACTGAATATCAACCGCAACAACGACCAGAATTATACGACAAACTTCAACGAGGCCCAGTGTCTCGAAGTGCTCAACCAATGGAAGACCAACCTCTTCGACAAAAACGGGGTGGGCATAGGCTCCTTTGTATGGGATGATGGATGGGATGAATACGGGACGTGGGAATTCAACCCCAATTTCCCCGACGGATTCCGCAATATCAGCGACGCAGCCACCTCGATGGACTCACATATAGGCGCTTGGCTCGGCCCCGTGGGAGGCTACGGACAGAGCGGCAATTACCGCCGCGCCTACTGGAGCAGCAAGGGAGGGATGCAGCTCTCCAACCCCGCTTACTACGATGTGTTCCTGAGCCGCACCAGCTACATGCTGAATAACTACGACTTCAATTTCTTCAAGTTCGACGGCATCAGCGCACAATTCAGCGCCACCGGACCTGACGCAGGGGCCACCGGCGAAGAAAACGCCGAGGGCATCATAGATATAGAGATGAAACTGCGCGAGGTGAAGCCCGACGTGTTCCTGAACACTACGGTGGGCACCTGGGCATCCCCCTTCTGGTTCCAAGCCACAGACGCTGTGTGGAGGCAGGAGAATGACTGGGGAACCATAGGCAACCAGGGGAACACACGCGAGCAGTGGATCACCTACCGCGACCGCCTCGTATATCAGAATTTTGTGCAGAACTCGCCCCTCTGCCCCATCAACACGCTGATGACCCACGGCTTCATCCTCTCCAACTACGGAGGCGGGATAGCAAACATGAGCAAGAACTACGAAGATGTGGTGCGCGAGATGCGCTGCGCCTTCGCCTGCGGCAGCGGGATGGTGGAAGTATATGCTGACTTCGCTCTGATGAACAGCATCAACAACGGCGCTCTGTGGGGCGACCTGGCCGAATGCATACGATGGCAGAAAGCACAGGAGGATGTGCTGCCCGACGTGCATTGGGTGGGCGGCAACCCATGGGACGGCGCCAAAGCCAATGTCTATGGATGGGCAGCCTGGAACGGCGAGCGCGCCACACTGGCACTGCGCAACCCCTCAGCATCGGCCCAGACATTCACCACCACCCTGCGCGAGGCGCTGGACATCCCCGACTATATAAACACATCCATAATCCTCACAGACGCCTTCAGCCAGAAAGCACTCACAGGACTCACCACTGGCACACCGATTGATATCGACACCCCGCTGACGCTGAAGCTCGCCGCCTCATCTGTATATATTTACAACGGAGCAGACGACGCCCCAATAACATTCAGCAACGGCGACAGCGAGACGTGGTATCTTATCCAGTTCTGCAACGGCGAAGCAGCCCTGGAAGATATGGGCAACGGTGCCAATCTGAAGACAGCGAAAACCAACAGCAAGAAGAGCACTCAGCTATGGAAGCTGGTGGGCGACTACGACAACTGCGAGATAATAGACCAGGAAGGACGCCACATAGTATATAACGGCAGCCGATTTATCGCTTCTGCCACAAAGAAAGGGCAGCTGAAAATCATCGAGACCGCCAACAGCACCTACGCCCCGGCTTGGGAGATTCAGGCTTATAACAGCAACGGCAAGAGCATGAATCAATGGGGCGGAGCAGGCGCCGGCAAAGAACTGGGCGCATGGGACGCCAACGACAGCAACAACCCGCTGCTCTTCGTTGACCCCGCAGACATAAAAATCAATGAATGGGCATTCGAAGGCGCTACAGAATGGACTCCCGACAACAACCTCACTCTGTGGTATAAAGAGCCGGTGACTGCCGCCGACGTGGCCGACCCCTGGATGGAATATGCCCTGCCCATAGGCAACGGACAACTGGGAGGAATGATCTACGGAGGCATCTACCGCGACTGCATTCAGCTCAACGAGAAGACTCTCTGGACAGGCTCCTCCACCAACTACGACCGCGGCGGAGGCTACCAGAATCTCGGATATATCTATATCGAGGACCTGAGCCAGATGTTTGACACCGACCAGAAGAAAGTGAAGGAATATGCACGCAGTCTGGACCTCACCACCGCCACAGCAGCCGCCACATGGAAGAGCCCCGACGGCAAGGTGACATTCAAGCGCGAATATCTCTCCTCGTTCCCCGACAACGTGATTGCCATCAGACTCTCAGCATCACAGGCAGGCGCCATCAGCCAGCGCTTCACTCTGGCTGGCACCCACGAGGAGACTCTGGAATACGCCGGCGGCGAGGCCTGCTTCAGCGGCAAACTGGATGTGGTGAGATACAACGCGCGCATGAAGGTAATCCCCACCAACGGGACAATGACCACCGACGGGAAGGGCATCACGGTGACCGGAGCAGACGAAGTGCTGGTGCTATTCACCGCCGCCACAGACTATGACGCCGTCGGTTCGGCATACGTCACAGGCATAGACGCCGCCACACTGGCCACCAATGTGCAAAACACCATCAGCGATGCGGCTGCAAAGAGCTGGAACCAGATCTACGCAACTCACCTCAACGACTACAAGGAATACTTCGACAGATGCCAGCTGACGCTGGAGACCTCAGCCAACAGCATGACGACGAAGGCACTCATAGACAACTACGCAAAGAATACCACCGCTGCACGCAAGCTGGAACAGCTCTACTTCGCCTTCGGACGCTATATGCTCATCGCCTCCTCACGAGGCATAGACCTGCCCAATAACCTGCAGGGAATCTGGAACCACAAGAACAACCCGCCATGGTGCTCAGACATTCATGCCAACATCAACATCCAGATGAATTATTGGCCTGCCGAAAACACAGGCCTGCCCGAAATGCATGAGAAGTATCTGAACTATCTGTATTACAACGCCGTGGTGAAGCCCGTATGGAAAGACTATGCCACAGGCAACGGCACCGACGGGAGGTATCTGCATCACTCGACAGGATGGGCTTTCTACACAGAAAATAACATCTTCGGATGCAGCAGCACCTGGATGGCTGCCAACTACCCCGAAGCAGGCGCATGGAGCGCCGACCACCTGTGGCAGCACTTCGCCTACACTCGCGACCTGGAATTCCTGCGCACGAAAGCACTGCCGGTGATGATGCCCGCAGTAAGGATGTGGATGCAACGGCTGGTGAAAGGGAACGACGGCAAATGGGAATGCCCCGACGAATACTCGCCTGAACACGGCCCGACAGAGAATGCCACCGCCCACTCACAGCAGATTGTGTGGAACCTGTTCGACAAGACCATCAAAGGCATAGAACTCATCGGCACAAAAGAAGCAGGCATCAGCCAGCTGAACTTCAACTCCATGAAGAATAAATTCGCCGCACTCGACGACGGACTGCACACCGAGGTCTATAACAGCGGCGCTCTCAACGGAGTAAAGAACGGAGAGACTATCCTGAGAGAATGGAAATACACCGACTATGCCACCGCCTCGGCAAGCGAACCTGGCCACAGACATCTCAGTCACATGATGGCTCTCTACCCCTTCGCCAACCTGCCGGCAGACAACGAATATTACGCCCCCGCACTGCGCAGTCTGACTCTGCGCGGACTGCCCTCCACTGGATGGTCTATGGGATGGAAAATAAACCTCTGGGCTCGCGCGCTGAACCCCGCTAACTGCATGGAGATAATGAAACTCGCTCTGACTCACAGCACGAGCTATGGCACAAACCAATATGCAGGTGGCCTCTACTATAACCTCTTCGACTCTCACGCGCCTTTCCAAATTGACGGTAACTTCGGCGTGACTGCAGGCATAGCAGAGATGCTGCTGCAGAGCCACACAGGCAAACTGCAACTGCTCCCCGCCCTGCCAACTCAATGGGCAGAAGGGAAGATTATGGGTCTGAGGGCCGTGGGCGCCTT
This sequence comes from Bacteroidaceae bacterium, assembly GCA_024699495.1. Classification (GTDB taxonomy): domain Bacteria; phylum Bacteroidota; class Bacteroidia; order Bacteroidales; family Bacteroidaceae; genus Physcousia. The sequence goes on along the minus strand of JAILPK010000011.1, from coordinate 65,204 downwards.
CACCGTAGATATGCAGTGGAAAGAGGGTGCTCTCACCGAGGCCGCCGTGCTGAGCCGCGACGGGCAACCGCTCACAGTGGAATACCCCGGCATCGCCAATTACGCAGTGACAGCAAGCGACGGACAACCCGTAAGCTTCACCAAGGACTCAGCTAACAGCATCACCATCAGCTCTACTGCCACCGGCGTTACATATAAGTTTTCGAAAGACGGCAGTCAGGCGGCGGTAAGGCCGATAGAGGCAGACAGAGACCGCGAGCCGCAAGCGATGTATAACCTCGGCGGGCAGCGCGTCAGCAACATTCATAACAGCATCTATATCATCGGCAATAAGAAGATGTATGCGAGATAAAGGCTCGCGATAGAAGCTATAGAGGCTATAGAAACTATAGAAGTTATAGAAACTATAGAAGCTAGCTCAGATAGCCCCCCTCGAATTGCTAGATTAGCTAGAATTGCTAGCCCCCCTAGCATAGCTAGCCCAGCTAGCCCCCCTCGAATAGCTAGAATTGCTAGACCCCCTAGCATAGCTAGCCCAGCTAGCCCCCCTAGAATAGCTAGAATTGCTAGCCCCATAGCATAGCTAGCCCAGCTAGCCCCCCTAGAATTGCTAGATTAGCTAGAATTGCTAGCCCCCCTAGCCGCGCTAGGCCCGCTATCTCAGAAAGCTAATGATTTGAGCTTCAGCCCTGTATCTTCGGGCAGGCCAAACATGATATTCATGTTTTGGAGGGCCTGGCCGCTGGCGCCCTTGAGCAGGTTATCGATGATGCTGGTGACAAGGAGCTTGTCCTCATACTTTTCGATATGAAGGAGGGCTTTGTTGGTATTCACCACCTGCTTGAGGTCGAGGGCGCGCTCGACGTAGTGGGTGAATACTGCATCTGCATAAAATTGGCGATAGATGTCGGCGATGCTCTCCTCTGATATCTCCTGCGACAGGCGGACCAACTCAGTGCAGAAGATGCCACGGGGGAAGTCGCCGCGATAAGGAATGAAATCTATGGAAGCGCCGAAGTCAGACTGCAGTTGGGTGAGCGACTGGCGAATCTCAGCCAGGTGCTGATGGCGGAATGCCTTGTAAATGCTTATATTGCCCGAACGCCACGAGAAATGAGTGGTGGCTGAGGGCTTCACTCCGGCCCCTGTAGATCCGGTTATGGCATTCACGCTGATGTCAGAGGTGAGCAGTCCGTGGGCTGCCAAGGGGAGCAGGCCAAGCTGGATGGCAGTGGCAAAGCAGCCGGGGTTGGCCACAAAATGCGCTGAGCGGATTGCTTCGCGGTTGATTTCCGGAAGACCATAAACAGCCAAGTCAGACCAGCGGCAGTCGGGGGCCTGCTGCTTCACTCTGAAATCCTGCGCGAGGTCGATGATGCGGACGCGCTCAGGTATGTTGTGTTCGCTAAGGAACTGCTCGCTCTTACCATGACCGAAGCAGAAGAAGAGCACATCAATATCTTCAAAAGGCATGTCTGCCGAGAAGCGCAGACTGGTCTCTCCGAGCAGACCCTCGTGGACCTCAGCCACGGGATTGCCTGCATTGGACTCGCTGTTGGCAAATACTATCTCAGCCTGAGGGTGGTTAATCAGGAGGCGAATCAGTTCGCCGCCTGTGTAACCGGCAGCCCCAAGAATTCCTACTTTTATCATTTTTTTACTTAATATAAATTTGGTCCTGAGGCATAATCATCCATAGAATCAAATAGATGATACCTCCGCAGAAGGCGGTGCTGACGGTGAGGACCACCCAGATGAGGCGCAGCAGGTCGGCGTTCCAACCAAAATACTGCGCAATCCCGCCGCAAACGCCTGCAATCCACTTATCGCCAGTAGAGCGTGACAGTCTCTTATCCATTATGTCTTGATTTGGTTTGTGAAGTCTTGTTGTAAGGAGCTTATCGCTCGTCTTTGTGGATTCCGTAATAAACGCGGAGCGGAGTGGAGAGCACTTTGATAAAGCCCTTGGCCTCATCGGCAGTCCAACCGGTCTGTGTCTCACCATATTCTCCGAGTTTGGATTTGGTCAGGTCATTGACAGAGTCAACCCCCACGGTCTCGAAGCCCAGCGGACGTAGTTTGAGAATGGCTGTTCCAGTCACATTGCGCTGGGAAGAGGTGAGCATAGCCTCAATATCGGGCATGACGGGCTCGAGATACTGGCTCTCATGCAAGAACATTCCATACCAGTTGGCTACCTGGTCCTTCCAATATTGCTGCCATTTGGAGAGAGTGGATTTCTCCAGCAGGCGGTGAGCCTCGATGATAAGTTTCGGAGCGGCAGCCTCGAACCCTACCCGACCCTTGATGCCGATTATGGTGTCACCTACGTTGGCGTCGCGTCCGATGGCATAGCTGGCTCCGATATTCTCAATGGCCTGGATAGCTTTCACGCGGTCGTCGAAATGTTCTCCGTTGACGCCTACGATCTCACCCCTCTCAAACTCGATGCGCAGCAGACTCTCGTCAGCGCGAGTCGGATGTTTGAGATAAGCCTCTTCGGGCAGTCCCTGGGTGGCGTCAAGCAGTTCGCCGCCGCAGATGCTTGTGCCCCAGATGCCTACGTTATAGGAATATTTCAGTTTGGCGAAGTCGGCGTTGAAGCCGTGGGCATTCAGATAGTCAACCTCCTCTTTGCGGGTTAGTTTCTTGTCGCGTGTGAGGGTGATGATTTCCACCCCGGGGGCCATCACCAGGAACGTCATATCGAAGCGAATCTGGTCATTGCCAGCTCCCGTAGAGCCATGAGCAATAGCGTCAGCTCCTATCTCGTTGGCATAGCGGGCGATGGCGATAGCCTGAAAGATGCGCTCGCTGGAGACGGAGATAGGATAGCAGTTGTTACGCATCACGTTGCCGAAAATCATATATTTCAGCGACTTCTCGTAATACTCATGAGTCACGTCGAGTGTGACATATTTCGCTGCACCCAGTTTGTAAGCATTTTCTTCATTGACACGCAGCTGTTCGGGGCTGAATCCGCCAGTGTTGGCGCAGGCTGCATGCACTTCGTAGCCAAGTTCCTTGGCCAGATACATCACGGTATAGCTTGTGTCGAGACCACCTGAGAATGCTACTACTACTTTTTTCTTTTCCATGATTATGATAATGTTTGATTTTACAGTTTTTTTTAGTCGTGGATTTCTGCGATATGCGTGGGGCGCCCTTCGAGGCGGTTGATGCGGTCTATCACATCCTGCGGAATCTTTGCGGGCAGATTCTCCTGAGGGTCGAAGAGCATGGCGGTGCAAATACAGTATTTGCGGCCTGTGCGATGAAGCACATCCACATTTACGCACCCCTCGCAGCCGCGCCAGAAAGCCTCGTCGTCGGTGAGGTCGGCGAAGGTGACAGGCTTGTAGCCCAGTTCGGTGTTCATCTTCATCACGGCCGCTCCGCTGGTGAGGGAGAATATCTTGGCGTGAGGCCAACGTATTCGCGCCAGCGAGAATGTCATGTCTTTAATGCGCTTGGCAATGTGGCGGCCCCGGAATTTCGGACTCACAATCAGACCGGAGGTGGTCACATACTGCTTGTTACCCCAAGTCTCAATATAGCTGAATCCGGCGAACTCATCGTTGGAGAGGGCAATGACGGCCTTGGCTTCGCGCATCTTGGTTGCCAGATAGTCGTGGGTTCGTTTGGCGATGCCCGTGCCACGGTCCTTGGCAGCTTCGGCGATGGTGTTCAGAATGGTGTCGATAAACTTCTCATGCTGCTCATCGGCAACAAGAATCTGTATATCATCTTGTGGAATTTCCACGTTGTTTGTTTCCATAGAAAAAGCTCCCTTTGTATTCCGGACTGGAGCGATAGGTCCTGATAAAATTGTTTGTTGATTCGGGATATTGTCTGATATGCAGTGAATGAGGTTGGGCACCTACTCCACTTTCAACTGGCCATAAGGAATAATTGCAGATATCTTGTCCAACACGTCGGGGCGGCTTGCGTTCTCACTCAGGGCGATGAATATAGTGTCGTCGCCGGCGATGGTTCCCATCACCTCGTGAATTTCGGCGCGGTCGATGTCATAAGCCACATGCGCGGCGTGTCCTGGCGGCGTGTGAATAACAGCGATATTTCCGCTGAAGCGAATGTTCAGCATACCCAGTTGGTTGATGCGACTGGCTGTGATGTGGGTGTCGCTGACGCGGTGGAAGCGCTGCTCGCCCGGCAGCAGGTAAGTATATCTGCCGTCGTCGGTCTGCGCTTTAACTACGCGCATCTGCTTGAGGTCACGGCTCAGAGTAGCCTGGGTCGTGGGAAAACCAGCCCTAAAGAGCTCTTGCAAGAGTTCCTCCTGATTACTGACAGCCTGGCTGGTCAAAATCATTTTGATGACTTCCTGTCTTGTATTCTTCTTGCTCATTTGGCAGTTTGCGATTAATTCGGGGGCAAAGGTAAGGCTTTATTATGAATATCTTGCATATATTTGCATGCTTTTTGTTATTTTTATGCATATTCCGCATTAATAAGCGAATAATGTTCGTCATTTCGAATAATAATAGTAACTTTGCAGCCGATTTGCACACTGACTAATCACTTTTGCAACTTCAATTAATAATAATATGAAAGAATTAGATTGGAAAAACCTGTCGTTCGGGTATATTCAGACAGACTACAATGTGCGCTGCGCATACCACGACGGCAAATGGGGAGAGATTGAAATCTCGTCAGACCCAAACATCAACATGAGCATGGCCGCCACATGCCTGCATTATGGACAGGAGGCTTTCGAAGGACTGAAAGCCTACCGCTGCCCCGACGGCAAGGTGCGCATGTTCCGCATCGAGGAGAATGCAGCCCGTCTGCAATCGACATGCCGCGGTCTGGTAATGCCTGAACTGCCCACAGAACTCTTCACGGAGATGCTGAAGAAGGTGGTGCGTCTCAACGAGCGTTTTATCCCGCCTTACGAGAGCGGCGCCACGCTCTATGTGCGCCCCCTGCTCATCGGAACCACAGCCCAAGTGGGTGTGCATCCCGCCAAGGACTATCTGTTTGTGGTTTTCGTCACCCCGGTAGGCCCTTACTTCAAAGGCGGCTTCTCCACCACCCCCTACGTAGTAACCAGAGACTACGACCGCTCAGCACCTCTCGGCACAGGCTGCTACAAAGTGGGCGGCAACTATGCAGCGAGCCTGCGGGCCAACCAATGGGCTCACGAGCAGGGCTACTCTTGCGAGTTCTATCTTGACGCAAAAGAGAAGAAATACATCGACGAGTGCGGCGCTGCCAATTTCTTCGGCATCAAAGAGAACAAATATGTCACCCCGCTGAGCACAAGCATCTTGCCGTCAGTGACCAACAAGAGCCTTATGCAGCTGGCTGAGGACCTGGGAATGACCGTTGAGCGCAGACAAATCCCCATCGAAGAACTGGAGACATTCGAAGAGGCCGGAGCCTGTGGCACTGCAGCTGTAATCAGTCCGATAGAGCGCATCGACGACCCCGAGACCGGCAAGAGCTATGTGTTTGCCAAAGACGGCAAGCCAGGCCCGATAAGCACCCGCCTCTACCATAAACTGCTTGACATTCAGTATGGAAGAGAGGCTGATGTGCATGGATGGACCACTGTGGTTATAGACTAAACCATGAGCAAAGGCAAGTTAGCCAAGTTTGCCGACATGGCCTCTTACCCGCATGTTTTTGAATGCCCCATGAAGCATATCAAAGACATGCGGGCAACTGATGAATTACCAACATCAGCACCCTCGACTGCCACATCCCCCTCAGCCACAGCAAAGATTATGGAAGTGGATTTCCCACTGCGGGGCCGCTGGCGTGAGGACTTCTTCAAAAACGACAACCCTATTATTCTGGAGCTCGGCTGCGGCCGCGGCGAATATGCTGTGGGGCTGGCACGCCGATACCCCGAACAGAATTTCATAGGTGTTGACATAAAGGGGGCGAGGATGTGGAGCGGCGCCACCGAAGCGCTGCAGGAAGGGCTGAAGAATGTGGCTTTCCTGCGCACAAACATCGAGATTATTGACCAGTTCTTTGCCCCGGGCGAGGTGAAAGAAATATGGCTCACATTCTCCGACCCGCAGATGAAGAAACCCACCAAACGCCTCACTTCCACTTATTTTCTTGCGCGTTACCGCCGTTTTTTGGAAGACGGGGGAACTGTGCATCTGAAGACCGACTCCAATTTCCTCTTCACATATACAAGATATGTGGTGGAGACGAACAAACTGCCCATGGAAGTGTGCACAGAGGATTTGTATGGAGACTCTGTTCAGGGCGCAACAAATAGCGAATCAGGGGGCGGACTAAGGGGCTCAGACAAGGATGAGAGCGGCAATTGCTCCTCTCTCGACCTGAATATCCGCACTTATTATGAGCAGCAGTGGTTATCGCGAGGGCTCACCATCAAATATATGAGGTTCCGTCTGCCGCAGGAGGGCGCGCTGACAGAACCCAATGTGGAAATTGAGATGGACGACTATCGCAGCTATAACCGGGACAAGCGCTCATCTCTGGAGGTGAGTTGTTGAGAAAAGCCTCACCCCCAACCCCTCTCCGAAGGGCGAGGGGCGTAGATAGCTCTGAGGGTGAGGTAAGGGCGGCCCTGGGCTGCGACAAAGGGGGGAAGGGGTTAAGAAGTTTCAGGGTTTAAGGGCTACGCCAGAGTCAACAGGTCAACAAGTCAACAAGTCAACAAGTTGAGCGGCCTCCGTCCGCAGGGTTAAGGGTTCAAGAAGTTTAAGGGTTTAAGGGTTTAAGGGCTACGCCAGAGTCAACAAGTCAACGAGTCAACAAGTTGAGCGGTCTTCGTCCGCAGGGTTAAGGAGTGGCGCTCGCTGCTACCTCGTTTGGCTCTGCACTCGCTTACTCGCAGAATTGAGACTTCGACTCGATTCTTCATTCTTCATTTCCTTAAGTTCTTCATTTCCTCGTCAATAACGATATTTCCGATATAAACAATGAAGTCTGCCTTGCGCAGGTGAGGGGAAGACAAGTCGGGGACAACGACCAGACTGTGGATTTCTACTGATTCACCTGCAGAAACGGGGAAAGTCAGGTCTGACCAACGGCCGCTCCCCGAAGGGAGGGGGGACGTGACCCAAAACTGCTCAGTTGTCGAACTCTGATTCTTCCAGTTACCACGTTTGCCAAGGCCAATAACCATCACGTCGGAGGTCTCACCCTGCGGTCTCCAAATCGAAAGATGAACATAACGCACAGACTTACCGAGACGCAGTGTGTCGCTCAGGTCTATCTGTGCGCCGAAGGTGTTGCTGCCGAAGCGTGAGCGTTGAAGAGCCAACACCTTTGTGCCAGGAGGCATGCGTCTGCTCTCATGATTGCTGGCAGAAGTGTCGGGATTCGCAACCAAACCCACATATCTCTGTGGAGAGGCGATTGCTCCAGTTCGGAAAGGCGACTCCTCCCAGGTGTCATAAACCCCAATACTGCGATAGCCTATGTCGCGACCGAAGTCAATCTTCTGCGCAAAGACAGAGAGGGGGCAGAGCACCAAGGGCAGCAACAGATATAAGAGATGGTGTTTCATTGCAACTGGATAATTAATTCAGAATACAGAGAGCGTATGAAGAGTGGGACAGCCTCGGGCATCATCGATGGTGACGCGTAAGTATTTAGCTTCCACTGGCTTGGGCTGGGATGTGTTTCCGCAGAGTGGCAATATGCGTTTGTAGCCCACTGTTGTCGTTGAGCCTTCAGCCCTACGTTGCCATGAGCGGCCATCCATACTCGTCTCTACGGAGAAGCGTTTGATACGCTGGCCCAGTCTGATATATTCCATCAGCATCAGGTAAGTGAGAGTCTGCGGCCGCTCCCACTCCAGCGTGATGGTAGCGGAAAGCGTCGTGTCTGAAGTGGCCCAATAGGTGTCTTTGTCACCGTCGGTAAGATTGCTGACTGCATAATCTCTGCTGCGGCCGCGGGGACGCGTCTCTGAGGCAGTTATGCTATGGGCAGTTATCGCTTTGTCGGAGCCCAGACGTAGGGAGAGGAGTGAGCCCAATTCCTTTAATACCGCGACGTCGGCCTCAGGCAGACGTCCGCTGATGTCAGGCGGGAAATTCAGGATGAATGTGGCATTGCGTCCCACAGTCTCGAGATACATACGAAACAGCTCTTCTGCTGGCTTGGGCTTCTCCCCCTCATGCCAAAACCAGCCCCTGTCGGTGGCTTTGGCATCACTCTCGCCCGCTCTCCACTTCCAACCATTTATGTCACCGCTCTCACCGTCGCCCATTGCCCAGTTAGTCTCTCCGGCCCACCCCTCTTCGTTGCCAATCCACCGGGCCTCATCGCCCAACCCCCAAATTACGCAGTTGGGCGCTATCTTGTGGATTGTGTCGAGCAAGTTCGGAATATCATAATAGGTGGCGGGGACGGCTATAGCACGAGAGGTATTTGCACCGCCGTAGAATCCGGGATGATCGCTGCCCGTAGCCCCGTCGAACCACATCTCAAACTGATCACTGCCATATCGGGCCAGTTCCAGGCATTGTGGCAGGAAGAGCGAATCGACATACCTGCCGGTGGCATCGCCCCAATAACTGCTGCTGAGGTCCCAGGGAGAAACATAAAAGCCATATTTCATGCCCAGTTCGCGGGCAGCGGCAGCAAAGGCGGCAGGGATATTTGTGGCGCGGCCCTGAGCATTACCCGCATTTACTACGCTGTGAGATGTGGTTGCGGTAGGCCATAAGCAAAAACCGTCGTGATGCTTCGCCACGGCAATACCCCCTCTCATTCCGGCCTCCCTGACTGCGGCGAGCCATTGCTTAGGGTCTGGCAGCATAGAAGGAGCGTACATCGCCTCTGCCTCTCCCCCATTACCCCACTCTGCATCTGTGCATGTATTCATGCCAAAATGGAAGAATGCATAGAACTCCGTCTCCTGCCACATCAACTGACGGCGGCTGGGCACAGGATGCACAGGCGCCGGTTCGTTGTCCTCGTAACAGAAGGTCTCTGTAACAGGCTCGAAAGGCTGTTGGGCACAAAGACCCGCAACCAAGGCCATAAAGGCACAAATTGAAATCAGTCTGTTCATTCCCGAAGCTTTTTTGAAGGGACAATCAGAAGGGCCAAGGGTGAGGATGGCATAAGGGCTTACAGCCCGGTGAAGTATATGCAGATGTTTGGGCACACTGCACCTGCCGCAACTTATGGTTAGGAATTGTCTGACGGCTGTTGGCAACGGGTTTCACGCAGATAATTGGCGAAGATGCGGGCAGCACTCTCCACCTTTGCAGCACAAGGGCGGGTCTTATAATATTCAGCTGTGCGCGGAGAAGCCTCATAGGAGCTGTGCGCCTTCTCGTGCCCTTTGATGCCGAGAATTTCTGCACATATCAGACTGCCATTCTGCTCGGCCGACTGAGCCAGAAGCTGCTGCACAACCTTGTAGCAGGCCGACTTGCCGGCGCGGTCGCTGCCCTCGGTCTGTCCGCACTCCAGTCCGACCAATATGACAATGGCAGAGACGGCACCACACATCATTCTCATGCGACCTACCCCACCGCCAAAACCGGCTGCAATCCGCTTTGCTATCTCATCATCCAAACCATAAATATCTGCAAAGGCTGCCACCACACTCTGGCAGCACCCATAGCCAGACATAAAATTTTCCACCGCACAGGCTACCCTTTCGTCTAAATCCTTTTCTGTAAGCACATGATTTTGTTCCATATTCTTATTATTAGTTTTTTGGTTTTGATTATATTTTGCGCTCTTCCTGTCTAAGCGCTCTGACATAAAGAGGGCTCTAAAAGAGGGCTCTAAAAGAGGCAACGAGAAAATACGCAGCTGCACTTCACGACAGAAGCTAAGTTTCGCGCAAAGTTAGGAACTTTATTCTGATAAAGAGCAAAGGTGGCAGGTGTTTTTTATTAATTGTTCTTAAATGTAGGGCAAAGAAAGGTTTTAATTTGGCTGTTTCACAACTTCTCTTTATTTTTGCAACGAATGAACACCTAAGAATTCATTTTTAAACATAAAAAGTCAAAATGATTTATTCAACTGAAGTAAAAAACATGTGCAGCGTTTGCAAAGGCGCTTATCATGGACCTGCTCCAATCCCTGAAGAGGGCAAGTGGATTCAGGCAAAAGAGATTAAGGACATTTCGGGCTACACTCACGGCATTGGTTGGTGCGCTCCTCAGCAGGGTGCCTGCAAACTGAGTCTGAACGTGAAGGACGGAGTTATTCAGGAAGCTCTCGTGGAGACCATCGGTTGCACTGGCATGACCCACTCCGCAGCTATGGCAAGCGAAATCCTGCCAGGCAAGACAATCCTCGAGGCTCTGAACACCGACCTCGTATGCGACGCCATCAACACCGCAATGCGCGAGCTGTTCCTGCAGATTGTCTATGGACGTACACAGAGCGCCTTCTCTGAGGGTGGTCTGGCCATCGGCGCCGGACTGGAAGACCTCGGCAAGGGCCTGCGCTCCCAGACTGGCACACTCTATGGAACTGTTGCCAAGGGAACCCGCTATCTGGAGCTCACCGAGGGCTACATCACCAAGCAGTTCCTGGATGAGAACAACGAGGTATGCGGTTACGAATATGTGCATCTCGGCAAGATGATGGAAGCCATCAAGGGTGGCATGGACGCCAACGAGGCTATTAAGAAGTTTACCGGCTCTTATGGTCGCACCTCGAAGGAGCAGGGAGCTGTCAAAGCTATTGATCCACGCAAAGAATAAGGAGGCACGACTATGATACGTAAAGTTCAATTTGAAAGTCAAGAGCGTCGCATCGAGCAGGTGCTGGCAGCTCTGAAAGAGAATGGCATCACCAGTATTGAAGAGGCCAACGAGATTTGTGACAAGGCTGGTGTAGATCCATATCTGATGTGCGAAGAGACTCAGCGCATCTGCTTTGAGAACGCCAAGTGGGCATACGTATGTGGTGCTGCCATCGCTATCAAGAAGGGCGTGAAGACAGCTGCTGATGCAGCCGAAGCTATCGGCATCGGTCTGCAGAGCTTCTGCATCCCCGGTTCTGTGGCTGACGACCGCAAAGTAGGTCTGGGCCACGGCAATCTCGCCGCCCGTCTGCTCCGCGAGGAGACCGAGTGCTTCGCCTTCCTTGCCGGCCACGAGAGCTTCGCTGCCGCTGAAGGCGCAATCAAGATTGCTGAGATGGCCAACAAAGTGCGCAAAAAACCTCTCCGCGTAATCCTCAATGGTCTTGGTAAGGATGCCGCACAGATTATCAGCCGCATCAACGGCTTCACATATGTGCAGACTCAATTCGACTATTATACTTCAGAACTGAAGATAGTGAAGGAAGTGGCTTACGGCAACAACCCAAGCCGTCTGAAAGTGAAGTGCTATGGCGCAGACGATGTACGCGAAGGCGTGGCTATCCTCTGGCATGAGAACGTTGATGTCAGCATCACCGGTAACTCAACCAACCCAACCCGCTTCCAGCATCCCGTAGCCGGAACATACAAGAAGGAGCGCGTGCTCGCTGGCAAACCCTACTTCAGCGTAGCTTCCGGTGGTGGCACAGGCCGCACCTTGCACCCGGACAACATGGCAGCAGGTCCTGCTTCCTATGGCATGACCGACACTCTGGGCCGCATGCACAGTGATGCTCAGTTCGCCGGTTCATCCAGCGTGCCTGCACACGTAGAGATGATGGGCTTCCTCGGCATCGGCAACAACCCAATGGTTGGCGCTACAGTAGCAATTGCCGTTGCTATCGACCTCGCACTGAACAAGAAGTAAGCATATTCACTTCCCAACTAAAAAGAGCGGCTCCATGAGTCGCTCTTTTTTTGAGTTGTGAAGTGAGTTTTTGAGTATCAACTCATCAACTAAAAGTATCAACTTGTCAACTCGTCAACTAAAAATTCATTGCGAAGAAATTGCCTTCCCAGACAGCCTCACGCATTGCCTGCAGGCCAGACTCGTCGTTGGTGACGTTGACAATCTTACCATCATTTAAAATGGCTTCAATCGAGCCATCTTCCTTGAAACGAAACAGTTGGCGAGTCTCTCCGTTAAGGGTCATTGACCACGTGTCGGTCTCTTCGTTGTGGGTAAGCATTGTCTTCACGCCCTCGGGGTCAGTGATTTCATATCCCTTGGAGCTCTTCGTAATGGCATAATAACGGCCGTCGCTTCCCATCACCTCGCGTGTGACACTGGCAGAGAGGGGATTGTTGCCACTCCAGAACTCGATAGTGTTCAGGATAAGAGCGTCAACTGTGCAACACACTGGCGCGCAAATAGGCTGCAGGATAAGGCCCACGATGCCATTTACGATTTTGCTTTTAGTCATATTACACTGCCACTTCTCATATTTGTTGAAGAGGGCAAATGAGCCGATGCAAGAAGTAGTCAGAAGAGAGCCGGCCATAAGCAGGATGGCAACGGAGAACATGTTCTTTTTCATAGTTTTAATATTTGCTGGTTAATAAATATGCTCCTGTTTTCAGCGCAAAGATAGCGACTTTACGGGGAAATGAAGAAGAATAAAGCAAAAATTGAAGTTAAGAAGATAAAAATCAAGGGAAGAGTAGTATTAAATTTGTATCTTTGCACGCAGATATAGAACTAAAACAATAAATTTATATATGGAAATATATCCCCAACTCATAATTGACGCACTCAAGACCGTTCGCTACCCTGGTACAGGCAAAAACATCATAGAGATGGAAATGCTCGAAGATGACATGCGCATCAGCGGTATGCATGTATCCTTTTCCCTCATCTTCGACAAACCAACCAACCCCTTCCTCAAATCACTCGTCAAAGCGTCAGAAGCTGCTATTCACGCTTTCGTTTCTAAAGATATCGAGGTAGAAGTCAAAACCAAGGTGGTGGCCAAAGCCGCAGCCAACGAGACCCCGACAAATCCACTTGGGGGAGGTAGCGCTGACGCTTCGCCAAACATAATTGCCGTTTCATCCGGTAAGGGCGGCGTGGGCAAGAGCACCGTAGCGGCCAATCTGGCAATCGGACTGGCCCGTCTCGGGCACAGGGTGGGACTCCTCGACTGCGATATCTTCGGCCCGTCTATGCCGAAAATGTTTCAGGTGGAGGACGAGCGCCCCTATGCAGACGAGGTGGACGGGAAACAGATGATTGTCCCCATAGAGAAATACGGAGTGAAGATGTTGAGTATTGGCTTCTTCGTTAATCCGGACACACCCACCCTCTGGCGCGGTGGCATGGCATCCAACGCCTTGAAACAACTAATCGGGGAGGCTCTTTGGGGCGACCTTGACTACTTCATTCTCGACACGCCTCCGGGCACCTCAGACATCCATCTCACACTAGTGCAGACTCTCCCCATAACTGGAGCTGTCATCGTTTCAACCCCGCAGGAGGTGGCCCTCGCTGACGCGCGCAAGGGCATAAATATGTATGCTAACGACAAGGTGAATGTGCCTATCCTCGGACTGGTTGAGAACATGGCATGGTTTACCCCGGCAGAACTGCCCGAAAACCGCTATTATATTTTCGGACGTGAGGGCGTGAAACGCCTGGCCGAAGAGATGAATGTGCCACTTCTGGCACAGATTCCTCTCGTTCAGGGCCTATGCGAGAGCGGAGATGCTGGAACTCCTGCCGTGCTCGACCCCTCCACACCCACAGGCAACGCCTTCCTCCAACTTGCTGCCCGCGTCGTCACTCAAACAGACAAACGCAACGCAGAACAGGGACGCACAAAGGTAGTGCAAACACACTGATAGCGTAGTAAGTTTGTGAGTTTTTTAGTTCTTAGGTTCGTAAGCTTTTAAGTTCGTGAGTTCGTAAGTTCGTAAACATGGGATGCAACATCGTCGGACCAACTATTCGAAAACAGCCCGCAAAGCTATCAACTTGTCAACTTCCGAATCTACTCGTCAACTCGTCAACTAAAGAACCAACTTAAAAACTCACATTCACAGTTGCATGCCTCCCCCGATTGTTGCAGTGAGGAATGAGGCATTGCCAAAGATATAAAGCACGTTTTCACTGGCAGGGACAAGAATTGTTTCTCCCTGGCGAATGCTGATGCCATTGATATTTGCCTTTCCCCAGAGACACATCACGACCACAAAGGAGTCGCAATGGAAATCCACTTGTGAGGCAACCTGAACCACAACACGATGAACCACGAAATGTGAGCAGTTAACCAGTTGGGAAATGGGCTTTGTGCTGTCGTAACTGCTTCGGTATTCAGGCCACACACGATAGTCTATAGCATCACGGGCCTGCTCTATATGCAATTCCCTTGGTTTGCCGCTGGCATCCTTGCGCCCGAAGTCATAGACCCGATATGTGATATCACTTGTCTCCTGAATTTCTGCCAGGAAGTTACCCGCGCCGATGGCATGAAGGCGTCCGGCAGGCAGGAAGAAGAGGTCGCCATCATGTGCCTCATGTGTCGCTATAACATCCTGCATAGGGGAATGGCCATTCACCGGTTCTGCTGTGGCCAGGCGCTCATAATCTTCCGGACCTATATTTTTTGATAGACCGGCGTAAATCTTGCTGCCGATATCACTCTTGATCACATACCACATCTCTGTCTTTCCAGCACATCCATGCCTTTCCATTGCCAGTTTGTCATCTGGATGCACCTGAACACTGAGGTCCTGACGCGAGTCGATAAACTTCACAAGAAGCGGGAATCTGTTACCATATTTCTTATAAACCTTCTCTCCCACAAGCAGGCCCTTGTATTTGTCTATGAGCTGGGTGAGGGTGAGACCCACATCGACGTCATCAATAATACCACGTTCAATTGCCACGCTCTCATGCCCGGCCACGCCGCTCACCTCCCAACTCTCTCCGATATTGGGCTGGGCTGTGAAGATACCCTTGAATGGTGCAATCTGATAACCGCCCCAAAGGGTAGTTTTTAGGAATGGTTCAAATTTATATGGTTTCATATCTCAGGAATATGGTGTAAAATTATTTTATTTATTCTGATATTCGTATCCAGTCCAAGTCAAGCCATCCACGAGAACTCTGCAGGGTGTCGGAAGCCGCAACAAAGCCGTATTTGGCTCCTATCCACTTGCCTTCGCGCATCGTGAACTGACGGCCGGCAGACTTGAAATGCTTGTTATCTGTGCTGTAGAAGAATTTGACTATACCGTCTCTTACCGACAGGCGAATATACAAGTCTATATAGATTGCAGGGGAATAAGGAATGGTGTCATGATTGGAGGGTTGAAGTGTTGCCAATGTCTCCCGCGTCTCACTCTGTCCCTCGTCAGCACTCTTGCAAGTATGACGCTGAAGGAGGAAATGGTCACCCTCGCGACAAACTACCAAAGCGCTATAGTCACGTCCCATCATCACTAATCCGCCATACTGCCCATCTTCCTTTGAGGCAAAACACACCTTGGACGTGGCTGTAAAGCGTGAGGCAGTGGGTTTCTGCAACAGGAGGTTCGGGGTCTGCCACAAACTAATGAAAGGGGCTGTGTGGGAGATTGTGAAAAGACGATAAACGCCGTAGGCCGTAGGCTGGCCAAAGAACTGATTATAATTGGCATGCCACTGCCATTGCAGCCCCAGGGAGTTGTCAAACTCATCATTCTCCTGCGGATTGAATATATCTGTGCTCTTGCTTTTGGGCTTTCGATATGCCGCAACAGGTTCTCCATTACGACCCATCACAGGCCAGCCGCTACTCCAATCCACGGGCTGAAGATAAACAACTCTGCCATAAGCTCCCCGGTCATTGAAATGCATAAACCAATCCTCATCGGAGGAGGTATGAATCAAGCCTCCCTGATGAGGCCCGTTGATATCAGTATGCCCCTGCCACATAACCTTCTTCCATTCGTAAGGGCCATAGACAGAGCGGGAGCGCATAGCAAGTTGCCAGCCCTGTTCCACACCGCCGGCGGGGGCAAGTATCCAATAATACTCACCACGTTTGTAGAATTTTGGGCCCTCGACAGTGTGATTCTCCTGTCCGCCGTCAAATACGATATGAGGCTGGCCAATCACTGTAGTGCCATCGGCACTCAGTTCCCGCACGCTGAGCACAGAATTGAAGCCAGAGCGGGATTTGGCCCATCCGTTGACGAGGTAGCAACGCCCGTCGTCATCCCAAAGCGGGCAAGGGTCTATCATGCCACGGCCTCGTAAGACACACACAGGGGCAGACCACGGCCCTTCAGCACGCTCTGCACTCACCATGAAAATACCCTGGTCAGGGTCTCCCCAATAAATATACAAATGCCCCTCGTGATAACGAATTGACGGAGCCCACACCCCCTTGCCATGTGCAGGCAAGTCAAAGACATCGCGAGGCAGTTGCTCCCTAAGCGCATGACCAATTATCTCCCAATTAACCAAATCCTTGGAATGCAAGACAGGAAGGCCAGGTATGCAGTTGAAAGAACTGGCTGTAAGATAATAGTCTTCCCCAACCGCACACACGTCCGGGTCGCTGTAATCAGCAAAGAGAACAGGATTGGAATATGTGCCGTTTCCATTGTCGGGCGACCACACTGCAGAATGTGCATAGCGCGCATGGGAAGCATTCTGCGCAGAGGCCACCACAGCGAGCAGCAGTAGGAATATGGATAATATAAAGCGGTTCATATTATTTCTCAGGCATTATCTCCAAACCGCGTAGTTTCTCCCCGGCTTTCAGCCCGCTTTTGATCTCTATATTTATGCCATCAGACAGGCCGGTGACCACGGCTCTGCGCTCGTATGTCTGATTGCCATCTTCCTCATGAATCACCTGGACAAAGGCGGTGTCGCCGCTGAATGTGATTGCCCCCTCAGGAATAGATAGAACCTGCTTGGCTTCAGCCAAAACGATGTTTGCCGTTGCACTGTAGCCGCTTCGGATTTCAGGGGTGGTCCCATCCTCAGAAGCAGGGATTTTCACGGCGGCTTTTATCTCGAACTGATTCACACCGCTGGCTTCCGTTGCCTTCGGACTGATATATTCAAGACGAGCCTCAAACCGCATATTCTGCAAGGCGCCGATGGTTATTTGCATAGGCATCCCTACGGATAGACGCCCGACCTCTGTCTCGTCTATGTTACCCCTAAATATAAGGTCAGACATGTCGGCAACAGAGGCTATGGTGGTGCCATCGTTGAAAGTGTTGCTGAGAATTACCGAGTTACCGACTTTAACCGGAATATTCAGGATTCGGCCGCTGATAGTGCTGCGGACAAGAGTGTTGGAGGAAGAGGCGTTGGACGAGGAGACGCCATCACGGATAACCTCCAACTGGTCCTGGGCAGCCAGAACCTCCTCACGCGACTGGTCAAAAGCCTGCTTCGATTTCTCGAACTCATTTGCCGATATCAGCCCTTTGTCATAAAGACGCTGCTGACGCTCGTAGTCAGTGCGGGCCTGATTGGCATTGATGTTAGCCAGGCGCACTCGCGCTTCGGCGCTGCTCAACTGATTCATGTCAGGAATAACCTTCAGGCGCGCTATGACCTCGCCTTTTTCGACGCGGTCGCCGGCCTCCTTAAGCAACTCAGCTATAATACCGCTCATTTGAGGTTTCACATTCACCTCATCACGCGGTTCTATCTTACCGGTGATGACAGTGGTTTTCTGAATGTCGCAACGAATAGGAATGACCGTTTCGAAAGTTACAGGAGTCGGACGGGACTGCCACCAGAGGAATACAAATGTTCCGATGAAAAGCAGCACGACCAGCAGAATGAGGATTGGGCGAATAATCTTTTTCATTATATCTTCAACTTTTTATTTTATCTTGATTATTTACGTTGGTTAACCATGTTCTCTCACGAAGGGAATACTTATGCTAATACATTAATTAATATATGCAAGAGCGGGAAGTAGTGAATCATAGAGTTCTGAAACTATTATCGGGCATTCAGCATCAGTCTTCATGCATAGCCTCAACTGGTTTGATTTTCATAGCACGCAGGGCAGGAGGCAACCCTGACAGGATGCCCAAGACGGCAAGC
The DNA here is from genome assembly GCA_024699495.1 of Bacteroidaceae bacterium. Classification (GTDB taxonomy): domain Bacteria; phylum Bacteroidota; class Bacteroidia; order Bacteroidales; family Bacteroidaceae; genus Physcousia. The sequence continues at coordinate 47,292 of JAILPK010000011.1, read as the reverse complement.
AGCGCAACAGCCCCGATGGCTGTCCACACTGCCACCTGGAAATGTGCTTTCACTATTCCTTCTTCGGTGTTTGCGAGCTGCAACATCTGCAATATCATCACCGCGAAAAGTATTCCGAACATGCCCGCAACAGACGTAAGCACAATGCTCTCACTGATGATCTGACTCAGAATTCTTATCGGGGTGGCTCCGATAGCACGGCGAATACCTATCTCAGTAGTCCGTTCGCGCACTGTAACCATCATTATATTTGAGACGCCTATAGCTCCAGCCAAAAGCGTGCCAATGCCCACCAGCCAAATCAGGAAATCGACACCGCTAAAGAGGTTGTCAAGAACTCCGAACAGGACTTCGGTATTGAAAACCATAACCGCCTTCTCGTCTGCCGGGTCAACATCATGGGCGCGGGCTATAACCTCCCTGATTCGCGGGGTAATCTCACTTATCGTGACGCCAGGCTTACCCGTTACTGCAATCAGTTCGAGCGAATCCCCCATATTATAAGCCTGCTGCATAAGAGTGAATGGGATGCATACGCTCTCATCTGCAGAACCGTTGATATTCATGTTACCCTCAGCATAATCAACCCCTATGATGCGGTAATATGTCGAATCTATCCTCACCAATTCCCCGACAGGATTGCCGCCTTTAGGGAACAGCGTCTTGTATATTTTCTTCCCGATGACACAGACCTTGCGGTTTTGCATCATATCCATATCATTCAGATAACGCCCATAGCGCATGCGCGGCGCATCTACCTTTGCATAGTCTGGCTGCAGGCCTTTCACATTGCATGAGACTCGATGATCGCCATAGACCGCTCCAGCGCCCCAATGAGACAGCACTGGAGAAACAATATCCAAACCAGGCACCTGGGCCTGCAGCCGCCCTACATCCTGACGGAGCATACTCCACCGGCGTCCTTTGCGGAAGCCGTGGTAGGGGCGGGTAGTATTCTGTGACCAGATAAGAGCTGAATTGGTAGCAAACCCCTCGAAGTTATTCTCGAGCGTCTCCTGCAGTCCGTTTCCTCCACCGATAAGAGCCACAAGCATGAAGACACCCCAAAACACGCCAAAGCCAGTGAGGAATGAGCGTGTCTTGTTGCGGAGCAGAGTCTCCGTAATCTCGCGTATGGAATCTGTATCAAAGAAATTCATATTTCTTATTATGTGGGGACATCAGCCCCCATGGCTAAGTGATCAACTGTTGAGCGCAACTATCGGACGGATGCGTGCGGCCTTAAGAGCCGGAACAAGACCGGCAAGTGTGCCTGCAATAATCAGAACTATGGTGACGCCTATGCTCGTGCCAATCCCCACGGTGGGGTCAACGAACATCGTAGTTTGGAAAAGGCCTGTATCTATGACTCGGCTGCCAAGGGTAGCATCCATATATAAATTCACAATGACCCCCAGCAACATACCCACATAACCGAAGAACGCAGTAATAATAATACTTTCGGTTATGATAATTCGCAAGATGGAAGCCGGGGTCGCGCCGATAGCCTTGCGGATGCCGAACTCGCGCGTACGCTCACGGACTGTGATCAGCATGATATTAGAGACACCCACAATACCACTGAGGAGGGTAAAGAGGCCTATAATCCACAGCGACGTGCGAATTATGCTCATGCCTGTTGCCATCTGCATAGCCTGAGTGAAGCGGTTCCAGATCCAAATGGCCTCCCCGTCATCAGGAGCCGCCTGGTGATTATGGTTCAACGCAGTCCGATAACGTCCTTCAAAATCCTCGTTTTCCTTTTCAGTGGCAAGCCCATGGAAAGTAAATGTGATCCGGTCTGTCCGGTCACCCCGGTTATATATGGAGCGCATCGTTGTGAAGGGAGCGCTGACGTCAGTGTTGCTGCGGCTCTTGTCTTCCTGCTCAATACCTACTACGGTGAAAATCATTGAGCCTACCTTCACATTCTTGCCTATCATAGAGCGCGGGGCGCGGGGCTGAAGCTCCCGTGCCAGATTCTCCGGAAGCACAAGGACCTTGCGCTGCTCGCGTATGTCCAAGTCATTGATGAAACGGCCAGCTGCGATTTTCGTCTTGCTTATTTCAGCATTTATCGGGTAAACGCCGCGCAGACTTCCGCTCACATAATTCTCCCCATAGGTGATTACCGCTCCGCCCTGCAGAATGATGCCACCGACCTGGTCTATGTTCTCCTTGAAACGGGTATTCGTAATCAACAGGTCTGCATCATTGAGGCCAATGTAGCGCCCTTCTCTCAATCCGTTATAGCCCTTTGATGTCTGCCCTCCGAACACCATCATCGAGTTGTCCACCCAACGGTCGTTGTTCTTCTCCTGGGCATTGATTAGGCCATTGCCTGCCCCAAGCAGCACAATAAGCATGAATATGCCCCATGCCACAGCGAACCCCGTAAGAGCGGTGCGAAGGCGGTTGCGCCTCACTGTCTGCGATATTTCCCTTAGCAGTTCAAACACTTGTCGAGTTTATATTTTGCTTGTATTTTATTTCGGTTCAGCTACAGTATTACAGGAATTGGCTCTCATAGCGCAGGCTGCAGATAGACGACAGATTTACAGACATCTTGGCGAACTGGCTGAGAAGCATTCTGCTCATGAAGCACTTATAGAGGAGACTCTATAACTCCATCCTTAATCCTGATGATGCGGTTGGTCTGGGCTGCAACACCCGGATCATGTGTGACTATAATCATCGTAATATGCTCTTCGCGATTCAGGCGTTTAAGCAATTCCATCACTTCTACTCCCGTGGCCGAATCCAGAGCGCCGGTCGGTTCGTCAGCAAGAATAATCTGCGGTCGCGTAATCAGCGCACGGGCTATTGCAACACGCTGTCTCTGTCCCCCACTCATCTCAGCCGGGTAGTGCTCGCTCCAGTCAGTGAGCCCCATATATTCAAGCTGCTGCATAGCCAAAGCATGCCTCTTGCGCTTGGAAAGGCCCTGATAGAAGAGTGGCAGTTCCACGTTCTCCACTGCGGTCTTGAAGTTGATGAGATTAAAGCTTTGGAATATGAAGCCTATCATGCGATTGCGATAATGTGCCGCTCGCGTCTCGCTCAGGTTTTGGATAAGAGTGCCATTCAGATGGTAAGTGCCGCTGTCATAGTCATCAAGGATTCCAAGGATATTTAGCAATGTGCTTTTCCCCGAACCTGACGCGCCCATAATACTGACCAGCTCCCCCTCTTCTATATCCAGATTTATTCCCTTCAGGACATGCAGAGGCTGCGCTCCGGCATACGTCTTGTTTATATCGCGAAGTTTAATCATTTCGGTGTCATTGTGAGGCGTAAGAGACCTATAAACCGTCCGTTCTTGCCCATTTGGTTATCTATGATATTCTGTCCGTCGAGATTCTGCAACACCTCGGGGCGCGAGAAGTATGTGTGACTATGTCCGCCAAGCACTATATCTATGTTGCGGGTTGAGGGAATAAAATCCTCGTCACTCACCCCGTCCAAATTCCATCCAAGATGACTGAGGCAAACGACAAGATCGCATTTCTCCACGTTGCGCAGATAGTCAGCAACAGGCTGGGCAGCTGTAATGGGATCTGTATATTTCACGCCCTTGGATGTAGTTGCCGAGACGAGCCCTTCCAACTTTGCGCCAACGCCCAAAACACCGATTTTGACACCAGAGCGGTTCATTATAATATATGGCTTCACCAATCCCTCACAGGGAGTGCCTGTGAAGTCGTAGTTGCAACATACGATAGGGAATTTCGCCATGCGGAAAATACGTGCCATGTTTTCCACTCCGAAGTCAAACTCGTGGTTTCCTATTGTTGCAGCATCATAATTCATCTGGTTCATCAGCCCTATTTCCACATCGCCGTGATATAGGGTATAATAAGTTGAGCCCTGAGAGAAGTCGCCACAGTCGAACAGCAACAGATCGGGATTCTTCTTGCGCAAATCACGGATGAATGCAGCGCGGCGCAGATAACCGCCTTTATCAGCCTGGGCAGTGTCAGAAAGGTTGGGATTTAGCGGTTCCACACACGAGTGTGTATCATTTGTGTGAACCAACAACAGCTCGCGTTCCTCTGAACTGACAGAGACCGGGAACAGTAGCAAAAGCAGCAACACAGAGCAGTGGAGTATCAATGTTTTCCACAGAGACCGCTCTGAACACATAGCAGCAGGAACTGCTTCGACCTGCAGGCTTAAACAGATTATATTTGGGTATGAATGCATCTGATTTTCAGGTTAATCCGTTATATCAATGTGCTTTTGATGCAGCGCCCGCCTCATCCTTCACTCTGCCCTCTACGCAGGCCGAAGCCTTCTCTCCCCTGGCATTCAGATAAGCGAAGTAAGAACGTGTCAAATCACGAACGGGAATGCGTATATCCTTTCGCTCCACTGCATTCTTCAAAGCTATCATCTTATCATTCCCGTCAGAGAGATAATCCAACGTGGCGATAACGTAGAAAGCATTGGGATCAACAGCATTACCGTTGATTTCAGCAGACACAAGCGAGCGGGACTTCGTATTTATTACGAGGCAAACTCCGCGACTCACACCCTCGCCTCCGGCATAGGCAATATTCTCAAAGAGATGAGTCAGGTCGCTCCCTCTCATCTTCACTATGCTCAGCACATTCTCAAACGGGGTTATTGCCATAATATCTCCAATACGCACAGTGTCTTTGGGCATCGCAGCCCGCAGCCCTCCGATATTGCAGAGGCCCATGTCTATCTTGAATCCCTGCTGCTCGCCGGCCCATTTAAGCACGTCTGCCACCCAGTTTGACAGCGGGCTCTCGGGCCTATAAGCATACATGAATGACTCGCTCATGCCAACAAAAGGAAGGCGCAGGGAATCCACGCAAGACTTATATGACGCCAAGAACTCCTCAGCCTCGCGCGGAAGATTGGCGTCCAGCCTCTTCGTCACCTCATAGCGTGATGGACGCACCCTGCTCAGGCGGTATGTCTGGGCCTGAAGGTCAACGGAAGACACCACGGAGAAGAGAAACAAAAACACTGAAAACCTCACTAACCTGCCAATCTCCGCCACATGGAGTTTATTTACCTGGGCACCTGGGATCAAAGATGATTTTTTATATGATTTTGTCGGAAATACATCCATAATTACATTCTTATTACTTATTCGATGCGCAAAGATACGTAAAAGTTGCAAAAGGGGTGAGCAGTTTAGGTTAAATAAGTGAAATAAGTCCCCAAAACAACTTTTTTATGCCCTAAATGAAAAAAAGTTTGGGGTTTCAAGTTTCAACTCTAAAATTTTTTATACCTTTGCGCCCGCTTTCGGTATGGGTCGCTGGCAGGAAGGCTTGAGTTGCCTGTTATGCCCATACTTGATCGACAAACAATTTTATAAAACCATAATCAAAATGGCAGACTTACTTAAAATTGCTGAAGAAGCATTTGCAACGGGCAAGAGCCACCCCTCATTCAAGGCTGGTGACACCGTAACCGTAGCTTACAAAATTGTCGAGGGTAACAAGGAGCGCATCCAGCTCTATCGTGGCGTGGTAATAAAGATCTGCGGTCACGGCGAGAAGAAGCGCTTCACCGTTCGCAAGATGAGCGGCACTGTTGGTGTGGAGCGCATATTCCCCATCGAAAGCCCGAACATCGACAGCATCACCGTGAACAAAGTCGGTAAGGTGCGTCGCGCAAAACTCTATTATCTCCGTAACCTCACCGGTAAGAAGGCACGCATCCCCGAGAAGCGTTCCGTAGCAAAGAAGGCTGAAGATTAAAGAGCAGCGCAAACAAATAAGACACAAACAGTATCTTATTAAATATAGGCGACAGAATTCTGCCGCCTATTTTTTATGCCCGGTCTGAGAAACAGATGCTCAGAGATTCCCTGTCTGAGAAAGCAAAGTCCAGGGATTACCAATCTGAGAAGCCAATGCTCAGAGATTATAGCTGAGCATCACAAACGAATAGGGTTCCAACGTGATATTGAACTTCTTCTTCGGTTTGAAAGTCTCTGTCTTCGGTGAAACTGGCTGGGCATCAAAATTATTTTCGTCCTCCGGCTGACCTGCGAGAATGGTCTTCGTAGCGCTCTTTGCACTTCCGAACTTCGATATGTCAACTGAAGCCGTCTTTGGCTCGGAACTTGCATTGCAGAGTTTGACGAAAAGCTGGCGCGAACGGACGTTCAAAACCACCGACTGCCCATAATGGACACCCTCCTGCGGTTGCTGAATGCCTGCGGCGTCACCGTCAAAGCGGACACAATTACCATAATAATATTGTCCCGAACTCTGGCCGAACATCTGCTGAATGTAATAACTGCAGGTAAGATAGAGACGTTCATTGTCGAAATAAATCAGATCCGGATTCCAGTTGGTGGCATTTTTCTTGGCGAAGAGAGGAGCATAGGATGTCATTGAAACAATATCACCATTGCGCTCCACATGCAGGAGATAAAGGCCCTCGGCCAAAGCATCAATGAGTTTTTTGTCTTTTGAGGCATACTCTCCAAGATAGACTTTTGTCTTGCGGCTGCGAGGGTATTTGTCATATTGGCGGCTGCGCAGAAAATAGTCGCGCGGTTCGTAATAGTGTTCGTCTATAATAGGCATGCCGAGTTCTTCGGCAAGTTTCCATCCGTTTTCCAAGTCAGGATTGCCCGGATGAGAGCCTGGGCCTGCAGTGCCAACGATTACGATATCAGGATATTTCTCCACCACCTTCTTGTAAATATACCGGAAGCGCTCGGAGAATTCGGGAGAGATTTTCTCCTCGTTTCCAATGCCCAGATATTTCAGATTAAAAGGAGCCGGATGTCCCGCCTGGGCACGCAAACGGGCCCACGCACTTGTGGCGGGGTCGCCGTTGGCCCATTCAATCAGGTCAAGCGCCTCGCTCACCCACTCATCCATCTCAGACATCGGAACAGCATCCTGGGCCTGACCACGCATATTCCAACCGCCGTTGGCTCCTTGACAACTGACTCCACAAGGCAAAATGGGAAGGGGTTGCATGCCCAAATCCTCGCATAACTGGAAATACTCAAAATACCCCAGTCCCATGCTCTGATGATAGCCCCAGGTATTCTTCATCTGATAACGATATTCTTTGGGACCTATCGTAGTCTTCCAGCGATAAGTGTTCCAAAAGCCATCCCCGCCCCCATGAACAACACATCCTCCGGGGAAGCGCATGAACTTTGGTTTCAGGTCGGCAAGAGCCTGAACAAGATCTTTGCGCAGGCCATGGCCTTTATAAGTATCTTCTGGCATAAGAGACACCATGTCGATATCGAGATCGCCGGGAGTTTGTACCAGAATTTGCAACGCTGCCTTAGCAGATGACTCTGAGGGCACAAGCAGAGCTTCTGTCTTCTCCCAACTTGTTGAAGACACGAAAGCGATAGCTTCAGACAGGAGTTTGGGGGATTTTCCCCTACCTTGGGGTTCTACGAGAGCTATATAAACATCCTTCTGCCCTTCAGAGCAATTGCGGAAAAAAGCAGAGAAATTGTATTTTGCGCCAGCCTTGACATTGATTCCACCAAAGCCGTCGTTTTGCAGACCGAATCCCTTCCATCCGTTATAGTCATAATATTCTTTTACGCGCTCCGTATGCAGATGCATATATGTCGGGTTGTTAGGATGGATGGGGCTCGACATCTGGGACTGAAGGAAACCAAGTGAATGTCCCGGACGGATAACACGCCACGCAGTGCTCGGCCCCCAACCATCTCTCTCGTTGGCATTGAATTCGAATGAGCCGTTTTGAATAAGCTCTGCACAGAGGCCTCCGTCAGCGCTGGAACTGATATCCTCAAAGAAAATACCTATGAGTTCGTCACTAATTGGTTTTCCGCCCGATGGGGCTTTCATGGTTTTCTGAGCCGAAGCAGTCGTGACCGCAAAAAGGCTAATACACACAAGGCTGAAGGAAATGCCCTGAGTAAGATGGTGCAATGCGCTTGTTAGTCTTTTTTCCATATTTCTCATTTTTCTTTCAATTTCAATACTTTTATTAATGCTCAGACAAATTGTCTCCAATCGCACATCTCTCATCTGCGCGATGCGCTCATCTGTCTCTAATCACTAATCGCTCATCACTTATCGCTCATCACTAATCGCTCATCACTAATCGCTCATCTAAGAGCGGCTAGCCTCCTGCGGCCCTATAGCATCTATCTTTTCTATAGCATCTATAGTCTCTATAGCTTCTATAACTTCTATAGCTTCTATAGCTTCTATAGCTTCTATAAGCCGCTCCTGTAGGCTGTAAACGCCCGAAGGCAACTTTCTCTTAGGGAACGAGGCCCTTCATCCTTATTATATTCAGAGAATAAGGTTGTGCGGCGAAGAGGAAAGGTGATCCGATGGTGAGAGTGCTTTCTGCAGGTGATACATTCATAGGTTTCTCCATCGTGTTCTCATCCTTGCCGTTTCCAGAAGACAGACGAATAAGGCGAGCTGATGAAGGTTTGAAGCCGCGAATGTCTAAATTAAGGGCTGCAGCCTCAGCAGTTGGGTTGACGAGTTTTATGATGAGTTCATCAGCGCCATTCATCTCCGATGCGGTGTAGATATGCTGCTGTTGTGGCAAAGAGAAATCAAACATCTGCTTTCCGTCCAGGGAGCATGTCACGTGAGTGCCGCGCACCTCAATATGAGCCTTATACGGGCGGCCGCTCTCAAGAGAACCCCGAATAGTCTTTATTGTGCTTTTTGAACCGGAAGAGATCTGTTCTATGGCATGCTGACCGTTTCCCCATCCGCCGAGATTCCACCATAGATAATTGTCAGCGTCTTCGTAGCCAAAGACTATGATTGCGCCCTCGGCTCCTTCTATGCGGGTGAAAGTAATGTCTATGGCATAATTATCGCCGAAACGGGTGGAATTAAGGAATACAGAGCCCTCACTGCGTTGGTCGTTTTGGGTTATTGAGCCTCCGTTCAGAGTCCACTCCCCCTTGCTGCCGCGCTGCCCTGCCTGTGCAGTCCAGTCACTGGTGACGGCATAGGGCTGTCCGCTGTCGAGATCTGTTACGCGCAGGTCTGAATAAGACACCTTGGTTCCCCAAGAGGAGACGCCCATCTGATGTCCGATGCGTGCCGGCAAAATGTTATTGGTAATATTGAATGAGACGTTCTGCGTTCCGACGTTATTGGCCATCAGGTTCTGCACCCAATAGGAAGGGGTTCCGAAGCTCTTGGCTGAATTGAAGCGGATCATATCCGGCCGCCATGCCTGATCCTCCTCATGCACAAAGATGGGAGCATAAGACGCATGCGCCACAATATCGGCATTCCGCTCCATGCCCAACATGTAAATCGCCTCTCCGAGGCCGGCAGTCAGATGTCCGTTGGTGCCGAAATCGCTCGTCACAGCGTATTCTCCGACATAGATTTTCGGTCCCTTGCGGTCATAAGAGTCATATTTCTCATATCGGGCTGCGAACCATGAAGGGCTGCGATAGTAATGCTCGTCAAGGAGATCCACCGGCAACTGGCTTCTCCACGACGGCTCGTCGGTGCCCCAGGACTCCACATTTCCGATAATTTGTATTTCAGGATATTTTTTCTTTATAGCATCGTAGAATAACTTGTAGCGCTCAAAATACTTATGGCTCTGGTCGCTGTTATCGTCGAAATGGAAGTTGGCATTCTCGTTGCCCACCTCCAGCAACCGGAGTCCGAAAGGAGCCGGATGCCCGTTGGCAGCGCGCTTCTTGCCCCATTTGGTCTTCTTGGCATCGCCGTTGGCATACTCGATGGCATCAAGAGCCTCCTGAATGTAAGGCTGCAGACTGTCCAGAGGCGCCATCCATCCATGTCCAATACCAACATTCACCACGAAGAGAGGCTCTGCGCCGAGGTCTTCCGAGAGCTGCAGCATCTCATGATAGCCCATTCCATCGCTGACATTATAGCGCCAGTTGACATTCAGATGTCCCGGCCGCTGTTCTATCGGACCTACAGTGTTATACCACACAAAGCGGTTTTCCTTGCCGTTGCCTGCAGCCTGTCCTTCCACGTAACAGCCACCGGGGAAACGCATAAAGCGCGGGTGCAAGTCGAGCAGCAGTTGTGCGAGGTCTTTTCTGCAGCCGTTAGGACGGTCGCGGAAAGTGGGCGGGAAGAGGCTTACAACATCCATCAGCAACGTCCCCGGGCGGTCGAATGTCAGATACAGATTGGCCTGGGCATTGGATTTGTCTGCTGTGATGTCTGTCTCCACCTTTGTCCATTTACCCTTGGTCTTAACCAAGACATCTGCAGAACCGAGGATATCGTTTGGATCATCGCTGTTCCTCAGTGAGACCGTCATCTTAGGCGTAAACTTTTTGTCTGTCTTTATCCAAGCAGAAAAATGATAACGGGTTCCAGCCGTTACATTCATTCCCCAGAAGCCTTCGTTGCGGGCGCCGCCGCCTGCCTCGCTTACATTCAGCTTCAACGAGCGGGTCTGAATCTTGTTCAGCAAATTGACCGAGTCAAGCATCATCTCTGCCTTAACCGCATGCCAGCCGGTTATCATGTTGCGTGGCCCCATGACACGGCGACCGCCGGGACGCACACGGCCTCCGCGGCGAGGAGAATTGGGTCCCCAGGCATCATCGTCCTCAAACGAACGGTTGCGGACCAGTTCTGCATAAAGGCCTCCGTCTCCTGCGTGATTGATTTCCTCAAAGAAAATCCCATAGAGATTTCCTATGGGAGCGCCCTTCTGCGCCACATCGACGGTAAGAGTCTGCTGCGCACTTACTGTGAGAGTAAAAGCGAAAAAGATAAGGGGAAAGAAAAGTTTGCGCATTGCTTCGTATTTTATTTTGTTGAATCTGTTATGACCGCTTTTATAACTGAATCAGCCTAAGCTGTGCTTCGAATAGTTGCTAAGTTGGTGCAAATATACAAAAAGCTGTTATTACAGAAAACTTTTGCACCTTTTTTTTTGCCTGTGCCCTTCCTTTAATGTAATTTTGCAGCCTCAAAAACAGAAAATCATGCCTTTTGTAGAGATTGAAAATGCCGAAGAGGCCACAAAGCAATGGTGGATGAGCAGATATGGGACGCCGTTGCCCGATGAAGTGCGCAGTTGGTTGCGAAGCATGTCTCGTCTGGAAGTCCAACGCGCAACCCGCCTGGAACATGTTCTTGATGACGATACGCTGATGAAGACTCAGGAGGGGCGCCGACTCAGCACCACCCATTTGACAAATATCGAAGATCAGATTTCACACATCCACGAGCAGCAGGAGAAGCTACACCGCTTTGTCCGGATAAACACCGAACTGCGCGAGCAGACACAGAAACTGTACGACGTAAACAAGCGCAAGGCGAGTATTGTCGCAGAAGAGCACGAACTGGAGCGTTTTGAGACCTTCGAGGCTATAAGCGGACGTTTTCAGCGCCTGCAGATGCTCACCCGAACCATAAACAGCGCCCGCACAGAGCAAAGCCGCCTGTCGGTAGAAATAGAGAACGCCAAACGGCATGCCGACGAGGCTGAGAGAGTGCTGAATATAGAAAAGCAGAAAGAGATAGAACTGCAGGAGGTCATGATGCAGACGGCCCTCTCGTTGAGCGAAAGCGAACGTCTCCACGCCTCTATTTCCACATTGCAGACTTATGAGAAAGACTTCTCGGGGTTGAGCGCTTCCGAGGAGGAATATCTCAGTTCCCTGACCAAGGAGCTTAAGGAATACGAGGCTACCCAGGCATCGCTGCAGGAACATCTCGATGCCCTGTGCAAAGAGCAGCAGATGCTCGCAGCCCATCAGGAAATGCTTGACCACGGTGACTCTCTTCAGATACAACTGGATGAGTTGCTTGTCTCCATGCAACTGCGTGACAACTTACAGCAGCAACTGCACCAGGCCTCGCTCAGCCAGAACGAGCGCAACGAACAACTGAGCCGCCTCTTCACCGAGAGTCAGAACATAGAAGCCAACATGCAGACGATGCGCGAGGAAATCAATGCCCACCGCCGCAGCATAGCCGGATTGAATAACTACTCGCTGCAGCAGCGAGTCATGGAGCTGCGCAGCAGACACCTGATGCTGAAAGCCGGACTCTCGCTATGGAAAACGATTGCAGCCGGATACGAACAGATAGAGACCAAAGAGCATCTGATTGCACAGCTGCGTCTGGAAGCTGAGCACCTGAACAAGACTATAGACTCCCTCGCCGCGGAGGTAAGAATGCTGAGGAGCCAGTCGGAAGACAAGACTTACCATTGGACTCTCTCCAAAAGCCAGAATGTCGTCTCCATGCGCCAGGATCTCAAGGAGGCAAGCCCATGCCCCGTATGCGGAGCCACACACCACCCATGGCATAGCGAGACCGTGACACAGCAGAATGCTCTTATTGCATCGATGAGGGCCGACTGCGAGATGCTCACCTCTGAAGTGGAAGCAAAAACGAGGCGCCTTCAGGACTTACAGATGCAACTGACATCGGTCCGAGGAAAAATTCAAACAGAATCTGGCAATATTGACATGCTGCGTGAACGTCAGAACAAAGATACGGACGAGTGGGCAACGTTCAGTCAGCTCGACCGTTCGCTCAACGAATGTTCGCCTACAACCAACCGCGAGGCACGCACGTCAATGATCAGGCAACTGATAGAAAAAACTGCCGTAGATGAAGAGACCGCACAGAAGGAGCTGGACATGTTCAACTTCCACATGGATACCATAAGCAGGCTCGGAGACGACATACAAAAAAGCCAGATGGAAGCCAACGACCTGGCCGTACGCTTAAACGAGGTAAACACTGCCTGCCAGGTTATGGCAAGACAGGTGGAACGCCTAAACAGCAGCCTCTCGTCAGCCACCCAGAACTTCAGACACAGATACGAGGCCATAGACAAGCAACTTACCATCCCCGATTTACTGCGCATGTGGAAAGACTCATCTGAGGGGGTCAAACTGCGCATAGCCGAAATGGTTAATAAATGGCACACTGTAAATGCTGAGATTTCAAAATACGAAGCCGAACTGGCGCGCGTCAAGACTGCCATCGAGATACTCAAGCGGACCATAGCCTCCACCTCGGCAAGTATTGCCGACACGAGGACGTTTTGGCGGAAGGCCGACGAGCAGGTCTCCAAATGGGAAGACGCTGCCAAGAAGCTGTTTGACGGAGGCGACGGACACATCCCCCTCCAGCTTTCTTACGACGCAATTAAGACACAGCATGAGACATACCGCAAGGCTGCTGATGACTACAAGTTATGCCTTGCCGCTCTTTCTGACGCAAGGGCCCAATTCGCTTTTACCGAGTATCAGATCCACCGTGCCGAGTCCGATGCGGCCTCCGAACAGCAGAGGCTTGACGTGTGGATGCATAGCTACAACGCCAACAACCCGCCAGTTCAAATGGGCGAACTGGAACGTCTGCTTGCCGACGGCAAAGAGTGGGGCGAACTGCGCAGACAAATCCGCTCTATATCTCTGGAGCATGCGCTGACTCAGGCTCGTGTGGACGACCTGCGCGCAGAGATCATTGCCCTTCAGGCTGAAGGAATGCAGCCAGTGGCAGACGACGGTAGCGCAGAGCAGGATTCCCTGCGTTCCCAACTGGCAGAACTGGAACTCCAGCGTCGCGACATTTTGATGCAGATAGCCCACTACGACGAATTGTTAAATGCGCATCAGAAGGCTACTAGTTGAGTTTTTAAGTTCGTGAGTTTTTTCCGGTCGCCCCGCTTAGAGGGCGGCCGATTTTTATTTCCCTAAGGCCGCTCTCGCACAGCGAGCAGCAAAGCAGAAAGCCGTAAGATGTAAACGCCGCTCTGCGGCCACCATCTTCCATCTTCTTTCACTGCATTCTTGTACCTCATCCCCCGCCCACAGGAGAGAGGATTAGCGTGGTAAAATCCCCTCAAAAAGCCCAAAAAGTAAGTTAAAAACTTAAATAATCAAAAAATATCAAAAAAGCAGACAAGAGCGACATTATAATTCACTACTTTTTCATATCTTTGCGCCACTTAATTGCACAAGCAATCATTCCTCAAATATATTCACAGCATTATGGAAAAGTATAATTATCATCAGAAGAAGGATAAGGTAGCTGCCTATCGCACTTTGGTAAAGCCCGAGGTTATGGACGAAATATACGAGCAGATCTTAAAAAAGATGATCGTAGAAAAGAAATACCGTGACCCGAACTATTCTGCAAAACAGCTTGCAAACGAAATAGGAACGAACACCCGCTACATCAGCGCCACAGTAAATCTGCGTTTTCAGATGAACTACTCGGAACTGGTCAACGGCTATCGCATCCGCGATGCGATGTATATGCTCACCGACCGGCGCAACCGCAACCTCACCATGGGGGAAGTTGCATCGGCTGTAGGCTTCTCCAACAGGCAGTCGTTTTACTCTTCTTTCTACCACATCCAAAAACAGACACCGAGAGAATACCAACAGGTTTTCTTCGAGAAGATGAAGGCAACTTCCAAAGAGCCTAAAGAGCAAAAGGCTACTAAAGCATGAGATAATGTTCCTCAAACGGATTATTCTATTCATGACAGTATTTACTGCGGCTGCTGCCCACAAGGCAGTAGCCGAAACTTTTTCATATAGCGACGAGCGGTTTGCAGACCTGCAGATGCTGCGCTATCAGGTCACGGGCTTCGAACAGTTGACCCTGAGACAAAAGAAACTCATCTATTACCTCAGCGAGGCCGCCCTGTGCGGACGGGATATTCTCTGGGACCAGAACGGGCGCTATAACCTGCGCATACGCCACCTACTCGAAGGGATATATACATCCTACCGGGGAGACCGCTCAACAGCTGAGTGGCAAGCATTTGTGACATATCTGAAACGGGTCTGGTTCAGCAACGGCATCCATCATCACTACGGCAGCGACAAATTTCAGCCTGAATTCAGCGAGCAGTTCCTGCGCGAGGCCGTCAGGCAGTCAGATTTAAGCCTGCTGACATGGGCCGACGGACAGACATCAGACGCTCTCTGCGCCGAACTATTCCCTGTGATTTTCAATCCTGCCGTTATGCCCAAACGCGTAAACCAGGCAGATGGAGAAGACCTCATTCTGACAAGCGCCGAAAACTACTATGGCGAGGGCGTCAGCCAGGCCGAAGCAGAAGAATTCTACTCCAAGATGAAAAACGCCGCCCCAGACCCCCAACGCCCCGTCATGTTCGGAATGAACAGCCGCCTGGTAAAGGAACAGGGCAAGATTCGCGAGCGCGTGTGGCGCTGCGGCGGGCTATATGGGCAAGCCATAGACCGGATTGTCTTCTGGTTGCAGAAAGCGCGCGACGTGGCTGAGAGCGACAAGCAGCAGGCCGTAATAGAAAAACTCATCGATGTCTATCGCACCGGCGACCTGAAAGCCTTTGACGAATACTCTATTCTATGGGTCGCCAACACCGGGGACGACATCGACTTCACCAATTACTTCACTGAGAGCTACGGAGATCCCCTCGGGATGAAAGCCTCGTGGGAGGCCATAGCGAACTTCAAAGACAAGAAGGCCACAGAGCGCACCAACAAACTGAGTTCCAACGCGCAGTGGTTTGAAGACCATTCGCCTGTGGATGCCCGTTTCAGGAAAGACCGCGTAAAAGGCATCTCAGCCAAGGTCATTGTGGCCGCGATTCTCGGCGGAGACCTCTACCCAAGCACAGCTATCGGCATCAACCTGCCCAACAGCAACTGGGTGCGGGCCGAGCACGGTTCAAAAAGCGTCACCATCGGGAACCTTACTGATGCATACAACAAAGCCGCCCACGGAAATGGTTTTCAAGCCGAGTTCGTAATTGATGCTTCTACTCAAAAACTTATAGACGACTACGGGGATTATTGCGACGACCTGCACACCGACCTCCATGAATGCCTCGGACACGGAAGCGGAAAACTGCTTCCCGGAGTCGATGCAGACTCTCTGAAAGCCTATGGGAGCACCATCGAGGAGGGGCGCGCAGACCTCTTTGCCCTCTACTATCTGGCCGACCCGAAGTTGGTTGAGTTGGGACTCACCCCCTCTGCCGATGCTTACAAGAGCCAGTTCTACACTTATCTGATGAATGGTCTGATGACCCAGCTCGTGCGCATCGAGCCGGGGAAAGACATTGAGGAGGCCCACATGCGCAACCGCTCTTTCATCTCCCACTGGGTGCTGGAAAACGGGCGCGGGAAAGGCGCCGGTGGTTCGGATGTGGTTGCTCTCGTGAAACGCGACGGCAAGACATTCGTGCAAATCAACGACTACCCTGCATTACGAAATCTCTTCGGTTCCCTGCTGGCAGAGGTGCAGCGAATCAAGAGCGAGGGAGACTTTGATGCAGCCCGCCGCCTTGTGGAGACCTTTGGCGTAAAGGTAGATTCCACGCTCCACAGAGAGGTGCTGGAACGATATAAAGCACTGAATATTGCCCCATACAAGGGTTTTATCAATCCAAGATATGAGGCTGTGACAGACAGCGACGGAGAGATTACTGACGTGCGTGTATCCTACGGAGAGCACTATGACCAGCAGATGCTCCGCTACAGCCGTGACTACAGCTTCCTGCCGCTTGTCAATGATTAGAAATAAAGTCTTTCACAAAAGAAGTCTTTAGTCGTCAGTCTTTAGTCGTCAGACTTCGGCCGCTTGCCGTCAGCCAACCTGTAAGCCGTAAACTCTAAGCGAAGCCCTTCGGCCACCTAAGCCTCCGGCTCACCAAGCGTTAAATAGCGAAGCGATATTTAGGCCGCAAGGCCGATAAGTAGGCAAAGCCTTAGTAATATAAACAAGAAACGAAATGTCCACTCAATTGCCGGCAATCAGCCAACAGCTTTCGGCCATCAAAGCCGACTTGCGCTCCGCGATGAACGGAGTAACAGCCGCCCGCATCCGCGAGAGCGGAATGGACTATCATCTGGTCTTCGGAGTGGAATATCCGCGACTGCAGTCGATAGCCGCGGAATTTACCCCCGACCGCCATCTGGCGCAGGCCCTTTGGCAGGAGAATGTGCGTGAGAGCCGAATCCTCGCCACCCTGCTCATGCCCGTGGAGGATTTCTTCCCCGAGCTGGCTGATTTGTGGGCTGAGAGCATAAAACCGTCGCAGGCAGAACTGGCGGGTTATCTCGTTGCCAATCTTCTATGCCGCACCTCTTACGCTTCAGACAAAGCTTTTGTGTGGATGGCTGCAGACGAACCGATTCCGCAGTTACTCGGATTCCTGCTTATAACCCGTCTGCTCAGACAGGGGATGCAACTGTCACCTGATGCCGAAGCTGAATTTCTCGACCAGGCCGAAGCCTCGCTGAAATCGCCCTTTACCCCTTTGCAAAAGGCTGTTCAGAATGCCCTTCTGGCTTATAACCCCGAATATATCTTCAAATGAGCGAGCAGAATAATCTCCAGGAAATAGTTGCCGAGAGACTGCAGGCATACCTGAAAGCCCGCAAACTCAGACATACGCCCGAGCGGTTTGCCATCCTCGAAGCCATATATGAGACCGAGGGGACATTCACCGCCGAGCAGCTCAGGGAGATTATGGAAAAGAAGAGATTCCCCGTAAGCATCGCCACTGTATATGCCACAACCCGTCTGCTCGTTGAGGCCAACCTTCTGATGCGCCATCCCTACAACTCCGCATCGGCTCTCTTTGAGCGCATCATCGACCCGTATCCGCGTGTCTATCTCGTATGCGGCAAATGCGGCAATATATCCCAACTGAAAAACAAAGAACTCCTGAATGTCTTCGAGCAGACCCGAACACCGCGCTTCACGACGACCCACCGCATAGCTTATATTTACGGCTTTTGCTCCAAATGTCAACGCAGTCTGCGCTATAAGAAGAGGCCTTCCATAAAACAAAAAAATCAAAAACATACATAAAAATGAATTCTACAGCTAATAAGACACACAGAGGGCAGGTGGATGCTCTGCTCGGAATCGTCTTCGGAGACGAGGGCAAGGGAAAAGTCGTTGACGTATTCACACCTCACTACGATGTCGTAGCCCGCTTTGCCGGCGGACCGAACGCAGGGCACACCATAATCTTCGACGGAAAGAAGTTCGTCCTGCGAAGCATCCCTTCAGGTATTTTTGACGAGGGCAAACTTAACATCATCGGAAACGGATGCGTAATCGCACCGGACCTGTTTATGGATGAAGCACGCGAACTGGAGTCCAACGGATACGACCTGCGCAGCCGGCTCCACATAAGCAACCGCGCCCATCTCATCCTGCCCACACACCGTGTGTTGGACCGCGCATACGAAGCCGCGAAAGGGAAAAACAAAGTGGGAACCACCGGCAAGGGCATAGGCCCCACCTACAGCGAGAAAGCCAGTCGCACCGGCCTGCGCGTTGGTGACATCATGGAGGGGTTCGAAGCTAAATACGCTGCGCTGAAAGCCCGCCACGAACAGATCCTTGCCGACCTGAATTACACCGACTACGACATCACAGAGGAAGAGAAGCGCTGGCTCCAGGGGATAGATTATCTCCGGCAGTTCGTGATCACTGACACAGCCACAGAGATAAACCGCATGCTGGAGCAGGGAAAAAATGTCCTTGCCGAAGGGGCACAGGGCACTATGTTGGACATCGACCATGGCACATATCCCTTTGTATCCTCCTCTTCCACCACCACCGGCGGAGTATGCACAGGCCTCGGCGTCGCCCCAAACCGCATCGGAGAGATATTCGGGATTTTCAAAGCTTATTCCACCCGCGTCGGGTCCGGCCCGTTCCCGGTGGAACTCTTCGACGAGACGGGCGACCTCATCCGCGAGGTGGGACATGAGTACGGGGCCGTCACTGGCCGCAACCGCAGATGCGGATGGGTTGACCTCGTTGCCCTCAAGTATGCAATCATGATCAACGGCGTCACTCAGTTGATTATGATGAAGGGGGATGTGCTCGACGGCTTCAAGACCATTCGGGCCTGCATCGCCTATGAGAAGGACGGCGAACGCGTCACCGACATGCCGTTTGACACCGAGGGTTGGGAACCCGTCTATCGCGACCTCCCTGGCTGGGACCAGAACCTGTCTTCTATGACTTCCAAAGAGGAGTTCCCGCAGACTTTCAAGGATTACATCGCCTTCCTCGAAAGCGAACTGGCAACGCCTATCACAATTGTGTCCGTCGGACCGGACAGAGAGCAGACCATCAGAATGTAGAAGCCTCCCAAACTGTTATCATGTTCCATTTAGAAAGCGATTATAACAACGGGGCACACGAAGCTGTGCTCCGACATTTAACTGAGACCAACGACGAGCGCACACAGAGCTATGGCGACGACTGCTTCAGCGACAACGCACGCCGCCTTATTCGCGAAGCATGCGAGGCACCTGAGGCGGAGGTCTTTTTCCTGACCGGAGGCACACAGACCAACGCCACCATCCTCGATTGCGTCCTGCAGTCCTACGAGGGGGTACTCTGCTGCGACACAGCCCATATCAACGTCCACGAGTCCGGGGCGGTGGAATTCACAGGCCACAAAGTGATTGCCCTGCCGAATCAGAACGGCAAACTGGCGGCCGAGACGCTAAGCCAGTGGCTCGAAGCTTATTTCGCCGACGAAACTGCGGAACACATGGTGCGCCCGGGGGCCGTATATCTCACCTTCCCCACCGAACTCGGAACCCTCTACTCGGCAGACGAACTGACGGCATTGAGCCAGATATGCCACAAATACGGACTTCTGCTGTATATTGACGGGGCACGCCTGGCCTACGGCCTGGCAGCCAGCAGGGATGTGACGCTCCCCTTTCTGGCTCAGACAGCAGACATCTTCTATATCGGAGGCACCAAATGCGGAACTTTGTGCGGCGAAGCAGTAGTCTTCCCCAAAGGAGACATTCCCAAGCACATGCTCAGCCGCATCAAACGCCATGGCGCCCTTCTGGCCAAGAGCCGAGTTGTCGGCGTTCAGTTCGAGGCTCTCTTCAGCAGACTTCCTGCTGACAGCCCTCTTGCGAAGGAGACAAAAGGCGAAAACCAGATTATCTATCTGTCTATCGGCAGACACGCAGTCGAACTCGCTATGCGTCTGCGACGCCTCTTCACCGAAAAACTCGGCTACGCCCCATACATAGACTCCCCCACCAACCAGCAGTTCTACATCATCCCCAACTCCGATCTGCCCTCTCTACGCGAACATATCGGATTCGAGACTTGGTGCCCTGTCTCTCCGACACAAACAGCCTGCCGCTTCGTCACCAGTTGGGCCACCTCAACAGACGAAATAGATGCTATCGAGCGATTGTTTCTTTAGTTGACGAGATGGTTCTTAAGTTTTTAAGTTTGTTTTATAGTTGACAAGTTGATTAACAGAGCTACAGCAACAAGTCTGCTACCTGCTAAGCATCGGCCTTACAAATACACAAATAGAAAACCTAACCGATATTCCCCACGTCACTGTCTGGCTGTCTCGTCTTTATTGTACCCGATGGGATGGAACGGAAAAGGACGACGCCATCAATGATGCGGAGTTTACAGGCAATGTCCTCATGTTGCTTCGTGAAGCCATGAATTTTGTGAAGTCAAACACCAAGAGAGGTTGGGAGAAACTGCCTGATGGACGAAAGAACAAACCAGAGTATGCGGAACGTCCCGTTCTTGAAGCTATGGTTAACCATTTCATCCATCGCGACTATACCGTTATGGGTGGCGAGGTACATCTTGACATCTACGATGACCGTCTCACCGTTACATCCCCTGGAGGAATGTACAATGGCATGTTGATACAGGACTTAGACATTGCAGACGTTTCTTCTGAAAGACGCAATCCTATCCTTGCGAATGTGATGGCTCAGCTTGACTACATGGAGAAGCGTGGTAGCGGACTCACACGTATCTGTAATGAGACCAAAGCCTTGGAAGGTTATAAGGACGAGCTGAAGCCTGTGTTCAAATCAACTCCAACCCAATTCCTAACCATCATTTTTGCCTCATCCGACACCCCGAATGTCGGAGACCATGACGGAGACATGTCGGAGACGAAACTCACTGAGCGTCAGCAGAAAATACTCACTCTTATCAAAGAGTCTCCGACAATCACCGGCAAACAAATGTCGGAGACTTTGTCGGTGAGCCAGCGCACCATCGAGCGCGACCTCTCTGCCTTGCAAAAGCTTGGTGTTTTGAAGCGTGAAGGTAAGGACAATGATGGTCTGTGGGTTAAATCTGAATAACTTACGGCTTGGGCATTAAAGTTCGTGCAAGTAGTTTATGATACGAATCGAAACAATTGAAGACAAACAACCACTACAAAACACCCCTGGAAGTTACAATGCTTTCAGAGGCATTTTTAGTTTTGTAGCATCTTCATCGAAAAACATATCGATGAAAAATAAAGACACTGTCCCAGTCCTTTAGCCGACATCATATCCGTCATAGAATCTGCATAGCCCACTTACCTTAAGAATACAAATCGACCAATTTTCATCGTAAAAATAGAACACTCTTGCCCCGCGAGAATTCCGTAGATGCAACTTTACTGCCCATGGGTTGAAAATAAGCGATTCTCAAGAGGTAATTTTCCGCATAACTTCATGATATACAATCCATTACCACCATTTCACTGTGACATCTGAATGGACAATCTAGAAGAACACATTAGCTTTAGGCTCCTCATCTGATACAAAAAGGGCTAAATCCCTGTGTATCAATCCACACATCCAAATACATCAAGGTCTATTGTCAGATACATCAAGGTGTATTAATGATTACACCTCGATGTATCGGCTTGTAAGCCTCGATGTATTTGCTCCTCCATTTAATTGAAAACGCCCCTTTCCCTCGATAAATCGGCCGATATTCCGCTGTTGATTGAATATTTTATCCCGTTTTATCGCCTCGGAATGGCAAAAAAGTGTTCGATTTGTTCTGTGCAAAAACGTACTTTTTGAACACTTTTACACTATAACAGATGTAAGGGAAAACATTACAAAATGCTTAAAAAGCCCAGTCGCTTATATAAAAAATTTGAACTCAGAGTCTCGGCAGCTGCATGCAGCCGGCCCTTTACCCTTAACCCATAATAGCCCTTGACTCTTGACTGCAGCCCATCCCCGTCCCCTCAATGGGAGCCCTCTACCCGCTCCCCAAGTGGGAAGACCTTTGGCTGGCGCGATGAATAGCCAACGTCTATAAACTTTCTTGACTTGCGGCCCAAAAACGGATAGCGGCCAAAGCCTTAACCGCTCTGTACTCTCTTACCCTCTATACCCCTCTATACCTTCTATGCCTTCTATACCTTCTATACTCTCTATACTCCCTGTACCATCTATACTCTCTGTACCCCCAAAAACGGCTCCCGCCCGTTAACCGCCGAAACCACCTCCGCCGCCGAAGCCGCCGCCGCCACCAGGACCACCGAAGCCGCCTCCACGTCCGCCTCTGTCGCCACCGCGCTCACCGCCGCGTTCACCACCGCGTTCACCACCCTCACCGTCACGCACTTTCTTATCACGGTTACGGCCTCCGAAGACATTGATTCTGTAGGTGAAGGAGAGCATCACATAACTGACTACGCGCTCAGAGTCGGAGTCTGTGCGGGCGGTGCTGCTGATATTGCGGTTGACCATATCCCTCTGTCCGAGGATGTCCTGCCATCGCAGAGTGAGAATTGCCTGCTTGCGGCTGAGGAAAGACCACGAGAGCTGGGCGTTCCAAAGCCACTGGTTGGTGTTCATCGCAGCATCGCTGTATCCCCGTCGGCTGTATTGGCGGATGTCTGTGGAAAAGTTGAGGCCGATATCCTGCCAGTTCATCACAGTTGACGCTCCATAACTGAAGTTGTAGGTGTCGAGATTCGAAGCTGCCGTGGCAGTGCTGCGGGCATGGTTGTAATTGAATGAGCCGAAGGCCGACACATCAAGCCACTCATGACGGAAGGAAAAGCGGAGGTCTTCACCGAAGGAGCTGCTACGCGTGGTGTTCTTCACCGTCTCATGACTGGCACTGAGGTAAACATAGCTCACTGCATTAGTGTATCTGGCGTTTGTTCCACTGTTGATGCGGAAGCGCTGGTCGGCAAAGGCAGTGTTGAAATTGAAATTTCCGTTTGCGTTCCAGTTGCCGTTGATGTTCTCCGGCCGGCTGATTCGTCCGCCGGTCTCCTCTATATATTCAGTGCGGTTGGAAACGGAATTCTGTGTTGCGCGTGCTTGGATGTTGAGGTTGTAAGAGCGTTGCAGGTCGGGTATGCTCTTCCGGTAGCTGGCATTAAGCGAATGTGTGAATGAGGGTTTCAGAGCCGGATTACCCAAGCGGATATTCAGCGGGTTGGCGTTGGAGAGGGTGTCGGGGATGAGGTCTGTGATAGAGGGCTGTCCGCTCTGTCCTCCATAGCGCACCTGAATCTGCTCCTGTTTCGTGAAGCGGTAGCGGAGATTCAGTGTGGGGCTCCAGTTGACCACGGTGCGCGACACATCATAGTGTTTCAGTCCCTTGGTATAATTGACTGAATTCACCTGCGGCTGCACATTAAATCCGACATTGAAACGCCATTTGGTATCTACCAGCCTGTATTGGAATCGCAGGTCATGGTTCTGATAATGGTTTTCTGTGTAGTTGCACTGAGCGGTGTCCCGCGCAGCCCAGTCCAGATGTCCGTCATAGTTGTCTATGCCCAGGCCATACAGCCCCACCTGAGGGTCGAAGATGCTGGATACGGTGCGGTCCCGGTCGTTGAAACGATAAGAGTAGTTATAAGAGAACTGCAGGAACTGCCCGTCGGCAATCGGCTCCGAGTAGCTGAAACGCGCATTCATATTCCGCCCTATATTACGTGAGTCGTCGTACTGCACTTTATGGTAAACAGAGTCAAGGCCAGTGTATGCGAGAATCTGATAGTAGTCAATCTGGGAGTAGTTGCTGCTGTTGCCTTCATTCTGGTTCAGTCCGCCACCGAAATTGAAGGTTATGTTGCGCCCTTTTTTCTTCAGACGGCGATTGAACTGCAGGGAGAGGTTTCCGCTGATCTGGTCAGACGCATTCCGGTTGGCTCCGATATTGTGGTTGACGGCAATGGCGCGCATCGCCGAGCCGGCGGGCAGCCCCTGGGAAGCTCTGAACGCGTCGAGCGGGTTGGCGGTTATTTCGTATGGATCGTCATTGAATGTGGCGCTCTCGCTGGTGGAGTTGGAGCGGCTCGTGTTCCACCGGAATTCGGGGCGCAGCTGTATATTGGTCATGCTGTCCGGCTTCCATTCTATGCGCCAGGTTGTGGTAATGCCCTTCCCGTTGGAGTTGTTGTTGTTTCTGCGGTTGGAGTAGGCAGCATTGCGGTTCTCAAAGCTCTGGCTATTGCTCCACGAAGCGCCGCTCTGCTGGTTGAAGTTGGCGTTCACGCCGCCGTTCAGTTCCAGTTTGCTCCACTCCAGATTCATCGATGCAGCCGCCGTCTGATTATCACTCATACCACTGCCCTGAGTGTTGTTGGCATTGCCGACGACGGAGAATTTCTGTTTGTCTGCAAAGCGGTTGATATTGGCACGCCCTGAATAGCGGTCGTGGGTGCCATAGCCGGCAGTCAGGTTGCCGAACCATCCGCGGCGTTTATCTTTCTTGATCTCAAGATCCAGCACCGTCTGTTCCTCTCCGTCGTCAATGCCCGTGACGCGGGTCAGTTCGCTCTGTTTGTCGTATGCCTTGACCTTATCCACTATTTCCGCGGGGATATTCTTCATCACCGTCTCGCGGTTGCGCCCGAAGAACTCTTTGCCGTCCACCAGAATCTGCGTAACTGTTTTGCCGTTGTGCGTGATATTTCCGTTGTCGTCAACCACGATTCCGGGCAGTTTCTTTATCAGTTCCTCCACCATAGAGCCGGTGGGCAGAGTGAATGCAGAAGCATTATACAGCACCGTGTCTTCAACTACAACCATCTCCGGCATCTTACCCTCTACTACAGCCTCCTTCATGAGCTGGGCATCCTCGCGCATCAGCACGTCAGCAACCTTCTTGTTACCCCCTTTGCCATCGAGTTTGAGAGAGAAGTTCTGAGTCTTGAAGCCGACAAAGCTCACGGTCAGGGTATAATTGCCGAGCGAGATGCCAGAGAGGAGGAACTGCCCGTTTTGCTGTGTCTGCTTCCCGGCAACGATTTTCCCCTCGGCATCAGTCAGTTTCACGGAGGCACCGGGCAGAGCTTTGAGAGTGCTGTTCTCATACACTGTCCCGCGCACATTATAGAACTGTGCACTGGCGGGAACAGCAAAAAACAATAACGTCAGGATTGTGAGTGTTTGGATAGCTCTGCTCATTTTATTAACGAAATAGATTTGTTAATATTGACGGATTTGGCTCACTAAGGTTTAATGTACAGATTAACAAATCGAAGGATTATCAAATAAAAAGTGTAAAATGCTCTGTATTTATACCCCTACTTTTATTTTTTGTTGTACCTTTGTGGATGAAATAATTTATGCTTTCATGAAACACTATTTATTTTTGCTTCTGGCACTTATTGCCACGGCTTCTGCAGCGCAGGCACAAATCACCAATCCGACCCGCGAATTATGGCAGCAGCGGGTGCCCGGAGCCACCGAACCGAAATCAGCCCATGTGTCACGCAACGGGCGCAGCAACACCTTCTATTTCGACAAGGTCACTAACCCGACCCTCGAGATATTCAAGCCCCAGGCATCGAAAGCCAACGGCAAGGCAATTGTGGTATGTCCGGGCGGAGCTTATTCCGTGCTCTCATACAACAAGGAGGGGCAGGAGATTGCTACCTGGCTCAACAGCCTGGGTTATGCAGCCTACGTTCTGGCCTACCGCGTGCCCAACAACCGCGAAGGCGCTTTGCAAGACGCCCAAAGAGCCATTCGCATAGTGCGCTCCGAGGGATACAGCACCGTGGGCATCATGGGCTTCTCCGCCGGAGGCAGCCTATCGTGCAGAGCCGCAACAAGGTTCAGCGTTCAGACATATCCGCCGCAGGATGAGACAGACACCCTCTCCTGCCGACCCGACTTCGCAGGCCTCATCTATCCCGCCTACCTCGACGAGGGGCCCAACGGCACTCTCACGCCGGAGCTCATGGTCACACGCGAGACTCCGCCCATATTCATCTTCGGCACTCAGGATGATGTGAAATACAGCGGGCCGTCGGCTCTCACTATTACTGATGCCATGCGCCGGGCCGGAGCACCTGTGGAATTGCATTATCTGCCCAAAGGCGGCCACGGATACGGTATGCGCGAGGGTGCCGGACTGATTTGGCCGGCCCTTTACGAAAAATGGCTCGGTAATTATTAGTCTGAATTCGATTTTTTTATCTACCTTTGCCGCGCAAAATAAAAAGCAATCTACACAAATAAGATGAATATACTCGAATTGAGCGAACAGGAGATTGTTCGCAGAAACAATCTTGAGCAGCTGAAACAGATGGGGATAGCCCCCTACCCCGCTGCCGAATACCCCACCAATGCATTCTCCAGTGAAATACGCGAAGGGTTCATCCCCTCGGCAGACGACTGCGGGAACGGGGAGCCCTGCGGGGAGCAAGTGAGCGCCTGCGGAAACACAAGGGTTTTCAGGGAAGGGGATGAGGTATGCATCGCCGGCCGCATGATGAGCCAGCGCATTATGGGCAAGGCCTCATTCTTCGAGCTGAAAGACTCCAAAGGCAAGATTCAGGTCTATGTCACCCGCGACGACATCTGCCCGGGCGAAGACAAGGACATGTATAATGTGGTATTCAAGAAGTTGCTCGACCTGGGCGATTTCGTCGGAGTCAAAGGATTTGTTTTCCGCACGCAGACCGGTGAGATAAGTGTTCATGCCAAGGAACTGACTCTATTGTCGAAGAGCCTGAAGCCGCTGCCTATAGTCAAGGAAAAGGATGGGCAGGTATATGACTCTTTCGACGACCCCGAACTGCGTTATCGCCAGCGCTATGTCGATCTGATAGTCAACGCCGGCGTCAAGGAG
The DNA here is from genome assembly GCA_024699495.1 of Bacteroidaceae bacterium. Lineage (GTDB taxonomy): Bacteria > Bacteroidota > Bacteroidia > Bacteroidales > Bacteroidaceae > Physcousia. The sequence goes on along the minus strand of JAILPK010000011.1, from coordinate 20,419 downwards.
ACATTCGAGAAACGCGCCATCATCGTGCGCACGATGCGCCGGATTCTTGACGAAGCAGGCTACACAGAAGTGGAGACTCCCATTCTGCAGATGATAGCCGGCGGAGCCTCAGCGCGTCCGTTCATCACCCACTTCAACGCCCTGAATCAGGACATGTATATGCGCATCGCTACGGAGCTGTATCTGAAACGCCTCATCGTGGGCGGTTTTGAAGGCGTGTATGAGATGGGCAAGAACTTCCGCAACGAGGGCATGGACAAGACCCACAACCCGGAATTCACATGCATGGAGCTGTATGTCTCATACAAGGATTACAACTGGATGATGTCCTTCACTGAGAAGATGCTGGAGGAGATTTGCATCGCAGTAAACGGCAAACCGGAAGTGGAGATCGACGGCACAGTGGTTTCCTTCAAAGCCCCATACCGCCGTCTGCCTATATTGGATGCCATCAAAGAAAAGACCGGCTTCGACTGCGACGGAAAGAGCGAAGAGGAAATACGCGCATTCTGCAAGGAGAAGGGGATGGAAGTGGATGAGACCATGGGCAAGGGGAAACTCATCGACGAGCTCTTCGGCGAATTCTGCGAGGGCACATTCATCCAACCCACATTCATCATCGACTACCCGGTAGAGATGTCACCGCTGACTAAAATGCACCGCTCCAAACCCGGACTGACCGAGCGCTTCGAACTGATGGTCAACGGCAAAGAGCTGGCAAATGCCTACAGCGAGCTCAACGACCCCATAGACCAGGAAGAGCGCTTCGTGGACCAGATGCGTCTGGCAGACAAGGGCGATGACGAAGCTATGATCATCGACCACGATTTCCTGCGTGCGCTGCAATATGGAATGCCTCCCACCTCTGGAATCGGAATCGGCATAGACCGCCTCACGATGCTGATGACGGGCAAGTTTGCCATCGGCGAGATAATGCTCTTCCCGCAGATGAAACCCGAGAAGCGCATTCCCAAGGACAAGCCCGAGGCCTTCGTGGCCCTCGGTTTTGCCGAAGACATCGTTCCGGTGCTGAACAAATGCGGCTACAATCTGGTAAGCGACCTCGCCGGAGTGAAAGCGCAGAAGCTGCAACAGCAAATCGGCGAAGTAATAAAGAAATACAAACTCAATATTGTAAAGCCCTCTGTGGCTGAATTAGAGCAAATACTCGAGGCCTGTGTTTAATATCTTCTCTTCTTCCAAGAACACGCCGGACGAAAAGGTCCTCACCGACAAGTCCGCGCCTTGGTCCATCGGCAATATCGCCGTGATGGGCAGCGGCTCGTGGGCCACCGCCATCGCCAAGATGATGCTGGAGAAGAACGATGAGATATGGTGGTATCTGCGCCGCGACGACCGGATTGAGGATTTCAAGAAACTCGGGCACAACCCCGCATATCTCACCAGCGTGCATTTTGACGTTGACCGGATTCATTTCTCTTCGGACATAAATGAGATTGTGGAGAACTCCAATACTCTCGTTTGGGTGACGCCCTCGCCTTACCTCAAGGGACATCTGAAAAAGCTCAAGGTGCGCCTGCGAGATAAATTCAACATCACGGCAATCAAGGGCATTGTGCCAGACGAGAACCTGGTTTGCTCGGAGTACTTCCATCAGGTCTATGGCGTGCCCGACGACAACCTGTCAGTAATCGCCGGACCGTCACATGCCGAAGAGGTGGCTCTCGGACGTCTGACATACCTCACTGTAGGCTGCACAGACCAGGAAAAAGCACGCGCCTTCTCCGACATGATGGGCTCCGAATACGTTAAGACAAAGACCTCACGCGACGTCATTGGCATCGAATATGCTTCTGTGCTGAAGAATGTATATGCCATCGCTTCAGGCATCTGCAACGGACTCAAGTACGGAGACAATTTCCAAGCGGTGCTCATCTCCAATGCCCTGCAGGAGATGAATCGATTCCTCACCACTGTTCACCCTATCGAGCGAAGCATCTTTGACTCTGCTTACATGGGAGACCTCATCGTTACCGGCTACTCTAATTTCTCCCGCAACCGCATCTTCGGAACAATGATAGGACGCGGATACAGCGTGAAATCAGCACAAATAGAGATGGAAATGATTGCCGAGGGATATTTCGGATGCAAATGCATGAAGGAAATCAACCGACACATGCACGTGAATATGCCTATCCTCGACGCCGTTTATAACATCCTATATGAAAGGATCTCTCCCGCAATAGAGATAAAGCTGCTGACCGACTCCTTCAGGTAAGCAGGAACATGCAGAGATGCAATAAGATGCAGGTGGTAGCTGAGATGTGAAGAGATGCAGAGGCATACAGACTTTTGAAGGCATATATAAAAGCCGAACGGCAATAAATAAACGAACCAAGACAGTAAAAAAAAGAATCACAAAAAACATAACTTAGAATGCTTAATTTAGACATCACCAAAGTAGCTCCGTTCGTGAGCAAAGAGACTATCAACGGCTATGCTGACAGCATAGCTGAAGCACAGAATGCTCTGGAGGCTGGCACATGCCCGGGCAATGACTATCTTGGATGGCTGCATCTGCCATCATCCATCTCTCCGGAGTTCCTCGCAGAGGTCAAAAACGCTGCTGCTACCCTCCGCGCCGAATGTGAGGCTGTGGTAGTAGCCGGAATCGGAGGCTCTTACCTCGGCGCCAAAGCCGTGATTGAAGCCCTGTCCAACAGTTTCCAATGGCTCCTGGCCGACGGCAAGAACCCCGTAATCCTCTTTGCCGGAAACAACATCGGAGAGGATTATCTCTACGAACTGACATCTTATCTCAAAGGTAAGAAATTCGGTGTCATAAACATATCCAAGAGCGGCACCACAACAGAAACGGCCCTGGCCTTCCGCCTTCTGAAAAAGCAATGCGAGGAGCAGATGGGAAAAGAGACTGCCCGCAAGGTCATCGTTGCCATCACCGACGCCAAGCGCGGGGCTGCCCGCACCTGCGCCGACAAGGAAGGATATAAGAGCTTTGTTATTCCTGACAACGTCGGCGGACGCTTCTCCGTGCTGACTCCAGTGGGACTGCTGCCCATCGCTGTGGCCGGATTCGACATCGACGCGCTGGTCAAGGGAGCACAGGATATGGAGGCGCAGACTGCGGCCTCCAAGCCCTTCGCCGAGAACCCGGCAGCTATATATGCTGCTACACGCTATGCCCTCTATGCCTCAGGCAAGAAGATTGAAATCCTCGCTAACTACCAGCCAAAGCTCCACTTTATTGCCGAATGGTGGAAACAGCTCTTCGGCGAGAGCGAGGGCAAGGACAAGAAAGGTGTATATCCCGCAAGCGTGGACCTCACCACAGACCTCCACTCCATGGGGCAGTGGATTCAGGACGGCGAGCGCAGTATATTCGAGACCGTAATCAGCGTGCTTAAGCCCAACCACTCTCTCCTCTTCCCATCTGACGAAGAGAATCTCGACGGACTGAATTTCCTCGCCGGCAAACGTGTTGACGAAGTGAACAAGATGGCTGAGCTGGGCACCCAACTGGCTCATGTGGATGGCGGAGTGCCAAACATCCGCATCACCATCGACTGCCTCGACGCTTACCATCTCGGACAGCTTATCTATTTCTTCGAGCGCGCCTGCGGTCTCCACTGCCAGCTGCTCGGCGTAAACGCCTTCAACCAGCCTGGTGTGGAAGCATACAAGAAAAATATGTTTGCCCTGCTCGGCAAGCCTGGCTACGAGGCTGAAACAGAAGCCATCAAACAGCGTCTGAATAAATAAAGATACTCTTCTCCCCCATCGTTTTTATGGGGAGGAGCGCTTACAGATCGAGGAATGGATATATCATCTCAGACTCTCTCTTCTCACTTCCTGACAGGGAAGTCGGGGAGAGAGTTTACTATAAGAGCTGTTTTGTTTGACATGGATGGAGTGCTGTTCGACAGCATGCCCGGACATGCTTATGCGTGGGTAAAGGCCGTGGAACGCTATGGCCTCCACATGACTGCCGAAGAAGTTTATATGAACGAGGGACGGACAGGAGCTGGCACTATCAATGCGCTGGCACAGCGCACCTGGGGACGCGACGCCACCGAGCAGGAGATTCAGGAAATTTATGCTGCAAAGAGCGAGATATTCAACACGTATTTTCGTGAGCGCGACGAAGCACCTGTGATGCCCGGAGTCTTAACTCTTTTAAATAAGGTTCGCGCGCAAGGACTGAAGCGAGTGATCGTAACCGGCTCGGGACAGCACTCGCTGCTGGACAACCTCAACCGCCACTTCCCTGGCATCTTTACACCAGAACTGATGGTCACCGCGTTCGACGTGAAAAAAGGGAAACCGCATCCAGAGCCTTATCTTATGGGATTGAAGAAGGCGCAAGTGGAAGCCGGGGAGGCTGTTGTCATCGAGAATGCCCCTCTGGGAGTAGAGGCAGCCCGGGCAGCCGGAATCTATACGGTTGCAGTCAACACAGGTCCGCTGTCTGACAGCGCCCTATATGTCGCCGGAGCTAACCGCGTATTCCCCTCTATGGAAGCTCTTGCAGAATCATGGCCCGAATTATGAACAGGAAAGCTATTGTCGTCGGAGCGAGTTCCGGCATCGGACGTGAGGTGACGCGCCTTCTGATATCTGAAGGCTGGCAACTCGGCATTGCAGCACGCAGAGAGGAACCTCTGATGGAACTTAAGGCCTTGGCGCCGGAGCGGGTGGAGGTGATGAAAATCGATGTCACCTCCGCAGATGCCGAAAGCCGTCTGCTTAGCCTGATTGACGCCATCGGTGGAATGGATCTCTATTTCCACGCCTCAGGAATCGGGAAACAGAACCGCCAGCTGGAGATGGAGACAGAACTCCAAACGATGGAAACAAATGCCGTAGGTTTCACACGGATGATCACCGCCGCTTTCCGCTATTTCGCGGAGCGGGGTGAAGGGCATATCGCTGCAATTACATCTATCGCAGGGACTATGGGACTAGGGCCTGCACCCGCCTACTCGGCCACAAAAGCGCTGCAGGCAAACTACCTGCAGGCACTTGAACAACAAGCGCATCAACGCAAACTGAACATCCGCTTCACCGACATCCGACCCGGTTTCGTTGACACCGCTCTTCTAAAAGGCAGTTTCCACTACCCTATGATAATGAAACCGGATTCTGTTGCCAAAGACATCGTCAGAAGCATACGTCAACGCAGACACATCCGCATCATTGACTGGCGCTACAGACTCCTCACCTTCTTTTGGAGACTCATCCCCAACTGTATTTGGAGGAGAATGAAACTCTAACTTCCCGGCAGGCAAATTGAGCCGGTTGGAATTTATCCTTAAGGGCGTAATCCGATCGGGAAGTCAGTGAGGATAGACTCGAGTTACCTACCACATCATTGTGGTGGATTATGCCGTGGAAAGGGAATCACTGGAGGATTGTTATTCCAAAGGAGAAGACTGATAATCACGCCTTCTCCTCGTTCAGCTCCGGATATTGGATGCGGGTGTGGTAGATAATCTTCAGTTTCTCCTTAAACACTTCCTTCACCGTCTGGATATCAAGGAATGTGATGGGACACTCGCTGAAGAAGCCGTCTTCCATCTGCCCGTTGATAATCTTATCTACGAGGTTTCCTATGCTTTCTTCTGTATATTCTTTCAGGGAACGCGACGAGGCCTCAACAGCATCTGCCATCATCAGAATAGCCTGCTCTGTAGTATGCGGATTTGGCCCCGGGTATCTGAAATCATCCTCGCTGATTTCTTTATTCGGGTATTTGTTTTTTGCTGAGATATAGAAGTATTTTACTAATCCACGTCCGTGGTGTGTGGAAATGAATTCGCGGATCTGCTCCGGAAGCCTATTGCGCTCAGCCATGCTCAGGCCCTCTGTGACGTGGCGGATTATGATGCGGGCGCTCTCGGCCTCATCCAGTTGCTCGTGCGGATTTACGCCTCCGGTCTGGTTCTCAGTGAAGAAGGGCGGGTTGTACATCTTGCCGATATCATGATACAGGGCTCCGGTTCGTACGAGCTGGCTCTTGGCTCCTATGCGGCGCGCGGCTTCTGCTGCAAGATTACTTACCTGCATTGAGTGCTGGAATGTGCCGGGTGCCACTTCCGACAGACGTCTCAGCAAGTCGCTGTTTATGTTTGACAGTTCGACAAGCGTAACGTTACTGGTGAAGCCGAACACTCTTTCAAGAGCATACATCAGCGGATAGGAGAACAGGAGCAGAAGGCCGCTGACCAGGATGTGGCGGTAAATATTGTAATCAACGGTGTTCATGGAGTTGTCCCCGAAAACAAGTTTCCCGTTGATAAGTTCGAGACTAAGGTAAAACAGCAGAGAAGCAGCTGTGACCATGAAAGCGGTCTTGATAATCTGCGAGCGTTCGGAGAGTTCGCGCAGAGTATAAATGGATATCAGACCCGCTACGCACTGGGTGGTAATGAACTCAAATGGATATTTAAGAGCTACAGCACAAAGCATAATTGTGGCAGCATGCGTGATGAATGCCGTTCGGGAATCCATGAAAACACGCACGAAAATCGGCAACATCGAGTATGGAATGATATACACCGACAGCAGACTGTGGCGCACCATGAAGCAAGTAATCAGCGGGAAGGACAGGCAGAGCGTGAGCAGCAACGACATAGTCCTTATGCTTCCCATATAGTCAAGACGGAAGAGGATGAAATAAACCGTGAGGCTCAGCAAGATCATTGCCACATAGATGGTCTGCCCTATAAGCCTCGGGTGATTCTGCACATTGCGGTCCTTGTTCCTTGATTTGTTCTCCAGTTCATAGCTGCGCAATATATTATAAGTTTCCTCGTCAACGATATCTCCGCGGCCTATAACATTCTGGCCTGCTTGAACCATACCATGCCTGTCGGTGATTGAGGCTTCAAGGTCCTCCATTTCTGCATCGCTCTTTTTGGAGTCGTAGCGCAGGTTGGGAGTCAGATAAGTATTGAGGTTTATCTGTTTGACCCGCGAGCGACTCAGACCGATGCTATCGACTTGAGAGAAGACATACTCGTATGCCGTCTTCTCCGTGAAGAGCTCATCTACAGGGAGTGTATAAGCCTCCATGCCATAATAAATGCGGACAAATCGTATGCTGTCGTTCGTCAGCTGTTTCTGGTCGTGCACAGACAGGATGCCACGCTTATATACCGATTCAACGGCCGCCAGGAGGCGCCCATAGAGATTCATTGGCATATCGCCTGCTCCCACTTTTGGCAACTGGTCTTCCCTGAATTTGGTAATCGCCGATGTACCTGGAAGCAGTTCGAAATAGGGCTCATAGAGGCGGTGGACACTATCCATTTCGAGACTCATCTGCTCCTCAGTCTTGAATATAGAGAAGTCATAAGGCGCTATAAACTGTCCGTAAGGCCATGGGCGCCCCATCTCTATATGGAATGACGTGTTGTCTGTTCGCGGCAGATTCCACACCAACAACACAATGCTGAATATAAGAACAACTGCCTGCAGGAGATGTTCGCGCACTGTTATCTTTCTTTCTCTGTTATATCGGCTCATAAGCTTTTTAAATGAAAAATTCTGCGATTAAGCTATCTACCCGTTTACTCATCTACTTGTCAACTCCTCAAAACCTTAAGAACTCAAGAACTCAAGTATCAACTTGTCAACTTGTTTACTCGCAAGACTTTGCTGAATCTTTTGTGGGACAAAAGTACAAAAATATTCGTTCATTAGTGTTCTGGAATCAAATTAATCGTATGATAAGCCTCCATCTTCAATCTTTTTTGTACTTTTGCGCCACAAAAACACATAATTATGGATAAAGTAAGAGTTCGTTTCGCTCCATCACCTACTGGAGCATTGCATATCGGGGGTGTCCGCACCGCCCTATACAACTATCTTTTTGCACGTCAGAATGGCGGCAAACTGATCTTCCGTATCGAGGACACAGACTCCACACGTTTTGTGCCCGGAGCAGAGGAGTATATAATTGAGTCGTTCCGGTGGCTCGGCATAAAATTCGACGAGGGGGTTTCATTCGGAGGACCTCATGGCCCCTATCGCCAAAGTGAGCGGCGCGAGATCTACAAGGAATATGTAGATCAGTTGCTTAAAGCCGGAAAGGCTTATATCGCCTTTGACACACCTGAGGAACTGGAAGCCAAGCGCTCTACTACGCCCAATTTCCAATATGACGCCAGCACACGCATGTCTATGCGTAACTCACTTACACTCGCCGCCGATGAGGTGCAGCGTCTAATTGACTCAGGCCACCTATACGTGGTTCGCTTCCTTATCCAGCCCGGCGAGGATGTGCATGTGGATGACATCATCCGCGGCGATGTCACCATAAACTCTTCTATCCTTGACGACAAGGTGCTTTGGAAAAGTGCCGACCAACTGCCTACATACCATTTGGCAAATATAGTTGATGACCACCTGATGGAAATCACCCACGTGATACGTGGTGAGGAATGGCTACCAAGCGCTCCGCTCCATGTCCTTCTCTATCGGGCTTTCGGATGGGCTGACTCGATGCCGCGTTTCGCACATCTTCCCCTGCTGCTAAAGCCCGACGGGAAAGGCAAACTGAGCAAACGCGACGGTGACCGTCTGGGGTTCCCGGTGTTCCCGCTGGAGTGGCATGACCCGAAGTCTGGCGAGGTGAGCAGCGGCTACCGCGAAAGCGGTTATCTGCCCGAAGCTGTAATCAACTTCCTTGCGCTGCTCGGATGGAACCCGGGTGGAGATCAGGAAATTCTCTCTATGGAGCAGCTTATAGAGAAGTTTGACCTGACCAAATGCTCAAAGAGCGGGGCTCGCTTTGACTATGTTAAAGGGCAATGGTTTAACCGTGAATACCTATTGCAGAAGCCTGATTCCGAATGGGCTCCTCAGTTAGTGGCCATTCTGGCTCAAAACGGCATCCAGACCAGCGAGGAGCGCGCTGCCCAAGTCGTGGCAATGATGAAGATGAAGGTGATAGAGTATCAGACTAATGACGGACTGAAAAAACGTAACGTATCCTTCATCTCTGACTTGTGGCCTCTGTGTCGCTTCTTCTTTGTAGCTCCTACCTCATTCAACCGCGAGGACAAATTTATCCGAAAGAACTGGAACGGGGATGCAGCTGCTCTAATGAGCGAGATGCATGATTTGCTTAGCTCAGTCACCACTTGGGACATCAGCCACCTGAAAGCAGTTATTGACCCTTGGGTCGAGAACTCCGGGTGTCGCCCGTGGAATGTATGGCGAGTATGTCTTGTCGGTGAAGGCCAGGGCCCCGACATGAATGAGCTGGCCCAATTCTTAGGCAAAGAGGAGACTCTGCGCCGGATGAAGTTTGCCATCGACACCCTGAAATAACAATCCTCCAACCTTACTCCTCATAAGATCATAACCCAGTTCGGTCACCATCCCGGACTGGGTTTATCTTAGATAAAGGGAAAGATTAAATATTACCGCTGTCCGGCAAAACTCAGAATGCAATATATTCCTGCCCCGAAAGCTTGTAAAGTTTGGCTCAGGGGTATTCTTTTTGCAATATAAAGCCCTGGTTAAATGCTTTAACCATCTGAGAAGCCCCAATAATTATTGAGAAAGCAATTAACCGTTTCGAAAGCAGATGACACACTACCGCCCCCATACTGTATGACAGCTGCAAGTTTGACTAATCACAGATGTATTTCCGACGTATCCCTGCTCCACTTGGAACTACTCACAACTCCACTTATCACATATCACAACACCACTTTGAACGACTCACAACTCCACTTTGAACGACTATCAACTCTTCATGTATCAGCATTAATTTAATCTGAGACAGCCGTCACCTGAATCTGAGACAGCCGTCACCTGAATCTGAGACGGCCGTCACCTGAATCTGAGACGGCCGTCTCAGATTGAATATACCTCGACTCACTGTCACTTCACTCCCGTTCAATGAGGTCGTGGAAGCCGTTCGAAACAGAGTTATCTAACCATTCATGTGTAGAACAAAAAGCTAACTTAACGAACATGTGAACATGTGGTTTATTGGACACCAACGAATAAATCTTACCGCTCACTATTTGCAGCGGTAATCACAATAAGGTCACAAAAAGAAAGAGATATAGAAAAGCCGCAGTAAGAGGTTTAAAGGGGATCAACATCAAAATAGATGTGCGCGGAGCTGAATGTCTTGTCGGCAAGGAGGGATGTTCGCATATCCATAAGCATGAGATGGGCCTTGGATATGGGAATTTTGCTCTCGAGTTTTACAATAGCCTTGCGGATGAAAAGACCAGATACGCGCGACACCACAGGTTCGTCAGGACCAAGGACTCGCGAACCGAATAGCTGGCGCAGGGCTTTGGTGGCCTCTATGATCAGATGGTCGGCAATATCAGCCTGGCGGTGTTTCACATAAACAACAATGAGGCGAACAAAGGGGGGATAGGCAAAGGCTCGGCGCTCCTCCATCTGCTCGGCATACATGGCATCGTAATTGCCCTCTGTGACCTGAGCGATAAGAGGAAGGGCAGCCTGGCGTGTCTGCAGGATTACGCGCCCCTGGCTTTGACGCCGGCCAGCACGGCCCGCAACCTGGGCCATCATCTGATAGGCTCTCTCATAAGCGCGGAAATCTGGTTGCAAGAGCATAGTATCTGCATCAAGAATTCCGACAAGGCTAACTCGGCCAAAATCCAAACCCTTGGTCACCATCTGGGTGCCTACAAGTATATCTGTCTTCTCGTGCTCGAAGTCGGATATGATGCTCTCATAGGCTGTGCGTGTGCGTGTCGTATCAAGATCCATGCGGGCTACAGAAGCCTCGGGGAACATCTCTGCTATCTCGGCTTCTATACGCTCGGTGCCAAAACCACGCTGACGCAAATGGGTATTTCCGCAGGAAGGGCATTCTGTAGGGATCTGTGAGCTGAAGCCGCAGTAATGACATGTAACAAGGCGATTACGACGGTGGTAAGTGAGTCTGACATCGCAATGCGGACAACTGGGAACCCAACCGCAGATATCACACTCCATCATCGGGGCGTAGCCGCGTCTGTTTTGGAACAGAATAACCTGCTCATGAGCTTGCAGGGCTTCTCTGATGGCCTCGAGTAAACGGGGGGAGAAGATGCCCTTCATCAGTTTCTTGCGTTTCATTTCACTAACATCAACCACCTCTATCTCAGGAAGACGCACCTGACCATAACGCTCCGTAAGAGTCACAAGACCATATTTTCCTGTGCGGGCATTGAAATAGCTTTCGAAGGATGGGGTCGCTGTGCCGAGAAGTGTGCGGGCACCGGCACGCGAGGCTAACATTATAGCTGCATTCCGCGCATGATAACGTGGCGCCGGATCTTGCTGCTTGAATGTCACTTCATGTTCCTCATCCACAATAACAAGCCCAAGGCGGTCAAAGGGGAGGAAGATACTTGAACGCACGCCGACTATGATATCATACGGGGTGTCGGATAGCTGGCGAAGCCAAACATCTTCACGTTGGCGGTCGCTGTATTTGCTATGATATATGCCGAGGCGATGGCCGAAAACTCGTCTTAAGCGGTCAGTAAGCTGGGTGGTGAGGACTATCTCCGGCAAGAGGTAAAGGACTTGCTTGCCCGATTTGATTGCCTCGGCAATCAGATGAATATATATCTCTGTCTTTCCGCTGGAGGTGACACCATGAAGGAGACATACAGGATGTTTCTCCCACTGGTTATGAATTGATGCGAGAGCTGAAGACTGGGCGGAGGAGAGGGAGGGCAGCTCACCTAAATCCAATGCGTCCTGACCTCCAAAGAGGATTGCCTCATCTCCTTGACTCTGTGAAAGAGGCAGGGTCTGCGCCGACAGACGCAATGACTGCTCTTCCTGACTTGAGCGGGAACCGCGATGAACTTTTTTCTTTTTCATCGGGCCTGGCAATGCGGCCTTATACACCTCACCCAAATGACAGAGATAATAGGAAGAGAGCCATCGCCAAAAAACTAACTGATGGGGGAATATAATCGGTGACGCATCTACCACCTCTATCGCATCCTTAACCTTTATGCCTTTGGGCTGATTGTCATGAATGCGGACAATAAGGCCCACAGCGGTCTTCTTGGCGCCAAAGGGCACAACGATGCGGCACCCTGCCTCTGCTGCGGACTGCAGTTGGGGAGGCAGGGCGTAAGTGAATGTGCCGGGAAGCGGCACGGGGAGAATTACGTCAACAAATTCAGCCATGCTGGCTTAGAACCAATAAGTAGCCCGAATCTGCCAGGTATTGTTCTTCAGTTTGGTGCTCTCACCGCCTGTGACAGCAGTGCTTGCAGCTGCTGTTGCATTGCTGACGATAGTGCTCAGGACTCCATCGTTTCCAACAGGAATATTATAGGATGCACCTATTTGGAGATGGCTGAAAAGAAGGACACCAGCCCCCACGTTGATGCTCATGGAGCTCTTCTCAAATGTAGAAGAGAGATTCGTGACTGAGCCGGTTACTGCATCTGTAACAGAACCTAAATTCCACTCTTTGTCACTCAGATTCCAACTCCACTGGGGACCTGCTGTAACATAAATACCGATGAGAGAGGTGAATTCCAACTGATAACGGAGATTCACAGGCAACTCGATATAATGCATTGCCTTATGCTGCATGTCACCATTAGCATCTTCCAATGAAGCAGAACGATTGGAATAGAGGATTGCTGCGTCTGCGCCAACTCCGATGATAGGAACTGTGAAACGAACCTTCGGGCCGAGGAAGAATCCAGCACGATTACTTGCGCTGACAATATCCTTGTCCAAACTGAGTTTGTTAATGTTCAAACCTGCTTCTGCACCAAATTTCAACTGGGCATTAGCCGTCACTGTGATTGCTACAAGAGCCACAATGATTGAGTAAATTCTTTTCATAAGCGCTTAATTTTTTGGTTGATAAATTAATTCGCAGGCCCTCGCGAAAGGCCTGTTTGGGGATTATAATCAAAGAATCATTATCTGCGCTGCCGGCGAACGCTGACACGCGGAGTGCTGGTAGTTTGGGGCTTTTCGGACACAGCGGCTTTGCTGCGACGCGTTTCTGACTTAGCCTTTGCCTTTACCTTCTTTTCCTTTTTGTCTGCAACAGCGGTTGAATCAACAGCTACAGAGTCGGACTTGGCAGAAGTGATTTCCCAGATACTGCGCTCAAACTCGGCCAACTCATCTTCAATGCGTTTTTGTTCGGCTTTCATCGCGCTGTCTGTCTTACAATAATTTGCCAACACCTTGCCCTGAAGGTTGTTAGTCTTATAGATTTTGCCTTCGTACTTATTCATGGTGAAATAGTCGTCGGCAGTCATATTCGTAACATTATTCAGATTTGAAGCCATCATCGGCATCTTGTTGAGATACCCGGCCACATCATCATAATTCACCCAGAATAGGGGATAAGGAGTGGCCTCGCCGCCAAACTCATCCTCGCCTCTCATCAGAACGGGACAGATAGCTGTCACCTTTCTCTTGAAGGTGGCGCTACGCTGGTCGAAATAATTGCTCTCCTTTATATAATATCGGGTAACTTCAGCCGACGGGATATCGGTAGCCGAAACCGAATATTTGCCGTTCTTCTCCTCATATAATATATAATAACGATCCAGCAAATCCTTCAGATCCAACTTGTCCTTTGCATCAAAGGATTCATTTCCATCCAATTTATACTGATAGGCAGTAAGGCGTTCGGAGAGTATCAGACGGAAGAGGTAGGTAAAAAGATTCTGGTTTTTGCCGTTGGGCTCGACAGGATAATAGAGAGGTGCATTGGCATCCTTCATCAGGTCAAGCTGACGATAAATATCACGACGCCATACAACATCCTCAGGCATCTCGTCGGACGTGGGAAACTGCAAGGCAGCTCGGTCGCTTGTGACCTTCTTAGGCGTTTCTTTAGCCTTTGATGCCACCGGAGAAACTGTTTTTGTTGCAAGTCTGGTTACGCGACTCTTCTTCGGCTGCGCACTGAGCATCAGCGGCAGACAAAGCAAGATGCATGTTATAGAGGGCAGAAGAATAGTTTTCATATTCTATTTATTTCTTTTTTCGTTAGTTTAATTTACGATTATTTCCATCGCCCCGTCAAGTGTACGTTCAACACCATCAGGGCCAATCGCATGGATTTTAGAAATGTAGAAGCGTTTGCCGCGCCCAAGACTGCGGAACATGCTCTTCTGCTGCGACGAGAAATGCGAATCACTGCTGACGTATGGAATAGCATTGCCCATATTATCGAAGAACACTGTCTCAAAGCCTTTTACACGGAAGGGGATATTCAATAAACCGTCATCTACGGCTGCTCCAATACCATCTGTATTAACCAGAATCTGCTTGGGCAGTTTGCCTCCCTTGAAACGATTGGGCGACCCATTGGCATCTGTATAATCGATGAATGCCGTAGGATCGGGCAATTTACGGACACGGAAGGTGAATTTGCCCATCTCCTGCACACGCCCTTCTGTCTTTGCCGACACGGTGATGACAGCCTCCCCACCCGGGGTTGAAGGACGAGCTACAAACTTACCATTTCCCTGGGAAGTAAACGCACCGCCAGTCATTGAGGCGGAAATGAGATTGGTAGCTACACCGGGGACGCTGACACTCATCGGGTTGTCATAACCTGCATAGAGGACATTCATCAAATCGGCGCTTACTGTGGCCGAGGGCGCTACAACGGTATATTTTTGTTCAAAGTTACGGCGTACCTGCTCTCCCTGGGCATTCAGCATCTCGATATAGCCATTGAGGGTGAAGTCGCCAGTTCGGCTACAGACTGTTTCATAGATGCCACGGTCTGACTGTATCTCACGCCCTCCAATAACTATCTTCGGGCGATTGGTAGTATCTACCGCTGCCATAAGAATCTGTGCAGAGAAGCGGCCTCCCTGGACTATAGTCTGGGCATTGGGGATTACATAGGCATTAAGCTGATTGACATGGATATCTTTCAAGCCGATATTTGCTGATAGGCCATGCAGCACTTCGCCTTCTGCATACCGCACATCGCTCTGAAGTTTGGTAAGCAGGGTAACGGCAGCAGCTGTAGGCATCGATTCGAACATATACTCCTGCCAGTTCTTGCCGAGCGTGCGCACACTCTTAGGCACTGTCGTAGATAAATTGCTGGATATAATCTTTTGTTGAGCCGGGTCAGTGACCATCTTAATAATGCGCTCACGGTAGCTGTTGATTCCACGATAAAGTTCGCGGCCGCGACCGGTTCCTGGTGCAAGCATCACTGACGAAGCTGCTTCAAGGTCTTCACGGTTTTTGATATTGTGAACATCAGCTTCTTCACCATCGCTCTTACGGACAATGGCAACCTTGAGCTCCTCGGCTAGGTTGTATAAGGAGTCGGACATCTGGCGAACATTCTGCGCCTTGTCATACCATTCCTTTACCTTCTTCGGATTTGCCTTCATCTGCTCGTCAAAGTCCGCATAAATAGCCTCATTGGTCTGAGAGGCGTTGGCTGTTGAGCGGGAAAGGCTCTCATCCACCAGCGAGAAACCGTTGAGGACTTCGCTTGACACATTAAGAGCAAGCATAGCCATCAGCACAACGTACATAAGATTTATCATCTTCTGACGCGGAGAAACTGGTCTTTTCCTAACAGGCATATTCTAATTTTAGAATTAAACTTTTTGATTTACCGCCGTACTGGTTGAGAGTAAATAATCAAACCTTGGGAGCGGCGCCAGGCATATTCACCGTCATGGCCTCTATCATGCGTGCGTAGATGGAGTTGAGTTCCTCTATCTGCTGGGCCATTCGGCGTGTCTGCTCATTTATGTTATCTATAGTCCCTACTTGCTGGCTTATACTCTTTAGCTGCATCTCATAAATCGTATTTATGCCAGTAAGCGTACGGTTAAGGTTCTCCATTTCCAAACTGTCTTGTGTCATGCGGTCAGCCTGCTCCTTAACCCGGTTAAGAACCTCTGTGAGTTCTGTCAGCTGCTCGACATAAGCTGTGATGGCATCCTCCACTTCCGGAGTACCTATTACCTTGGCAGAATCCATAGCGCTTTGAGGGTCATTGCCTCCCACGTTATTCCCAATTTGGGCCACGGCCGCTGCTGCTGCCGCAAGATTGGCTGCCGCATCGTCGGAAATTCCAGCACCACCGCCAATAACCACGGGGCCTTCGGAACCGGAGACATCGCCAGAGGCAGGAGTGCCTCCACCTACAACAACTGTTCCAGAAGGAGCTCCGGATGCGCCGCCACCGATGATGACGGTTCCTCCACCACCTCCACCAGAAATTACCGTACTGGAGTGTTCTGCAGAACCTGGCACAGAAGATGCACCGATGCCTGAGGAAGCAATACTCCCAGCTGCAGCTGCAGCAGCCTGGGCCGCTTCCTTTACTGCCTCCATATCCTCTAAGTCTATAAACTCATCGGCTAACTGGGTGTCGGTCTTGGAATCAAATGGACGGTCGAAACCAGAGATAAAAAACACAAATACCTCTGTGCCCATTCCAATAAAAAGCATTGCATTGGCGCCAGGAATATGGGTTAGCTTAAACAGCGTTCCAAGAATAACAACTGCTGCGCCCCACGAGTAGGCGTAATTCATAAATGTCTGGCCCGGCACGGAATCCATCCAATGCTGCAAACGGGCTATGAGAGAAAATTTGGACATATTATATGTTTTTATCTTTTTCCTTTATTCCTTGAGCCACCATCTGTCATCATAGAACGGACACAGCGGAAGCCAATATAGGAACGAGGTTGATTCTGATATTCATAAGAGCGCCAAGCAGAACGAATCATACTTTCGGGGTCTTTCCATGAGCCGCCACGAACGCTTTTCTTTTTCAGACGGTAGGGGTCTTCTATGGCTGCATTGTAACGCAGCTCAGGATTCATGTCACTCATACTTTCAACGCCGGCTTCAGTATAAACTGTACTCGTCCACTCAGCAACATTTCCTGCCATATCATAGAGACCATTACTGTTGGCACTGAATATACCGCATTTCGATGTGATAAGAGACCCATCCTTAGTATAATTTCCTCTATCGGGCTTAAAGTTTGCATAGTAGCAGCCCTGGTCGCTTTTCACCTCCTTGGAATCCCACGGGAACGGATTGCCCTCCTTGCCGCGGGCCGCATACTCCCATTCGATTTCTGTAGGGAGACGATAGGGTTGGATGTCAGCGACATTTTGACCTAAGCCCTTAACAAGGAACTCCGTACGCCAGCGGCAAAAAGCTGTTGCTTGTTCCCAAGATACGCCGACTACAGGATAATCATCATATGCAGGACTGGAAAAATAGAGACGCAGGTAGCGCTCGTTCTCCGCATTGCGGAAATCATTTACCCAGCACGTTGTGTCGGGATAAACATTAATGATATAAGTGTTAAGGAAATCCCAAGGGCCCGACAGCTTGCGTGTGATGGTCTGGCGGATAACCTTACCTTCATCATTTATATATGCTGTATCCTTGGATATCATCACATCATCATCGCTCACGGTATTGTCTGTATTCAAATCCCTCTCAACAGGGTCCAAACGATATTTCCGAAGAGCGGCAGCTGCATAGTCATAAACCTCATATCGGTAGTTCATCTGAGTAGCATCAAGCATCTTTGTCCCATCTACAGGATGAATGACATACACACTTTCAATTGCACGCTGCTCATCCTCATTGGCCTTCTTCCAAGGAATTGGCTTGTTCCAATTCAAACGCGGCGTAATAGGATTGCCTTCCTTATCCTCCTCTATCTTGTAAGTTTCATCACCTCCATAAGCGGGGTCAGCTAAACGCTCGCGGATAATGCTGTCACGTACCCAAAACACAAACTGACGATATTTGGCATTTGACACCTCTGTCTGATCCATCCAAAAACCATCTACACTGATTTCGCGTGCTGGAAAGCCAGCCCCCCAAAGGGTATCATTTTCTTCCATTCCCACTTTCAATGAGCCTTTTGGCACGGCAACCATTCCATAAGGAGTGGGCTCGGAGAATGAACTTCCTCTGATGCCTGTGATTTCACCACCTGTTGCCATTGCATTGGATGAAGACCCCATACAAGATGTGAGGGATAATGTGAGCAGTAATAACAGACTCATCACGAGCCCTGTCCCATACTTGATGGGAAGCAACCTACGCGACGTGTCATTATTGTTTCTATTCATCATTTATTTTATGTTTATGATATTACGTCTATAATATACGCACACTCTGGTGTCTGTTACGACCTTTCTTGAAAAGATTAAGCTCGGTCAAATAACCGATGGTCAGCTCATGTGTGCCCTGCCATATACCCACTCCACCAGTGTAAATCTCGTAGCAGTAGCCTAATTGTATCCCGTGGAACATTCCACCAAGAAGCACACTCACTGAATTAGTCGGACTATATGCGAGACCTCCGTAAAACTTCCCCCTTGGGCCATTATATGCCAGTCTTGCTGTCACATCGCCTCTCCAGGCGGCAAGGTCTGTGCGCAAAATAGCAGAGGTCTGCAATTTAAATAACGGATTTCTTAGTTGAATATTGTATCCTCCAGTTAAATAAAATGTTGCAGGCACATCAAAATAGTTGGCTTTTGCTTCGCCAAGCTCTATTGTAGGAGCTAATAAATGGATAGCGGAAAAACCGGCGTACCATACTTTCCCATCGTATCTGAGACCAAAATCTAAATCAAAAGCTGTGCCGTCTGCCTGGGAGGTAACAAATGCCGGATCACCGCTTTCTTCCACATCAACCCCACTGCCATCAAAGGTTTCAGACAACATCCCCACGCGTGTTCCAAAACTGAGCCTTCCGCCCCAGAGCTTCTGGTGGTATGCATATTGAATAAAAAACTTCTTGTGAGCAAAAAGTCCTATTTTATCATTAAGAAAACCTGCTCCTATGCCATGTGCAGGACCTATAAACCATACTGGGATATCAGCGGTTAGAACCATAGTTGCTGGGGCATGGGTGTAACCCAACATCTGCATAGAATATGCTCCCTGTATGTTGACTTGCCCCTCAAGTCCTGTAGCTGCAGGGTTAAAGAAAGACTGCAGCGTCCAGTAGTGGTTAAACGCCGCATCATATTGGGCAACTGCCTTAACACAGAAGCCCAAAAGAATAATCAACAAAGCTTGCCTCAATCTCATCGCCTTTCCTTAAATAAATAACGCGTAATATCCTGTGTTTATTGTTCTATACTCCTTTTGATACGCTTGCAAAGGTATATATCTTTTATTATTTGGCCAAAGATTTAACTCTAAAAACAAAACAAGTCGAAAAATGTGGCTGTTTAAAGTATAAAATAAGCATAGATTCAGTATCTTTGTGCCAAATTCCATAGTAAGAATGTTATTGTGTGTAATTCTCGACTTCGCACATTATAAAAACGAAATATAACTATGACTGAACATTTTATGACAAATACGAATCCCCAGATAACAAGTACACATAATCCCCAGATACGCCATTTGATACTTCTGCAGCAAAAAGCCTCAGAAAGACGTAAGTACGGGCAATTCGTAGTTGAAGGTCAACGCGAAATAGGTCATTGCATAAATGCCGGATATGAAATTGAAAGCATTTTTGTGTTAGAGGGGATAAGGATTCCTCCTTTGGCAGCCAAACCACACATTTTCACTGTATCTGATAATGTTTATGAACGTATTGCATATAGGGGCAGCACCGAAGGGATGGTTGCCATTGTAAAAACAAAGGGATATACTCTTGCAGAACTTGAAGAAACTCTTCTTGCGAAGGAACGTAAAGTGAATGAAAGCCCTGATATAGAAAAGAAAGTTAAGGCAATTTCCCAGGAGAAAAGAAAAGCCACATTTGAAAAGACACCTCTGATAGTTGTTTTGGAAAGCGTTGAGAAGCCAGGTAATCTTGGAGCCATACTGCGTTCTGCCGATGCAGCAAATGCAGATGCCGTAATTATCTGTGATCCTCTGACTGATCTATACAACCCGAACCTCATTCGAGCATCAATTGGAGCCTGTTTTACTGTACCTTTAATTGCCTGCTCGTCAGAAGAATGTATAAGATTCCTAAAAAACGCAGGAATACAAATATGTACAGCACAATTACAAGATTCAGAACTGTATTACAACACAGATATGAAGCGCCCTACAGCTATAGTTATGGGTACTGAATCAACAGGATTAACTGATATCTGGCGAGAAGAAGCCAACGTTCACATTAGGATTCCAATGCTCGGGAAACTTGACTCATTGAACGTGTCTGTTTCTGCCGCAATCCTTTTATTTGAAGCTGTAAGGCAACGCTCTTATGTTTGATTGAGCATACAACAAAATAGGCCCCGAGATTCTAAATGAAACTCGGGGCCTTTATGAAAAGGTGGCGGCTACCTACTCTCCCACTTTCGCAGTACCATCGGCGCAAGCGGGCTTAACTTCTCTGTTCGGGATGGAAGAGGTCACTACAAAACGGCAATTGAATATTGACGTTGAAGGAGTGAGGTGCAGCGCT
>JAILPK010000089.1 GCA_024699495.1 Bacteroidaceae bacterium | reverse complement strand
AGTTTCTCCAGCCAAAGGCGGTCGGTCTCGTCGAAGGTGCTGAGGTGCTCGCTGTCGATGTCTAGCACAGCGATTACTTGTCCTTCTCGGATGATGGGCACGACGATCTCGCTCTTTGTGGCCGACGAACAGGCGATGTGGCCGGGGAAGAGCTCCACATCGGGTACGACCTGAGTGCGAGCCTGGGCCCACGCTGTGCCGCAGACGCCTCGTCCCCTCCTGATTCGCATACAAGCCATCGGGCCCTGAAAAGGACCCAGGACCAGTTCCTCGTTTATGACGCGATAGAATCCGGTCCACCAGAACTGGAATGTCTGGTGAAGCATAGCAGCCACGTTGGCCATCCTCGCTATCAAGTCGCTTTCGGCCTCCAGCACAGCTTCTATCTGGGGCATCAAGGTGGCATAGCGTTCCGCTTTCCCTCCCTCTGCTATTTCTAAATGTTCTGCCATAAGTCTGTTGTGTTTCTTTTGCGCTGCGAAGGTACGAAGAACTTGGCAATTACGCAAGGGAATGAGGAAACAATTTCATTCTGGGGAATATTGGGGGATAAAAGCGTATAAAAAAAGAGAGAATTGAACGTTCAACTCTCTCTTCATTAGGTTGGGCTACCCGGATTCGAACCAGGAAAGGCAGGACCAGAATCTGCAGTGTTACCATTACACCATAGCCCAATCGCTTTTGTTTTGCGGGTGCAAAGGTAGATTGTTTTGGTGAATCTACCAAACATTTCCCTAAAAAAATGAAAATATCAGCCTAATTTTTGTTGGTGAGTAGCCTTTTCTTTACCTTTGCCACTCAAAACGGACATTTGTTCCTTATTCATTATTCCACACAACTAAATTGATGGATATTATAACACAAGAACTGATTGACGGCATTATAGCTGGAATAGAGAACAAGAAAGGGCGCGACATTCAGATCGTTGACCTATCAGAGATAGAAGAGGCAGTCACCGACGCGTTCGTGATTTGCACAGGCGGCTCACCGACCCAGGTGCAGGCTATCGCAGACAGCGTGGAGGAGGAATGCCGCAAAAACGGCGACCGCCCCTCGGCTGTGGCCGGTCTGCAGAACGCCATCTGGGTAGCTATGGACTATGGCAACGTCATGGTACATATCTTCCTTGAGGAGGCCCGCGAGTTCTATGACCTCGAGCACCTTTGGGCAGACGCCGACGTGAGCAAAGTAGCTGAATAAGCAGATTTCGGAGGAATCCGAAACAGACAATTATGGATATTTAAACCCAATAAGGCCATACAATGGAAGAAATAAATCCTGAAAATAAAGGTGGAAACAAGAACCGCAACAAGATGCCACGGTTCAATCTTACTTGGCTCTATGTTGCCATAGCTATTGCTCTTGGATGGCTGTTCTTCAACAGCGGCGACGACGACGGCGGAAACGCCTCGAAAAACGTCACTTACACCGAGTTCAAGCAGTATGTGGAACTGGGCTATGCCAACAAAATCGTTGCCTCGAAGGACGAGGGCACTGTGCGTATGTTCGTGAAGCCGGAGCATATCCGCGACGTCTTCAAGAGCGGCGTGAAGCAGACAGGCAAGCAGCCTTTTGTCCAGGCCGAATACCCCAGCGCCGACAAGCTCGATGAGTTTATCACCAAGCAGCAGGAGCTGAAGAACTTCACGGGCGAATTGTCATATAAGAAGAGCGACAGCACCTTCCTGCAGATACTCTGGAATCTTGGTCCTCTGATCTTCATCATCCTTATCTGGATGCTCATCATGCGCAATATGGGCAGCGGAGTGTCGGGTATGGGCGGCATATTCAATGTCGGCCGTTCCAAGGCCCGCCTGGTGGAGAAGGGTACGGAGAACGAGTCCAAGGTCACCTTCAAGGATGTGGCCGGTCAGGCCTCTGCCAAGCAGGAGGTTCAGGAGATTGTGGAGTTTCTGAAGAACCCCAAGAAATTCACCGACCTCGGCGGAAAGATTCCCAAGGGTGCTCTGCTCGTAGGCCCTCCGGGAACGGGAAAGACGCTCCTGGCCAAGGCCGTGGCTGGTGAGGCCGATGTGCCATTCTTCTCTATGTCTGGTTCGGACTTCGTAGAGATGTTCGTGGGAGTCGGCGCCAGTAGGGTGCGCGACCTCTTCCGTCAGGCCAAGGAGAAGGCCCCTTGCATCATCTTCATCGATGAGATAGATGCTGTCGGACGTGCCCGCAGCCGGGGAGCAGCCATGGGAGCCAACGACGAGCGCGAGAGCACTCTTAACCAGTTGCTCACAGAGATGGACGGCTTCGGGACCAACTCCGGAGTGATTATCCTGGCAGCCACCAACCGCGCCGATGTCCTCGACAAGGCCCTCTTGCGCGCCGGCCGTTTCGACCGTCAGATTCATGTGGACCTGCCCGACCTCAACGAGCGTAAGGAAGTCTTCCATGTGCATCTGAAACCGCTTAAGATAGACGAGTCCGTAGATGTTGACCTGCTGGCCAGGCAGACCCCGGGCTTCAGCGGCGCTGACATCGCCAATGTATGCAACGAGGCAGCCCTCATCGCAGCACGCCACGGCAAGTCGGCAGTGACCAAGGACGATTTCATCAGCGCCGTGGACCGTATTGTGGGCGGACTGGAGAAGAAAACCAAGGTGATGACTGCCGAAGAGAAGCGCACCATCGCCCTCCATGAGGCTGGCCACGCCACCATATCCTGGAACCTGCGCTATGCCAACCCCCTGATCAAGGTTACTATCGTCCCCCGCGGACGCGCTTTGGGCGCCGCTTGGTACTTGCCCGAGGAGCGTCAGATTACCACCAAGGAGCAGATGCTCGACGAGATGTGCGCCACCTTGGGCGGACGCGCTGCCGAAGAGCTCTTCACGGGGCAGATATCATCCGGCGCTATGAACGACCTGGAGCGCGTCACCAAGCAGGCTTATGGTATGATTGCATATATGGGAATGAGCGACCGCCTGCCCAACTTATGCTACTACAATAATGATGAGTATTCATGGCAGCGACCCTATTCTGAGGCAACCGCCCAGCTCATCGACGAGGAGGTGAAGCGGATGATCTCCGAGCAGTATGAGCGTGCCAAGGCCCTGCTCACCGAGAAGAAGGACGGCCACCATGCGCTGGCCGACCTGCTCGTGGAGCGCGAGGTAATCTTCGCTGAGGATGTGGAAGAGATATTCGGCAAACGCCCCTGGGTGAGCCGTACTGAGGAGCTCCTCTCCTGAAACGGGGCAAATCAATCATTTATGAATATGTTTTCGGGGGCATAGCCCTCACACAAATACAGAGAAATGAAAAACCTTATTATTCGAGCTCTGACCGGCGCCCTCTTCCTGGTTGTGATGATCGGAGGAATGATGTGGTCACCCCTCTCTTTCGCCATCTTATTCACTGTGGTTACAGCGCTGAGCATCTGGGAGTTCTGCGGACTGGTCAATACCCGGGAGGGCATTGATGTCAACCGTCTCATAACCACAACTGCCGGAGCCTACCTCTTCGTAGCCTTCTTCGCGATGGCCGCAGGGGTGGGCGGTCTGCAACTCCTGCCGCTGCTCTTCCTGCCATGGCTCATCACTGTGATCTACCTCTTTGTGGGCGAGCTCTATCTGAAACGCGAAGACCCACTCAACAACTGGGCTTATGCCATGTTGAGCCAGATATATGTGGCCCTTCCCTTCGGCCTGCTTGCCATCCTTTATTTCTCTTATGGATGGTTTATACCCCTCGCGGTGTTCATCTTCCTCTGGTGCAGTGACACCGGCGCTTATTGCACTGGTTCGCTCATCGGGCGCCACCGTCTCTTCCCCCGCATCAGTCCCAAGAAGAGCTGGGAGGGAAGCATCGGCGGGGGAGTGGTGGCCTTGGCGGCTTCACAGCTGATTGCGTGGCTCGGGCCCGAGGTCAGCATGGCCGATGGCACAATCGTGGTATTCGGCCTCACCGCCCTGCAATGGGCCGGATTCGCCCTCGTGGTGGTGGTATTCGGCACTTGGGGCGACCTCGTCGAAAGCCTGCTAAAACGCCACCTCGGAGTGAAGGACAGCGGTAACATCCTGCCCGGCCACGGAGGCATGCTCGACCGCTTCGACTCCTCCCTGCTGGCCATACCCGCAGCAGCCGCATATCTCTGTTCGCTTTACCTTTTTTAATTTATAATAAAGGTTAATTTAAAAATTTATTTTAAACGATAAGTACGTACCCAGGTCTGAGAAAAAGGAAATCAAACAAAAATTACGTACCTCACAATGAATCGAATCTTCTTTTCTTTCCTCGCGTTGCTCTTAGCAACAGGTCTTCAAGCACAGAAAATCGCGGTTAGCGGTATTATCGTCGACGAGACAGGTGAGAGCCTTCCCGCAGCCACTGTCGTTCTTCTGAATTCCAAAGACAGCACCCAGGTCACAGGCGTCGCTACCAAGACTGATGGCAGATTCACCCTGCCCAAGGTGAAGGCCGGAGCTTATATCCTCAGAGCTTCGTTTGTGGGCTTCCGGACTGTTTATCAGAACCTGGCGCTCACCAATGAGAATACCTCAGTAAATCTGGGAACCATAACCCTCAGAGACAACGCCCAGCTCATGAAGGAGGCCGAGGTCACAGCCCGCGCAGCGCAGGTGGAGATGAAGGCTGACACCTTTGTCTATAACACTGCTGCCTACCGCCTGCCCGAAGGCTCCAATCTGGAGGCGCTCGTGAAGAAGATGCCTGGCGCCGAGGTAAGCGAAGACGGGACCATCAAAATCAACGGCAAGGAGGTAAAGAAGATTATGGTTGACGGCAAGGAGTTCTTCAACAGCGACACCAAGATGGCGATGAAGAACATCCCGACAAATATGATCAATAAAATCAAGGCTTACGACAAGCAGAGCGACTACAGTCGCGTCACTGGCATCGACGACGGCGAGGAGGAGACGGTGCTCGACCTCAGCGTGAAGAAGGGGATGAAAGAGGGGTGGCTCATCAACGCAGACGCCAGCTATGGCACCGAGGAGCGTTACTATGAGCGCCTGAATATAAGCCGGTTCACAGATCACCTGCAGTTCAGCATCATCGGTCAGATGAATAATGTCGGCGACCGCGGCTGGGGCGGCTGGGGCGGCGGCGGCGGTGGCATAGTCACGAACAAGAACGCCGGTGCCAACTTCGCCTGGGACAACAACCGCCGCGAGAATGAGAACGGACGTCTGCAGTTGGGCGGTAACGTGCGCTGGAGTCACACTGACACAGACACGCAGAGACGCACCAACTCGGAGACATTCCTCACCTCAACCTCCTCCCAGTGGGCAAACAGCAGCAGTCTCAGCCTCAGCCATAACACCAACGTCAATGCTGACTTCCGCATGGAGTGGAACATCGACACTATGACCACCATCATCTTCCGCCCATCATACAGCTATTCCCGCGGAAACAGCAACAGCAACAGCAGCAGCGTCACATTCAATGACGACCCCTACGCCGCTGGAATGGAAGACCCTCTCAACGAATACTCTTCTATAATCGGCTCTGCCATCGACTCCATACTCGTCAACAGCAACATCAATGATAACCGCAGCGAGAACTCCAGTTATAATGTCAACGGAAGCCTGCAGTTCAACCGCCGCCTGGCCAAGCCCGGCAGAAACATCAGCCTCGACATGAGCGCCGGCCGTTCGCAGTCGGAGAGCGAGAGCTGGAGCCACAGTATCATCAACTATTATCAGCGCAACACTGAGAACAACTATAGCCAGAATAACGAGAACAAATCCAAGAACTGGAATTACCGCATCCGCGCCAGCTACTCCGAACCGATATTCACCGGGGCCAACCTGCAGTTCAGCTATACCTTCAACCGTCGTTTCTCTGACTCCGACCGCAGCATATTCACCACACAGCGCTTCCCCGCGCTCCTCTCCACAGACCTCAAAGATGAGTGGGACCAGGTCGTGGGCAGCCGTTACGAAGGCCTCAGCAACGAAGATATCAGCGCTTATCTCGTCAATGACCTCTACAATGGCACTCTGGACGGCAGCATAGTCAATCTCCTTCAGGATATAACCAACAGCCAGTATGCCACATACAACGAGTATAACCATGATGCCAGCATCATGCTGCGCTATCGTCTCGGCGACTGGAATCTGAATGCCGGTGTCTCTCTCCAGCCCCAGACCACATACATGGACTACGAGAAGAACGAGCTTGACACCTCCGTTGTGCGCAACGTGTTCAATTGGGCTCCACGCGTGAATCTGCGGTGGAAAATCAGTAACACCAGCCAGTTGCGTCTGCGCTACAACGGCCGTATGTCACAGCCTTCCATGACCAACCTGCTCGACGTCACCGACACATCAAACCCGCTTGCCATCAGCAGCGGTAACCCTACCCTGGAGCCCTCGTGGAACAACAACTTCAACGTCTTCTATAACGATTACAACACCGAGAAGCAGATGGGATGGATGATCAACGCCAGCTTCAGCCAGACCCGCAACAGCATCACCAACGCCACTATCTACAACGAGACCGAGGGTTCGCGCATATCGCTGCCGATGAATATCAACGGCAACTGGAATGCCAACCTCAACAACATGTTCAACACAGCCCTCGGTCCGCAGAAATACTGGAATATCCATAACTTCATCCGCCTCGGATACTCCAACAGCGTGGGTTATATGAGCACCACTTCCGACTATGTCATCGACCCCGCTAACATAGACTATAAGGTCATCAGCGCCATTCCTATGGAGAAGGCTACAACCAAATCGCTCGACATCAGCGACAACATGCGCCTCAACTATCGTCTCGACTTCATGGAACTCGGCGTCAACGGCGGATTCAACTACCGCCACTCGCGCAACGCCCTTCAGGAGAACAATAACCTCGACACATGGGGCTTCAACTACGGTGGCAATGTGCAGTTCAACCTGCCTTGGAACATGACCATCTCGTCAGACATCTCTCAGGAGAGCCGCCGCGGTTACTCCGACGCAGCGATGAACACCAACGAACTGATATGGAACGCCCAGATTCAGCAGAGCTTCTTCTCCAATAAGAGCCTCACGCTGAGCCTCGAGTGGTTCGACATACTGCAGAACCGCAACAACATCAGCCGCACACTCAGCGCCATCCAGCGCAGCGACTCATGGTCCAACTCCATAAACAGCTACGGCATGCTCCACATCATCTACCAGCTCAACCTCCTCGGCAACCGAGAAGCCCGCATGGGCGGCTTCGGCGGCTTCGGCGGCCCCGGCGGCGGTGGTGGTGGACCACGTGGTGGCGGTGGCTTCGGCGGCCCCGGCGGCCGGCGCTAAAGCGCTCCCCGCTCTTCCGCTCGCTCTTTGCTTATTTGCTTAGCCATCTGCCCCAGGCTTTGCCCTTGCGGCTCCCCGCTCTTCGGCCTCGCTCTTTGCTTATTTGCTTAGCTATCTGCCTTTGCGGCTTCCGGCTCCCGGCTTTGCGGCTTCGGCGGCGGTGGTGGACCACGTGGTGGCGGTGGCTTCGGCGGCCCCGGCGGCCGGCGCTAAAGCGGCTCCCGCCCTTTGGCTCGCTCTTTGCGGCTTCGCCTCCCGGCTTTGCATTTCGCCGCCTCGAGGCGCGGCTTTGGCGCTTGTTGCGGCTGATGGTTTTGCCATCAGCATCTGCCTTTGGTCACCGCTCTTCATCTAACCTCTAAACTCAACGCCTTCATTGAAAACATATAACATAAGGCCAAACATAAGCCCCTGGTCACAAACCCACCCAAGTCAGGCCATACAAAAATGTATGGCCTTGACCCCTTTGTGCAGCTGGCCCCGCCTGACATTCACCCTACTCATATCCCTCCTCTTCGCCCTTATCGCCAATGCGCAGCCCTCTGTGCGCGTTGATAACCCCATCGTGAATGTGGGCGACCTCCTCTTTCAGACCCCCAAACAGATAAACTTCGAAATAGTAAATTCCGGAAACGCCCCGCTGCGCATCACCGATGTCCATCCCTCCTGCGGATGCACATCCGCCATTTGGCCGAAGCAGCCTGTGGAACCGGGTCAGAGCGCGCAGATAAAAGCCACCTTCGACGCCGCCATGCTCGGCACCTTCTACAAAGACCTGGCCATATATTCCAACGCCTCCGACCAACCCACATACATCGCCTTCCAAGGGCGCGTCGTCACCACCATTGACGCCGATTATGACGGCTCCTATCCTGTTGACCTCGGCGTAGTGCGCCTCAATACCAACGACATCGAGTTTGACAATGTCAAGCGCGGCGACCTCCCTGTGGCCCAGATAATGATTGTGAACTCCTCGCGCTCATCCTTCACCCCGCAGCTCATGCACCTGCCCCGCTATCTCTCGGCCCGCTACCTCCCTGAGCAGCTCTCCGGCGGCCGTCAGGGGCGCATCATGATCACCCTCGACAGCAACCTGCTCCCCTCGATGGGACTCCATCAGACATCCATATATCTGTCACGCTTTCCCGGAGACAAGGTATCACCCGAGAATGAGATTAGCGTTTCGGCCCTGCTCCTGCCCAATTTCACCAGCTATTCAGAAGCACAGCTCGCCAAGGCGCCCGTGATGGAGCTCTCTGCAGACAGCCTCTCATTCACCAATCTGGGCAAGAAGACCAGACAGCAGCAGGTGATAACAATCCGCAACACAGGCCAGACGCCGCTCACCGTATCCCGCCTCCAGGTCTATGGCAAGGTCCTCAGCGTGCGTCTCAGCTCCAAAACCATCAAGCCGGGCAAGAGCGCCAAGCTGAAGGTCATCGCCTCGCAGAAATACCTCAAGAACAACAAGACACGTCCGCGCGTCCTCCTCATCACCAACGACCCCAAACGGCCGAAGGTAGTAGTTAACGTGAAAGTAAAATCATAGTGGCATGAAACACCCCGAAAACAACGATGAATACAAGGGACTGACCGTAAACAGCGGTGTCGAACAGCCAAGTATTGTAAACCCCTACCTGCAGCGCGGACGCTTCGCGCGCCGTAAGCTCACCGTCTCCGATTATGTCGAAGGCATAACCCGCGGAAATGTAACCATCCTCGGACAGGCCGTGACCCTCGTGGAAAGCACCAACCCCCAGCATCAGGCCATTGCCCAGGAGGTGATTGAGAAGTGCCTACCCTTCAGCGGCAACAGCGTCAGGGTGGGCATCAGCGGCGTCCCGGGGGCGGGCAAGAGCACCAGCATCGACGAGTTCGGCATTCATGTGCTCTCTGAATATGGAGGCAAACTGGCTGTGTTGGCCATCGACCCCTCGTCGGAGAAGACCAAGGGGAGCATCCTTGGTGATAAGACGCGCATGGAGAAACTCAGCATCCATCCCGATTCATTCATCCGGCCCAGTCCCTCGGCAGGGTCCCTCGGAGGCGTCGCACGCAAGACCCGCGAAACCATCATCCTCTGCGAGGCCGCCGGCTTCGACAAGATCTTTGTGGAAACCGTCGGAGTGGGGCAGAGCGAAACCGCGTGCCACTCTATGGTGGATTTCTTCCTCGTCATTCAGCTCGCTGGCACCGGCGACGAGCTCCAAGGCATCAAACGCGGTATCATGGAGATGGCCGATGGGATAGTAATCAACAAATGCGACGGCGACAATGTAGATGCGTGCCATCTCGCTGCTACGCAGTTCCAGAATGCTCTCCATCTCTTCCCCATGCCCGAGAGTGGCTGGCTGCCGCGGGTCCTCTGCTATTCCGGCTTCTTCGGCCTCGGCATCAAGGAGATCTGGGATATGATCTTTGAATATGTCGCCTTTGTCAAAGAAAATGGCTATTTCGACCACCGCCGCGCCGAACAGGCCAAGTTCTGGATGTATGAGAGCATCAACGAACAACTCCGCAACGGCTTTTACAACAACGACACCATCTCCTCCCTCCTTCCCAAAGCCGAGGAGAGCGTCCTCAACGGCACTCGCACCTCCTTCGTCGCTGCCAAGCAGCTCCTCGACACCTACTTCGCCCTGCTGAAGTAAGCGCGGACGGGGGTTATAGATGCTATAGAGATTATTGAGACTATAGATGCTATAGATGCTATAGATGCTATAGATGCTATAGATACTATAGAGACTAAAGGCCAATCTCCCATCTCTAATCTGCGCGGAGCGCTCATCTGTCTCTAATCTCTCATCACTAATCACTAATCTTCCAAACGGCCCGCTGGCCGCTTAAACCCTCTGACCTATCGTCCGAAGGCCAATCTCTCATCTTTAATCTGCGCGGAGCGCTCATCTGTCTCTAATCACTCATCACTAATCACTAATCTTCCAAACGGCCCGCTGGCCGCTAAAACCCTCTGACCTATCGTCCGAAGGCCAATCTCCCATCTCTAATCTGCGCGGAGTGCTCATCTGTCTCTAATCTCTCATCACTAATCTTCCAAACGGCCCGCTGGCCGCAGCTTCATAGCCTCCGCTCTCATATATAACTCGAAGCACTTGAAAATACACCTTTGTGCCCTTGAAAATACACCTTTGTGCATTTGCGCTTACACCTCGATGCATTTGCAAATGCACCTTGATGTATTTGGTTGCGTCACTTTCTCACTTACCCCGCCTCTAAGCGTCGGAGGGCTTCTGCCGCATTGTTGCGGCGTGTCTGCCAGTCGGCGAAGGTCTGGATCTCTTCGGTGGAGAGCAGATGGGCTTCTATGCGCTGCTGGATGATAGCGGTGATTCCGTCCGCATTGATTTTAGCCAGGTCAACGCCCTCCTCCATTACCATCGTGATGAAGAGATGCGGTACACTCTCAATCTGCGTTTTCAGCCGTTCCCGCTCACGTTCTACCCTGTGCACGCCCTCCTGCTCCCGCATACGTTTCTGCTGCATCTGCTTCTCTGCCGCGATTTCCTGCGCCACAGAGCCGCCTCGGGCATATTTTCCTTTGAACATCTGACGGTTTAAATACCACTCATGCAAATAGAGCTCGAGCTCGAACTTCGGGTCAGTCTCGAAATCCATCATATCTGTCACCTGGTTGTATTTCACCCAATGGGTATAGAAGCTCTGCACCACCTCGATTCCATAGCGCTTTGTATAAGGCTTAAGCTGCTCCCATAACGCTTCGCGCCTCTCCCTGACTCCCAACTGCGGCCCGCAGACCTCAGTAGCAGCGCTCACGCACGCGCCCTGCTGCCTTTGATTGCCGCCGGCAGCGGTTACCGTCCCTGGATTCGTAGCACTCGCGCGCGCGCCCTGCTGCCCTTGATTGCCGCCGGCAGCGGTTATCGCCCCTTGATTTGCAGCACTCGCGCGCGCGCATTGCTGCTCTTCAGGGGTTTCGTTCCGACCTTCAACTATCGTTCCATTTTCTTCAGAAATTGCCTCGCGCGTTTTTTTGTTTTTTTCTTTTTTAACCCTTTCTTTCTTTTTAACTTTTCTTTCTTCTATAAAGGGGGTCTGGGGGGAAAACTCTTCTTTCTTTTCTTTTTTCTTTCTTACTTTTGTGCCAGACGCTGTGCCAGACACCCCCCCACTTTTGGCACTGAGTCTGGCATCAAAATCGTTCTCAGTCTTGGGTATGTTATTGAAAATCACCACACTAAGGTAACGTGTTCCATGGACCCTTTTTGATTCAAAATTGAGTACATTCATTTCTTTCAGTTCTTTCATCAGCTGATTTACGCGCGCCGTTGACATACTAATTCTCAGAGCCAGTTCAGACGCGGTCAACGCCAGTTTCACACCATCATCATCCGCTTTACCTTCACCCTTCAGGGCTGAATGTAGAAGCATGGTGTATAGAGTGCAGGCAATAGGAGTATATGCAGACCCGCCGTTGCAAGTCTGTTGCATTACATTTAATATTTTCTCTTCTACATCAGTTATCATTGCTGCCTATGTCTGAAAAATTATTAAACAATATTATTTCAAAGTATCGTATATTCCCTTTTCTCTTGAATTTATAAGAGAGCAGGCCTCTTTCCTGCAGACATTTCATGGCATTATGTATAGTATTGCCGCTGAAGCCCAATAATGCTATCAATTTGGCAGAGCTTACTGTCATCTTTATGCCTCCTTCTTCTTCCTTCGCATTCTCCTCATTGATGGCAAATATCAATAATGAGTACATCGCAAAAGCATTATTATTAGCAGGTGAGAATAGATTGTGCGTAGAGCGAAAAGCCCTGTTTATCAACTTCATTTTATTTTCGTTGGTTAACATGATATTAAATTTTAGCAGTAATGAGTACTACGCGGTGTCCCTCGCAGAGGTGGCGCATGGAGATATCAATTAGGGCGTCGATTACGGCCTTCACGTCAGGACGGGTGACGGTGGTGGCGGTGGCGATTTCAGCGGCCAGCATGTCGATGGAGTATTCCTCCTTCTCGACGATGTGGGCGGTCACTTTCTTCACTCCGGTTCGGATGTTGGTGGTGATGTGCGGAGCATACTGCACATGAAGTTTGGTTTTGTAAGCCATAGCAATAATTTCGTTTTAGT
>JAILPK010000065.1 GCA_024699495.1 Bacteroidaceae bacterium | reverse complement strand
AAGCGTCTGGAGGCGGGGCGATTCAAGCTGCCCGAGTATGACGAACACACGCAGAGCTACCCGATGGAGTGGCGTGACCTGGTGATGATGGTGGAGGGAATACAGGAGTCTCCGGACCAGCGTCTCAGGCGTCTTCGGCTGACGCTTGGCCGAGGTCTGAAGTCAAAGGCGGAGACGTGGACGCTATTTTTAATGAATTATCCATGTTTTGGCCATGAATTGCTTGTAAACTGCTCAAAATGCTTGTTTTTCGCACTAAAAAAGCGTGGTTTTTCGGGTGTTTTTTGCACTCAGAAGGCCACGCTTGTTTTATGGAATTTTCAAACCCCTGTAAATCAAGTACTTACAAAAAGAATGTCACAATGTAACAATGTCACATGTAACAATAAGGGAGAGGGGGGCCGCGGAGCGGCGGTTAAAGGCATTCCGATGGAAGATGGAAGATGGAAGATGTGAGGCATTCCGATGTAATATGAATATGGAATATGGAATATGTGAGGCTGGCGCGGGGCCGATGGCATGATTTCTTTATGCTTTTGAAAAAAATAGCAAGGTTTTATTGGGGATGCGGGAAGATTTAGTATCTTTGCGGACAGAAGATCAGAAGAAAGAATAGACATGCCCATATCACGCGAAGAAATGCTGAAGAGGGGGCTCACACCCCATGAGATCAATCACAACCAGCACCGCCGAGCTCCATGGCGCGATTACGGGGAACCAGGCTTGTATATGGCCACCATGTGCATTGACGGGCGGCTCCCGCTCTTCGGGGAACTGGAGGGGAATATACGCGCACCTCGCGACACATCGGATTTCCCCCATATCGTCCTCTCGCCGCTGGGGCGCATTATCCTCGATGAGGAGCTGCCCAAGATCCATCGCTTTTATCCCCAGGTAGAGGTGTGGAAAGCCGAGATCATGCCCGACCATATCCATCTGCTTATCAATGTAGCTGCCCCCCTCCCCGATCGTAAGAAGCTCGGTGACATCATTTGCCGCTTCAAGGGCGGCTGCTCACGCGCCTGGTGGGCGGCGGAAGAAGAGAGGGGGATGAGGACCGCGCTCAAGAGCGCGGGAACGGCCGCGGGAACGGCCGCGCAGAGCGGGGCGCAAGGCGCGGGAACGGCCGCGCAGAGCGGGGCGCAAGCCGCGGGGATGGCTGCGCAAGGAGCGGGAACGGCTGCGCAGAGCGGGGAACAAGGAGCGGGAACGGCCGCGGGAACGGCTGCGCAGAGCGGGGCTCAAGGCGGGGCGGAGAGGCGCTCGCTTTTTGAGCCGGGCTATCACGACCGCATTATCAGGCGGCCGGGGATGCTGGAGATTATCAAGCGGTATATGGCGGATAATCCGCTGCGGGCGATGATGCGACGGGCGCTTCCGGGGCTGATGGAGCGGCGTTTGCACCTGCGTGTGGGGACACATGAATATGCGGCGTTCGGGAGTTTGTTTCTGCTGAAACGGGCGGAGAAAACGCAGGTGTTCTTCCACCGCAGGGACAGGCAGACGGGGGCTCCCACGGAAACCACGGCGGCTTTTGCGACCGAACGCGAGGCGCTGCTCAACGAAGCGCGCGAGGGGGTGGTGCTTGTTTCTCCCGCCATCTCTAAGGGAGAGCGGCTGGTGATATCTGCCGCCATCGCCGAGGGGTTGCCTGTGATTCATCTGCAGAAGGAGCCTATAACGCGCTATTGGAAGCCGGAGCGCAGCCGTTTTGAGGCCTGCGCACGCGGCGCGCTGCTGGTGCTGGCGCCATGGAGGCTGGACGAGGAACTGACGGCTTCCGGTGTTGCCTCCCCCTCGGATTATGCCCGCTTTCACCACTTGAATGATATGGCGGCAGAGATCTGCAACACCACGGATGCGGTGCTCATTGGCGGCAATTGAGCACCATGAGGACAGGAGAGCACCACCATAGAAGTCTCCCATCTTAAATATTTCGGGACCGATAAGCCCCCTCGGATTATGCCCGTTTTCACCACTTGAATGATATGGCGGCAGAGATCTGCAACACCACGGATGCGGTGCTCATTGGCGGCAATTGAGCACCATGAGGACAGGAGAGCACCACCATAGAAGTCTCCCATCTTATATATTTCGGGGCCGATAAGGCTGATGAGGAGTTCCTCAAGTCTCTTCTTTCTGATATCCAGATGAAACTTGCTAAAGCTCAATAAAAGGAAGAAAACACCTTTTTTCATTCTCCAGATACAGATTCTTTCTATTTTATTTTGCACAATCAGAATAATGCTGTAACTTTGCAAGTGATAAGATATTATTAGTATTCAGTATTTATATGGAAGATAACAACAATATATTATCACTTTTGGAAGGATATACCCTTGACAATGCCGATGATATTGCCCAAGGAATAGCGGCAGACTTTCGAAAGCGGCGTATTGAGAAGAATCTGACGCGTGACCAAGTGGCTGAGAAATCCGGTGTAGCAGTCAGCAATATCGTGCGCTTCGAACAGAAGGGGCTCATCTCGCTGAAGAACCTCATCGGACTCGCTATGGCATTAGGCTACACTGCCGAAATGAAGGGTATCTTCGCACAGCCTAAATACAATACGATGGAAGAACTGCAACAGATCCGCAAGAACATGAACAAGAAAAAAGCCCACAAGGTATGAACAAGATAGAAAAACTCGCCGTCAACTTCCACAATCGTAGTGTCGGTACTCTATCGCTGACCCCTGACAATAAGCTCTGTGCCTTTGAATACGACAAGGAATGGCTTGCCGACGGATTCAGCATATCCCCCTTGGAACTACCCTTGAAAGCGGGGCTGTTTTTGGCTAAGCCCACACCCTTCTATGGCAACTTCGGCATCTTCGAGGATAGTCTCCCTGATGGGTATGGTCGTTATCTACTCCATAAAATGCTACAAAAAGAGGGAGTCGATGACCACCGACTGTCTTCACTCGACAGGCTGAGCATTGTAGGCCGTAGTGGCATGGGGGCGCTCACGTTTGAACCAATCACTCAGCTCAAATATACTGAAGAATTCAAGGATTTCGACCTGCTGCAAGATAAAGCTCTCGAGGTGCTCAGAGAGAAGCAGGACGAGGATGCAGGACTGCTGCTCTACAATAGTGGCAACAGTGGTGGCGCGCGTCCTAAAGCAGTTTTCTCTGATGCTGAAGGTCACTGGTTAGTAAAGTTCCGACACACCTACGACCCAAAGGATATGGGACAGCAGGAGTATCGATATAATAAGGTAGCCCGAAAATGCGGAATACATGTGCCCGACTTCAAACTCATCAACGACAAGTATTTTGCTTCCCGTCGGTTTGATATTGCTGTCGATGGCTCGAGAATCCATACCGCAACAGCCGGAGGGTTGCTCTGTATCTCGCTGTCCAACCCCGTGCTCGACTATAGTAATCTGCTTGCGCTGACTGGTTTCCTAACTCAGAACCCCAAGGATGTGGAACAGATGTATCGCCGCATGCTGTTTAACTACTTTACAGATAATAAGGACGACCACTGCAAGAACTTCAGTTTCATGGTTCAGCGTATCGACAACCAATGGAAGTGGGTTCTAGCCCCAGCCTATGACTTGACATTATGCACAGAAGGCTATAATGGCGAGCATGCCACATCAGTCAACGGAACTGGCCATCCAACACTACACGACTTTCTTGCTGTTGGCACAAAGATTAAGATGAACGAAAAACACTGTCGTGAACTGATTGATGATGTAAAGTACAATTGCTCTGAACTGAAAGGCTCGTTCGAACTAAAAGTAGACTGATTTACGCTCTTTTCGAGAGTGAAAAACATCAGCACCGTGCCACTGAGGTATGGTGCTTTTTTATTTGAAATATTATTGAGCGCCCTCGGATTATGCCCGCTTTCACCATTCCCAAATAAGAAATGAGGGAGCGGCCGGGAGCTTCTACCACTCGTTGCTCCATGAGGCTCCGTCGCCGTCTTTGACGAGGATGTCTCCGCTTTCGAGGGCTTTATCGGAGTTGCTGTTAACACCCAGTGAGGTGGAAATGATTTTTGTTGTTGCAACAGAAAGGATGTGTGTCTGTGGGGACAGGTATGTATTTTTCATTGCGATGTCAAATTTATTCGTAATTCTAAAGGAGGACGGATTGGATGTTCTGTTGGATTTATGTCTGACGGCAGATTATAAGTTTTGTCGAAGACTTTATTCCACAAGATACTTATGACCGTTACGGATGAAGATTCCCTTACCGAATCCGGCGACACGCTGACCGGAGAGCGAGAATGTAGTGATGGCTTCAGAACCCGATGGAACCCTGTTGACGGCGGTGGGAGTGCCTGTGTTGAATTTTAGAAAATTCTTGATTGCGGCTGGGGTATCCACAACGATATAAGCCTTGCCTCGCGGAACGGCAGCGCCGCTCTTCACTAAATAGAACCCCACAGAACCCTCTCTCTGCCCGAGAGCATAGATTGTGGAGCCGTCGCCTGTGACTGTCCCGTCAGAAGCCTGTAGGATATTCGGCGAGGAGGAAATGGCATCGGCATAAGCGCCCTCGTAGTCAGAGCCCAATGTGTAAATCCCTGCGGCGTCTCCCCTGATGATAAGAGCCGCGCCGGTGGGTGCGTCCGTGACCTCCTCCAGATGAATTGTTTCTCCGTTGACATTGGTTGCGATATATGCTGTGAGGCCGTCAGGAATAGAGATGTTGTCACCAGCCACATAAGTGGTGTAAAGGGCGCTGCCCACGAGGACTCTGTTATACCCAAGGGATATTCTCCCGAGGGCTACATTTCCTTGATTTTTGTTTGAATATATCCATCGTATATAACGGACGTCTGCCGCCATATTTCCAAAGAATTCATTGCTCACGTCGCCCAGGGAGGTATATGTGGCCAAGTCCGTATAGCTGAGCCCGTCGGCAGATGTCTGCACTTTGAAGGTGCTGCCGGAGAAAGAAAGACCATTGATGTTAAAGGAGAGCGTACGAGGAGAGGCATTCAGTTTGAGGACCAGGAAATCCCCGGTGGTGTCAAATTTTATTCTCGGGGAAGAGTCGTAGGAACCGAGCCCGCTGGCCGTGAAGCCCGTTGGGAGACTGCTGGCATCCCCGTCAAAATCCAGAGGTAGGGAGGCAAAATCGCAGGCATTTTGTGAGATGGTTATAAGTCCGGATGAGACGCCGTTTGCCAAAACCTTCATATAAGCTTGCCTGATGGCCATGCCGGAGTTCGCCTCAACCGCGAATGAGACATCGTTTTGTCCGTCAATCTCAGCACTTATCCAATTGTACTCCTTGGGGGTAATGCCGTCAGCCTCATAAAAAGCCACTGACGGCGAAATGTCATTCATGCCAGAATAAGTAATGTCCAGAGAGCTCACGCATCCCGTTGATTCCACATTTATGTCATAAGAATCAGCTAAAACAGATGTCTGGGGGGTGTCCTGCGGTGTGTAGGTGACAGTTACGCTCTTAACATATAAAGCTTTCATCGCAGAGGTCTGGGTCAGGCTGATCACTATCTCGCCTGATGCCGAACCTTCGAAAGTGTAATTGGCGGAGGAGGATGTCAGATTTTTTTGACTGCCAAAAGCGTTGCCTCCAACGGTGACATTCAATTTTGCCGAGGTGCCTTTAGCACCACTTGCGTTGACAACAATCTGCGTAATGGTCCCGGAAATTGCGGATGTTGTTAGGTTCAGGTATGACACAGCAGCGCTGCTTGTTCCGTAGTGAATGCCTCTGTATTCATAGCTCGATTCCGCTGCATCTGATGTAATAGTCCATGTAATGCCGTCATCCGCAGTGCCACTGCCTCTACATTCTTCGCTAAATGTCAATTTACTTGTTCTTGACTCTCCCCACATAACGCCAAAATTAAAAACAGCAAAAGCAATAAGTGCAGAGAGTCGTAAAGGAAAAAATCCAATTGTTTTTTGTCTCATTTATTTTCAATGGTTTTTATTCGGGAGTCAGCCCTTCGCGCGTTTATGCGTTCATGCAGCCCCACACGACCAATGGCCGGAGGGTCTTCGGTCGTATTGATGAATGTCGTGTTTGTATTTTTTTTGTTTGCTGGGGGCCGTTTATTCGGCTACGATGCGGCAGATGTTGACCACGGTCTGCATGGCTTTCTGCATCGACTGGACGGGAACAAATTCGTGGCGTCCGTGGAAGTTGAGTCCTCCGGCGAAGATGTTGGGGCAGGGGAGTCCCTTGAAAGAGAGCTGTGCGCCGTCGGTTCCTCCGCGAATGGCTTTCACCTTGCATTCCATGCCGGCCTCTTCGATGGCGCGCCGTGCGATGGTGATGATGTGGTCTTTGCCTTCGAGCTGCTGTTTCATGTTGTAGTATTGGTCGCGTATGTCGGCCTCTACGATTCCCTGTCCGTAGCGCTCCTCGAAGACAGCCACGAGGTCGGCTACGAAATTCTTGCGCTCCTCGAATCGCTGGCGGTCGTGGTCACGGATGATATAGCTTAGTGTGGCCTCTTCCACGGTGGCTTTGATGCCAGTGAGGTGGTAGAAGCCCTCGTAGCCTTCGGTGCGCTCGGGCACTTCGTCCTTGGGCATTGCGGCGGCGAATTCGGTGGCGATGAGACAGGCGTTGCGCATCTTGTCTTTGGCATAGCCTGGATGCACGTTCAGGCCTTTGATGCGTATTGTGGCGGCTGCGGCGTTGAAGTTCTCGTATTCCAGTTCTCCTACTTCCGACCCGTCCATGGTGTAGGCCCACTCAGCTCCGAATTTCTCTACGTCGAAGAGGTGAGCTCCGGCTCCGATTTCCTCGTCGGGGTTGAATGCTACGCGTATGCGTCCGTGGGTGATTTCGGGGTGTTCGATAAGGTAAGCCATGGCTTCGACTATTTCGGCGATGCCTGCTTTGTCGTCGGCTCCGAGCAGAGTGTGCCCGTCGGTTACGATGAGGTCTTCGCCTATGTGGTCGAGCATCTCGGGGAACATCTTCGGCGATGTGACGATATTCTCGTCGGTGTCGAGGACGATGTCTCCGCCGTCGTAGTTACTTACGATGCGCGGGTGGATGTCTGCTCCGGAGCAGTCGGGGCTGGTGTCGTAGTGTGATATGAATCCTATGGTAGGCACGTCGCACTCAGCGTTGCTGGGCAGTGTGGCGTAGATATATCCGTTTTCGTCGAGAGATACTTCGTCAAGTCCCATTTCCTCGAGTGAGTCGGCAAGATGACGTGCAAAGATCATCTGTTTGGGGGTGCTGGGGCAGCCCTCAGTCTCCTCGCTTGACTGTGTGTCGAAAGAGACGTAGTCGAGGAATCGGTTCAAAAGAGACCCACCCCCGACCCCTCCCGTGAGGGAGGGGAGAGGCTGGCGCATGGTTTCGTTTTTATCCATAATAGTATTCTAATCTTGTTATGTAAATAGCTCCCCTCCCCCACGGGAGGGGTAAGGGGGGGGGTCTTACTTCACCTCCCATCCGAGGGCGCTGGCACCGAGTACGGCGGCGGCGGCTCCGTCGAGTTCGCTGACGAGGATTTTTGCTTTGTCCTTGTATATGCGTAGCACTGAGGCTTCGTAGGCGCGTTTTATCGGTTCCATGATGAGGTCTCCGGCTTTGGTGAGTCCGCCGAAGAAGATGAATGCTTCGGGTGAGGAGAAGGCAGCGAAGTTGGCACAAGCCTCTCCGAGGATGCGTCCGGTCTCTTCGAATATCTCTTTTGCCACCTCATCGCCTTTGGCGGCGGCGATAGCCACATCCTTGGATTCGATTTTGTCCAGGGGGATGTCGCGCAGCAGTGTCGGTTTGTCCGTCTTCTCAATTATCTCCCTTGCGGTGCGTGCGACGCCGGTGGCAGAGCAGTAGGTCTCCAGACAGCCTTTGCGTCCGCAGCCGCATTGGCGCCCGTTTTTCTCTACGATGACATGCCCCAGTTCGCCGGCCATGCCGTCGCACCCGAGGACCATCTGGCCGTTGACCACGATTCCTGAGCCGACGCCAGTGCCGAGTGTTATCATGATGAAGTTCTGCATCCCCTTGGCAGCTCCGTACTGCATCTCTCCCATGGCGGCGGCGTTGGCGTCGTTGGTGAGGCGCACGGGTATTCCGAGTCGCTCGCTGAACATCTGTGCGAGAGGTATTTTGCCTTTCCATGGCAGGTTGGGGGCAAATTCTATGGAGCCGTTGTAGTAGTTCCCGTTGGGGGCTCCGATGCCCATGGCATGTATTTTCTCTATGCCTCCGACCTGGGTGATTATGGTCTGCAGTGCTGCTACGCAGTCATCGACATACTGGTTGATGTCGCCATGTCCTTGTGTTTTGATTGATGTGGTAGCCACGACGTTGGCGTTTTGATCCACGATTCCGAAGACGGAATTAGTTCCGCCGAGGTCTAACCCGATTACGTAGGGTTTCTTCTTACTTTCCATGTTATTTGAGTTTTAGATGTTGATTCTGAGTGCCAAAGGTAGTCAATCTTTTTTCTCTCAGCAAGAAAAAACGCGTGAAAATATCAGTTTTGGCAAAAAAGCGTGTGTTTTACTTCGTGTTGTTACAAAAATGAACTACCTTTGCCGGCGAAAATGTGGTTTGAGAACATCGCTTTACTTGACTTAACCATCAAAGGACTGATTGTAGGGATGGTAGCTTCGGCTCCGATGGGGCCGGTGGGTGTGTTGTGTGTGCAGCGCACGCTCAACAAAGGGCGCATCTACGGTCTGGTGACGGGTCTGGGTGCCGCAATCAGCGACATCATCTACGCTCTGATCACGGGTTTCGGCATGAGTTTCATAGTTGAGTTCATCGAGCAGCCGCGAACCATGTACATCCTGCAGCTGGTAGGTAGCATCATCCTGTTCGGATTCGGCTATTACACCTTCCGCTCGCATCCGCAGCTGCGGCCACCCTCGCACAATCGCGGCACTCTGATGCATAATTTCGTCACCTCGTTTCTGGTGACTCTGAGTAACCCCCTCATAATCTTGCTCTTCCTGGCGCTCTTCGCACGCTT
The DNA here is from genome assembly GCA_024699495.1 of Bacteroidaceae bacterium. GTDB lineage: Bacteria > Bacteroidota > Bacteroidia > Bacteroidales > Bacteroidaceae > Physcousia. Next base: position 4,496 of record JAILPK010000065.1, on the reverse strand, counting down.
CACCTTCGTCGTGCCGGAACACCCCTGGCATCAGTCGCTGGGATTCATCGCCATATTCCTGGGAGCGATGCTGTGGTGGGGCTCTCTCACATATATTATAGACAAGGTTCGCATCAGTTTCGAGCTGAACCGCATCTACATCATCAACCGCATCATCGGAGCTGTCGTTATGGTGGTGAGCGTGCTGGGACTTTTATCCACTCTGCTCGGACTCACTCTCTACTGACCTCTCTGAATATGAAAATCGCACGACATTTAAAAGACAGCAATATCGCTGAATATGTCCTCTATATGTTCCAACTGGAGGACACCCTGCGCGCTTACGACTGCGATGCAGAACGTATGCGCAACGAATACGTATCGAAATTCGAATGGAGCCCCGCGGACAAGGAAGCGGAAGCCCAATGGCTGGAAGGACTGTGCGGCATGATGCATGCCGAGGGGCGTATGCAGTCGGGGCATCTGCAGAGCACTCTCGGCACCATATCGCTGATGACCGACTTGCATCTGACCCTGCTGCGCTCTCCGAAACACCCGTTTTACAGTGCCGCCTACTACAAGGCTCTGCCTTATATCGTGGAGTTCCGCTCCAAGAGCAAGGGCGAAGGCGCCCCGGAGTTGCAGAACTGTCTGGAAATGCTCTATGGGGTGATGCTGCTAAGGCTTCAGAAGAAGGAGATATCCGAGGCAACCAAGGAGGCTCTCGTTCCCGTCTCCCATCTCCTCTCCCTGCTTGCCGACGCATGGCAGAAGGAACGGACGGGAGAGCTGGAGGTGTAAGGGAGAAATGAGGAATGACGAATTTTTGGAGCAGTGAGCTATGGCGAGCGCGACAAAAATCGAGGCAAAGCCTCAATCGGCCTCTCTGTAAACGGGGCGCCCGGAAAAAACTCAAAACCCGTCAACTATTATAATAACTCATAAAATGAATATACTTGTAACAGGAGCTTGTGGCCAGTTGGGCAATGAGATGCAACTGCAGGCCATACGCTATCCGCAATATAAATGGCTGTTTACAGATGTGGTTGCCTGCAGCGGGACCGGAAGCAGCGGGGAGGCCGGAACAGAGGCCGACGCTGCACGCCCGGCTGTGACACCTCTCGACATCACCGACCGCGATGCGGTGAACAGGTTTGTCAGGGAGAACGATGTGGACGTCATTGTCAACTGCGCCGCCTACACCGCTGTTGACCGCGCCGAGGGCGACAGGGAGAAAGCCTTTCTGCTGAACGCCACAGCCCCGGGATATCTGGCCGAGGCTGTCAACGCCTGCGGCGGAAAACTGATACAGATATCCACCGACTATGTGTTCGACGGCACCAACCACACCCCTTATACCGAGGAGGAGCCCACATGCCCCGCATCTGTATATGGGAGCACGAAACTGGCTGGAGAAGAGGCGGTGAGAGCGGCCAACCCGACTGCGCTGATTATCCGCACGGCATGGCTCTACAGCCGCTTCGGCAACAACTTCGTGAAGACGATGCTGCGGTTGGGACGCGAGAAGAGTTCGCTTGGAGTGATCTTCGACCAGATAGGAACCCCCACCTATGCCCGCGACCTGGCAGCCGCCATCATGTGTGCGATAGACAAAGGCATTCAGCCTGGAATCTATCATTTCAGCAACGAGGGGGTAATCTCATGGTTTGACTTCACGAAAGCCATCCACCGCATCGCCGGAATCACTACCTGCGATGTCAGACCGCTGCACACATCCGAATATCCCACTCCTGCTGCACGTCCGCATTACAGCGTGCTTGACAAGAGCAAGTTCAAACAGGCCTATGGCTTCCATATCCCCTATTGGGAAGAGAGCCTACGCCAATGCATCTCCGAATTAGAATCATGAATCAGGAAATAGAGCGCAGGCGCACATTCGCCATCATCTCGCACCCCGATGCGGGAAAGACTACCCTCACAGAGAAGTTCCTGCTCTTCGGCGGCCAGATACAAGTGGCCGGAGCTGTGAAGAGCAACAAAATCCGCAAGACTGCCACCTCCGACTGGATGGATATAGAGAAGCAGCGCGGCATATCCGTAACCACCTCGGTGATGGAGTTCGACTACTCACCGCAGGGCGATGCCGATTCGGCATTCAAAGTGAATATCCTGGACACCCCCGGTCACCAGGACTTTGCCGAAGACACCTTCCGCACCCTCACAGCCGTGGACTCGGCAATCATCGTAGTGGACGGCGCGAAGGGCGTGGAGGCGCAGACCCGCAAACTCATGACGGTATGCCGTATGCGCAAGACCCCCGTGATTGTATTCATCAATAAGATGGACCGCGAAGGCAAAGACCCCTTCGACCTGCTGGACGAGCTGGAGGAAGAACTGCAGATAAAAGTGCGCCCGCTCTCGTGGCCCATCAACCAAGGGCAGCGCTTCAAGGGCGTGTATAATATATATGAGGGCAATCTCAACCTCTTCACCCCCGACAAGCAGAGAGTAACCGAGAAGGTGTGCGTAGCGCTGGATTCGGATGAGCTGGACAAGCGCGTGGGAGCGGAAGACGCCGACAAACTGCGGGAAGACCTCGAAATAATAGAGGGCGTATATCCGGAATTTGACCGCCAGACTTATCTCAACGCCGAGGTGGCTCCCGTGTTTTTCGGTTCGGCTCTGAACAACTTCGGTGTCAAGGAACTGCTGGACTGCTTCGTTGACATCGCTCCGTCACCGCGCCCCACCAAAGCCGAGGAGCGCGACGTGCAGCCCGAAGAGCCCAAATTCACGGGATTCATTTTCAAGATTACAGCGAACATAGACCCGAACCACCGCTCGTGTATCGCCTTCTGCAAGGTGTGCTCAGGCAAATTCGTACGCAATGCTCCATATCTGCATGTGCGCCAGGGGAAGACAGTGCGCTTCTCTTCACCCACACAGTTTATGGCTCAGCGTAAGAGCACCATAGAAGAGGCGTGGCCCGGAGACATCGTGGGTCTGCCTGACAACGGCATATTCAAAATCGGAGATACCATCACCGAAGGCGAAAAGCTGCATTTCCGCGGCCTGCCCAGTTTCTCGCCTGAGATGTTCAAATACATCGAGAATGCAGACCCGATGAAGACCAAACAGCTCGAGAAGGGCATAGCACAGCTCATGGACGAAGGTGTGGCCCAGCTCTTCGTGAATCAGTTCAACGGCAGGAAAATTATCGGAACGGTGGGCCAGTTGCAGTTTGAGGTGATTCAATACCGTCTGGAAAATGAGTACGGCGCCAAATGCCGCTGGGAGCCCGTAAGCCTGTATAAGGCATGCTGGATAGAGAGCGACGATGAGGCCCAGCTTGAGAATTTCAAGAAGCGGAAATATCAATATATGGCGCGCGATATCGAGGGGCGTGACGTCTTCCTCGCCGATTCGGCCTATGTGCTTACCATGGCCCAGCAGGATTTCGAACATATCCGTTTCCATTTCACCAGCGAATTCTGACATACTCGCCCCGAAGCCGCAACACGGCAGAGGACGGAAGACAACAAATACAGCAGAGATGGGTAAAGAAAAAAGAACACCGGGCGAACGTCAATCCTCAGACCTGGGGCGCAGAGGGAGCGCCACATTCCGCGACTCAGACATACAGGCAGCTCTGCAGGTGCTGCGTCAGGGAGGAACAATCCTCTATCCTACGGACACCATCTGGGGCATAGGCTGCGACGCGACGAACCCCGAAGCAGTGAGGAAAGTGTATGAGATAAAGAAACGGGAGGACTCCAAAGCTCTCATCTGTCTCGTTGACAGCACAGGACGTCTGCAGCGGTATATCCGCAATGTGCCTGATGTGGCATGGGATATCATCGAACTGGCGGCAAAGCCCACCACAGTGATCCTCTCAGGGGTCAACGGCCTCGCGCCTAACCTGCTGGCGGAGGACGGCAGCGTGGGCCTGCGCGTCACCTCCGAGGTGTTCTCACACACCCTCTGCTACCGCTTTCAGAAAGCTATCGTTTCCACATCGGCAAACATCAGCGGCCAACCCTCGCCACAGACTTTCTCAGACATAGACCCCGCCATAATAAAAGCTGTTGACTATGTCTGCCTCTCGCGCCAACGCGACACATCCCGCCACGAGCCGTCGTCCATAATCAAACTGGGCCCCTCGGGAGAGGTGGAAATAATAAGAAAATAAGGGGGGAAAGAGCCAGGGGCTCTAGTTTAGAGTTTAGAGTTTAGAGTTTAGAGTTTAGAGTAGTTAGCGGGCAAGGCCCGCGATTCGAAAGGTTCGAAAGGTTCGAGAGGTTGGGCTGGCGCAGAGCTATAGATACTATAGATGCTATAGAAACTAACGGCTAACCTTAACGTAACTCAAAAACGGCTCTGCCGTTATCCCCCTTTGTCATTAGCGCCTTCTGCTGCGTCTCAAGCTCTCGCTGAGACTTGCACAAGTCGATGACTGTTGCCCCCTTTGTCATTAACGCCTTCTGCTTCGGTCAGACTTGCATCTGCCCTTGCACAAGTCGATGACTACACCTCAAGTCTTCACCAGAAACACTCAG
>JAILPK010000017.1 GCA_024699495.1 Bacteroidaceae bacterium | reverse complement strand
AAAATAAGTAAACTTAATTATTAACCACGATATGCGATAGTTGCAGCGACAAAGCCGAGCGAAGCGATGGCAAAAAAAATTGTCAATTGTCAATTATCAATTATCAATTTAAATTTTAAAACTATGTTTGAAAATTTAGAACTTTGGTGGGTAACTGGTGCACAGTTGCTCTATGGAGGTGACGCAGTAATCGCTGTAGATGCTCACTCCAAAGAAATGGTAGATGGGCTGAACAAGAGTGGAAACATTCCCGTAAAGATTGTATATAAGGGCACTGCGAACTCCAGCAAGGAGGTAGAGCAAGTGATGCTGGCTGCCAACAACGACGAGAAGTGCGCAGGTATCATCACATGGATGCACACTTTCTCTCCCGCAAAGATGTGGATTAAGGGTCTGCAGCAACTGCAGAAGCCCCTACTCCACTTCCACACTCAGTACAATGCAGAAATTCCCTGGGGCGAAATCGACATGGATTTCATGAACTTGAACCAGAGTGCACATGGTGACATTGAGTTCGGCCACATCTGCACACGCATGCGTGTTGCCCGCAAAGTAGTTTGCGGCTATTGGAAAGACGAAAAGGCTCAGAAGCAAATTGCAGTTTGGGCTCGCGTAGCAGCAGGTGTAGCTGATGCTCACAACGTCCGTTGCCTTATGTTCGGCATGAACATGAACAACGTGGCTGTTACCGATGGCGACCGCGTAGAGTTTGAACAGCGTTTAGGCTACCACGTTGATTACTATCCAGTATCATCTCTGATGGAATACTTCAAGAAAGTGACCGATGCTGAAGCTGACGCTCTCGTTGAAGAGTACAAGAAACTCTATACAATAAAGATTGACGAAAGCGGCGAAAAAGTATATTGGGAAAAGGTGAAGAACGCAGCTAAGGCTGAAATAGCTCTACGCCGCGTGCTGAAGGACGAATGTGCCACTGCCTTCACCACCAATTTTGATGATCTCGGCGGAGCAGACATCGATGATCCGAACTTCCTTGGTTTCGACCAGATTCCTGGTCTCGCTTCACAGCGACTGATGGCTGAGGGTTATGGCTTTGGCGCCGAAGGTGACTGGAAGACAGCCTGCCTCTATCGCACCCTTTGGGTTATCCAGCAGGGAATGCCCACTGGCTGCTCATTCCTTGAGGACTATACCCTGAACTTTGCCGGCGACCGCAGTTCATGTCTGCAGAGCCACATGTTGGAGGTATGCCCGCTCATCGCCACCGACAAGCCAAAGTTGGAAGTTCACTTCCTCGGTATTGGTATCCGCAAGCAGCAGACTGCCCGCCTTGTGTTCACCTCAAAAGTCGGCCCTGGTATTAAGGCAACCGTTGTTGACCTCGGCAATCGTTTCCGTCTCATCTCTCAAGAGGTTGAGTGCATAGAGCCGAAGCCAATGCCCAACCTGCCTGTTGCCTCTGCGCTTTGGGTTCCCCAGCCCTCGTTCGAGATTGGCGCAGGCGCATGGATTCTGGCTGGTGGCACACACCACAGCGCCTTCTCCTATGATATCACAGAAGAGTATTGGGAGGATTTCGCTGAAATGACTGGCATCGAGTATGTGAAGATCAACAAGCAGACCAACATCGCTGATTTCAAGCAGACCCTTCGTAACAACGAGGTTTATTACATGCTCAACAAGGCACTGAAGTAAAACAGAGTCTTCTCACTACAGGTTCGATAATTCAATATAGAATAATAGAATCGAACATATTGGAGCACCCAACTATCGTTGGATGCTCCTTTTTTATTGGTTCTGCCATTTCGAAAAGGATAATGAAACTCCATGAAAAAACAACAAGGCAATAAGAATCCAATTCATAATATCCTGCTATTGAATTCAAAAAGTGACGCAAGGCATTACATCAAGGTCTAATGTACTTTACACCAAGGTGAAATGCCAATTACACTTTGGTGTATTGCTCTCTCTAACGAGGTGTAAAACCAAGTTGGTTTCGGAGCATTTTCACGCCCCTTTATATATGCTATGGAATCGGACTTGGCTCACTATGCCCATTAAGATGTATATTGCAGATTTATTATATCGAATCACAATAATAGAGAAAGGCAATGCAATAAGTAAGTGAACGAAACATAACTTTTCAGTTTTCGGGAACTAGACAATTCGGTTTTCGGGGAACAGACAATTCGGTTTTCGTGAAATAGACAATTCAGTTTTCGTGAAATAGACAATTCGGTTTTCGTGAAATAGACAATTCGGTTTTCGTGAACGGAGACTTTAACTTATGGAATTAGCTATTTGGCATATAAATTAGCAACAAATCAGCTTTTCTCAAATTCCATTAAGGCTGTATAAAATAACTAACAGTATCTTACAAGGAAGATAAATATCCAAATACACTTTTATTTGTTACAAATTGTGTGAAAAGTTTGGCCCTTTCCTTAGAAAAAGTTACTTTTGCCCACACAATCCTTATAATAAAACGAAATTATGAACGCAAAACAAACGATTGAAGCTGGAAAAGCTATCTTAGGAATCGAATTTGGTTCCACAAGAATCAAAGCAGTACTTATTGACCCCGAGAACAAACCTATCGCTCAAGGTTCACACACATGGGAAAACCAATTAGTAGATGGCTTGTGGACCTACAGCACCGAAGCTATATGGTATGGACTGCAAGACTGCTATGCCGACCTTCGCAAAAATGTCCTTAAAGAATTCGACTGCGAGATTGAAACACTTGCAGGCATTGGTTTCTCTGCAATGATGCATGGCTACATGCCTTTCAACAGCAAGGGTGAAATCCTCGTGCCTTTCCGCACCTGGCGTAATACAAACACCGGTAAGGCTGCCGCCAAGCTGAGTGAACTCTTCAACTATAACATTCCTCTCCGTTGGAGCATCAGCCATCTGTATGAGGCAATCCTCGACAACGAGGAGCATGTAAAAGACATCACTTTCCTCACCACCCTCGCCGGATATGTTCATTGGCAGGTGACTGGACAAAAGGTTCTTGGAGTTGGTGATGCCTCTGGCATGATTCCTGTTGACCCGGCAACTAAAACATACGATGCAGAGATGGTTAAGAAGTTTGACCAGCTCATCGCCCCCAAAGGCTTTGACTGGAAATTGCTTGATATTCTGCCCAAATCACTCAATGCAGGTGAGAACGCCGGATTCCTGACTCCCGAGGGAGCACTTAAGCTCGACGTAAGCGGCCACCTCAAAGCAGGCATCCCTGTATGTCCGCCTGAAGGTGACGCAGGAACTGGCATGGTGGCAACCAATGCCGTTCGTCAGCGCACTGGAAACGTCAGCGCTGGAACCAGTTCATTCTCTATGATTGTGTTGGAGAAGCCTCTCAGCAAACCTTACGAAGTACTTGACATGGTCACTACTCCCGACGGATCACTCGTTGCTATGGTGCATTGCAACAACTGCACCAGCGAAATCAATGCCTGGGTAAAGATCTTCAAAGAGTATCAGGAATTGCTCGGCATCAGCCAAAATACAAACGAGCTCTATACCACCCTGTTCAACGCTGCTCTCAAAGGTGAAGCCGACTGCGGTGGTCTGATGGCATATAATTACATCTCCGGCGAACCCGTCACCGGTCTCATGGACGGCCGTCCACTGTTCGTACGCTCCGCCAATGATAAATTCACACTTGCCAACTTCATGCGTGCCCAGCTCTATGGAGCCATCGGTGTGCTCAAGATTGGTAACGACATCCTCTTCAATGAGGAGAAAGTGAAGGTTGACCGTATTATGGGCCATGGAGGATATTTCACAACTCCGAAAGTAGGTCAGCGCATGCTCGCTGCCGCCCTCAACTCCCCCATCTCTGTAATGGAGACTGCAGGAGAAGGTGGTGCTTGGGGCATCGCTCTGCTCGCCGGATATATGGTGAACAACGACAAGAAGCTGAGTCTTCCCGACTATCTCGACCAGATAGTGTTCGCAGGAAACACAGGCGTGCAGGTATCCCCGACTGCCGAAGACGTAGAAGGCTTCAACCGATATATTAAGTCATACGCTGCATGCCTCCCAATAGAGCAGGCTGCCGTAGAATACAAGAAATAAATTTTCTTACCACTTAATAAAGACATGGGGCTGTGTTAATCAACACAGCCCCATAACTTTTCTCTGAACATTTTCAGCCGAAAACGAATCTTATTCCAGCATCTGCCTCGGCTGATACGGATTAATATTGTTCATCTTTATTTGGGAAATCGAGGCTTTTCACATCTGCCACATAATTTCCAATAGCATCCGTCATCACCTCATAGAGATTTGCATATCTACGAAGGAATTTTGGTGAAAACCCTTGATTCATACCCAGCATATCATGTACCACGAGCACCTGTCCATCACATCCCCCGCCAGCGCCGATGCCGATAACGGGAATATCAATGGATTGAGTCACTTCTGTAGCCAGAGCAGCTGGAATCTTCTCGAGCACAATAGCAAAGCAACCAGCTTCGGCCAAAGCCTTTGCATCAGCACGCAATTTATTTGCTTCTGCCTCTTCGCGGGCACGAACCACATAAGTGCCAAATTTATTGATACTTTGGGGAGTCAGACCTAAGTGACCGCAAACAGGAATGCCGGCATCCAGAATACGCTTAACCGCAGGGAGGATTTCCACCCCTCCCTCCAACTTTACGGCATCACAACCACTCTCCTGCATAATACGTATTGCGTTGCGCACAGCATCTTCAGGATCTACCTGATAAGTTCCGAATGGCATGTCACAAACAACCAGGGCACGCTTCACACCGCGAACCACCGAACGGGCATGATAAATCATCTGGTCGATGGTAATAGGGAGAGTAGTGACGTTGCCTGCCATCATATTTGATGCGCTGTCACCAATAAGAATAACATCAACGCCAGAGTCGTCAACAATCTTTGCCATTGAATAATCATAGGCTGTAAGCATGGCAATTTTTTTGCCTGCTTGTTTCATTTCCATCACACGATGTGTGGTCACTTTACGAGTATCATCTACTAAATAACCTGCCATAAATAGTAAGTCTTTTAAAAAAACGCCGCAAAATTACTGTTTTTTTATGGAAAAGTAATACCTTTGTCACCGAAAAATAAATATATGACACAGAAATTATGGAAAGCAGCGCTCTTCGACCTTGACGGAGTGGTGCTCAACACTGAAAGACAATACTCTCAATTCTGGGGCTCTGTAGGCAAAGAGTTCCTTCCTCACCTACCATCTTTTGCCAATGATATTAAGGGACAGACACTGACACAAATATACGATGGATGGTTTGCAGGCAAAACAGAATTGCAGGAAACAATAACAGCTCGTCTGAACGAGTTCGAGCGCCACATGACATTTCCCTATATCCCCGGTTTTTGTGAATATATCACATCTCTGAGGAACAAAGGTCTCAAAACAGCTGTTGTAACAAGCAGCAACAAAGAAAAGATGCAAAATGCCTATCGGGAACATCCCGAGTTGCATCAGCTGTTCGACAAAATACTTACAAGTGAGGACTTCAGTGCCAGCAAACCCGATCCGGACTGCTATCTTCGCGGAGCTGCTACTTTCAATGCCAACCCGCAAGAGTGCATAGTGTTCGAGGACAGCATCAACGGGCTTCGCGCTGCCAAAGCAAGCGGAGCTTTTGTAGTCGGACTCGCGACAACGCTCCCAGCAGAAACCGTAAGCACAATCGCTGATTTTGTAATAGATGATTTCGAGGACAAGAATCTGTTCCTAAACCTTAAAGTCTAGATAGTTTTGCGAAACGAAAGCACATCTGCAAGCCACGTAATGAAATACATAGGAGTGTTTGGCAGCATTCAAGGGCTGAACCTTCTTATGGGCATAATACGTAACAAGTTCACCTCCATTTTTCTTGGAGGCGCAGGCTTGGGCTCGTTGGTTATATACAATAGTGTTGGAGATTTTGTCAGCACATCAACTAATCTTGGCTTACCTGTCGCTTCAGTCAGGAGTCTCAGCGAGATATTCGAAAACGGAACCAAGGAAGATATCAACTATGCAATAAGAGTTGTCCGGACCTGGAGCTTATGGTCTGCCATTCTGGCTGTTTTGGTATGCATCAGCTGTGCACCCCTACTCAACAGTCTGTTTGATTCCGGAAACAAAATTGATGACAACTGGAGTATAGCGCTGCTCGCTCCGATGGTGTTTTGCCTGGCTTTAAACGGATGCGAGATGGCCATCCTCAAGGGATTACGAAGGCTGAAACGCGTAGCTATTATTTCCGCATGCGTTGCCGCTTCGTTACTCTTCACCACCCTTCCATTCTACAGTCTGATGAATACGCGAGGCATACTGATTGCGCTGAATGTCTCAGTGATTGTTGCGCTGATAATTCATCTCTGCTTCACCCTGCCACTGTATCCATGGCGTGTCAGCCCATTCTCGATCAGGATTTTGCGCGATGGATGGCCATTGATACGTGTCGGAATCCCCTTTGCTATTGCAGCCATGGCCACCTCCGGAAGTACAATGGCCTTGCTGGCTCTGATACTGCATCTGGGTTCTCAGGCTGACGTCGGATACTATAAGATGGGATATACGATAATGGTCTCCTACGCAGGCATTGTGTTCACCTCTCTTCAGGCTGACTATTTCCCTCGCCTGTCAGCTGTGAACAACGACATCGTGCGCCGTAATTCTGCGATAAACATACAAATACGCTCCTGCCTCATATTCGTTGCGCCAATGTTAGTTGCGATGATGGTTTTTATGCCATGGATTATACGCATTCTGCTCAAAGAAGAATTTCTCGTAATCAATGACATGGCCATCTGTGCTGCCGGTTTTATCTTCTGCAAGGCAATCACAACTCCAGTAGCATACATGGCATTGGCCCGCGGAAACAGCGTCCTGTTCCTCGTAATGGAACTAATTGTAAATTTCAGCTCTGTGCTTATTATCGCCGGAGGTTACTATCTATGGGGAATTACAGGAGCTGGCATAGGCCTTTCCGTCTCCTCGCTGTTTGAAATGTTACTAATCTGTGTGTGCTACCACATACATTATAAAGTCCATTTAGAACGCCCAACCTTAAGCATTACTGCTGAGCAGGTGATAGTGGTTGGAATTGCCCTTACTGTCTGTTTGACGCTGCCGCAAATATGGAAATACGTGATTGGTGTCTTGCTCATATCCTTTACCCTGTGGCGTTCATGGCGTGTAATTAATAAAGAGACAGACATTATCCAACGTATGCGCAAGAAATTTAAGAATCAGTAACCTTATTATTATCTCACATTTATTAAATATGAAAGAACTAAAAGGAACAAAGACTGAGCAAAACCTCAAGGAGGCTTTTGCCGGAGAGAGTATGGCTCGCAACAAATATACTTATTTCGCATCCCGTGCGAAGAAGGATGGATACGTTCAGATTGCGGCCCTCTTTGAAGAGACAGCAGCCAACGAGAAAGAACACGCCAAGATGTGGTATAAACTGTTGAATGGTGGAAGTGTAAGTGACACAGCTACCAATCTGGCTGATGCAGCATCAGGCGAGAATTTTGAGTGGACTGACATGTATGCAAGAATGGCTCAGGAGGCACGCGAAGAAGGCTTTGATGAAATCGCCGCAAAATTCGAAATGGTCGGAGCCATTGAGCGCCATCACGAAGAGCGCTATCGCCGTTTGCTGAAAAACATAGAGGATGCTGTTGTGTTCTCACGCGAAGGTGACGTAATCTGGCAATGTTCAAATTGCGGTCATATTGTAATCGGAAAGAAAGCTCCCGAGGTATGCCCCGTATGCGACCATCCACAGAGCTATTTCCAAATCAAAGCTGAAAACTATTAAACTTCAGTTGACAAGTTGAATAGAAGAATAGTTGACAAGTTAACAAGTTGACGAGTTGATACTTTTAGAGGATTGGGATTAACCAGTCCACTCACCAACTAAAGAGACAACTTGTTTACTTGTCAACTTATCAACTTGTTTACTCACCGACTAAAGAGACAACTTGTCAACTTTTCAACTAAGGAAACAACTCGTACGAAGAGCATCAGTCAAGAGGATTCCACAGATGACGGGCCATATCCACATGGCCGTTAGCCTTGAAGGTGACACCCTCTTTCTCCAGCAGTGAACGGTGGCTGCTCCAGCCGGGAGCGGTGCGTCCATCTCTATTAACAACACGATGGCAGGGTAATCGCTCTGCCCCCGAAGTATATCTCAACACACGGCCTACCATTCGAGCATGACTTGGCCAACCGGCCAATGTGGCAATAAGGCCATAGGTTGTCACCATTCCTGATGGAATTTGACCGGCAATATTGATAACTTCATCCTGGAATGTTCTCGCTTGCTCCAATGTCATAGTTTCATGTAAATAGCTCATTGCCATCTTTTATTTTCTCTTACCAGCCCCTGCATATTGCGTTCTCTGAACTAAGTTTCAAACGTATCGTGACTGACCACTAAGAAATCAACAATTTGAAATCCTCGGCAAAAATAAAGGTAAAAAACTAAACCTCAAAAGAAAACTGGTTTTAATTATATGACATCATATCTGAACACGGAAAACATCGCCCGAAGCAAAGACGGCGTGGAATATCATCCACTAAAGCCCTTCCTTCCGGAAAACGCGAAAGTGCTCTTCCTGGGCAGTTTTCCCCCGCAACGCAAACGCTGGTGCATAAACTTTTTTTACCCGAATTTTATTAATGACCACTGGAGGATTGAGGGGCAAATCTTTTTTGGCGATAAAAATCATTTCGTTGACACAGAAAACAAACGTTTTAGAATCCATGAAATTATAGAGTTCTGCGAGCAACGCGGTTTAGCGTTCTATGACACCTCAACAGCCGTCCGACGCATCAAAGACAACGCTTCGGACAAATTTCTTGAGGTTGTTGAACCCACAGATATCAGAGCTCTGATCAACGGACTTACTCACCTGCGCATCATTGTCACGACAGGGGAAAAGGCTACTGAAACCATTTGTAATACGCTTAATATACCCATCATACCAAAGGTAAATGCCTACATCCCCATTCCGGACATTTTCAACGCCTGCGGCGAACAAGTCATTCTTTACAGACTCCCTTCTTCTTCACGGGCCTACCCCCTCTCTTTCGACAAAAAGACAGACGCTTACCGCGACATGTTCAAAAGACTTGAATGAAGTTGCATTCCGTTCAGATATCTTATATGCCTTCAAGCACTTTTTGAACGAATAGAGTCTCTGATACACTCTTCCAATATGGCCTCCCGCTGGCTTTCAGACATCTCCGCACGAGGCATAAACGTTGTGAATAGCCCGATTCTGACCCTTTCCCTATTATCTGCAGTCTCTTCTCCAGACAATTTGAAACAGAAACCATCTGGGACCAGGAAGCCCTCGCCTGCATAATCCCCATACTCTCCGATATTCTTATTTATCCGCTCATCTATAGTCATTGGCTTCATGACATTGTTCCGTGTGAAATATCTCACGGCCGTTTCATTGGCATTGAGAGACGCATCTTTCAGGAATCTCTCGTTATAACGCTGCAGAAAATGAGTGGTAAGAACATGCAACTCGGGGATTTCAGTGTCGATTCTCTTTACTATATATCTTTTGTTCTCATCAAATAATACACAGAAATAGTCACACATGATATTTCCATAAGGATGTTCAACACTAAAATATATCACGTAATTGTTTTTTGACTCTGGAAGTTTGTATTCATACGTTACCCATGCTGGAAATTCTCCTTGACGCCTGATTGCCTTTATAGCTTTGGGGAAGAGAGAATCACGTTTCCAGTCCAGTTTTGGCTTGTCCATCATCAGGTTTCTGTAAACCTCATGCAGATTCATATTTGATACTATCATATTCCGGTAAAATAAGAGGTAAGTAATAACCGAAGATTCTTGAGTCCCGCATGCTTCCCAAAACAGACCTTTATTTTTGGAAGCAGACAATTCGCATCATATTCTCACTTATCATGAAAAAGAACAGTCGGAATATAACAATGAATATAGGACCGACTCATCGGATAATATATATCACATAAAAGTTGAAGGATTTTTTTATGCCCTTACGGCGGTAAAAATAAAAATTAAGCAATAACTAATACTTAATCTTCAGCGGAGAGACGGGGATTCGAACCCCGGAACCGCTTTGGACGGTTACACGCTTTCCAGGCGTGCCTCTTCAGCCACTCGAGCATCTCTCCTTAATAAGTGCAGACAGGCGAGCTAAATCATTCTCTTCCCGTTTTGCGGCTGCAAAGGTAATTGTTTCAATTTAGGTAGCCAAATATTTCCTTAGAAAATTCTGCTCACTCTATATTTTTTTTGCCAACAGAGTGGCAAAGGCAGTCGTTTGACGCGCTATTTCCTCGTCTGAAAGAGAAGGATTAAAGTTCCGCAACCACTCTGAAAAGGCTTCAGCGGCCTTCATCCGTGCCAAAGCTTTGCCGGTGTGAAGTCCGCTGGAGTAAGGATTATGTGGTAAGAGTGAACGATTAAAATTTCCGTCGCTCATATTTCACTTTTTTTGTTTTCTGTTAGATAATATCAATATACTTGATTTCAGCCTCTTTCTGTTCAGGCGTCATCTTCGGCAGGGTGATGGTCAGAACGCCGTCCGCCATAGCAGCGCTAATTGATTTTTTATCAACAGTATCCGGAAGCACCAGAGCCTGTTCGAATGTGGCGTAACTGAATTCCCGACGCAGATATTTGCGTGCCTTGTCCTCATCGGAGTGCTCTGCCTTTTTCTGCAGACGGACAATCAGACGATTCTCTTCATCGAGGTGAATCTTGAAATCTTCCTTGGTCATACCCGGAGCAGCCACTTCCACCTGATAGTTGTTTTCATTCTCAATTACGTTGAATGCAGGTGCTGTGCGAGCTGCGCTTCCATTTGAAATCATTGCTGGTGTCCAGTCGTTAAGTATGTCGTTAAACAGGCTGGGAAGCCAATTTGCGTTGTTGTTGTGATAGATTGGTAACATAGTTTTAATCTCCTATTCTTTTAAGGTTACACATTATATTTATGCCATCTTTAAGACTTGTTTTTGTCTCAGTGTGACACCCTTTATGAAGCAATAGGTATGCCAAACCAACAATCCCGCCGATTATCATGGTTTGAGAATGACAAGCGGTGACAAATTGTCACATTTAATGACAAAATGCCACACAAAAAGCCATATCGATGATGTGATGAGAACTCCGAGTGAAATGATTTGAGTGCCCGTCTCCTTTGTAATCTGCCGGCTCCCGTGAAGGAGTTACCCGAAGGCGCAGCCCGCCATTGGACAACGAAGCGTTCTCGGTTTTCTGATGTAATTGATGAGTCTCCCAGTCTAATCGATATGGCTATATTATTCCCGCCCCTTTGTGTGGAGGTTATATTTCAAAGAACGAAACTCGCAGAATATCTGAAAGCGAGAGCAAAGGTAAGCGATAAGCTCCACGGCTCCAAATCTTTTCCATTGAAAAAATGGCAAATCACATAAATAGGCATTTTTTTGCCTTTTCTTTTGGCAGGTTGCTCTTCTTTATATAAATTTGTACCCGAAAAGTGTATTTTTCATAAACATCTCCATTCCATTCATGAAGCGCCATTTTCTGCTTTTCATTGCAGTTTTAGCATCTACTGCAAGCATTGAGGCTCAGGTTTCATCTTCTTCTACTGCTAAAGCCTATCCAATTCCACACACCACAGTTCCTTTCCGAATCTCTGATGCTGGCACAAAACTGCCAGACATCACCTGGGGGCTGGATCTTGCATGGTTCAGCGAGTCAAACCTGCGCCGCGGAGCTCAATTTGCAGGGCAGGATTTGATTGGAATAGTCCGCGTGCCTTTCCAGACAATAAACACTGGAGCGCTCAACGGGGCGCTGACCCAGGGGCAGACAGACACCCTTAACATCCGCATAAACTATGTGAAGAAATGGGCTCCAAAGGCTGACATCAATCTCAACTCAGACCAAAGAGATGGAAACAGCCAGCAAGTAACATCCTGGTACAGAAGCTCCAATAGCGCGACTCAAGCCACGCGCTGGTCCGAACTGATTGCGTTATACAAGCGCCACGTTGAATCCAAAGGGCTTAAGGTAGTCTCTGTTTCACCGTTCAATGAACCTGACTACTCGCCGTGGCACCAAGGGTCAAAGGCTGACTTCAACGCCATCTGCAAAAAACTGCGTGAAGACGACGAGTACAAAGATGAGTTCAGCAACATCCTGCTTTGCGGAGGCAACACGCTGAACAACGACGAAGCAGCAGGCTGGTACAACGCTTGCAAGAATTATCTTGATATGGGAAATACACACCAGCTTGCGGGCACTTTCGACAAGTTTGCAGCATTCTATACCCTGCTCGCAAACGACGGCAAAATCGGAATGGCTGACGAACTGCACAACATCATGGAATGCATGGTTGCCTCTAACTACGGTCTCCAATATGGAATCTGGTGGGGCACATGCGAGCATACACGCAGCCAATGGATGAAAGCATCGCGCGGCACGCGGCTCGGATATGCAGAGAACCGCTCCAGATGGACTGCAGCAAGCGTTTATCGCCATCCTTCAACAGATATTCATCCGGAAGGATATGTCCAGGGCTTCGGTGGCACCAGCGAACGTCAGGCCAATCCTACAGATTTCCGTTTTGCGGCCCTGGACCATGACGTGTTCTTCGATGGTTTTGGTCCAACGCGTGAATATATCATGAACCTGCCCGGTGGTTCCGGCTACCAAAATGGGCAAAAGAATGCCGAAGGACTCGTAAATATCCAAGATGGCGAAGACATAATGCCCTACATTGCCAACGGATCATATAGGATTGTCAACCGTTCCAGCGGCTATTATCTTGCCCCCGACGGAAAACTGGCATCAGGTGTTAATCTGATACAACAAAAGACCACCGAGAATGTGGGATGGAATATCAGGCGCGTAGCCACCGACCGCGGAGGCGACTTCTCATATATTACCATAAGGAACGCGACAGACACTCTCTATACGCCAGACCTGAAGAACTGGAGCCTCGAAGACCAAGGTGAAGTGATATGCTATCCTAATAGGAATCCCGGCGACAACGAGTTATGGTTCCTCGAATATGCGTCCGACGGATATTACTATATCAAAAGCAAGCACAGCGGCTACTGTCTCGACTTGAATGGTTATGGCACTTTGGTGCAATCCCCATGTTCCGGCGCACAAACACAGCAATGGCGACTGATAGCCGCTACGACATTATTCAACAAGGTAGCTCCACAGACTCCAGTCAACCTTACTGCTACTGCCCAGAACTCAAGCATACGCCTCGACTGGCAGATGAGCAAACGCGAGTTTGATATCAAGGACTTCATCATTCTGCGTTCTTCCGACCAGCAAACATGGAACACCATCTATCAGATGCAGGTGGATAAACGCGTAACGGCCGATTCTGCATATATCTATATAGATAATACAGTCCAGCCCTCCACAAAATATTATTATAAAGTACGCACACGCGACCTCTCGCTCAACCGCTCCGACTACAGCAATATTGCATCTGAGACTGCCACTGGTGAAGCCGGGCTGATAGCACAATATCTCTTCGAGGGAACGCTTAACGACATCACCGCAAACGGCAATCATGCAGCAGCTCTAATCACCCCCTCCTACTCCACCACAGCAAAGATGGAAGGCGAACAGGGGCTGATACTCAACAGCGGACAGTATCTTGCTTTGCCAGCCACCATTGCCAATTCTGACGAACTGACCATCTGTGCGTGGGTGCGATGGAACGGAGGCAGCAGCCAGCAATGGAGTCGCATAATAGACTTTGGAAGCGACACAGACCATTACTTCTTCATAACGCCACAAAGTGGCAGCGGCCCCCGCTTTGCAATCAAAAACGGCAGCACTGAGAGAATCATAGGTCTGGGCAGTTCCTTCCCGGCCAACAAATGGACACATCTGGCAATCACATTCAGCCAGGATGCCATCAAGATTTATATCAACGGAGCGCAAAAGGGCACAAGCACAACTATCAGTGACCGTCCCTCTGACTTCACACCTATATTCAACTATATCGGCCGAAGCCAGTTTAGAGACGACCCCTTCTTCAACGGATATATTGACGACCTGCGCTTCTACAATTATGCCCTCTCTGCCGAAACTATAAATGCTATATCAGGTCAGACAGATGCTGTAGAAAGCGCTGAAGCCGCTGCCGCCGGTGAGGATTCACCCGCCTTTGACCTGAGCGGACGACGCATAAAAGGCAATCAGCAGACCATTAAAATCAGCAGGGGGAAGAAGGTTTTGCTCACCAAATAAACTGTGGCAGAAATGTACCGGAAAATAATACAAATAGGTGCCCTTGCGTCACTTGTGCTGATGCTCTATTCCTGCTCAGAGAGCAAACGGGATGCCATAGGCAAGACTGAGGTGTGCATAGAAACCAGCGAAGGTGATATCATTGTCCGTTTGTATGACGACACCCCACTGCATCGGGATAATTTCATCCGAAATGTAGAGGCACATGCTTACGACAATATTCCCTTCCACCGCATCGTGCCCGAGATGGTTATTCAAGCAGGAGGGAACACCAAGGAAACCATAGCGGCGGAGTTACGTTATCCTCTGCATTTCCACAAACAAGGCGCTTTGGCCGCCGCCCGTGAGCCCGACAGCGTGAATGCTGGCCGCGCATCAAATGCTCTGCAGTGGTTTATAGTTACCGGTAAAAAATATTCAGCAGCAGAACTGGCTGAACTGCAGGTGTTACTTTATGATGGTAAGGTCTCTGCCCGATTTGAGCGTCTGCAGCGCGAGCATTCCGCTCAGCTCCAGAAGCTCAAAGAATCAGACTACGAAGCTTACCAGTCTCTTCTTAACAGTTTGCAGACAGAGGCTGAGAATGCCATCGCGGCCAATCCTCCCAAACCCTTCAATGCAGCTCAGAAGCAGGTTTACGCCAATTCCGGCGGCGCGCCCCATCTCGATGGAGAATATACGGTTTTTGGCGAGGTGGTCGAAGGGATGCCCATAGCTATGCGCATCGGGCGCACACCTGTAGATGCCAAGGAACGCCCCCGGCGTAATGTCAGAATCATCAGGACTTACATAAAGTAAACCTCCCCGCCTCCCCGCTCCCTATTTATCCTATTTGCGGTTTATGAATACCGATTCTGAACAGATGTATGGACAATCAAAATGAATTATTTCCGCTTGTTGACGAAGAAGGCAGGGTGACAGGCTCCGCTACTCGTCGAGAATGCCACAACGGCTCTATGCTGTTGCATCCAGTGGTGCATTTGCATATATTCAACTCTTCAGGAGAGATATACTTGCAGAAACGGCCTGAGTGGAAAGATATCCAGCCGGGTAAATGGGATACCGCTGTCGGCGGCCACATAGACATCGGTGAAACACCCGAACTGGCATTGAAGCGTGAAGTGTATGAAGAGCTTGGCATTACAGACTTCAAATCAGAATTCATCGGCAAGTATGTGTTCGAAAGTTCACGTGAGCGAGAACTGGTTTATGTGAACAAAACCACATACGACGGCGCCATCACTCCCTCGACCGAAGAACTGGACGGCGGCCGCTTTTGGACAATCCAGGAGATTCGTGAATCTATAGACAAAGGTATTCTCACCCCAAATTTCGAAAGCGAATTCAAAACCTTCTTCATTTAGCGCGGCCATAAGCCCCCCGCCCAGCGCCAGCCTCACATCTTACATCTTCCATCGGCCCGCGGCTTCATCGCGCCAGCCTCACATCTTACATCTTCCATCGGCTCCGCCGCCCCATCGCGAAAGCGCTTCAGCGCTTATTGTGTCTGATGGTTTTGCCATCAGATGCCAACCGCTCTTCGCGGCCGCTCCGCGCCATCCATTCCCCGCGCCAACTGCTTCATCGCGCCAGCCATCGCGCTCCGCCTCGCGGCCCCCCATCGTGCCAGCCTCACATCTTACATCTTCCATCTTCCATCGGCCCCGCCCCATAGCGCCAGCCCAACCATGAACCATGAACCATTAACCATGAACCGCGGCCTCCGGCCGCCTCATCGCGCCAGCCTCACATCTTCCATATTCCATATTACATATTACATAGTAGAGCCGGCCTCCGGCTCCTCCTTAACCACCACACCTCTCACCTGTTCCAGGCGTGTGCGCAGGCGTGGCATTAGGGAAGCGCGGATGGAAAGAGTCATTTCGCAATTATTGTCAAACTGCTGCGAGAGGATATCCGGGGCCTCCTCTTTGATGATTCGCATAACCTGATTCATGAGCAAATACTCAAATGAAATAAATATGCGCGAATCAATCGTCTTCTCTATAATTTCAGCATTTGCGATTACTTCGGATGCGGCCGTCTTATAAGCTTTGATTAAGCCGCTTGTGCCAAGTTTCACACCCCCGAAATAGCGAACTACAATGATGAGAATATCAGTTAGGTTATTGCTGTTTATCTGTCCCAGAATCGGCTTGCCGGCAGTTCCACTTGGCTCTCCGTTATCGTTAGCTCGGAACACAAGGCGCTCAAAACCAAGCATATAAGCATAGCAGACATGGCGGGCATCAAAATATTTCTTTGAATACTCATCAACCAGCGTCTTCACCTCCTCTGCCGTAGAAACAGGAAAAGCGAAGGCAAGAAATTTGCTTCGCTTTTCCGTATATTGAGCCTCCGCGGCAGATGCAATTGTCAGGAACTTATCCGCAGCTAAATCCTTCTGCGCTTCATTAGCGGTAGATGAGAGCTGTTGCGATGATTCCTGTTCTTTCATTCTGTGAGACTTCGTGTTTACAGGGCAGCATCTGCCGCCTTCGTTATTGAGACAATGAGCCGACCACAGTCTAACTCAACTTATGAACGACCAGTCCGCTGCGCAGTTTCGGTTCGAACCAAGTAGCCTTGGGAGGCATAATCTTGCCGCTGTCAGCAATATCCATAATCTGCTGCATCGAAACGGGATAGAGAGCCAATGCGGCCCGCATCTCTCCGCTGTCAACGCGGCGCTTCAATTCTGCAAGACCGCGCAGTCCGCCGACAAAATCTATCCGCTTACTGCTGCGCAGGTCTCCCAGTTCCAGAATCTCCTGAAGAATCAGCCGGCTGGAAATATCCACATCCAGCACTCCGATGGGATCATTATTGTCGTAAGTGCCATCCTTAGCCTCGAGATAATACCATTGTCCGTCGAGATACAAGGAGAACTGATGCAGATGCTTTGGTGCGAAGTCCTGAACATTGGCGGCAGAAGCAGAATCAGCGATGAGAGAAACCTCGAAGTTCTTGCGCAGCGCATCTAAGAACTGTTCGGAAGAGAGTCCGTTCAAATCCTTGAGAACGCGGTTATAGTCAAGAATCGTCAGCTGTGAAGCCTGGAAAGCGACAGCCATAAAATAGTTATATTCCTCATCTCCCTTATGGTTGGGATTCTGCTTTGCCTTCTCTGCTCCTACCAGAGCGGCAGCTGCCGAACGGTGATGCCCGTCGGCGATATACAGAGACGGCATCTTGCTGAACTCCTCCGTTATGGTGGCGATGTCCTGCGGATTGCTGATTACCCAGAACTTATGTCCAAAGCCGTCGATAGGAGCGATGAAATCATACTCAGGCTCTGTAGCAGCATAGCGGTTGATGAGCGAGTCAAGAGTGACGTTGTCAGGATAGGCGAAGAACACAGGCTCAATGTTTGCATTATTCACCCGGACATGCTTCATGCGGTCCTCTTCCTTATCGCGGCGTGTCAGCTCATGCTTTTTTATTACGCCGTTCAGATAATCATCCACATACGCGCCGATGACAAGACCATACTGAGTCTTGCCGTTCATAGTCTGAGCATATATATAATAATGTTCGTCGCGGTCCTGCACAAGCCAACCCTTCTCCTGGAATTTCCGGAAGTTCTCGGCCGCATGCTCATAGACACGCGGGTCATACTCACTGGTCCCCTCGGGGAAGTCAATCTCAGGCTTGATGATATGGTAGAGCGACATCTCGTTGTCTCCGGCCTCTGCCCTGGCCTCCTCGGAATCGAGAACGTCATAGGGGCGGCTCTCCACCCTTTCCACAAGTTCACGCGGTGGGCGCAGACCTTTGAATGGTTTTACTGTAGCCACGTCTTTTAATTAATAGGGTTTTACAATCTAAACTTAATGACTCTGTTCATAAACATTCGAGGATTCTGTATTTCGGGTGTGGCCCCAAAACACGGAATCCTCGAATCAGTCCTTGTGTGTTACTTATTCACCTGGAACTTGGTAATACCCTTCTCCAGGAAGTCCACAATCTGGTGTGCAGCGGCGATGCCGGCATTTACGTTGGCCTCTGAAGTCTGTGCGCCCATCTTCTTCGGGGTGGAGAAATAGCGGCCTTCAAATTTGGCAAATTCTGCATCAGCATCAGGTTTGATGTCTGTGACATACTTCAAGTCCTCGCGCTCGGCAAGAAGAGCCAGCAGCTCCTCTTCGTTGATTACTTCCTTGCGGGCAGTATTTACGAGAATGCCACCTTTGGGGAGCTTGGACACCAGTTCGCAGCCGATGCTCTGCTTGGTCTCTGGGGTAGCCGGAATATGCAGACTTACGATATCGCTCTCCTCAAAGAGTTTAGCTGCTGAATCCACGGCCTTCACTCCGGCTGCCTCGATAACGCTGGCAGGGCAGTAGGCATCATAAGCGAGGACCTCCATATCGAAGCCCTTGGCAATACGTGCCACGTTGCGGCCCACAGCGCCGAAGGCAAGAATACCGAGGCGCTTGGCCTTCAGTTCGGTACCGCTTGTGCCATTGTAGAAATTGCGCTTTGCATAAACCAGCAGGCCGAAGACAAGCTCAGCCACGCTGTTGGCGTTCTGCCCGGGAGTGTTCATGGCCACTACGTTGTGGGCCGTGGCTGCAGCGAGGTCGATATTGTCATATCCGGCTCCTGCGCGAACCACAATCTTCAGTTGTTTGGCTGCATCGAGCACTTCTGCATCCACCTTATCCGAACGGATGATGAGCGCATCAGCATCCTTCACTGCATCCAGCAGCTGCGACTTCTCTGTGTATTTCTCAAGCAGAGCCACTTCATAGCCGGCTGCATCAAACACTTCCTTGATACCCTTTACGGCTACTCCGGAAAAGGGCTTTTCTGTTGCGATTAATACCTTTGCCATAATCTTTTTTAGTGTTGTTTCTCAAACTCCTGCATGCAAGCGACCAGAGCATTTACGCCTTCGAGATCCATTGCGTTGTAACAGCTGGCGCGGAAACCGCCCACGGAGCGGTGTCCCTTGATGCCTACCATGCCGCGCTCTGTGGCGAACTGCATGAAGTCTGCCTCGAGGTCCTTGTACTCGTCATTCATCACGAAGCACAGGTTCATCACCGAACGGTCCTCCTCAGCCACAGTGCCACGGAAGAGCTTGTTACGGTCAATCTCGCCATAAACAATATTTGCGCGCTCGATAGCCCTGCGCTCCATCTCCTTGACGCCACCTGCATTCTTAATCCACTTCAGAGTCTGCAGAGCGCAGTAGATGGGCACTGTCGGCGGGGTGTTAAACATAGAGCCGCCCTTGATGTGTGTGCGGTAATCCAACATCGTCGGAATCTGACGGCTTACCTTGCCCAGGCAGTCGTCCTTCACAATCACGAAGGTGACACCTGCCATAGATAGATTCTTTTGAGCGCCGCCGTAGATGATGTTATATTTGGATACATCCACCGGCCGGCTGAATATATCGGAACTCATATCTGCCACCATCGGGACGGGGCTGTCCAGCTCCTTGCGGATTTCGGTTCCGTAGATTGTGTTGTTTGTGGTGATGTGGAAATAATCTACATCCGAGGGGATGGTAAAGCCTTTGGGAATATAGCTATATGTGCTCTCGGCTGACGAAGCCACCTCGATGGTTTCACCAAACAGCTTTGCCTCTGCCAGAGCCTTCTTGGCCCAAACGCCAGTGTTCAGATATGCGGCCTTCTTCTCCAGGAGATTGAAGGGCACCATGCAGAACTGGAGACTCGCACCGCCACCCAGGAACAGCACACTATATCC
Source organism: Bacteroidaceae bacterium (assembly GCA_024699495.1). GTDB lineage: Bacteria > Bacteroidota > Bacteroidia > Bacteroidales > Bacteroidaceae > Physcousia. The sequence continues at coordinate 11,112 of JAILPK010000017.1, read as the reverse complement.
CTCGGGGATATCGAGCAGTTCCCTGAACAGGGCAACAGTCTCATCGACTACTGGCTGGAAATTCTTGGCGCGATGGCTCATTTCCATTAACGAAAGGCCGCTGCCTTCGAAATCGAGACATGCAGCAGCGGTGGCCTCCATTACTTCGCGGGGGAGTTTGCTGGGGCCGGCATTGAAATTGAACTTCTTCATAATAAGATATGAATGATTATTGGTTGTTTTTTGTTCAAATGACCGCCTGAGAAATGACAACGTACAAATCCGGCAATCGTTTTCTTTTATGGCGCGAAGATACTCACTTTCATCCAAACTGCCAACGATTCCAGCTCTTTTTTACATTTCAGACGTAATTTCTATTTGTTTTCAGTCAGAATGAACTCGTAGCAGCCTGCATCTGGTGCTCCGTCGGCGAACCTGTTACGCCCGAGCCGGTCCGTGGGCAGAGGCCTCGAGAGCAGCGGGTCTGCCGTCCCCCTGATCATCGAACTGTCTTTGGGCGTGAAATCATATAAGAAGTTGTGTGTATCCACCAGAATGAAATTGTCGCTTCCCGAAATCGGATGTGTCTCCTCGTCATATTTGTCATATACGACGCCGATAAAACGCTCTGGCATGTCTGTCTCAACGGTTGCTATATAGCAGTTTCGGAAATGGAAGTTGGCCGCCGTCGGCCCCTCGAGATTCACATCTCCCATCAGTTCGTCCTCCGCATACCCGACTATGACACAGTTGTTGAAATCGCATAGGCGAATAGGGCTGGCAGCGATGCTATCTGTAAAGAAAAGTGCATTCCCTCTCTGGGCATCCAGGGGATAGAACTGTGCCAAAGTACAATGGGTAAACTGTGAAACCCCACCGATGAGATTCACGCAGTTGCCCAACGTGTTTGACACCTCTGAGTTCTGCACTACAATCACAGCATCATGGCAGTCGATTCCCATTCCACCTATATTATGCAGTCGGGAATTAACCACCGTAATATGAGGCGATTGGATTGTGTCAGTTAAAGTGAATGAGGAGAGCTCGTCCGAATTTCCGCGACATACAATCCCGTACTTGGCGCTGTGGATATCCACATACTCCATGCGGTTGTCCCTGCTGCCTGCGTCTATCTCTATCCCCTCCCATCTTGCCGGCAGGCGGTCATAGGGCAGATAGTCAAACATATGGTCAGTGCGGTCTCCCCGGAAAACCACTGCCGAGTCCAGCGTTCCGCAGGCTGTCAGTTTACCTTTCACACGCAGGTATGCACCCTCGTGAAACAGCAGTTGAGTGCCTGGCTTCAGAGTCAGTTCGCTACCCTGCTCCACCACCAGACTGTCATAAACGACTATCGGCAGATTGGTTGCGAAGGTCGTGTCATTACGGATTATCTTGCCGCGCAGAAAATACGCGTTCTGACCGCCTGCAGTAAGAACAATTCTGTGGCGGACGCCGCTTTCCAGCGTGAACACGAGGACATCCTCCAGCTGCTGGATATCATCCGAGTCCAGCTCGGGCACAGTCACCTCGATGCGCACAAAAATGCTGTCACGTCGCCGCACCTCAAAATCATATACGCAATTCTCGGCGGAGAGGCTCATGTCCTGCCCGTCCACATTCACGCGGAAATGGCTGTCGGCCCCACGCCCCAATGCCACCTGGCTGATTCTTATGCCCTTGTCTCCGTGGTTATATACGATGAGGGTTTTGGTGGCCGAGGGGACTGTGGAAATAAGGGTGTCAAAACGCACAGAGTCCGTGCTGAACGAGAGCGTCGCAGCACGGTCTGCAGTAAAATCATCGTAGGATTCGCAGGCTACAATCAGCAGAGCGAATACCCACAGGATAACGAACTTTGCCTTTCTCATTAAATATTCTCGAGTATGGCGAGCAGATGTTTCCACACTAGGTCCACAGTCTTTATCTCCAGCCGCTCATCGGGTGAGTGGACACCGCGAAGGGTCGGTCCGAAACTGACCATATCCAAATTCGGGTATTTCTCGGAGAAGAGGCCGCACTCCAGTCCGGCGTGTATGCCGCGGACTATGGGCTTATGGCCGAACAGGCGCTCATATTGCTCCACCGCGACCTTGAGCAGTCGGCTGTCGGGATTCGGCTTCCATCCCGGATAGCCCTCGCCTACATTCACCTCGGCCCCTGCCAGTTCGAACGTGGCAGCAATCGTGTTCGACATGTTATGCCTGTTGCTCATGAAGCTGCTGCGCTGCGATGAGTTTACGCGGATGCGCCCGGGCTCTTCCTGTCGGATGCTGGCCAGATTGGACGACGTCTCCACGAGCTCCATGTCCTGACTCATTGCCAGAACGCCGTTGTGAACGGCCTGCAGGGCTGAAATCAGACGGCAGTTGACATCTTCCGGCAGCACTGTGGCGGCCGCGTCGGCGCTCTCCAGCAGAAACTGCATCGAGGGCTCCGTAACGCGAAATTCCTCCTCTACGTCTGCAGCAAAGATGTTCCAGTCCGCACGGACCTGCTCCTTGAATCTCACGGGGATGGCCACCAGAGCCTCTGCTTCGCGAGGGATGGCGTTATGCAGACCGCCGGCCTGGATATCGGAAATCCGCAAGCCGTATTTCTTCATGCCCATATATAGGAAACGCGCTAATATCTTGTTGGCGTTTGCCCGCTTCTTGTCTATATCATCGCCGCTGTGGCCGCCCATCAGACCCTTCACCTGCAGACGCAGGAAGAACATGGCCTCAGATGCCGGTTCGGGAGTGAAGGTGAAGACGGCCTCTGTGCGGCAGCCGCCGGCGCAACTGACAAAAATCTGTCCCTCGTCTTCTGAATCCAGATTTATGAGCATATCTCCCTCCATAAATCCGGGCTGCATACCCTCTGCGCCGGTAAGACCGGTCTCCTCGTCGCGGGTGAACACACACTGAATCGGCCCGTGCTTCACCGTGTCGTCAAGCAGCAGAGCCATCTCCATGGCGCATCCTATGCCGTCGTCTGCGCCCAGAGTCGTGCCCTTCGCCTTCATCCATTCGCCGTCAATCCAGGTCTGTATGGGGTCGGTCATGAAATCCATATTCACGTCGTTGTTCTTCTCGCAGACCATATCCATGTGACTCTGCAGAATCACCGTCGGACGGTCCTCCATGCCTGCTGTCGCGGGCTTGCTAATCAACACATTTCCCACTTCGTCAACCTTATACGGGAGATTATTCTTCTTTGCGAAATCCACAAGGAAGGCAATCATCTGCTCCTCGTGCTTCGACGGGCGCGGAACTTGGTTTATCAGAGCAAACATCTCAAATACTGAGGATGGTTGTAATTGGGTGGAATTGGCCATATTTTGCTAATTTAGGTTAAATCAAATGATGAAAAGAGGTAAACCTCATCTCTTTGGGCTATCTTTGCACCGTTAAGACTATATAATAACGCTAAAAGTGGTCAAATTATTGCTCCTTACTGCCGCAATTGTTTCGATTGCCGTAATTTTACTTGCGGTGAAATTGATATTCAAAGGCGACCCTCGCGGACCCATGACTCATATCGGAGCCTCTAAAGCTATGCGCGAGCGCGGCATCCATTGTGTGGAAAGCATGGATGCGATAGAGAGACACGAGCTGCAGAACAAACCGCATGCTCATGAGAGGATTTCATGAGCTGCAATTCCCAATCGGTGTAAAAAAAATAATAATAATAAAAGATATGAAGAAAATGATGTTTCTTACGGTGAGCCTCCTCTTGGCTCTCACCGCCTGCCAGAATGACAAGGCAGAAAAGACAGTAAAGAACGCTAAGGCTGAGACAGAAGAACAGACAGGGCTGCGCATCGCCTTCGTGGAGGTCGATTCCCTCATGAGCCAATATCAGTTCTGCAAGGATTACAACCTTGTCCTTACCAAAAAAGCCGAAAACATACAGAGCACTCTTATCAGCAAGCAGCGCGCCCTGCAGCAGCATGCAGCCGCCTTGCAGAAGAAATATGAAAGCAACGGATTCACCACTCGCGACGAACTGGAGCGCGCACAGGCTTCCATCCAGAAAGAGCAGCAGGACTATGCAGAACTCGAGCAGCGCCTGGGCAACGAGCTCGCCAGCGAAAACGCCAAACTCAACGAGGAACTCCGCGACAGCATTCAGGCTTTCCTCAAGACTTTCAACAAAACGAAGAAATACGACTATATTCTGACCAAGCAGGGCGACAACATCCTCATGGCCAATCCGAAGTATGACATCACTTCACAGGTCGTAGCAGGTCTGAACAAGCGCTACAAGGCAAAGCCTGAGACCAAGAAAGAGAACAAACAGAAATAAGTTTCACACCCTCCCTACTCCTCCGATATGCGCTATTATCAGGTGGATTTCTCTATCAGACCAAACAACGAGACGGCTGCCGACATTTTGGCAGCCGTATTGTCTGATATAGGATTTGAGACCTTCATGCCATCAGACTCCGGCATCTCCGCCTACATCCAGGCGGCTGCCTTCAGCAGAGAAAATATCTCCGAAGCCATTGCCTCATTCCCCATGCCCGACACAGAGATTGACTTCTGCGCACGCGAACTGCCCGACCAGGACTGGAACGCCGAGTGGGAAGCCGGGGGATTCGAACCTATCTGCATTGGCAAACGACTTGTAATTTACGACGACAGGACCACCGAAGCCATACATATCCATCCGCAGCAGGCTTTCGGCAGCGGAACTCACGCCACCACACAGCTCATGCTCTCACGACTCTGCCAGCTGCCTCTCCACGGAGCGGCGGTCATCGACGCCGGCTGTGGAACCGGAATCCTCGGCATCGCTGCCATGCGCATGGGGGCTGGCAGTCTTGTGGCCTTCGACATCGACGAGTGGAGCGTGAACAACAGCAAAGACAACTGTCGGGACAACGGCGTTCAGGCCGACATCCGCCTCGGAGGCTCCGAGGTCCTTACTCACGAAGACCAGGCTGACATCATTCTGGCAAATATCAACCGCAATGTACTGCTCGACTCCATGCAGCAGTTCGCGCAACATCTCAAACCCGGAGCGCACCTGCTCCTCAGCGGCTTCCTCCAGCAGGATATTGCCATCCTCACCCAGGCCGCCAACTCCTGCGCCCTGGAGTTATGTATGCATCTGAACTGCAACGAATGGCAACTGCTCGACTTTACCAATATCTACTGACATGAGCATCGTACAGAAAATTGAACAGGACCTGCGCATCCTGCAGCTCCTTTCACAGACCTTCCCCGATGTGGCTTCCGCATCCACAGAGATTATCAACCTCGAAGCAATTCTGAACCTGCCCAAGGGCACAGAGCACTTCATGGCTGACATCCACGGAGAATACGAGGCCTTCCTGCATATCCTGAAGAACGCCTCCGGAAGCATAAAGCGAAAGGTGAAAGAGCTATACGCCGACACTCTCAGTGCCGACGAAATACGCGAACTATGCACTCTCATCTATTATCCCGAACAGAAGCTGGCGCTTATCAAAAATGAGGTGGAAGCCGAGACTGCCAACGCCTCCGGACTCGAGGACTCCCTCTCGCGCTTCTACACCCTCACACTAACCCAGCTTACTCGCGTATGCCGCTCCGTATCAAGTAAATACACACGCTCCAAGGTGCGCAAAGCCCTGCCCCCCGAATTTGCTTACATCATCGAAGAACTGCTCCACGAATCGCCCTCCGACGATAACAAGACCGCTTACTTCAATGGCATCATCAACAGCATTGTGCAGACCGGACGCGCCGACGCCTTCATCATCGCCATCTGCGATGTGATTCAGCGCCTGGCCGTTGACAAACTGCATATTCTCGGAGATATATTCGACCGCGGACCGGGCGCACATATCATTATGGACCGCCTCTGCCAGCATCCTAACTTCGACATCCAGTGGGGCAACCACGACGCTCTCTGGATGGGAGCTGCCGCCGGCAACGACTGCTGCATAGCCAACGTCCTGAGGCTCTCCCTCCGCTACGGCAACATGGCCACTCTCGAGGATGGCTACGGCATCAACCTCGTTCCGCTTGCCACATTCGCCATGGAGACTTACAAGGACGACCCCTGCGACCTCTTCGGACCGAGACTCGACAAAGACGACACCACTCACAACGAGAAGACACGCCGGCTCATCGCTCAGATGCACAAGGCCATCAGCATCATCCAGTTCAAACTGGAGGCTGCCATGATTGCGCGACGCCCGGAATGGAAGATGCACGACCGCCTGGTACTTAATTATATTAATAAGGAACGCGGAATATACGAACGCAACGGCAAGACCTACGAGATGACCGACACCTTCCTGCCTACCATTTCGCCGCAGAATCCCAATGAGCTCACGCCCGAGGAGGCCGAACTGGTCAAACAGCTACACCACTCCTTCAGCGTCAGCGACAAACTGCAGAAACATATCAAATGCCTGCTTGCACATGGCTGCATGTATGCCATCTGCAACGGTAACCTCCTCTTCCATGCCAGCGTCCCTCTGAATGCCGACGGCACCCTGAAAGAGGTGGAACTCAATGGCAAACGACTCAGCGGACGAGACCTCCTCCATAACATCGGAATCATGATGCGCTCGGCATTCAACCAGGACACCCCGCGGGAAGAACGCCAATTTGCAAAAGACTACTTCTGGTATCTCTGGTGCGGACAGGACTCCCCACTCTTCGACAAAGCCCGGATGGCTACCTTCGAGCGCTATTTCCTCAAGGACAAACAGACACACCAGGAAGAGAAGGGCTATTACTACCTCCTGCGCGACAACAAAGACGTCTGCGAACGAATCCTGGATGCCTTCGGGGTGCAGGGCAGCCACCGCCATATCATCAACGGACACGTGCCTGTTCATGCTTCCCGCGGCGAAAGCCCGGTAAAAGCAGACGGGCGACTGATGGTCATCGACGGCGGTTTATCCAAAGCATATCATGGTGAAACCGGTATAGCCGGCTACACCTTGGTCTATCACAGCCGCGGCTTCGAACTGATTCAGCACGAACCCTTCGACAGCGCACAGGAAGCCATTCGCAGGGGCACAGACATCGTCTCCTCAAAACAAATAGTGGAGCTTGCCGGCCGCCGCCTCCTCGTCCGTGACACAGACCAAGGCCGTGAGATGCTCTCACAAATCGGAGAACTCAAAGAACTCCTCTACGCCTACCGCCACGGCATAATCAAAGAAAAGAAGTAGCCGCTGCCGCCCCAGCCCCCCCCTTAAAAAAACCCTAGAAGATCCTAGAAAACCCTAGAAGATCCTAGAAGATCCTAGAATATCCTAGAAAATCCTAGAAGATCCTAGAAACCCTAGCCCCCTAGAAACCCTAGCCCCCCTACTCCTCCATATCGAAGTCGAAGTCCGAGTAGAATTCGGGAGTCGCCTCCGTGAAGTCATCCAGAGCGCGACGCTCCTTCTTTGTCGGCCGCCCCGTGCCACGGGCGCGGTCGATAAAACCGCTGATACGGCTCATCTCGAGAATCTCAAACTGCTCAGGAGGCGTGACATTCTCGAGAATCTCGGGCAGCAGACGCGCCCCGACCCTCTTCTCTATAGTCTGTTTGATACGGAAAGAATAAGTGATGGGAGGCTTGCGCACGTCAACCACCTCCCCCACATGAACCATGCGCGAAGGCTTCATCTGCACCCCTCCAATGCATATCTGCCCCTTCTTGCAGGCTGCCGTTGCCATAGAGCGCGTCTTATATATGCGCGCCGCCCATAACCACTTATCTATGCGAGCTTCGTTTGCTGCCATATCCTATGTCGGAGAAATCAGGCTCCAAGCAGTTTCTTACTGAGTTTCTCCAACATATCACGCGTCATGGCACCCAAGCCGAATTGCGGACGCCAGCCCCACTCATCGCGCGCTGCCGAGTCGTCCAGACTGTCAGGCCAACTCTCGGCAATCGACTGCTTCAGCGGATCTACCTTGTAAATCATCTTGAAGTCTGGGCAACGCTTGTTTATCTCCTTGTAAATCTTCTCTGGCGGGAAACTCATAGCCGTCACGTTAAAAGAATTGCGGTGGATGAGCCGGCTCGGGTCTGCCTCCATGAGTTCGATGGCAGCCCTCAATCCGTCGGGCATATACATCATATCCATGCGCGTCCCCTTCGCTATCGGACATTCGAACACCTCGTTGCGCACAGCAGCATAGAAGATATCCACAGCATAGTCCGTGGTCCCGCCGCCCGGAGGAGTCACATAACTGATAAGACCGGGAAAACGCACCGAACGGGTGTCCGTGCCATATTTCAGAAAATAATAATCCGAGAGCAGTTCTGTGGTCACCTTCGACACCCCGTAGATGGTGCGAGGCCGCTGGATGGTGTCCTGCGGAGTGAGCTCGTGGGGAGTGGTCGGACCGAACGAACCGATGCTTGACGGGGTGAACACTGCGCAGTTGTTCTCGCGCGCCACCTCAAGCACATTCCACAGCCCGTCTATCCCGATGCGCCACGCCAGACGCGGCTTCTGCTCTGCCACCACGCTCAGCAGCGCAGCCAGATTATATATAGTGTCGATTTTATGCTCCTGGACTATCTTTGCCAGCTGAGCGCCGTCTGTGACATCAGCCACCGCCGCCGGACCGCCCTCGGCCAGTTCGCCTTTAGGTTCCGCTCCTGGTATATATCCGGCCACCACGTTTGCGCTGCCGTAAATCTTACGTAATTCATTTGTCAGTTCCGAACCAATCTGTCCTGTAGAACCGATAACGAGAATATTCTTCATCGCTGAGTCAAGTGTTAGTTTAGTTTTATAGATTTGTCTTTTCCAGCTGCAAAGGTAGGCAAAAGATGAGAGTCGCAATATAAAGAACCGACTTTTTTTATTAAAAGGTGTAAATAAAGTGTTTTTCTTTTATCCCGAGAGCCTTCGAATCTCAAAAAACACTAACTTTGCGCACACAATCAACCTAAAAACATTTCACTAATCATGTACGGAAAAATGCAGCAACACCTTCAGCAGACTCTGAAGGAGATAAGAGAGGCCGGACTCTACAAGGAAGAGCGCCTCATCGAAAGCCCGCAGGCAGCAGCCATCCAGGTGGCTGGAAAGGAAGTGCTCAACTTCTGCGCCAACAACTATCTCGGACTCAGCAATCACCCGCGACTCATCGAGGGCGCCAAACGCATGATGGATCAGCGCGGCTATGGCATGTCCAGCGTCCGCTTCATCTGCGGCACTCAAGACATACACAAACAACTCGAAGACGCCATCAGCAAATTCTTCAAGACCGAAGACACCATCCTCTATGCTGCCTGCTTCGACGCCAACGGAGGAGTCTTTGAGCCTCTGCTCACAGAGGAGGACGCCATCATCTCCGACGCCCTCAACCACGCCAGCATCATCGACGGAGTACGCCTCTGCAAGGCAAAACGTTATCGCTATGCCAATGCAGACATGGAAGATTTGGAACGCCAGCTGCAGGCCGCACAGGAGCAGCGCTTCCGCATCGTCGTCACCGATGGCGTCTTCTCCATGGATGGCAACGTAGCTCCCATGAACAAGATATGTGACCTGGCAGAAAAATACGACGCACTGGTGATGGTTGACGAGAGCCACAGCGCAGGAGTCGTAGGCAATACCGGCCGCGGAGTGAGCGAATTCTTCAACACCTACGGGCGTGTGGACATCTACACTGGAACCCTCGGCAAGGCTTTCGGAGGAGCCATGGGCGGATTCACCACCGGCCGCAAGGAAATCATCGACCTCCTGCGCCAGCGCTCACGCCCCTATCTCTTCTCCAACTCCCTCGCTCCTGGCATAGTGGGTGCAGCCATGGAAGTCTTCAAGATGCTCGACGAGAGCAATGACCTCCACGACCGCCTGGTAGAAAACGTCACCTATTTCCGCGATAAGATGATGGCAAGCGGCTTCGACATAAAGCCCACCCAGAGCGCCATCTGCGCCGTGATGCTCTATGACGCTCCCCTCTCCCAGCGCTTCGCTGCACGCCTGCAGGAAGAAGGCATTTACGTCACCGGCTTCTACTACCCCGTAGTGCCCAAGGGACAGGCGCGCATCCGCGTGCAGATTTCTGCCGGACACGACCGTGACCAGCTCGACAAATGCATCGCTGCCTTCATCAAAGTGGGCAAGGAACTCGGAGTCCTGAAATAACCTCCTACACTCCTCCAACACTCTTCATCCACCTCTATATCCATAGATTTAAGGTGACAGAAAGCACCGCGCAACAGACCAAATCCCTTTATAATAAAACACCAGAACCCCGAAAGTCCTTCACTACTTTCGGGGTTCCCGTCAGAATAGGCCCCCCCTTTCTTTGATAAAGGTTTTGCTCCCCCCACGCCCACCACAACCATCATCCACTCAAGGCCTCGAACTCCACCCCTTGGAAGTCATCGTCATCCAACACAATTTCACATGCGCGATAAAGTTCCGTCACAGCCCTCTCCGCCTGGTGGGCTGAGGGCGCGTCAACAGCCACTTTGCGTTGCAGCGAAGACTCAAAAGCTTAAAACCTATTAGCCTACTACCCCGCTGCCGCTCCAACTATTAACCTATTAACCTACTAACCTATTAAACTATTAAACTATTAAACTATTAACCCTAACCAATAACGGCTAATCTTAACGTAACTCAAAAACGGCTCTGCCGTTATCCCCCTTTGTCATTAGCGCCTTCTGCTTCGGTCAGACTTGCATCTGCCCTTGCACAAGTCGATGACTACACCTCGAGCCTGCACCGACAATTATCAATTGTCGCCTAGGCTCGACCTATTAACCTATTAACCTATTAACCTATTAAACCTATTGAACTGCTTGAACTACTTGAACTGCTTGAACTGCGGGCCTTGCCCGCTCCAACTATGATTTTATTTAATCACAACTTTCTTGCCGTTGACGATGTAGATACCATGCTGCGGCTTTTGGATCGGTCTGCCGTCAAGAGAGAAAATTATATTGTCTACGGGAGAAACCATAATACCATTCACTGGCAGTTTCTCTTCTTCCTCAGTCATAGCTACAATTTGTCCGAAATTATACCAAGGATCTGAACAGTTGTAATCTTCTATCAGTTCAGCAGGAACATGCAATGTTGCATTAGCAATATATTGATTGGTAAAGGCAATAGTAGAGGTTGTAGGCACAGTTGAAGCATAGCAATAACAATCAGTGAGTTTAGAACAAGAAGCAAACGCA
>JAILPK010000010.1 GCA_024699495.1 Bacteroidaceae bacterium | reverse complement strand
AACACCTGTGGCGATGGCCTCACATGGGATTTGACTGACGGCGTGCTGACCATCACCTATGATGGTGAAGGCACGGGTGTGATGAATGATTATACTACAGGCACTGCCCCGTGGTATGAGAACCGCGCCGATATCACCTCTATTGTCATCCCCAGCGGTGTGACGAGCATCGGAGATTACGCCTTCGAAGGTTGCAACAATGCCAGCCTCACCTCTGTTGATATCCCCAGCAGCGTGACGAGTGTTGGTAAATATGCCTTCGTTGGTTGCTCCAACCTTGCTACCGCCACCTTCGGCGCCGCTTCGCTGACAGAGTATGGCGCGCATGCCTTTGACTATTGCAATGCCTCACTGACTATCTGGGTGCCCAACAGCGCTGCTGTTACTGCCTTTATTGAGGGTGACGAAGGAGTCTGGCATATTCACAGAATTATTACACGTGTATGTGGCGATGGCCTCACATGGGATTTGGCTGACGGCGTGCTGACCATCAGCAAGACAGGTGAGGGCACGGGCGCGATGTATGATTATACCTCTGACACTACCCCCTGGTATGCTGACCGTGACGATATCACCTCTGTTACTATTGGCAGCGGTGTGACGAGCATCGGTAATTATGCGTTTTACAGATTCACTAATGAAAGCCTAACCTCCATCGATATCCCCAGTACGGTGACGAGTATTGGAAGAGAGGCATTTGCCGAAATATCCAATTTGACGTCTCTCACCATCCCTGACAATGTTTTAACTTTAGGGTATGCTGCATTTTGTGGTTGCCACAAACTGGAAACGGTTCATATCGGTAGTGGGGTAACTACACTTCCAAAATTGGCATTTAAGAATTTAACTAGTCTTACTCAAATCACTATCCCTAACACCGTGACGAGCTTATCAGATTATGTCTTCAATGGCTGTGTAAAGCTTGCTACTGTCATCTTTGAAAGTGGCAGCACCATAAGTTCCATACCAGAAGGGGCGTTTGACGGTTGCACAGCCCTCACCTCTTTCGACATCCCTGAGGGGGTGACGAGTATTGGAGATCAGGCGTTTTCAAGTTGCGAAGCCCTCACCTATATCGACATCCCTGAGGGGGTGACGAGTATTGGAATGGCGGCGTTTGCAGGTTGCGAAGCCCTCACCTCTATCGACATCCCTGAGGGGGTGACGAGTATTGGAATGATGGCGTTTGCAGGTTGCGCCTTCTCATCCATCGTCCTTCCTGCTAGCATAACGGAAATTGGAGCGGTGGCATTTTCACAGTGTCCTAATCTTACCTCTGTCACTATATGGAACACAAGTGCGCCCACATTGGCTAAAGACAAACTAACAGGAGATAATGGAGTATTTGCCTTGAGTGATAAGCTATCAGCTATCTATGTGCCCACAGCAGCTGCTAAGACAGCATACGAGGGAGCAGACGCAGCAAAGAACTGGTCAGATTACTCAAGTTTACTCAAGGTAATGAGCAACACACTGACGGCCAATCTGGCCAATGGCTCTTACTGGTGCACCTATTATAATAGTCATAGCAATGCACAAGTGGACGAACACACAAAGGTTTATACCGTCACTGTCGATGGCACCAGAGCTAAGCTCTACGAGATTGCCGACCGCAACATCAAGGCAGGCCAGGGCGTCGTGCTGAACTCAACACAAGAGACCATTGAGTTGACCTATAACAGCACAGAGACCACCGGCGACTTCTCGGCCAACGAGCTCAAGGGTGTCGATGTGGCAACCCCATGTGCAGCAAATTACTACTATGCACTGGGCTACATCGCCGAGTCAGGACTTGGAATGTACAAATACAGTGGCACTACCCTCGCTGCCAACAAGGCATATATGGAAGAAGGTGTAGCGGATATCAAGGGCTTTGCCTTCAGCTTCGACGACGTGGCCACAGGCGTGGATGATGTAAGAGGTAAGGAGGAAGCAGGAAGAAGTGAATACTTCGACCTCAGCGGACGCCGCGTCAGCAAGCCCACGAAGGGAATGTATATCGTGAATGGGAAGAAGCGGTTCTTGAAATAAGAACCGCCCTTCCCCCCCCCGCGGGGGAAGGATAGTTTAGAGTTTAAGAAGTTCAAGAAGTTCAAGAAGTTCAAGAAGTTCAAGAAGTTCAAGAAGTTCAAGAAGTTCAAGAGTTCAAGAGTCAACAAGACAAGAAGTCAGCAAGACAAGAAGTCAACAAGACAACAAGTCAACAAGTCAACAAGTTTTTGTTAGCGTTAAGGTTAAAGTAACAACTTGTCAACCCGTCAACTCATCAACTTGTCAACAAATATAAAAGATAATTATGAAAAAGATATATAAAACACCTATAGTAAGCGTGACGTACGTGGAAACGGAAGTCATGATCGCCCTCTCAATTGAAAAAGACTCTGAGAAGTCTATCGACACCCAGTGGGTCAAGGACGAGGACTGCAACGAATCCAATATCTCCTACGACGTCTGGAAAGACGATTGGAATAAAAAGGAGGAATAAGCGGCCGGCGGCTCTACTATGTAATATGTAATATGTGTATTAGATGGATGATGTTTGATGGATGATGGATGATGTGAGGCTGGCGCGAGGCGGCCGGGCCGGCCGATGTAAGATGTAAGATGTAAGATGTAAGATGTAGGGCTGGCGCGATGAGGGCGGCTGGCGCGATGAAGCTGGCGCGATGAAGCCGAGGAGCGATGAGGCTGGCGCGATGAGGCGGCGAAGAGGCGCGAAGATAGCCGCGAAGGGCCGCGAAGAGGCGCGATGAAGGCGCGAAGCGCTGAAGCTGGCGCGATTAAGCCGCGGCCGAAAGAAAATAATATAAATGGAATCCCCGCAGACAGCAATGCCTGCGGGGCTTTCTTGTATTGCGCGGAGCGCTCATCTGTCTCTAATTACTCAACTCTAAACCCTAAACTATAAACTATAAAACTACTCTCAACTCTCAACTCTCAACTCTAACCTATTAACCTATTAACCTATTAACCTATTAAACTCTTGAACTCTTGAACTCTTAAACTTTTGAACTGCTTGAACTGCTTGAACTGCTTGAACTGCTTGAACTGCGGGCCTTGCCCGCTCACGCGGGCGCTCAGAAATTGACCACGTAGTGCTGTTTGTGGCGGGTGAGGTCGAAGAATACCAGGCCGTAGGTGTAGAGGTCGAAGGTTACACCCACCCTGGGGTCTGACTGAATGGCTCTCCATTTCGCCGACGACTTATGCGAGGAGTGGATGCCCTCCAGGATGCATAAGGCGCAGGGGGTAATATCGTAGGAGAGGAGGTTGGGGGAGGAGACGAAGACAAGGCAGCGTTCGGCCGCTTCGTGAGGGGGGATTGCCGTCTGACTGCCGTCAGCTGCCTGTGGGGGGCAGAGGCTCATGGATTTATGGATGGGGGCTGCGGCGACGGCGGCGTGAATGTATGCAGTTTCGATGGGGGCATCGCCGATGATAACGACGGATGAGGGGTGAACCCAGTTGGCAAGCCGGAAAAGGAGACGACGGCATTGCAGGGAATAGGTCTTTAGCGCGCGCACGAACCAGGGGTGAAGGCGGTTGAGCGACGAATAGGCGTAATAGCTCTGCCGTTCAAGGATTACTCCGTCGATGAGAGCGAAAGCCCAGGGCGAATGCACTCCGTAGCCCCGACGTTTGCGAAACCTAAGAATCCAAGTCAGTGGATTGCGCACAAGAAGCATATTTCCCATACATTAATTATATATGTTCATAGAGGTAAGCAAAATTGCTCAATATTAAAAAATATGGTGCGAAAGTAACAATTTTCTCCCAAAAAGCATTTTTTTCGCAACAAAAGTTGTATGTTTGCACTCAAAAATTGATAATTATTAGCATTTTGACAATTATGAGAGTACTCACAACAGATGAAATCAAACGTTTGGAGGCACAAGGCTGCTCTGCTCAGAACTGGGCAGAAGTGCTTGTCTCTGACTCAGCAAGTCTTAAGTATGTAAGAGGCGTGCGCTTCAGCGGACATATTGAGATTGGAAAGTTCGAAAACAGTTTTGATATGGCAGGCGGGATGCACAAGCACACTGGCATCTTCAGCGCCACGTTGCATAATGTGACGATAGGAGACAACTGCTGCATAGAGAACATCAAGAACTATATTGCGAACTATGATATAGAGAATGACTGCTTTATAGAGAATGTGGATATCATTATATGCGAGGGTTCCAGCACTTTCGGCAACGGCGTAGAGGTGGCGGTGCTGAATGAGACCGGCGGCCGGGAGGTGACCATTCATGACAACCTCACCGCCCACGAGGCATATCTGCAGGCTATCTACCGCCACCGCCCCGCTCTTATTGAGCAGCTAAAGCAGTTTGCGGCCAAATATACGGCCTCGCGCACAAGCGACCGCGGCAGGATAAGCCAGCACTCAACCATCGTTGACACCGGATATATCAAAAACACGTTTGTCGGTCCCTATGCGAAGGTCGAGGGAGCCGGACGACTGAAGAACGGCACTCTAAACAGCCGAAAGGAAGCGC
This sequence comes from Bacteroidaceae bacterium, assembly GCA_024699495.1. GTDB lineage: Bacteria > Bacteroidota > Bacteroidia > Bacteroidales > Bacteroidaceae > Physcousia. Next base: position 8,860 of record JAILPK010000010.1, on the reverse strand, counting down.
CTGTGCATATCGGCTACGGCGTGATAGCAGATGATTTTATTGTTCAAGACGGCAGTTCGGTGGAGGACTGCACCACAATCAGCCGCGTATATGTCGGGCAGTCGTGTATGCTTGGTCACGGCTACTCAGCTTCAGACAGTCTGTTCTTCTGCAACTGCCAGGAAGAGAACGGCGAGGCCTGCGCAATATTTGCGGGGCCGTTTACGGTGACGCATCATAAGAGCACGCTGCTGATTGCGGGAATGTTCTCATTCATGAATGCGGGTTCAGGCAGTAACCAGAGTAATCACATGTATAAGTTGGGCCCGATACATCAGGGCGCTTTGGAACGAGGAGCGAAGACCAGCAGCGACAGTTATATCCTGTGGCCTGCGCGAATCGGGGCATTCAGTCTGGTCATGGGGCGCCACAGTTCGAATCCTGACACATCGGCCCTCCCGTTCAGTTATCTTATAGAGAAAAATGGAGAGACATATCTTGTGCCTGCCGTAAATCTCCGCAGTGTGGGCACGGTGCGCGACGCGCAGAAATGGCCCAAGCGTGACAAGCGCTACAAGGAAGGGCGTCTCGACCAGATCAATTTCAATCTGCTCTCACCATATACAATAGATAAGATGATGCGTGGCCTGCGCATATTGGAAGAGCTGGAGCATCTGAGCGGCGCTACGAGTGATGTATATGCCTATCAGAGTGCGAAAATCACCAATAACGCGCTGCATCGCGGTCAGGCCTTATACCGCATTGCGATTCAGAAATTCCTGGGCAACTCGCTCATCAGCAGGCTGGAAAAGATAGACTGCTCAAATGTGGAGAGTCTGCTGGAAGGGCTGAAGCCAACGAGTCTGATAGGCCATGGCGAATGGATAGACCTGGCAGGGTTGATTGCGCCGAAGGCCGCGGTAAACGATATCCTTGATGATGTCGAGCGGGGCCGGATTCCATCAGGGCAGCGACTGAATGATGAGTTGTGCGCCCTGCATTCCAGCTACTACGAGTATGAGTGGACGTGGGCGTATGAGAAGATGCTCATCTACTATGACTTGCGTCCGGACCGCATCACGATCGAGGATCTGATTATGATTGTGCGTCAGTGGAAGGAGAGCGTGGTTTCTCTGGATCACATGCTCTATGAGGATGCAAAGAAGGAGTTCAGTCTGTCAGCTAAGACTGGCTTTGGCTTCGACGGCCATGACCGCACTGCGGAAGCCGACTTCGAACAGGTGCGCGGCGCCTTCGAGAGCAATGCATTCGTGACCGAGGTGCTGGCGCATATAGAGCGCAAATCGGCCCTCGGCGACAAGATAATCGCGATGCTCGAGGGGATGGAGTAGCGGCGGCTCTACTATGTAATATGTGTATAAGATGGATGATGTTTGATGGATGATGGATGATGTGAGGCTGGCGCGATGAAGCGGCGGAGGCCGCGGTTCATGGTTCATGGTTGGGCTGGCGCGATGAAGCGGCGGGGGCCGCGGTTCATGGTTCATGGTTCATGGTTCATGGTTGGGCTGGCGCGATGAAGCGGCCGCGAAGTGCTGAAGCTGGCGCGATGAAGCGGCGGAGAGGCGCGAAGAAAGCTAAAAGCTAAAGGCTAACGCTAACTCAAAAACTCGTTGACTTGTTGACTTAAAGACGGCTGAGCGGCGGCTAAAAGCTAACGGCTAACGGCTAAAAGCTAACGCTAACTCAAAAACTCGTTGACTTGTTGACTTAAAGACGGCTGAGCGGCGGCTAAAAGCTAACGGCTAACGGCTAAAAGCTAACGCTAACTCAAAACTTGTTGACTCGTTGACTCTTAAACTTTTGAACTTCTTAAACTTCTTGAACTCTTGAACTCTTGAACTCTTGAACTCTTGAACTCTTGAACTCTTGAACTCTTGAACTCTTAAACTTTTGAACTGCTTGAACTGCTTGAACTGCTTGAACTGCGGCTCGGCCGCAATATACAGAAGTAATGAGTAAACATAAGAAAGACATACAGCGCGCAGTGGATGCCGTCCCGGATAAGAAGGGGCGGGGAGGAGAAGGTGGTAAGTATCATTTTCTCCCGATTCCCCTGTTGTTCTTCCTGTTGTCGTGGATGTGGGCATCATGGTGGATGGGGGATGTGGGGCGCATCGCCAGGGAGCGGTCCTTCTTCGCCACAGACTCCACGCTGATGCTGTTCTTGTGGCAACAGGAGTTTGGGTCCTTGTGGATTCTGGGGCGTGCGCTGCTCACCCTTTTCCGCTGGCCTCTGGTCGGTGGGGCAGTGGTGGCAGCAATGCTTTCTGTAGGCTCATGGCTCACCGGCTATTGCCTGCGCCTCCGTCCGTCGATGCGCTGGATGCAATATCTGCCCGCCGCCTCGTGGATGACGTGGGTGGCTTGGAGCGGGTTCGACCTCTATTATCAGCATGAGAGCGGGCGACCGCTGGGGATTCTTCTTCTCGGATTTGTGGTGGTTGCCATCGACGGCTTCATCATCTCCACCTTCTCCCGAAAGCCGATGCCATCAGTTGTCCGTCCTCCGAAAGACGAGACGCGGAGGCAGAATCTGGGGCAGCTTGTCCTGATAATTGCGCTGACGGCCCTGCCCGCGGCTGTCACTTCGGTGCGTCACCCTTACCTGCGGCCAGTAACAAAGATGGAGGTGCAGATGATGAATGAGGACTGGCAAGGCATGGCTAATACGGCGCGCAGCAATGCAGAACTGAGCTATCGCCCGATAGCCGCATATTACGCGATTGCTCTTGCCCGTCAGGGTCGCCTGGCCGACGACCTGTTCCAGATCCGTCTTGACTATGACACCTTGTATATCCACGGCCGGGGACATACAGCAGATTTAGGCAGCAACTATTATATTACTGATTGCAACTACCACGCCGGGCTGTTTCGTGTTGCAGAGCATAATGCTATGGAGCAGCTCACGATGGACGGTCCCTCGCTCTATTCGCTGAAGCATCTCGCGCGCCTGGCAATCCTACATTCAGATTTCACACTCGCAGACAAATATCTGCAAATAATCTCCAAGTCTCCGTTTGAGTCTGCCTTCGTAAAGAGATACAAGCCAATGCTCGGTTCGTCGGCGGCTGCAAGACAACAGGCAGAGGCTGACCCTGTATTTGCCGACCTGAGGAACTACGAACCGCTTAATGACACTTTTGAAAGCCAGTTTCAGGAGCCCATATTCCTCGGCTATAACGCTGTGCTGACCCAGGGGCGCTCCATGCAGGCACTGCATAACAGTATGATGGCAAACCTCTATTCCAAGCGAATGCCAGACTTCCTGATGCGTTGCGAACCGCTCATCGGGCAGCCGCTGCCGCAGTCGGTAAGGGAAGGACTCGTAACCCAGGCTGCAAAGAATCAGCAGATACTGCAGGCTTTTCCGGCGCTTCAGATGGATATGCAGCGCTATCGGCTCTTCATACAAAACGTAAACCAGTACTTCGGGGACCGCCCAGCCTATGCGCTCAAGCTCTTCCCTGAATACAAGGGATATTACCCTTATTACTACTTCTTCGGAAATCTCAAATCTACCCGCAAGGCTCCGCAGAAAGAATCGGCGTCCAAAGCCGGCGTTAACTAAAATCTCTTCATCTTGAAACGGCATATCATATATATAGTATCATTTGCAATCCTGCTTCTGACTGCCTGCAAGCCGTCGGCAAAACGACCCGAAGCATACGCAGACACAGATGAAGCGGTAAGTATCTATCCCGACTATGACGGCGTAACCATCCCACCAAATATAGCTCCACTTACTTTTGTTGTCAACGATTCTGTCGCTGACGCATTTATAGCTGAGTATTCTGCAGCAGAAGGAGAGGGGAGAGGCTTTGTACTCTCGGCCAACTCTGAGGGGCTGATGCAGCCCGACTCTGCTGCCTGGCGCGCTCTGCTGCAGTCGAACTGCGGGAAGAAGATAAGCATAACAGTATATTCGCGGCGTGGCGGAAGCTGGTTGCGCCACAGAGCAATCACAATCGAAGTGGCGGAGGAGCCTATCGACCCTTACCTCTCTTATCGTCTTATTGAACCGGGATATGAGCTTTACCGACAGCTCGGGCTCTATCAGCGTGACCTCACTTCTTATGAAGAGACCCCGATTTACGAGAACAACCGCAGCTATGATGAAAAAGAAAACCACTGCGTAAACTGCCATAACTATCAGAGCAACGACACCCGACGCATGCTCTTCCATGTGCGTTCGAACCATGGAGGTACTATAATTGTTGACAACGGACATATAAGGAAGATTGCGGTGAAGAATGACAGCATCCTGGGGGCCGGGGTTTATCCCTCGTGGCATCCCACCCTCCCACTGGTGGCGTTCTCAACAAACATCACGGGGCAGCTCTTCCACATGCAGCACAGAGAGCGGATTGAAGTGCTTGATGAAGCCTCGGACCTGCTGCTCTATGATGCGGAGGCAAATACCGTGAGGAATATTTTCAAGACGGAAAAGCAGTTTGAGACCTTCCCCTGCTGGAGCCCCTCGGGCGACCGCCTCTATTATGTGGCCGCAGATATTCCTGACCTGCCTGACACTCTCCAGCCGAGGGACCGCGGATTATGGATGATGGAGCATTACGCCGAACTGAAGTATAATATCTGGTCTGTGCACTTCGATGCTGTAAGCAGAACATTTGGAGACCCACAGCTGGAGGTTGACTGCGCCTCACACGGCAAGAGCGCCAGCGTGCCCCGCATCAGCCCTGACGGGCGTTTCCTCTTATACACTCTGGCTGACTACGGCCAGTTTCATATCTGGCATCGCACAGCAGATCTGTGGATGAAGCCTCTCAGCGTGAAGTCCGAAATAGCGCAGGCCGAAATTGCGAAGGCCGCAGTTGCGCAGTCCGCAGTTGCGAAGGCCGAAATTGCACAGGCCGCAGTAGCGAAGGCCGAAATTGCTCATTCCGCAGTTACGAAGGCAGCAGTTGCTCAGTCCGCAGTTGCTCAGTCCGAAATTGCACAGGCAACAGTTGCGAAGGCCGCAGTAGCGAGGGCAGCAGTTGCGCATTCCGCAGTTGCAGATGAGGCTGCTGATGCTGAAACCCGCGATATTCACACAGAGACGGGGGAGTCGGACGCCTCAAGACCTCTTCTCGCAGCAAACAGCACTGAGGCAGAGAGTTTCCATTCATGGTCGGGCAACAGCCGCTGGATTGTGTTCGCTTCGCGCAGGGACGACGGCAATTTCACCCGCTTGTATATCGCTTATGTTGACAGCGAGGGTGAGGCCCGCAAGCCTTTCCTTCTGCCTCAGCTTGACCCGCGACAGAATATAATGCTGCTGAAGAGTTACAATGTGCCCGAACTAACACGCCGACAGATTCAGGTTTCAACGGCAGACATCCGCAAGGCGGTGCTCACGCAGGAAGCGGAAAATGCGGCTTACACAGATAAATAAAAATTGAGTGTTCTGCCCCCAAAAAACTGCCTTCGGGGGCAATAAATATTGGATAAACAGAGTTATAATAACAGAGTGATTATCACACTAAAAAAACGACAAAAACAATGAGAGTAATTATCGAACCAGATTATGCGAATCTGTCGCGCTGGGCTGCAGACTACGTAGCAGCCAGAATCAATGAGGCAAAGCCAACTGCCGAAAAACCATTTAAGTTAGGTTGCCCCACGGGCTCCTCTCCACTGGGCCTCTACAAATGTCTTATCGCACTCAACAAGGCCGGCAAGGTAAGCTTCCAGAATGTGATCACATTTAATATGGATGAGTATGTCGGTCTGCCCGAAGAGCATCCCGAGAGCTACCACAGTTTTATGTGGACTAACTTCTTCTCACATATTGACATCAAACCTGAGAATGTGCATATCCTTAACGGAAACGCGCCTGACCTCGCCGCAGAATGCGCCGCTTACGAACAGGCTATCCTCAAGGCTGGAGGAATCGACCTCTTCATGGGTGGCATCGGACCCGACGGACATATCGCATTCAACGAGCCCTTCAGCTCTCTGCAGAGCCGCACGCGGGTAAAGAGCCTGACCACGGACACGATTATCGCCAATAGCCGCTTCTTCGACAACGACGTCACCAAAGTGCCTAAGACTGCTCTTACCGTAGGCGTCGGAACGGTGATGGATGCCAAAGAAGTGCTTATCGTGGCTAACGGCCACAACAAAGCGCGGGCCATTCACCATGCCATCGAGTGTGCAGTAAGCCAGGAATGGACTATCAGCGCACTGCAGATGCACCCGCATGCAATCATCGTTTGCGACGAGGCTGCCACCGACGAGCTCAAGCATGGCACCTACAAATATTTCAAGGATATAGAGAAGGACAATCTCTAAGCAGGAATCGTAATAATTCTCTAAGCAGGAATTGTAATAATTCTCTAAGCAGGAATTGCTATAATTCTCTAAGCAGGAATCGTAATAATTCTCTAAGCAGGAATCGTAATAATTCTCTAAGCAGGAATTGCTATAATTCTCTAAGTAGGAATCGTAATAATTCTCTAAGTAGGAATTGCTATAATTCTCTAAGCAGGAATTGTAATAATTCTCTAAGTAGGAATCGTAATAATTCTCTTAGTAGGAATTGCTATAATACAGAGTGCGGACAATAGCTGAACATCACGTTATTGTCCGCCTTTTCTTTTCTGAATGGTTTTTTTCACCTGCAATGCAAAAAAAATCCTTTTATATATACATAAAATAGAATAAAATAATTAAAAAATGGCCCAACTCACGCAAAAAATATTTGCACGAGTTGATGTTATTTGGTATATTTGCAGCAGATTTAAGTAATACTGACGCAAAAATATTTGCATGAGTTGTGCCAGGGGGACAGGTGATTGACATTGATGAGGTGCCACCCACCTGTCCCTGTGGCATCTCGAGAATTTCGGCAAAATCCATATTGCTGAACAAAATAAAGCCGAATCACCGAATGAAAACAATCCAAATTACCGAAAAATCTTCGACCAAATTACCGAAAATAAATAAAAAGTATTATCTTTGCAGCGGATTTCTGTAAAATTGGACGTCACAATGTACAAAAAAAGGATTCTCGACAAGTTACTTGAACGAGTTGCCAGGGGGACAGGTGATTGACATTGATGAGGTGCCACCCACCTGTCCCTGTGGCATCTCTTTTTCAACCAACACCCCCTGAAAGCAACTGAACTTCCAGGGGGCTTTTTGTATAGTATTTAACTCCGTCAGGATGGGTGGGGAAGATTACTTTTCCTTCACCATCTGTCCGGCAGCGTTGTAGCGCTGTCCGTTCTTCCGGATGATGAGACGGCCATTCTCCATGAACTTGCAGTCGGAGGGATCTCCTGTGGCTGTGACAGACTTTATGCACGTCTCTTCAGGGGTGAGGGCAACGATGGTGCCGAACTCTTTCCACGGGTCAGCAGCCTTATAAGCATCGATTGAGGCGGCAGGCACGTGCAGGGTAGCGCCATCGACAGGTGTTTTATAAAAAACGTATGATTCTGTAGTTGGAACCTGTTCTGCATAGCAATAAAGATCGGTAAGACCAGAGCAACGATAGAACGCAGAACTTCCAATGCTCGTCACACTGTTCGGGATGGTGATGGAGGTAAGACCAGTGCAACCATAGAACGCATACCATCCAATACTCGTCACACTGTTCGGAATAACAGTATTTTTACATCCCACTATTAATGTGTTTGTTGAAGTCTCTATAAGAGCATTATAATTATTTCGGGAGTCATATGTTGTATTTCCATTCTCAACAACGATGGAGGTAAGACCAGAGCATTCCCTGAACGCACCAACTCCAATGCTCGTCACACTGTTAGGAATGGTGACGGAGGTAAGACCAGTGCAACCATCGAACGCAAACGATTTAATGCTCGTCACACTGTTCGGAATGGTGACGGAAGTAAGGCCAGAGCAACCCTGAAACGCACACTCTCCAATGTTCGTCACACTGTTCCCAATGGTGACGGAGGTAAGACCAGTGCAACCATTGAACGCACACTCTCCAATGTTCGTCACACTGTTCGGAATGGTGATGGAGGTAAGACTAGAGCAATCTTTGAACGCCCGATTTCCAATGCTCGTCACACTGTTCGGAATAACTGTATTTTTACATCCCGCTATTAATGTGTTTTTTGAAGTCTCTATAAGAGCATTACAATTATTTCGGGAGTCATATGTTGTATTTCCATTCTCAACAACGATGGAGGTAAGACCAGAGCATTCCCTGAACGCACCATATCCAATGTACTTCACACTGTTCGGGATGGTGATGGAGGTAAGGCCAGAGCAATACTGGAACGCATAATCCCAAATGCTCGTCACACTGTTCGGGATGGTGATGGAGGTAAGGCCAGTGCAATTACGGAACGCATTTTCTCCAATGTACGTCACACTGTTCGGAATGGTGATGGAGGTAAGACCAGAGCAATACTGGAACGCACTCTCTCTAATGATCGTCACACTGTAAGTAACATCATCATACGTTACAGATGCGGGGATGACAACCGTTCCTGTGTATTTACCACTGGGTTTCTTGATGACCGCAGCTGTTTTTGTTCCTGTAATTAAATTGTAATAAATTCCGTCAATCTCGACGGCATCGGCACTTGCTACCATCGGCAGCAATGCCAATAGAAATAACAGTAATTGTTTTTTCATTGTTTTGTTTGTTTAAAAATTATCATTTTACGAAATACATTTTCCGAATAGGCATAAAAAGAAAAACGTGGACTTCACTACGTCTACGTCTTGAAGGTGTCGGCAAACACGCTGCTCGCCACGGGCAAAGGAGCCAAACAGCCATGCTTTCAGGACGGGTTGCGTCTTGAAATACTCTGCGATCTGTTGTGTCATGGCCTGTGTACTCATAACGATGCAATTATGCTTGCTGCTGCAAATTTAA
>JAILPK010000018.1 GCA_024699495.1 Bacteroidaceae bacterium | reverse complement strand
GACAACGTCATACGTCACATTCCTGCAAAGAATTTTCTTTGAACAAAAAAGACGTTGCCGATAATCAGACTAACAAACCAGCATCTCTGAGGCCATAAAAAACCAACGGGACAAGAAAATAAACCTCTCTTATCCCGCTGGTATTCAATTGCTTAAGCCTATTTTTAGGCTTTAATACTCATCCTCGTTGAACAGGAAGTCTTCTTTGGTGGGATAGTCGGGCCAGATGTCTTCTATGCTTTCATAGACATCACCTTCGTCTTCAATCTCCTGAAGGTTCTCGAGCACCTCAAGCGGAGCTCCTGAGCGGGTGGCATAGTCTATCAGCTCTTCTTTCGTTGCCGGCCATGGGGCATCTTCAAGCTTTGAGGCCAATTCAAGTGTCCAATACATAGTGTTGTCAGTTAGGTTTTGGTTTTTTTTTGTCAGTTGTTTTCTTTCGGGGCGCAAAAGTAGTAAAAGATTTCTTATTCCAAAATTTTTTGCCACTGAATTTCTTCTTTTCCAGCGTTAAAATTAATAAAACGGGCTAAAACGAACAAATAGTCGCTCAGTCTGTTGATGTATTTCAGTTCGTCGCCTCCTACTTCGGTTGCCTTGCTGAGTGCAACGATGCGTCGTTCGGCCCTGCGGCACACAGCCCTGCACACATGGCACTGAGCGGCAGCTGTGGTGCCGGCTGGGAGTATGAAACCCTGTAGCGGCGGAAGCTGAGCCTGCAGCTGGTCTGTCTGCTGCTCTAACCACAGCGTCTCTGCCGACGGAACACGGGTGGAGGGGTAGAGTGGGGTAGTGGCTTGGTCGGTGGCCAGATGCCCTCCAAGCTGGAACAGTGTTGACTGTATGCGCTCAAGCGCAGCTGCAATGTCAGGGCTGCCGGGTGCGCCGGCAGATATGTGAGCGGACAGTAGGCCTATGTGAGAGTTAAGCTCGTCAACGGTGCCGTATGCTTCTAAGCGACGGTCGTCCTTGCCTACGCGCTGACCGCCTACAAGACTTGTCTGTCCGCGGTCGCCGCTGCGGGTATAAACTTTTGTGATGGTCATAGTCTGAGGTCAAAATGGCTGAATGTCGATATAATACTAATGTGAAAAGAGCGTAAAACCGTGTGTCGGTACATACGGACCGGCAAAGGTATGTCATTTTTTTATATTGATGAAATTTTTGATGTATCTTTTTTTTTGGTACTCTGAACTCAAAAGCATAACTTTGCTGCCGAAACTTATTTACATGTTCAAAACAAATAATCAATGAAACATCAAATCTTCACGCTGTTTGCTATGGCGGCCACACTTGGTGCCTGCCAGCAGACGGGACTGAAAACCGGTGTGGCGAAGGAGAATTTCGACGAAAGCGTTCGGCCACAGGACGATTTCTACCAGTATGCCTGTGGCGGATGGATGAAGAACAATCCGCTGCCGGCAGCCTACTCGCGCTACGGCTCGTTCGACGTGTTGCGCAAGGAAGCCAGCGAGAAAGTAAATGCCATTCTGAAGGAGTTGCAGGATGGCCAGTATGAAAAGGGAAGCAACGAACAGAAGCTCTCCGACCTGTATAAACTGGCCACCGACTCGGTGAAGCGCAACCAGGACGGCGTTCGACCTGTCAAGCCATGGATAGACAAGCTTGAGGCAGCAAAGACTGTTGACGAGCTGTTTGAGGTGCAGCTTGAGCTGGCTACCCTTGGCGACAACGAGTTCTACAGGGCAGGACTGGGTGCCGACGAGAAGAACGCCACGCAGAACATACTACAGGTGGCTCAGGGCGGTATCACGCTGGGCGACAAGGACTACTACTTAGACAACGACAGTGCCACGGCGTCAATCCGTGAGGCATACCGCCAGCACTTGGTCAAGATGTTCCAGCTGTTTGGCTTTGACAAATCGGCGGCCGAGCTGAAGCGCGACAATATTCTGAAAATCGAGACGCAGCTTGCCAAGGCTTCACGTTCGCGCACTGAGCTACGCGACCCCGAGCGCAACTATAATAAGATGTCGCTGACCGATTTCCAGAAGCAGTATCCCAACCTGCGCCTGGAGCGCGTGATGAACGCTGCCGGCCTGGAGACGCAACACATGCAGCAGCTCGTCGTCGGTCAGCCCGAGTTCATGGCTGCAGCCAACAAACTGGTGGGCGGTATAAAGGCCGATGAATACCGCGACTACATGGAGTGGGGGATTATCACCTCTGCTGCCAATTATCTTGGCGACGACACCGAGGCCGAGGATTTCGACTTCTACGGTCGCATAATGAGTGGCACCAAGGAGAACCACCCGCTGTGGCGCCGCGCTACCGACCAGCTTGAGAGCTACATGGGGCAGGCTCTCGGGCGTATGTATGTGGAGCGATATTTCCCTGCCTCGTCAAAAGAACGTATGGTCCAGCTGGTGAAGAACCTGCAGAAAGCACTTGGCGAGCGCATCGAGGCGCAGACCTGGATGGCCGACTCGACAAAGCAGAACGCCCTGGACAAGCTCGCTACATTCTATGTCAAGGTGGGCTATCCTGACAAGTGGATAGATATGTCCGGGCTGAACATTGATCCCGCAAAGAGCTACTATGAGAATATCCTGGAGTGCCGCCGCTTCTGGCAGTCGTACGAGATAGAGCACATGGCAGGCAAACCCGTTGACAAGGACGACTGGTACATGTACCCGCAGACGGTCAATGCCTACTATAATCCAACCACTAACGAGATATGCTTCCCTGCCGGCATACTGCAGCCTCCCTTCTTCGATCCCGAGGCCGACGACGCTTTCAACTATGGTGCCATTGGCGTTGTGATAGGTCACGAGATGACCCACGGCTTCGACGACCAAGGGCGTCAGTATGACAAGGACGGCAACATGCACGACTGGTGGACACAGGCCGATGGCGATAACTTCAAGGCGCGTACCGACCGCTATGCCGACTATTTCTCAACACTGGAGACCGTCCCCGGCCTGAAGCTTAATGGTCGTCTCACCCTGGGCGAGAACCTGGCCGATCACGGAGGACTGCAGGTGGCCTTTGCTGCTTTTGTCAACAGCATGAAGCAGCAGCCGCTGCAGGATGCCGACGGCTTCACGCCGGCACAGCGCTTCTTCCTGGCGTATGCCGGCGTGTGGGCACAGAACGTCACCGAAGAGAGCGCACGACAGCTACAGAAGACCGATCCACACTCGCCCGGACGCTGGCGCGTGAACGGGGCGCTGCCTCATATTGATGCTTTCTACGAGGCGTTTGACGTGAAGGAGGGTGACAAGATGTTCCTGCCGAAGAAGGAAAGGCTTGACCTCTGGTGAAAATAACGGCAAGCGACACATAAAATATGTCAACGGGAAAAGTGACTATGCTCACTTCTCCCGTTGACATTTTTTTGATTTCTGGGCTTATCATACGAATAATATAGGTTATATGATTATCCGCAAGGGAAAGCAGTAGGCTAACAGGGCTGACGTATTTCTCCCCTTTCTGGGCTATTATTCGCAAGAGAAAGCAGTAGGCTGACAGGGAGAAAACAGGCCTGAAACAGGGAGAAAACAGTAGGCTGACAGGGAGAAAGTAGGCAGGTGTCTCGATTTCAGCGACCGCCCTTACGAATGTGGGCGGCCGCCCCTATCTCTGCGAGCGTGCGGTCTCTTATACTGGAGCGACCGCATGAGACCGAGTTTTGAAGTTTTCAAGCGAGCATCGAACATAAGCCCTGAGTGCAAAGAATGGTATCAACTACACGAACCGAGATTTGAGGAACCGAAGTGTATGCTGGAAACGCGCCCAGAGCCTGGCTGATTTCTACAGCGATGCGAAACTGATAATGGCACTAACAAGTTGTAAAGGCATTCACGGCTCTAACGTCGAATAATAGCGAACGCTAAAATGAAAACGGCAGACCGTGAGGTTCGCCGTTTCTTCACAAAAAAACACCTGATAGTTTGAATTGCTTCAGGGACTACCAGGACTGAACGATGCAAAGATAGGCATTTTCTCCTGAACTACCAAATAAATCAAAGACTTTCTTACTTTCTTAACTTATTTTTTGTGAAATTTGGCCAGAAATGCCTGTTTCTTAAGTGATTTACTTACTTTCTTTCTTAATTAACTGCGCTATAAACACATTATCTTACCGCACTCTTCTCCTACATGGTCTAAACCATACATAAGGCGGTTTGCATCAATTCCCATCCATTGAAATAGTTTCATCATTCGGGCATAGTTTGTCAATGCATAGTTTGTGTCAATGCAGACAGGATTTCCAAAACAGATAGGCTCATGATGGGCTATTCTGTTTCTTACATTGTTAATGTAGTCTAGTTCTAAGAATATCCTGGAGTTATCAACTCTGTTCTGTGCCGTTGAACGTGGCTTGTTGGGAAAGATGTTAAGCAAATATCGGCCTCCGAGACGGTATTGTACATTGTTGAACATATATTTCCAGATGCCAAATTCCATTTGTGACAACAACTTGGAATGACTATAACTGTTGGTGCGAATCAACTCATCGTAAGCTTTTTTGATGATTTTTCGTGTACCATCCACTCGTCCATCTGAAGAAAATGGGCCACCTGGCATAATAAAGTCATGTAGCCAATCGGTACCCCAGTGTTGACGCATCTCCTTGTCTATCCTGTTTCTCAGTGTAACCTCAAAACAGCTGATCATTGTGAACATCTCTTGAGAGAGTTTCAAGTTATGCCGATAAAGAGTCATCGCACGACGCGTATCATTGTTACAAGCAACAAGATACTTCCGCATCCGGTCGGCAGATATGATGTCTTCAAATTCTGTATATTTCATAACAGCTGCAAAATTACAAAATTTTTGCAAAATAGGCTACTATTTCAGAATAAAACATTCATTCTGCATTGTTTCCGTTGAAAAGCATTATCTTTGTGCCCAGTTTCGCGCACGAACATATATAGAATGCGCTATAAATGACCTGAAACAAGTATGGCTAACGTTAAGAATGCATCTATAAGGGAAATCATCATCGACCGCTGCCTGCAGGCAAAGGGTGGCCGCACCGTCCAGCAGATTATGAAGGCATGTAATGATGCGCTCGACTTGCATGGCTATCGCCTGATTACCTCTCCGAATACCATCCGGGATGATTTTGTCGCGATAGAAAACAGATGGCATACGGTCATCGAGACCCGACGCTCTGGCCGTTATATCTACTACTCCTACCGCGACCCGGATTTCTCCATCTTCAAAATCCCGCTCTCTGAGGAGGACATTACGAAGGTGTATGGTGCCTTGGAAGTGATGGAACGCTTCAAGGGACAGGCTGGCTTCAGCTGGATTGAGGAACTGAGCGCACACCTCCGTACATCGCTCCACATGGGAAAGAACCCGGAGTCGTATATCTCTTACGATGATAACGCGCAACTTCGGGGAATGCAGTATTTCGCACAGCTGCATGAATATATCCGCTCCCATCAGCCTATTGTCGTAGAGTATTGCCCCTACGTCAATCCGGCACCGATGGAAGAAACTATCCACCCGTACTTCCTGAAGCAATACAACAGCCGCTGGTTCCTCCTTGGCTATAATCCCAAATACAAAGGTATCACTAATTTCGCCTTGGATCGTATCAATGCCATTCATAAAGCGAACGTTAAGTTTATCCCTAATAAGAAGTACGACTTCGAGGACTATTACAAGAACGTCATAGGTGTCAGCATAGAATCTCCAAACGACCCCGTTGAGGAGATAATGCTTGAAGTCGATGGGCAGCAATATCAGTATGTCAGTTCTAAACCGCTGCACCCTTCTCAGCATCTGATTAGATATAAGGAGAATGGCAATGCCATTATCTCTCTTCATGTAATCCCGAATTTTGAGCTGAAGCAGACCATTCTTTCCTACGGTAAGCGAATGACTGTTCTTCAGCCTGAGCATTTGGTCAATGAAATGAGAGAAGAATTTCAGGAAATAATGAAAAATTATCAATCAACTCAATTTGAGTGAGTGTATATATAGTATTTTTGCACGGTAAATTTCGAATCAACGTATGAACAAACAGCAATTGGCAAACAGAATATGGGCGTCGGCCAATAAGATGCGGTCGAAGATTGATGCCAACGAATATAAGGACTATATCCTGGGACTCATCTTCTACAAGTTCCTGTCGGACAACGAGGTGGCCTTCCTCAAACGCAACGGCTGGACGGACGAAGACCTGCCCGACCTCGTTGAGGACTACGGCGACGAGGACATGGCGGTCACTATCGAGGACTGCAAGAACAGTATCGGTTACTTCATCGAGTACAAGAACCTGTTCTCGACGTGGCTCTTGCCAGAGACCACTTTCTCGGTGGCCGACCTGAGCGTGGCCCTCAACCGCTTCGACTCGATGATCAGTCCGAACTACAAGCACGTCTATGAGGGCATCTTCATTACCCTGCAAGCCGGACTGAGTAAACTCGGCGAAAACCCTGCTTCGCAGACCAAAGCCCTGAAGGAACTCATCAAGCTGATTAAGGACATTCCCACCGATGGCTCGCAGGACTACGACGTGCTGGGTTACGTCTATGAGTATCTGATTAGCAACTTCGCCGCCAATGCCGGCAAGAAGGCTGGCGAGTTCTACACACCACATGAGGTGGCCATGCTCATGTCAGAGATCGTGGCCGAGCACCACCACAACAAGCAGCAGATTGAGATATATGACCCCACCAGCGGTTCGGGCTCGCTGCTGATTACCATTGGTAAGAGTGTCGGCCGACACATTGAAGACCGCAACCGCGTGAAATACTATGCTCAGGAGTTGAAGGAGAATACCTACAACCTGACGCGCATGAACCTCGTCATGCGTGGCATACGTCCGGGCAACATTGATACGCGCTGTGCCGACTCGTTGGGCGAGGACTGGCCGATAGAGAA
>JAILPK010000087.1 GCA_024699495.1 Bacteroidaceae bacterium | reverse complement strand
CAGAGCCTGCTGGGTGTTGCCCTTACCTGTGGTCTCGTGGCCTTGAATCACCTCTACTTCGCTGGTAAGGATGCTGATGGCAGGATTGTATTCTGCCGTGACGGTCTTGTTCTCGCTGTCAACTGTGCAACTCAGCATGCCATCCATGGAGAAATCGGAAGACGCGGGAGTTACGTCCGTGGGCAGGAAGAAGCTGCCGTTGTTATATACGGCCGTCAGACCGCTGACATCATCTCGAGTGCAGGTCAGTTGCGTGCTCTCGGAGGCGTTGGTGATGACTACCTTCCAAGCCACCAATCCGGCGGTGGTCAGGTCGATGGGATAGACATTGTAGGTGGTGCGGAACTGATTGGTCTCGCCGATGAAATAGTTCGTGCCGCTGTTATAGGGGTCGGCATAATAGTCGCCGCTCTTGAAATAGCTGCCGCCATTGTAGCCGAAGGTGACTGCAGATGGCTCTGCGGCCGTTGTGGGGAACTTACTGCTAGCATTCAGCACCAGATATCTGCCGTCGGGCATTTGCCAGTAGCCGTTCGTCACATCGATATAAGTATAATAGATGGGGTCGGTGATGGCTGGCTTCACATCCACGCCGCCGGTGAATCCGAAGGGATAGAGGTTGCTGTAGAGGGAAGACAGGTTATAGACATAACGGCCTGCATAACTGGTGGAACCGCTCTTGCTCTTAATTTGGATAGCATACCAACCGGACTCGGTAGGCGCTTCCGTGAGGGCGGTTTGACTGCCGGCCAAGCGGGCCACGGCCGCAGCAGCCGCCGTGCTCTGGTCTTCGCCATCTACCTTCGTTACAGTGAAGTTTCCGCCCTCATCATTCCAGTTGATGATGGGGCCGGTGTAGCTGTTGCTCACCGCCATGTATGCAGCATTGGTGCCGCTGACGGGCGCAGTGTACATCTGAATCTTATAGGTGTCGTCAGACTGCTTGATGAAAGTCACAGGCACGGCGTTGTCGCTGAACACCCACGCATTGCTTGCGCTCTGGGCAATGCCCGTGGGGATGGCGAACTTGTCGGCTCCTACATTATATAAATAATAGACGCCGTCGGTACCCGTGGGATAAAGCACCCACTGGCTGTTGGCAGCCGAAGCACCGAAGGTGCCGCTCTTACCGCTCGACCAGACGTAGGTGGTGCTGGCCTCGGGATTGTAGATGAGGGCACCGCGGTCGGTGTTGTTGATGGTATATACCTCTGAGGCTGTGGCGGTTATCGTCGTGATTTCCTCCACAGCATAGATTTTGAACTGGTTGACGTTGGCAGTTCCAGCACTCCACGGATGGACATTGCTCCCGCTGCGGTTCCAGCTATAGCCATTACAACTCGGAGCAATATTACCACCGCTCTGGAAGTTCAAGGCCCAGCTACCAGCGGTTGTTGAACCGATATAGGTATTAGCAGCGTCTGTAGGCGTTCCCCAGTACTTGCTGGTGTACTTGTTCTGCACAGTCCAAGTGCCATCGCCGTTGCTGGTGAAGACATACACGGCAGCCTCTGTGGGTGAATCATCACTCTTTCCTGTGTATGCGCTGCCCGTGTCCTTCATGTAGCCGGAAGCACCGTTGCCCACATAATACACTAAGTATTCTGTACCGCTCACAAGCGACGATTCGCTCGTAATCTGATCTCCGGCAACCACAGCATTCTGAGCAGACACAGCGCTGGCCAAAGTGAGTGCCAAAATAAGAAGATAGTTTCTTAGATTCATAAAAATAATGTTATTAATGTTCAGTTTTCATTCAAAAGCGCGGCAAAGATAGTTGAATTTCTTTACTCAAAATGGTTGCTTACAGTTAAAAAATCAAAAACCACTGACATAATAAGAAAAGCGTGGGCTATATGACAAATTAACATAAAAAAGCCCCAACTTTCCATTGGGGCTTCTGTAGGAACGATCGGGCTCGAACCGATGACCTCTTCAATGTGACTGAAGCGCTCTGAACCAACTGAGCTACGCTCCTGATTATTTGATTTGCGGCGACAAAGGTACGTCTTTTCTGTTTATTGTCAACCCAAATGGTGGCAAAGCGGCAACCTTTTATACTTTCTTAACACGCAGGAGCTGTCAAGAGTTGCCCGTGACACACTAATTCCCCATAAATGGGGATTGAAATGATGCAGATAAAAGCATACCTTTGCGGCGCAAAAACCGATCCTGCGATGATGAGATACAACATACTTGCCTCGTTAACCCTTGCTGCCCTTATGCTTTCTGCCATCTCCGCTCACGCAGAGACAGAGCAGACAAGCGACAGCATACAAGTGCTTGATATGGAGGAGATTGTTGTGCGCCCGCAACACAAAGAGCAGGCGCCGCTGAGACGCCTCCCCTTGGCCAGCACCTCTTTCCACAGCTCGGAGATGCATGCGCTCGGAGTTCGCGACCTCCACGATATAGCGTCGTTTACTCCCTCATTCTCAATGCCTTCCTACGGCTCACGTTATACCTCAACCATATATGTCCGCGGCACCGGCGCCCGCATAAACAGCCCCGCCGTAACGATGTATTTAGACGGAATTCCTCTGGTTAGCAAAAGCCAGATGAATATGCATACTTACGCGATGGAGAGGGTGGAGCTACTTCGCGGCCCTCAGGGAACTCTCTATGGCATGAATTCCGAGGGTGGTCTGCTGCATATCAGCAGCTATGACCCGTTTGTACATCAGGGTACAGAGATCTCAGCCTCTGTAGGCACACACCTCTACCGCAATGCGGAAGCCTCCACTTACCACCGTCTCTCAGATCGTTTCGCACTCTCTGCTGCCGCCTTCTACGAGGGTTGCAACGGATTCTTCAAAAACGAAACCACAGGCAGCAGGGCCGACAAAAGCAACGAAGCCGGAGGACGTGTGCGTCTGGCCTGGAAACCCAACGGGAATCTACGCTTTGACCTCACGTCCGACGCCCAATGGGTGGACCAGAATGCCTTCCCCTACGGCACTCTGGACCTCGCCTCCGGCCGCGCCGCACTGCCCGCCACGAACATCGACGGCCACTATCGCCGCACGATGGTCACCACCGGACTGAATATCCGTTTTATGGCCCCTCGCGTGGAACTACTCTCCACCACCTCCCACCAGTTTTTGGATGACGACATGCTGATGGATATCGATTACCTGCCCAACGACGACCTGCGTATGAAACAGCAGCAGAAAATGAACGCCATCACCGAAGAACTGGTGCTGAAATCCAAAGGCGATGTGCGTTGGCAATGGACCACGGGCGCCTTCGGAGCCTACCAGTGGCTGAGGACCGACGCGCCCGTGTTTTTCGATGAGGGCTTCAACTCAAGGATATCCCAGACTATTCAGGACGCAGCCTACTATGGTATGTTGGGCTCCATGGCAGCGCGGATGGGTGAGGCCGTCGCCGCGCAGAAGATAGAAGATGCTGGAGGAGTGCATATCCGGATGGAGATGGGCGATGTGCCCGGCCTGTTCCGCACACCTCAGGCCAATGCCGGCATCTTCCACGAGTCTGCTATCCGCCTATTCGACCGGCTCACTGCCACCCTCGGCCTCCGCTATGATTATTCCAGCGTGGCTATCGACTACAAGACCAGCGCCCTTGCCGACCTGCAGATGGATGTGATTGGGGTTAAGGTTCATGCCACCTCATCTTCCGCCCTCGACCGCAAGGAGACAGCCCACTATCACCAGCTTCTGCCAAAGATCGGGCTTACCTTCGAAGTCGATGACCGTCATAGCAACATCTATGCCACCGTGGCCAAAGGTTATCGCTCGGGCGGATTCAACATTCAGATGTTCAGCGATATCCTGCGCAACGAAGTGGACGACCCGCGACTGCGTGCAGCCCGCTCCGACGTGGATTTTGTTGTGGACCACACCGAGGCCGACTACGAACGCATCCGCGAAACCATTTCCTATAAACCCGAGGAGAGCTGGAACTATGAGGTGGGAACTCACCTGAATCTTGCTGACGGACTGCTGCAGGCCGATGCCGCATTCTTCTGGATGCAAATCCGCAACCAGCAGCTGTCTGTGATGGCTCCAGGCGGCTTCGGACGTATGATGGAGAATGCCGGACGGACCAACAGCCGCGGAGCCGAACTGTCGCTGAGAGGCTCTTCGCGCAACAACCGCCTCACCTGGGCCGCATCCTATGCTCTCACATGCGCCACATTCAGCCAGTATAAAGACAGCATCACATCGAGCTCTGCTACTCCCACCGGCAAAATCGGTATAATATCATACGCAGGAAACCACGTCCCCTTTATCCCGACACACACCGCGTCAGCATCGCTGGATTACAGGTTCGACTTCTCTGGTTCCCTCCGCTCCATCACATTAGGAGCTAACGCCACCGTTACGGGTAAGACCTACTGGGACGAAGCCAACTCATTCTACCAGAAAGCTTACGCTCTGCTGGGCGCTCATGTGTCTGCCGACTTCGGCACATTATCCCTGAATCTGTGGGGGCGCAATCTGACCAACACTCATTATAACACCTTTGCCCTTTACAACACATCTACCGCCACTCCATTCGCACAACGCGGAGCTCCAATACAGTTCGGCATAGACCTGAGGGTGAAGTTTTAATATGGAGGGGCGCCACCCCCTTCCTCCCCCTCCATTCCCCAGAAAAACCATTTCCATCCCACTTTATTTCGCAATGTGATGAAGTGCAGAAATGTGTTCGATTTGTCTGATTTCTCTCTGGGCAAATTGAACACATTTCTGCTTTTTCGAGCCGATAAAACATTTCGAAAAACTCAATCCAGAGCAGGAAATTGGCTAATCCATCAAGGAAAAAGGGCGTTTTCACCAGAAATAAGGGGCAAATACATCGAGGCTTACAAACGATTACATCAAGGTGTAATTGCTAATACACCTTGATGTAAAGTACTTTAGACCATGGTGTATTTGGATGTGTGGCTTGATACACAGGCAGTTAGCCCTTTTGCTGTAGGGGAGAGGCTCAAAAGCAAATGTTTTCTCTTAGATTGTCTGTGCAAATGTTGCTTGTAATTAGCCATAACAGCTTGTATATTAAATAATTATACCGAAAAAGGCCTCTTGAGAATCTCTTATTTTCAACTGGAGGACAACTGGGCAGCATATAGAGGATTCTCGCGCGGTGAAAATGTTCCATTTGTAAGGATAGATGGAATATTTATTTGGACAAAAACAGATAAAATGAACATAATAAAGAGGCCTGTTCTGCCATGATGTCAATGATTAAGAACTGCAACTTTACGCCCTTGTGGCTGTCGTATGCTCCATAATTAAATACTATCTTCAATCCAAAATTAAATATCATCTTCAATCCAAAATTAAATATTATCTTCAATCCATAATTTAGGTAGATGCAGTAAGCGCTAATAGCGGTAAGCGTATCCGCTTTGACGCCTTGCATATTATAATTTCTTCCATCTGTCAGGCAATAGAGCCCTATACTCTTTGATGTCAGTATTTGGCTGCATCAGTGCAGTCCTGTTGATGACGTCAGAGATATACTCGAAGAAAT
>JAILPK010000086.1 GCA_024699495.1 Bacteroidaceae bacterium | reverse complement strand
ATTTCTTCGAGTATATCTCTGACGTCATCAACAGGACTGCACTGATGCAGCCAAATACTGACATCAAAGAGTATAGGGCTCTATTGCCTGACAGATGGAAGAAATTATAATATGCAAGGCGTCAAAGCGGATACGCTTACGCTATATCAGATATAGCGAGGTTGCAGACAAGAAAAAAGACAGATGGGAGTCAAGGTGCAGACTGATACCCGCGGCTACCGGCCTCATCAGCAGAGAGATTTCACCGTCGCCATCATGCCATTATCAAGAATGCTGCTTATATATCTGGCGAGAAGGTCGGTGAGCCCAGGGATAGAATTCAGATTTCCATGCTCATGCCAAATCAGTTCCTTAGCGGCAAGCACACCTTCAGCCACAACGCGCGGGGTGGGTTTATCCCCATTTCCATTGTTCCAAAGGTCGTGAAGAAGCTTCATGATCTGCGGATTGTCATTGGGGCAGACTGGTTTGCCGTCGGCGCGCTGGCCGCCGCGATAATAGACGCAGATAGCGGCAAGGCCGAGAACAATGCCTTTAGGCAACTGACCGCGGCGGTCGAGATAAATCTTCAGAGCAGGCAGGTCGCGCGTCTGAAACTTCGGGAAGGAGTTGAGCATTATGCTCGTCAGCTGATGGTCAACAAAAGGGTTGCAGAACCGCTCCATCACGTCGGCAGCGAACTGGAGCAGTTCGTCCTCCGGCAGGTCAAGTGTGGGTAGCAGTTCCTCATACATGATGCGGCGCACAAACGGTCCGATGACCTCATGCTGGCAGGCATCCCGCACAATGTCAAGGCCAGAGAGAAAAGCGACCGGCGAGAGAACAGTATGAGGTCCGTTGAGAAGGGTGACCTTGCGCTCGTGGTATGGCGATTCGTCATGAGTAATAACAACATTCAGTCCGGCCTTGGCGGCAGGCAGTTCGGCCGACAGCTGCTCTATGGTCATATTCCCGGGGACTTCAATTACCCAGAGGTGGTAGGGCTCAGCCTGGACTAGCAGAGGGTCGTGTTGTGGCAGGCGTGACTGCAACATCCCGAGGTCTTTCTCGGGATAGCCAGGCACTATGCGGTCAACGAGGGTTGTACAGAAACAGCATGCATTCCCGACCCAGTCCCGAAATGCCTCATAGTCCTTGCCAAGCCCCTCCTTCCAAAGATCCACATACTGCATGACACAGGTCTTGAGAGCCTGTCCATTGTGGAATATAAGTTCGCAGGGCAGAATTACAAAGCCCTTGGAGTCATCTCCGCCGAATGTCTGAAACCTATGATACAACAACTGGGTGAGTTTGGCGGGGAAGGAAGCCGGCGGAGTGTCATCCAAGCGGCATGAGGGGTCAAATGCTATTCCGGCCTCAGTGGTGTTGGAAACGATGAAACGGGCAGAAGAAGCTTCAGCCAACGCGAGAAAAGCGTCGTAATCCTCATAGGGATTCACTGCCGAGGTGACACATGTAATCTCCTCCATAGAGTCCAGTGTCTTGCCTTGGAGCAGGCCTCGCAGATTCACATGGTAGCGGCAATTCTGCGCCCTGAGCTGATTCAGGGAATTGCCCGGGCGCGGTTTTACTATAGCCACGGTGAAGCCCAGCCTCTGCGCAATCCATTCTGAAAAAGCTCTGAGGAAATTACCTTCGCCAAACTGGATGATGTCTGCCCCCTCAATCTTGCCGCAGCCCTTATGGCAAGATGACGGGTTTGATACCGGGCTGTTAAAGCTTCCGTTTGTGGATGACTTAATCGACTGACTCATATTTCAGGATACTTTTATGACTATTGTAATAACTGGTTGTTTGTCTTACTGAGAGCGCCAATAGGCCCATGCCCGCGGGCTGCCGGGAAAAGGAAGCCCCATCGGAGGCAGCTATCTACTTAATTTGGCCCAGACGATAGGTGTTAAACCCATATATTGCTATTAGGCAGAAACACATCAACGGCAGGCAGAAAGATATATTGACGGCGGGCCAACCGCCCACAGTGCCGAGGTCTATGACCATTCCCTGCAGAGGTGGCATGAGGGCGCCGCCCACTATGGCCATCACGAGAAAAGCCGCACCGAGAGTTGTGTCTTCAGCTTCGACATTCTCCAGAGCTATGCCATAAATCGTGGGGAACATTATGGACATGAAGAAGCTTATGCACACCAGACTGTACAGACCTGCCCGGCCGTCAATGCATATTGCACCGAGAGTGAATATGGAAGCACAGATGCCGAATACCATCAGCAGATAGCGGGTGTTGACATACCGCATGATGAATGTGCCGATGAAACGTCCGCTCAGGTTTAGGGACATCGCCACGATATTGAACACCTGTGCCGTGGCCTTGTTCATACCGAGGTGGTCGGCATATTGGATGATGAATGTCCAGCACATAATCTGGGCTGCAACATAGAACACCTGCGCCACAACGCCAAAGCGGTAAATATTGTTGTGCCACAACCTACCCAGAGTCGTTCGGATATTCATCTTTTCGCCCGCCCCTGTCAACTTGGGCATTTTCGTCAGGCCTATAATCACGAACATCACTATGACCACGAGGCCAAGTGCCACATACGGGTCTCGGATTACGGCAAGGTCATGAACACGAATGTCGACTTTTTCGGCTTCGGAGAGGGAACTGAAAATAATTTGTCCGGCAGCATCCCGCTTGTCTGAAAGCAACTGCGGCAACACAACGAACGAGGCGATGGCCATTCCTGACAGGGAACCGACAGGATTGAATGCCTGAGCCAGATTCAGGCGGCGCGTGGAATTGCTCTTGTCACCCAGCGAAAGGATGAAAGGGTTCGCCGTGGTCTCCAGAAAAGCCAAGCCAAAAGTAAGGATATACAGCGATACACAGAAGTAAGAGAACTGCTGATACTGAGCCGCCGGGATAAACAAGAAGGCCCCGATGGCATATAGCGCAAGGCCAATCATTATGCCAACCTTGTAGCTATAGCGGCGTATGAAGAGGGCCGCCGGGATGGCCATCGTGGCATAGCCGCCATAGAAAGCGAACTGAATCATAGAGGCTTTGGCAGCAGACAATTCCATCAGAGTCTGGAAAGCCGCCACCATAGGGTTGGTAATATCGTTGGCAAATCCCCACAGGGCAAAGAGCGACGTAATGAGAATGAAGGTAAGAAGATACTTTCGCGGGACAAGGGGCTCCCTTCCACTCTTTTTGTCTGTGGTGGGAGTCTCACTGTCAGTTCCGGTCTGAGTGGAACTGTAAGGTGTCCTTTCGGAGTCTCCATCAGCAGGCAGGCAGGGCCTGTCAAGAAGAGGCCCAGCGGCAGAGGCCGTATCTGTTTTGCTGGTTGTATTCATTATAAATCACACAGTTCTTGTCAGGTATATGTTCAAAAAGACGGCACAAAGTTACAAATTACTCGCGTAAAACAATCTGTTTCTGAGCTTTTTGTGCTATATTTCCACATTTACTCCTGCTATGGCATCGTCTTCTCTGCCACGAACCTGCTTCTACATTACCATATAGCGGGGCGCTACATCCCCGGCAATATCAGCCCTTCGGCATAAGACCATGTTTTATCCTCAGAGCCCGACATAAGCAGGCGGCCGGAACCAGCATGGGGGCAACAAGAATAAAGGAGCCAGACACATCTGACTCCTTTATCCTTGAAGCGCTTCAGGATGGGCTTGAACCAACGACCCCATGATTAACAGTCATGTGCTCTAACCAACTGAGCTACTGAAGCAGGCTTTTCTGAAAAGAGTGCTGTTTCTGTCTTGCGCTTCAGGATGGGCTTGAACCAACGACCCCATGATTAACAGTCATGTGCTCTAACCAACTGAGCTACTGAAGCAGGCTTTTATTGCAGTTTTTGCACTCTTTTTCAGAATTGCGGGGCAAAAGTAGTGTAAATTCGGAAAATATGCAATATCTTTGCCGAAAAATTTACGAAAGATGCAAAAAATACTTGGAATTGGTAATGCTTTAGTGGATGTTCTCATCAAAATCAGCGAATCTGAACTGCAAAAACAGGGGCTGACCAAGGGAGCAATGACTCTGATTGATGCTCAACAGATGAAGATTCTCGAGGAAAGTCTCATGAATGCAGAGTCTCAAGTGGCAACAGGGGGAAGCGCAGCCAATAGCATGCTGGCCCTGGCTCTTCTTGGCGACAGGCCTGGATTTGTCGGAACAATAGGAAATGATTCTTGGGGGCAATACCTTCAGGAGAGTGCTGCCAAGCGGGACATAAAGGCCCACTTCAACATAGTAAAAGAAGCGGGCACCGGAGTAGCAACCACTTTCATCACCCCCGACGGTGAGCGTACCTTTGCCACACATCTCGGCGCCGCGCTGCTGATGGAACCGGAGCATCTCACGGATGAGATGTTTCGCGGTTATGGCATATTACATATCGAAGGCTATCTGGTGCAGAACCATGCCCTCATGGAACACATCGTCAAGACAGCCAAAAGGCTCGGACTGACAATAAGCTACGACCTGGCCTCATTCAATGTTGTATTATCCGACCACGAATTCATAACCGACATCGTACGCAACTACGTTGACATCTTGTTTGCCAATCAGGAAGAGGCAGCAGCATTCAGCGGTTCCGACGACCCGGAAAAAGCCTTGGAGATTATGTCTGGAATGACACAGGTGGCAATAGAGAAACTTGGCAAAGACGGGGCTACGGCTACCAGGTCTGTTCCTGATGCCTCCGGCAAGACAATGACAGTTGCCGAACGGGCAACGGCCCCTCTGTGCAGCAAGGAAAAGCCCGTGGACACGACAGCCGCAGGCGATTTCTTCGCCGCAGGATTTCTACACGGATGGAGCCAGGGTCTCCCCCTCGGCACCTGCCTAAACTATGGTAATCTCATCGCGGGCGAGGTAATTAAGGTCATCGGTACAAATGTCACTTCGGCGGCGCTGCGTTCGGCAATCGCCAATTCAAAAATATAAAGAGACTCTTTCCAAAAACAGATATGAGAAAATACACATTAATTAATATACGCGCGTGCGTACTGGCCTTAATCTCGCTTCTGAGTGTTACTATTCATTCGCAAGAGCGTCGCGCGGGAGGATTTGACATAACGCGGGGGTTGGAGACCTTTGCCGACATTTACCGCCAGATAGACATGTATTATGTTGATACCATCTCTGCCGACACCGCACTGCGATGGGCTATCGACGGCATGCTGATGGAAGTGGATCCTTTCACCAACTTCATCCCCATAAGCCAACAGGACGAGTTCCGCGCCAGCACTTCAGGACGCTATGCGGGAATAGGAGCAATGATAAGAGCCATGAAAGACACCAAACGTGTAGTAATATCAGAGCCATATCAGGACTGCCCCGCTGCGCGTGCTGGAGTGAAGGCCGGAGACATAATCCTCTCTATCGACGGCAAGGACGTGGAGGGATGGAAAGTGGAAAAGGTCAGCGAGAATCTGCGTGGCGAACCAGGCACCAAGTTTGAACTGAAAGTGGAGAGGCCAGGAACTCGCAAGCCTCTTTCTTTCAAGCTCGTTCGCGAAAACATAAAACTCCCTGCCGTCACCTGGTATGACATCATCGAGCCTGAGACGGGACTGGGATACATATATCTGTCGCAAGTGACAGACGACTGCGCCCGCGAGGTACGCAAGGCAGTTACGGACCTGAAGGCGAAAGGGATGAAATCACTTCTTCTGGATTTGCGCGACAATCCCGGCGGCGCCATCTCTCAAGCGGTGGAGATTGTCGGAATGTTCGTGCCCAAGGGCAGTCTGGTAGTGTCCACAAAAGGGAAGCTGCCCTCCACTTGCTACGACTATCTCACCCCCGACGAACCCATCGACACCCTGATGCCTCTGCATGTGCTCGTGAATGGCAACTCTGCCTCTGCAGCCGAGATTATCAGCGGCGCATGGCAGGATTTGGACCGGGCTACTATATGGGGGCGCCGCACATACGGCAAAGGGCTGGTCCAAGCTGTGCGCGACGTGCCCTATCGCGGCAAACTCAAGATCACCACAGCCCGCTATTATATCCCATCGGGGCGCTGCATTCAGGCTTACGACTATCGCCACCGCAGTGCTGATGGGGCTGCCACACATCTGCCCGACTCGCTCACCCGCGAATTCCACACCCGTAACGGACGCACTGTGCGAGATGGGGGAGGGATTCTTCCTGACAGCCTTATAGAGCTCGACACCATACCAACCATGGTGACAGACCTCTACTATAGCGACCAATTCTTCGACTATGTCACTGATTATGTAAAGACCCGCCCCTCTATTGCCACACCAGACCTTTTCTCTCTGTCCGACGAAGAATACGAGGCTTTTGCGGATGCCATAGCCGCCACAGACTTCAAGTATAATGGACGAAGCGCAACCATGTTTTCCGGCGTGAGACAGATGGCGCGGGCCGAAGGCCTCATGGATGCCGAAACACGTGCGCTGGCCGACTCCCTTGAGGCGCGTCTGAAGCATAAAGATGTGCACTCCGACTTGATGCGCCACCGCCAATACATCCAGCCTTATCTGGAGGAAGAGATTACAAACCGCTACTATCATGAGAGCGGGTCAATGCAATTACACATCCGAAATGACAAGGAAGTCAGGACGGTCAAAGACAAATTACAATATACAAAGAACTGATATGAGGCGAAATCAACGTAGTAATCTGAATAAAAAGGTAATGACCGGAGTGATGGCTATGGCCATCGTGGTATTGCTGATATGCTTTCTGTTCCTGAGCATGGTGAGCTGCACAGGCAACACACAGACTTTCCGCGTAGAGGGAACTGTGGATGGGGGCGCTGACAGCACTCTCACCCTGGAGGCACTTACCTTAGACGGCATACAGACTTGCTCTACCTGTAAGATAGGCAAGGATGGCAGTTTCTCATTCACCGTGGAAAGGGCAGACAGCATACTCTCTCCGGACTTCTACCGCCTGCGCTTAGGCACTCAGATAATCAATTTTGTAGTGGATTCTCTGGAAGACATTACTGTCGCTGCTCCGGCAGATGCCTTCGGGACCAGATATGAGATCGGTGGCAACGAGGCATCCAAGACGATGAAGACGATGGCGCTGCTCAACATCCAACTCCAAATGCAGTTATCGCAACTTGAACATGCCGACACCCTGTCCGCACTGGAGAAAATGGAGGCTGCCGCACAAATGGTGAAGCGATATAAGCAGACGCTGGCCAGAGAATACATTCTGAAGGACCCCAGTTCGGCCTCTGCCTATTTTGCTCTGTTCCAATCTGTGGGTCAGCAAATGCTTTACGACCCCGAAAGCGACCCGACCGATGTTCAGATGTTTGCAGCCGTAGCGACCCAATGGGATCAGGAATACCCAAGAGCAACACGCACAGAACATATCCGCAACATTGCCATTCGCGGCCTGCGCAACACCAGACAGTCACAACCGGTAAAAATCGAACTCTCAGGAGACAAGGTGCATGAAAGCGGGATCATAGACATGGGATTTCCCGACATCAACGGGCAAGAGCGCCGCCTGTCGGAACTCAAGGATTATGTAGTTCTGCTCGACTTCACCTCATACTCCTTGCCCCACTCCCAGCAACGCAACATAGACCTCCGGACTCTATACCAGAAATACCACTCCCAGGGACTGGAAATCTATCAGGTCTCTGTCGATGCTGACATTCACTACTGGAAGACAATGTGTGAGAAACTGCCTTGGGTTTGTGTACACTGTGCCGAGGGGCCCAATGCCGACATGCTGCAACTCTATCAGGTGACTCAGCTGCCCAGCTTCTTTATTATTGCCAAAGGCTCAAATCTGGAAGCTCGCGGCGAATACATCTCCGACTTGGAAACAACAATAAAATCATTGCTTAAATAAATTTAGGGCAAAAAATTTGGCGAGTATAGAAAAAATTATTAATTTTGTCGCCAAAATAAAACAAATGCGTAAAGCAAAGGGTTCCGTGAGATATCGGAGTCCTTTTGTTTTTGACTGTCTCAACAAGTAAAATCCTAATTAAAAAAATAACCACTAAACATGGCTTACATGACACAAGCCGGCTATGATTCACTATTAGCCGAACTGCACCGCTTGGAAGCGGTAGAAAGACCCGCTGCATCGGCAGCAATTGCTGAAGCTCGCGACAAAGGAGACCTGAGCGAGAACTCTGAATACGATGCAGCCAAAGAGGCTCAGGCTATGCTGGAAATAAAGATTACACAGCTAAAGGCCACTATAACCTCTGCAAAGATTATTGATACAAGCAAGTTAAGCGCGGACACCGTCCAGATCCTGTCGCGCGTAACACTGAAAAACATGGCTAACAAGGCTGTAATGTCATATACTATTGTTAGCGAAACTGAAGCCAACCTGCGCGAAGGGAAGATTTCAGTACAGACCCCAATAGCACAAGGACTTCTCGGCCACAAAGTAGGCGAGATAGTGGAGGTGAAAGTGCCGCGGGGAACCATGAATTTTGAGATTATGGATATCACCTTTGACGAATAAAGACGATGACTATATTCAGTAAAATAGCAGCCGGCGAAATCCCAAGTTACTGCTGCGCCAGCAGTGAAGAGTTCTATGCCTTTCTTGACATCAACCCGATGGCTAAAGGCCATACTTTGGTTATTCCACGCCGCGAGGTAGATTACATCTTCGACCTGACAGATGAAGAGATTGCCCGCATGCATGTCTTCGCCGCACACGTAGCGCGCGCCATAAAGAAAGTAATTCCATGCGTGAAAGTGGGTGAAGCAGTTCTCGGACTCGAAGTTCCCCACGCCCACATCCATCTCATCCCGATGCAGAGCGAGCGTGATATGCTTTTCTCCAATCCCAAACTATCCCTCCCGGCCGAGGAGATGCAGTCAATAGCCGATGCCATCCGCAAGGAATTCGGCGAATAATCGTCACGAAGGGAAAACAGGCCATGGCCGAAGGCCCTTTATCACATGGTCTAAAGTACTTGATGCCTCTGTCTAAAGTCATTTAGGCAGAGGTATATTTTTACCACGCAGCCTTGTCTGATAGTCCACAGATAAGATACGTAGAAAAGACAAAAGAGTTTTTTGCAAAAAATTTGTTTTTATTTAAAAAAAAAACTATTTTTGCGGCATCGAAACTTATAAATACTAACATTCCCCCGAGAGAATAGACAGATATTTATGGACGACATTATTAGGGATTTATTGATTACGAAATGTCAGCAGCTGGCAGAAGGGCTTAATGTGCGCAGCCGAAATGCCGTAGCTTGGATGACAAAAGATGTTGAAGGGCGGCTGATGCCTCTGTTAAGAGGGGAGGCAGACGCGAGAAGAATACCCTTCTGTGGAGCTCAAACCACTGTGTATGTAGATTCGATGCTAAGAAAACTCAGGACCTATTACAAGCACATTGAGAATTGGCCGGAGGAGGCACAGGAGACTGAAGCAGATGCGGATGGGGTCCTGTTTGTCATTCCGGCCACAAAGAAATTCCGCTTCCAGAAGCTCGATGACAATCTGGACCAGCGTGTCCAACTGACTTTTGAACAGATGACGGATGAAATAACAGACACGAGGTCCCGGAATCTTATACGAACCCATCTGAAAAACTACAGGTTGGCAGAACCCTATATCAACAACAACAAATTCCTGCAGGACTGGATTGGACTCGGAACAATTACCCTAAAGAGAATTTCTGTATTTCTTGACACCTTCCGTAAGGAATATGAGAGCATCATAAGCGCCGACAAGAGGGATGCCGATTTAGCCCTGCTGAATGCCGACTATTCTTTTCTCAAACCTGAAGAGCGCAATTTCGTTAGAGATTTCTACGAACGCAACGGGCGCTACCCGATGCTATATATCGCATCACGTTATTTCCTGCATTCCGACGACCGCAAAATAGAAACCTACGCCCGCTTAAATGGTATAAAAGGGCCGTATGAAACATTATGGTCTCTGTCGAAGGAGTATGGACTGTCTTTCGAGCGCACACGCCAACTCTCCAAACTGACCATCAGCGAAAAGAATCCTTTCCCCCAGGTATGGGCAGAAAGCAGATGGGCGAAGACAAGTCTTTTCACTCAGGAATATATCACAGAAAGCAATACCAACTGGGCCGAAACACGCATAACCGAAGGAGTTCCTGAGATGAGCTTCTATGCAGCCCTGGCTATCATCGCGCTGGTCAGACCAATTGTCATAATCTCAATAAGAACAAATGGAACGAGAGCCAACGGACACAGAGCCAGAGAGATTGAATGGAAAGAGCCCGATATTCTATTTGCCTACGACAACAAACTGAGCAAATTCCAGTTCCGGCTGTTCCTGAAGGAGTTCGCCCACGATGCCAACCTGCAGAAGATTGTTGAGAAGAAGGCGTCGCTCAGCGCAATGGCTGAGAGATATTTCCAGCCAGATACCGACGAAAACATCCGCAGCCAGGTGATATCCATCATTCGGGAAGTGATTCTGCGATTCCCGGATGTAAGTATAGACGGAGATGAAATAACATTCCACGTCAACCGCATAAACTACTCTCTAGAAATTTATAACATTATAAAACACCACGGAGAGGCGATGACTGTGGAAGCAATATTCCAGGAATTCAAACGCCTGCATCCTGAGGATCATCATAAGAACAGCAAGTTCGTCAGAAGCTATATGCTCATCGACGACCGCTTCATTTCCGTAGGCAAGAAATCCACCTATCAGCTACGCGAATGGAATCGCTTCTCAGGCACATTGGGAGAACTTGCAGCACAGATTCTTGATGGATGCGACGAACCAATGACATTGCAGCAGTTGTGCAGAACAATGGTTGAGATGCGTAACAACACCACTTTAAGGAGTTGTGAATCCACCATTTATCTGGGGGTAAAAAAGGGCAAACTGCAATATTTCATCACTGAGGAACAAATCGCACATACCAGTTTCGTCGGACTGGCAAATAAGACATACCCCGCCTGCTATTGGGCGTCTCCTCTTACGGTGGAAGGAGTTTTGGCTTCCATGCACCGCTTCATTAAGGAGAATGAGAGATGGCCCTATGCCCTAAAAGCCGATGGAATAGAGTCCACCATGCATTATGCCCTGCGAAAATATACCCATAGGCTACATGTTACAAAGGAGGAACTCAAACAATACGAAAAGGGTATGGCCGACATACCCAAGTACCAGTACCCGAGAAACGAGCGCGAAGCATCATACATAGCGCGCTGCCAGACACTCATTGACTTCCACCGCAAGCATGGGCGCCTGCCGTCGAATACCGAAGAGCCCCTGCTTATGCAATGGTATCAAGCCACAAAGGGCAAGCGAAAGAAGTTGGATGACTTCCGTAAATATCATTTCAGAAAGATTGCAAAAGCAATACAAAAGAAATAAGATAGCAGAATAAGAAATCAACAACAATATATTCAAATCAACTATGGAAAGTGTTTTAGACAATCACGAAGAATTAAAACAAGTAGTGGAGAATGTTGCAGAAGTCGCCGGGTATCTTTGGCAGAAAGGATGGGCTGAGCGCAATGGCGGCAATATCACTGTGAACATCACGGAGCAGGTGGATGAGTCCGTCAGGCAACTGCCCGCCATATCACCTGTATATTCCATTGGCACCACCCTGCCACATCTTAAAGGATGCTACTTCTACTGCAAAGGCACAAATATGCGCATGCGTGACCTGGCCCGATGGCCTATGGACAACGGCAGCGTAATCCGCATCCTTGACGACTGCGCCACATACGTCATCATTGCAGACAAACCGGTAAAACCGACAAGCGAACTGCCTTCACATCTTGCAGTTCACAATTATCTTCTTGCAAAAGGCTCCCCTTATCGGGCCAGTCTCCACACCCACCCCATAGAATTAGTTGCCCTTACACACAGCAAGAAATTCCTTGAGGAGGACGTAGCGACAAAAGTGCTCTGGTCAATGATTCCCGAAACAAAGGCATTCTGCCCTCGTGGCCTCGGAATGGTTCCATATATGCTGCCATCCAGTGTAGAACTTGCAGATGCCACCATCAAAGCCATCGATGACGACTATGACGTTGTGATGTGGGAAAAGCATGGTGTCTTCGCCGTAGATACAAACATCATGAGTGCCTTCGACCAGGTAGATGTGCTCAACAAAGCAGCATTAATATATATTGCTGCCAAAAATATGGGATTCGAACCAGAAGGTATGTCAGATGCTCAGATGAAGGAACTGAGCGATGTCTTCGGATTGCCTAAGTAATTAACAAGCTATATATCTTAACGCATCATATTGATGCTCTTTGAATAAGACACCCCACCAAAGGGCGATAACAGCTTGGGGGTTATCTGCCAAGGCAAGTGACACCGCCAAGGACAAGCAAAACCGCCAAGGCAAGGGACACAGCCGAGGACAAGCAAAACCGCTAAGGCAAGGGAAACCGCCAACGCAAACTAAACTCCTAGGACAAGTGAAACCGCTGGGGCAAGTGAAACCGCCAAGGCAAGCAAAACCGCCAAGGCAAGTGACACCGCTGGGGCAAGCGAAACCGCCGGGGTAAGTAATACAAAAAGGCCGAGTTAGCGAACTCGACCTTTTTTATTTATCTTAAATCCTAATTACCGATTTGGGTTCCCAAATCAGATTGGTATAAGATAATCACCGATGTCCGCAGCCGCAGACACCGGTGATTTATTTACTACTTACCGAGAAGCAGTTTCATCATCTCGCAGGCAGCCTTGGCCACCGAGGTGCCAGGACCAAATACGGCGGCGACGCCGGACTTGTAGAGGAAGTCATAGTCCTGAGCGGGGATTACGCCGCCGGCGATGACCATGATATCCTCGCGGCCCAGTTTCTTCAGCTCTTCCACGAGCTGCGGAATCAAAGTCTTGTGACCTGCAGCGAGAGAGCTGGCACCAACGATGTTGACGTCATTCTCCACGGCCTCGCGAGCAGCCTCGGCAGGAGTCTGGAACAGCGGACCCATATCTACGTCGAAGCCGCAGTCGGCATAGCCCGTTGCTACTACTTTTGCGCCACGGTCGTGACCATCCTGGCCCATCTTGGCCACCATGATACGGGGGCGACGGCCCTCCTGTTTAGCGAACTCTTCGGTGAGGCGGCAGGCTTCCTCGAAGTCTGCATCGGCCTTGCTTTCTGAACTATACACGCCTGAAATGGTTCTGATTACTGCTTTATAACGGCCCACGACTGCTTCGCAGGCATCGGATATTTCGCCGAGGGTAGCCCGGTGGCCGGCGGCGGTGACGGCGAGGTCGAGGAGGTTGTTCTCGCTCTTCTTGCCATCGGCAAAGTCCTGCACGCAGGCGGTGATGGCGGCGAGGTCCTTCTTGACCTGTTCGTTGTCGCGCTTGGCGCGGAGTTCCTTCAGGCTCTCCTCCTGCTGCAGACGCACAGCGGTGTTGTCAATCTCGAGAATATCTATAGGATCTTCGTGTTCGAGACGATACTTGTTCACACCCACGATGGTCTGAACGCCTGAGTCGATGCGAGCCTGGGTGCGGGCAGCGGCCTCCTCAATACGCATCTTGGGCAGACCAGTCTCAATAGCTTTGGCCATACCGCCGAGCTTCTCGATTTCCTGGATATGCTCCCAAGCCTTCAGGTAGAGCTCCTGAGTCAGCTTCTCCACATAGTAGGAACCAGCCCACGGATCGATGTGCTTGCACACCTGGGTCTCGTTTTGGATGTAGATCTGCGTGTTACGTGCGATTCGGGCGCTGAAGTCGGTAGGCAGGGCGATAGCCTCATCGAGGGCGTTGGTGTGGAGTGACTGGGTGTGCCCCAGCACAGCAGCCATAGCCTCGATACAGGTGCGGCCTACGTTGTTGAAGGGGTCTTGCTCGGTGAGTGACCAG
>JAILPK010000054.1 GCA_024699495.1 Bacteroidaceae bacterium | reverse complement strand
GATAAATCGATTGATTTCTGGTGGGCGAGAGAGCTGTTTTGGCAACAGCTCATCCCGCTTTCTTTGTCACACTTAAATGTGCAAGTGTTAGTGCAGATAAACATTGATGGGGCTTTGTAGTTTACAAAATCTTCGTCAATTAAGCCTTTAATTAACATACCACACTTAGCTCCCTTTCAATCCAATCAACGACATACCTCTCTCCGTACCTGTATTTCCACTTTGAAAGTATCTTTTTCGGCAACCCGAAGTGTTCTTCCCATTCGCACTGGAGCATTGTTTGCCCACCAGCTGTAATGTAGACGTTAGATCTCCTGTTCCTACATTGACGTTGCATTGTCACAAACCTGCAATTATCAGGTGAGTATCCAAGAGTGTAATCTATCCTGTCGAGGGTAAGTCCACGTTTCCACCCGTTATTTATTGCCCAGTTGTAGAATGGTAGGAAGTCACTCCACTCATCACACACTGTAACACCAATTCCGCCGTACCATTTGTAGTTATCTGCGTTTGGATTGGTACATCTCTCCTTCATACCGCACCATACGTTATTAAGAGGATGCTTCACGAGGCCGTGGCGTTCGACTGTGTATCTGCGTATGCCGAATTTTTGTAATAATGTACCGATGCGAGTTGGTGACACACCCGTCTCTTGCGAGATTGTATATCTGTTTTTGTTTTGGTTGATGTAATGCTCAACCAAATAATCTCGGCTCAGTTCAGGCTCGTGCGTTAACATCTTCCCACTCACGCATGGCGAACTCTTGGCTGCGTTCTGCCGAATATGTCTTCACGGGGACGAAGAAGCCGACGATCCTGCTGTACTCAGTTTCAACATCGCCTCCGCACACAGGGCACTTCTTGCCGTAGAATGCATGGTTGTGTTTGCAAGCCTGAATCTTTGTATTGAATGCGAAGTATGTAACGCCCTGGTCGGCTACGTAGTTGAGCATGTCCCATGCAAGCTCTTGGCTGTTGAACGGAGCATCAATATTGATGTGTAAAATACTACCGCCGTTGCAGAATCCGTCGAACATCGCCGCGATTCTTGTGCGCTCGTGCAGAGTCGCCTTAATCCCAAGTGGGAGAAACTGATTCCCGTACAGCGGTAGGTCTGTCACAGCTCTGTCAGGATAGAAGAATTTATCTTTCTTCATCAGCTTTGCCGCAGCCGTCTCGCCGGGGATCTGCTCGCAGTTGATCTGATAGTCTACACTCTTCATGAACTCAGACTTCACACTGTGGATGACATCGAAAATCTTCTTGCCAAATTGTTCAGCCTGCTCCGTATAGAATTGATGTTGAGACTTTGGATTTCTCGCTCGATGATTTCACCGAGGAAGAGCTCATCGAAAAGTTTGAAGCAATGCAGGTAGCCGAGCCAGAGGAGCAGCCCGAAGAGGAGACCGAAGGTGCGCCTGCTGAAGAGCAAGCTGATGAGCCTGAAGAAGATAACGAACAAGCTTTTGCCCTGACAAGCAACATCGTTGAGGAGCTCTGTCGAGTTCTGTCCGAGGTTACTGTCGTCAATGAGTGGGGCGAGTACAGACGTTATTGCTATGTCGATTGCGATATGGAGGCTGGCAAAGTGTACTGCTGGGACACGAACGACTGGCTTCTGTATGGGTTCACATATAGCGTTGACGGCGATGCTGTCGCTATCGATTTTGAAAGCAAGAAGCGGATGAAGTATGTTATCGCCGATTTTGATGAAGGCGAACAAGCATCTCCTTTTGCTGAAGTTTATGCGCTGATGGAGAAGAAGATTCAAGACGGCGCACAATGGGAGTCCAGATACCAGGACGCCTCCGGCACCATTACAACTATGGAAACAGAGCTTGGTGAGCTTCGCCAGTTTAAGGCTGACACAGAACACGCCGCTGAAATGCAGGCGCGTGAGGCGGTCTTTGCTCAGTTTGAAGACTTAGTTGGTGTCGAGGCTTTCGAAGCTCTGCGTGAGAACTGCGCTGATCTAAGCGTGGGGGCGATTGAAGAGAAGTGCTATGCCATTCGTGGCAGGAACGGACATGTCGCCAAGTTCGCCCTGGAGAATAAGGCTCCAAAGCTCAAGGTCGCAAAGATCGAGAGTAAACCCGAACCGTATGGCGGTTTATTCCGCAAGTACGGTTACGAATCCGATAACTAATATAGGAGGACAAAATATGTCTTATGGTGTAGTCCGTACAGACCTCATGGCTGGCACCGATGTTCGGTCCCTGCTCGTGTCTGTGAAGTATATGGGTTCCGGTTCTACCGCAACCGCTATTGAAAATGGCAACGTGGTGAAGGTTGATGGTACTTTTGCTGCTAAGGGCGAGTCCGCCTCCGAGCGCGAAATCCTGAAGGGTGTCACCCCTGCTGCCAACACCGCCATTTCTGAGATCGTCCTGATCGCCACTCCCGAGCTCATGTACGATGAGCGGAAGCACAATCTGGATGAGTTCCGCAATGAGGCCGGTGCTATCTGCCGTGGCTATCGTCTGCACTCCGGTGATGTTTTCTCCGTGACTGCTGATGCTCTTGACTTCAATACCAATGAGACCACCGACGGTAAGGTTGATTCCATCGTCGAGCTCAAGGCTGGCGTCAAGCTGAACGTGAAGGTGTCTGCTGCCACCGACGGTTCCACCGTGGTTGGTAAGGTCGTTGCCAAGGATGTCGTTGGCAAGTACACCTACTATGTCATCCGGGTTGCTTAATCTATAAAGGAGGATGACTATAATGGAAAACATGCAAGAAATCGTAAAGCTGGCCGTTGATAACTACAAGGGTCAGGTCGAGAATTATTCCACCAAGCAGGCCAATGACGTTCTGCGTCAGGCTCTGATTGAGGCCAACAATGGCAAGACTTCTCTGAGCTACAAGGATGTCCGCAATGGTAGCTGCAACGGTCTGTTCGCTCTGGTCGAAGAGATCCTGAACAACACCATCGTGGAGGGCCTCCAGGGTTAATTATTATAATTACATAATAAATAGCTCACGTACACAGAAATGTGTTCGATAAGAAACCTATCGAATTGCTGGAATACCCTAAAGCTATGTTTACTACAACATAAGGATGAAATATACCTAAGTGTGAATGTGACGAAAGTAAAAAGAAAAACATAGATGGCGCATGGTTAAATCCTAAACGCTTAATAATGGGCAATCAGCAGCCAAGCTCCGAATAGGAGAAGGTTCAACGACTATCCATCGTGGGAGTAGGCCGCAAGCGCGGTCGAAGTGGTAGGCGTCCTTATGGACGATGATATAGTCTACTCTCGGTCGAAAGACAGAGGACGTTAT